>JBBECE010000011.1:0-5786 GCA_040881985.1 Cucumibacter sp.
TGCAGGAGCTTTGAAATCACCATTGCCGCGAATCCCATCAGCGCCACGCTGAGGATCAGCCCGAAGACCAGAACCACCGGATGCTCGCGCGCCGCCCCCGCTACCGCCAGCACATTATCGAGCGACATCGAGACATCGGCGATGACGATCTGCGCCGCCGCCTGACCGAAGGTCTTGGTCCGGGGCGGCGCCGGCGAGGTGACTGCGTTGCCGCCACCACGGATCGCGCCGCGCGCCGGACGCAACTCCCGCCACATTTTCCAGCAGACCCAAAGCAGCAGGATGCCGCCGGCCAGCAGCAGCCCCACGACACTCAACAGCTGCACCGTGATCGAGGCAAAGAGAATCCTGAGCGCCGTCGCCCCGACAATGCCGAAGGCGATTGCCTTGCCGCGCTTTTCCGCCGGCAGGCCCTGGGCGGCGAGCGCGATCACCACGGCATTGTCGCCGGCAAGCGCAATGTCGATCAGCACGACCTGGAAGAAGGACGTCAGCGCCTCGGCAGCGAAAAATTCCGGCAGGATTCGTCTCCTCGGTCGCCTGCACCCGTCGGCGGCCGGTTTGTTACATAAGCGCGACGGCGGCTGAATTCCACCGTCTTCGCGCCCCCCGGCCTTGACTTTCATCACCCTGCCAACCAACACTCGCCCGGTGCTTGCGGGAGAGACCGGCCGTTGCCGGCGCCGAAGGAGCAACCGCCCCGGAAACTCTCAGGCAAAAGGACCGCGGCACGTCTCGACTACGTCTGGAAAGTGGCATTCGCGCCCGCCGAAGGGGTAATTCTCTCAGGCCAAGATACAGACGGGGCGATCGGCCGGGCAGGCGATTTTCGCTTGTGCCGGCGGGAGAGATCGCCTGTGACCGAGCGCCACGCCACCAAAAACGACAATCTCCTGCGCACCCCGCTTTATGCGACGCATCTTGCCGCCGGCGCTCGGATGGTCGAGTTCGCCGGCTATCGGATGCCGGTCCAATACAAGCTTGGCGTCCTCAGGGAGCACCTCCATTGCCGCGCCGAGGCGGGCCTCTTCGATGTCTCGCATATGGGTCAGGCCGAGCTCGCCGGTCCCGACTTCGAAACCGTCGCCCGCGCACTTGAAACTCTGGTGCCCGCCGACATGCTCGGCCTTGCCTCCGGCCACCAGCGCTATACCCAGCTTCTGACCGGCGACGGCGGCATCATCGACGATCTGATGGTCGCCCGCCCGCCGCCTGAAGGCGGGATGCTGTCCATGGTCGTCAACGCCGCCCGCAAACAGAAGGACTATGCCCACATCGCCGCCCGGCTGCCCGCCGGCGTCACCCTCAAGCCGCGCGACGATCTGGCGCTGATCGCCCTGCAAGGTCCCGCCGCCGAGGCGGTGCTCTCGAGGCTTGCCGGCGCCGCCACCGGGATGGAATTCATGCAGGTCGCCCGGCTCGACATCGGCGGGGTGACAGCAACCGTTTCCCGCTCCGGCTATACCGGCGAGGACGGCTTTGAGATTTCCGTCCCGGCCGGCGAGGCGCTGCTTCTCTGGCGCCTGCTCGCCACCGACAAACGGGTCGCCCCCATTGGTCTGGGGGCTCGCGATTCGCTTCGGCTCGAGGCCGGCCTCTGCCTCTATGGCGCCGACATTTCGACGACCACAACCCCCGTCGAAGCGGGTCTCGGCTGGTCGATCCAGCGGCGCAGGCGCGAGGAGGGCGGCTTTCCCGGGGCAGCCACCATCCAGCGCGAATTCGCCCACGGCGCGCTCAAGAAGCGCGTCGGGATACTTCCCGACGGCCCGGCGCCCATTCGCCCCGGCACCGCGCTCTTCGAGAGCGAAGCCGCGCCAAAGGCCGCTGGCTATGTCACCTCCGGCAGCTTGGGCCCCTCGCTGGGCCGGCCGGTCGCCATGGCCTATGTTGCCGCGCCATTCGCCGCCAACGGCACCCGCCTCGTTGCCGAAGTGCGTGGCAAGCGGCTGCCGGTCGTCACCGCGCCCATGCCGTTCGTTCTCGCCCACTTCAAACGCCAGCGCGTGAGCTGAGAAAGGCCGACCATGAAATTCACCGCCGACCATGAATGGGTCGAAATCGAGGATGGCGTTGCCACCGTCGGCGTCACCAACTACGCCCAAGAGCAGCTCGGCGATGTGGTCTTCGTCGAATTGCCCGAAGTCGGCCGCAGCATTGCGAAAGGCGAGGCGGTGGGCGTCGTCGAGAGCGTCAAGGTCGCTTCCGACATCTTTGCGCCGCTGAGCGGGCAGGTTGCCGAAATCAACCTCGTCCTCACCGGCGATCCCTCGCTCGTCAACACCGATCCTCAATCGCGTGCCTGGTTTTTCAAGGTCAAGCTGTCCGATCCCGCCGAGCTCAATGCGCTTCTCGACGCCGACACCTACCGGAAACTCATCGCGTGAGATTTTCCATGCCCTTCACTTGGCCCGCCCGCGCCGCCAGTTTCGCCGACCGTCACATCGGCCCTAACGATGACGAGATCGCCGCGATGCTGGCGACCATCGGCTGCAAAACTCTGGACGAGTTGGTGGACCAGGCGTTGCCGAAGTCGATCCGCCAGACTGCGCCGCTGCCGCTCGGCTTGGCTATCAGCGAGACCTCGGCGCTGGCGCTGCTCAAGCAGCTTGCGTCCCGCAACCAGACCTTCACCTCGCTGATCGGGCAGGGCTATCACGACACCATCCTGCCGCCAGTCATCGCCCGCAACGTTCTCGAGAACCCGGCCTGGTATACGTCCTACACTCCCTACCAGCCCGAGATCAGCCAGGGTCGGCTTGAGGCGCTGATCAATTTCCAGACCGCCATCGCCGACCTTAGCGGGCTCGACCTCGCCAACGCTTCGCTGCTCGATGAGGCGACCGCCGCCGCCGAAGCGATGGCGATGGCCCGCCGCGCCTCCAAATCGACCTCAAACACTTTCTTCGCCGACGCCAACTGCCACCCGCAAACCCTCGCTGTCCTCAGAACCCGCGCCGATCCGCTCGGCTGGGCCATCATCGCCGGCGACCCGGAAACTGATCTCGATCCCGCAATGGTCTTCGGCGCGCTCTTCCAATATCCCGACACGACCGGCTGCATTCGCGACCTGGCTCCCGTCATCGCCGGGCTCAAATCGGCGGGCGCGGTGGCGTGTGTCGCCGCCGATCCCTTGGCGCTGACGCTCTTGGCCCCGCCCGGGAAGATGGACGCCGACATCGTCATCGGCTCGACCCAGCGCTTCGGCACCCCGATGGCCTATGGCGGCCCGCACGCAGCTTTCATGGCTTGCCGTGACAGCTTCAAGCGGCTCCTGCCCGGGCGGCTGGTGGGGGTGTCGATCGATACCCGCGGCCGGCCGGCCTATCGCCTCGCGCTGCAAACCCGCGAGCAGCATATCCGTCGCGAAAAGGCGACCTCCAACATCTGCACCGCCCAGGTGCTACTGGCGGTGATCGCCTCGATGTACGCCGTCTATCACGGGCCGGAAGGGCTGCGCGCTATAGCGCAACATGTGCATCGCCGCACCGCGACCCTCGCCGCCGGACTCGTCCGGCTTGGTTTCACCCCCGACAACCAGACTTTCTTCGACACGCTGACCATTTCCGCCGGATCGCGGGCCGAAGCGATTATCGCTCGCGCCCGCGCGGAAAAAATCAATCTCCGCACCTTTGGCGACGGCCGTATCGGCATCGCCCTCGACGAGACGACGGCACCCGAAACCGTCGAAGCCGTCTGGCGCGCCTTCGGCGGCGAACTCGCCTATTCCGAGACCAAATCCGGCGCGCCGTCCGGCCTGCCTGAGCGGCTCGTCCGGCGCTCGGACTTCATGATCCACCCGGTCTTCCACCGCTACCGGTCGGAGACCGAGCTCTTGCGCTACATGCGAAAGCTGTCCGACCGCGACCTGGCGCTCGACCGGACGATGATCCCGCTCGGCTCCTGCACCATGAAACTCAATGCGACGAGCGAAATGCTCCCCATTTCCTGGCCCGGCTTCGCCGAGCTGCATCCCTATGCCCCGCTCGATCAGGCAAGCGGCTATGCTGAACTTTTCGTCGAGCTCGAAGCGACGCTCGCCGCCATCACCGGTTACGACGCCGTCTCGCTGCAACCGAATTCCGGCGCCCAGGGCGAATTTGCGGGGCTGCTCGCCATTCGTGCGTTTCATACCAGCCGCGGCGATGCGCGCCGGAAAGTCTGCCTCATCCCGGCCTCGGCCCACGGCACCAACCCCGCCTCCGCCCATATGGCGGGCCTTGAGGTCGTAGTGGTTGCGACCGACGCGCGCGGCAATGTCGACATCGCCGACCTGAGGGCCAAGGCCGAGGCCCATGCCGCCCGTCTTGCCGCCATCATGATCACCTATCCGTCGACCCACGGCGTTTTCGAGGAGGAGATCAAGACGATCTGCGACATCGTCCACGCCGCCGGCGGCCAGGTCTATCTCGACGGCGCCAACCTCAACGCCCAGGTCGGCCTTGCCCGGCCGGGCGACTACGGCGCCGACGTCTCGCACCTCAACCTCCACAAGACCTTTTGCATTCCCCATGGCGGAGGCGGGCCGGGCATGGGGCCGATCGGGGTCAAGGCGCATCTTGCACCCTTCCTGCCATCCGATCCGGCGACCGGAGAGGCGGGCGCGGTGGCCGCCGCCGCCCATGGTTCGGCCGGAATCCTGCCGATCTCCTACGCCTATGTTCTGATGATGGGCGCCGACGGCCTGAAGCGGGCAACCGAAGTTGCACTCCTCAATGCCAACTATCTCGCCGCCCGCCTCGACCAATCCTTCCCCGTTCTGTATCGCAACGAAAAGGGCAGGGTGGCCCACGAATGCATCCTCGATCCGCGCGCGCTCAAGCAAAGCGCCGGGGTGACCGTCGAGGATATCGCCAAGCGTCTCATCGATTACGGCTTCCACGCCCCGACCATGAGCTTTCCTGTCCCCGGAACCCTGATGGTCGAGCCGACCGAATCCGAAGGCAAGCGCGAGCTCGACAGGTTCGTCGACGCGATGATCGCGATCCGCGCCGAGATCGCCGCGATCGAGGCGGGGAGCGTCAAGGTCGAGGCGAGCGCGCTGCGCCGCGCGCCGCACACGCTCGCCGATCTCGTTGAACAGACTTGGGGCCGGCCCTATTCGCGCGCCGAGGCGCTGCTGCCGGCGGGCGAAGGGCCGGACAAATATGTCCCGCCGGTCAACCGGATCGACAATGCCTATGGCGATCGCAACCTTGTCTGTTCCTGCCCGCCGGTCGACGCCTATCGGGAAGCCGCCGAGTGACGATTGCCGTCCCAGCCCCGCGTGAACACCCCGTCCGGTTCCTCAGGGCGCTGTTCGACATCGCGGTCGAGCGCGCCCGTCCCGAGGCGCTGATCGCACAGCATCTGCCCGAACCTGCCAAGGGCAGGACCATCGTTGTTGGCGCCGGCAAGTCGGCGGCCGCCATGGCCGCGGCGCTCGAAGCAAGCTGGAAAGGCCCGCTCGAGGGGGTCGTCGTCACCCGTTACGGCCATGCGGTGCCTACCCGATCGATCAAGGTGCTGGAGGCCGCCCATCCGGTGCCCGACGAAGCCGGGGGTGCCGCCGCCCGAGCGATCCTCAAGGCGGTCGAGGCCGCCGGCCCCGACGATCTCGTCATTGCGCTGATTTCGGGCGGCGGTTCGGCGCTGTTGTTCGCACCCTTGCCCGGCGTCTCCCTCTCGACCAAGCAGGCGATCGGCAGGGCGCTGCTGCATTCGGGCGCCTCGGTCGGCGAGATCAACTGCGTCCGCAAGCATCTCTCCGCCGTCAAGGGTGGCCGGCTCCTCAAAGCCGCGGCGCC
>JBBECE010000012.1:0-34823 GCA_040881985.1 Cucumibacter sp.
GATCCGGGTTAGGCCCTGGTGCGGGCGGCAGGAGTCGAACCTGCATGAGGAAACCCTCCCGGGATTTTAAGTCCCGTGCGTCTACCGTTCCGCCACGCCCGCTTGCCAACGCCTATCGCTCGGTTTGCCGAGGCGCAAGCTACCGCCGGATCGCCCGCCGGTGCCTTAGCACCGCCACCCCGCGCGGACTGAGGCGATAGCCGACCTCCAGGCTTTCCGTCAGCCCGAGCGCCTTGAGCTTGCGCACTCGCGATTTGAACGGGTGCTTTTCGAGCCCCAACTCGCTGCCTAACTCCTCGGCCAGCCGCGCCGGATTCTTTTCGATCATTTCGAGGAATTTCGTCGTCCAGGCCCCGATCCCTGCCCGCCCATCGAGGGCGTCGAGCGTTGCGTCGATCTCCGCCAGGTCCGCCGTGCCGAGTTTCGATTTTTGCCGCAGCGCCACGCGCGGGTCTTCGCCCAAATAGAAGATTTCGATCCGGCAAAGCTCGCCCGGCTTCATCGTTTCGAGCCAGTCGAGGAACCCCGTCTTGTTGGCGAACCCCGCCCGCCGCGCGTCCTTTTCTGTGACTTGCGCCACCGTGACCGGATCGATCGCGCCGATCTGCAGCACTCCGACCCGCGTCTTCAGCGTCCCGCCCGGCCTCACCGTCGCCCGCCGCCAGCGCCGGAATTGCAAGTCGATCTCGCCGCGGCGAATCGCTTCCAGCACCTCGAGCTTGATCAGCATCAATGGTCCTCGCCGTGGATCGGCGGCACATAGGTGACGTCGAGATCCCACGGAAAATAAATCCAGGTGTCCTGGCTGACCTCGGTGATGAAGGTGTCGACCAGCGGCCGCCCCATCGGCTTGGCATAGACGGCCGCGAAATGCGCGTTCGGCAGCATCTCGCGCACCGCCCGGGCCGTTGCCCCGGTATCGACAAGATCGTCGACGATCAGCACCTTGCCGCCCTTGTCTGCCTCGAGCACTTCTTTCGAGATTGGCTTGATGACGCTGACCTTACCCTGGTTTTGGTAGTCGTAGGAGGCGACCCCGACGCTCTCGATCACCCTGATGCCGAGCTCGCGGGCGACGATCGCCGCCGGCACCAGCCCGCCGCGAGTGATGCAGACGATCGCCGCGAACGGCCCCTGATCCATCAGCCGCCAGGCCAGCGCCCGCGAATCGCGGTGAAACTGGTCCCAGCTGACAGGGAATGATTTGGTCGGGTTGGTGGTCATGGCCCTGCCTTTTCTGGTTCGATGCCGCGTTCGCGGTGCAGCCGGTCGATCATCGCCCTGACCTTTTCGGTCGCCGAGTCGAGCGCGCCCTTGTCCGCCGACCGCATGACGATCTGGGTCATCGGCCCCTTGCCCACGCCGAATTGCGGATAGGAGCCGATCTTGACGCCCGGATGGGAGAGCTGGATCGCCGCAAGCTCGTCCCCGAGCGTGCCTTCCCCCACATAGCTGTCGACCGAGGTCGAGGAAAGTTTCACCCCGCCCTCGAGCTTCGGGGCGATCGACGCCAGCATCGCCTCGAATATCACCGGCACCCCGGCCATCACGAAGACATTGCCGATCTCGATGCCCGGAGCTGCCGAGACCGAATTTTCGATCGGATCGCCGCCCGCCGGAATCCGCGCCATCCTGAGCCGCGCCGGCGTCATCTCGAAATTCGTATAGCGCGAAGTGATCGCCTTCAGCGCCCGCGCGTCGACCGGCAGATCGACGCCGAAAGCCTTGGCGACCGCGTCGGCGGTGATGTCGTCATGGGTCGGTCCGATCCCGCCGGAGGTGAAAAGGTAGGTGTGCCGCGCCCTGAGTTCGTTCAGCGCCACGACGATCGCCTCGATCTCGTCGGGGACGACCCTGACTTCCCTGAGCTCAATCCCGAGTTCGGCGCAGAAATCGGCGATCGTGCCGATATTCTTGTCGCGCGTCCGGCCCGAGAGAATCTCGTCGCCGATCACCAGCATAGCGGCGGTGGGGTTGGGATTTGCGGTCATGCTGGGCGCGCCTGTCACTTCCCCTGAAATGCGCGCCGGCGCCGAAAAGGTCAACGCCGCGCGGCATTTCGCGCACAGCTCGCCCGCCCCCGGCTGCCATAGCGCCCTTCCAATTGCGGCTTCGTGCGACTAGGTTCGTCACAGACGCAAAGGCTCCCCGATGATCACCTATGTCGATGCGGAGACCAAGATCCGGCGTACCGCCGGCATCATCCCGCTGCACGGCGCCGAGGGTTTCGCCGCCATGCGCAAGGCCGGCCGGCTCGCCGCCGAGGCCCTCGACATGCTCGCCCTGCACGTCCGGCCCGGGGTGCCCACCGAAGAGCTCGACCGGCTCGCTTTTGAATTCGCCCGCGATCACGGTGCCCTCCCCGCAACGCTCCTCTACAAAGGCTACCGCCACTCGATCTGCACTTCGATCAATCACGTCGTCTGCCATGGCATTCCCGGCCCAAAACCGCTGCGCGAGGGCGACATCGTCAATATCGACATCACCCTGATCCTCGACGGCTGGCACGGGGATACTTCACGCATGTACCCGGTCGGCAGCGTCTCCCGCAAGTCGGGACGGCTGATCGAGGTCGTCTACGAAGCCCTCGAACGTGGCATCGCCGCGGCCGTGCCGGGCAACACCACCGGCGACATCGGCGCCGCTATTCAGGCCTATGCCGAATCCCAGCGCACGTCGGTCGTCCGAGATTTCGTCGGCCACGGGCTCGGCAAGCTTTTCCATGACGAGCCCAACATCATGCATTTCGGCACCCCTGGCACCGGGGTCGAATTGAAACCCGGCATGATCTTCACCATCGAGCCGATGCTCAATCTCGGCCGCCCGCATGTGAAGATTCTTTCTGACGGCTGGACGGCGGTCACCCGCGACCGCACGCTTTCCGCCCAGGCCGAGCATTCGATCGGCATCACCCCGACTGGCAACGAGGTCTTCACCCGTTCGCCGGCCGGGCTCGACACCCCGCTTGCGGCCCGCGGCTGACATTGTGGCCGGCGGGGCAAAGTCCGGCGGCGACAGCAAGTCCGGCGAACCCCATTACAAGGGCCACCGGGAGCGCTTGCGCGAACGCTTCCTCAAGGTCGGCACTGCCGGGATCGAAGATTATGAGCTGATGGAGCTGGTGCTTTTCCTCTGCCTGCCCCGCCGCGACACCAAGCCCATCTCCAAGGCCCTGCTCAAGCGCTTCGGCTCCTTTTCGGAAGTGCTGGGCGCACCCGAGCATCTCCTGCAGGAGGTCGAGGGGATCGGTCCCCAGGCGGCGGCCGACCTGAAGGTCGTCCTCGCCGCCGCCCAGCGCTTCGGCCGCGGCAATGTGCAAGAACGCGTCACCCTCGATTCATGGGCGTCGCTTCTTGACTATGTGCGCGCCCAGATGGCCTTCGAGAGCAAGGAGCAGTTCCGCATCCTTTTCCTCGACAAGCGCAACAAGCTGATCGCCGACGAAGTCCAGCAGATCGGCACCGTCGATCACACCCCGGTCTATCCGCGTGAGGTGATCCGCAGGGCGCTCGAACTCTCCGCCACCGCCTTGATCCTTGTGCACAATCACCCTTCGGGCGACCCCGCCCCCTCCTCCGCCGACGTCGACATGACCAAATCGATCGCCGACATCGCCAAGCCGCTCGGTATCGTCGTTCACGACCACATTATTGTCGGCCGGGAAGGGCATGCGTCGATGCGGGCGCTCAAGCTGATTTGAGGCAGATCAGGTCCTCAGCGCCGCGGGCAGGACGCCCCGAATGCGCTTGTAGAAACCGAAGAGCCGTTCGTCGGTTTTGACCTCGAGCTTCAGCCGGTCGAGCCCGCGCTGCGCCTGCATAAAAAGCCAGCCGGCCGGGGTCCTTGGGAAATAGTGGGTTCGGACCGTCAGTTCGCGGTTACACCAGGAATGCTTCTCGTCGTTGATCGAGAGCCCGAGATCGAGCATCCGGTATCCGCGATCGAAGACCGACTGCACGGTCCGGAAGATTTCCTGCCGGCCGGGCGAGCCAGTTTGCATCAACGGGTCTTCGCTCATCGCCGAGATCAGCGCGAAGACTTTCTCTCCGTGTCCGAGCCCGTAGCGCACCGCGGCGATCTCGCCATCGAGCCTGAGCACGAACAATTCGGGCTTCAGAGTCTCGGCAGTCTTGATGACGTCGAGAAAGACGGCGCGGATTTTCGGGTCGGCAAACGGATCGTCGATTCCGAGAACCGCGAACCGTTCGGCCTTCTGCCGGAACATCGTGGTCAGCACGTCCCCGTATTCGTGCGGCTGCGCCGTGCCGTAGGAAATCTGGCCCAGCGCCTCGAGCTTTTCGCCCTGCTGGCGATCGCGCTTGCGCTGCTTGCTCTTGCGCATCGTGGCGTCGCATTCCGCCCAGCTCGAAAACTCCGACCGGTAGAGCGCGTCGCTGCCGCTTGTTGTGCCGATCCCCTCGAACAGCTCGACCTTGCCGAGATAGGGCGATGGCACCGCCGGCAGATAGACCGCGTCCGCCCTCGGCAGGGCTCTGAAGACCCGCCTCCACAGCGCCTTACGGGCGTCCGCATCGAGCGTTTCGAGCCAGCCGGTGTCGATCAGCGGCGCGTTGCAACCCACATGCGAGCCGGGAATGAAAGTCAAAACCCGCGCCCCGAACCTGCGCACCGCCTGCAACGCCAGCAAAGCCACCGGCCGCGCCCCGGCATGGGCGACGAGATAAACCTGCCGGTCGCGCGGCAGCCCGGTCGCCTTCGTCCAGCTGCGGATGAAATCGAAGTTCTGGCCCGGCGACTCGACCCCGAAATCCTCGAGCCTCCGCCAGCCCTGCTCGACTTCCGCCAGCTCGGAGCTGACCGTGAGGGTGACGAGGTCCGCCCGGTCGGGCGCCGGGGCCCGCTTGGCGCGGGAAGTCTCGACCAGGTCCACGTCCGCGTGCATCCGTCGCCTCGCCTGCGCTTGATCCCGCCCCGATGATAGCGCAAGCCAGCCGGCACGCAGCCCCTTTGGGGCGGCGATTTGCGTTGACGGTTAATTCCATTGGGGGTTCAGCCGAAGTTCTGCAGCGCCGGAAAGGTCTCGAGCAGCCAATAGGAAATCCGGGTGAAATTACCGGTGATGAACAGCACACCGGTTGCGACCAGCAACGCCCCCATCACTTTTTCAACGAGATGCAGGTGCTGGCGCACGCGGGCGAAGAAGCCGAGGAACGGCCCGATGGCGACCGCTGCGAGCAGGAACGGCACGCCGAGCCCGAGCGAATACACACCCAGCAGTCCCGCCCCCTGCCAGGCGGACTCGGCGGTCGCCGCGACCGGCAGGATCGCCGCGAGGATCGGCCCGATACAAGGGGTCCAGCCGAGCGCAAACGCCAGTCCGAGCAGATACCCGCCCCCGGGTCCCGAGGCGATCGAGGGCCCCGAGAGCCGCGCCTCGCGGTCAATGAATGCAATCCTGAGGACGCCGAGATAGTGCAATCCCATGACGATGATCAGCGCGCCGGCGATCTGGGCGAGAAGCGGCAGATATTCGCGCAGGACTTGCCCGAACAGCGTCGCCGTCGCCCCGAGCCCGACAAAAATCGTCGAAAAGCCGAGAATGAAGAAGACCGAAGTCACGACCGTCCGCCACCAGATCGTGGTGCTGGCGGTGCCCTCGTCGCGCAGCTGCTCGAAGGTCGTGCCGCCCATGTAGGTCAGATACGGCGGCACCAGCGGCAGCACGCACGGGCTGAGAAAGCTCAGAATGCCGGCGCCGAAGACGATGGGCAGCGAATAGTCGAACATCCGGCGTTTCCTCGCCGGCGCACCTAACCCGTCCGCCCCGCCGCTTACAAGCTCGGCCAGCCCCGGTTGCCAGATCGTGAAGCCGCGTGAGCGGCGTCCTTTGGTTGGCACCCGCTCCCCTTTATGCTAACCCGCCAGCGTCATTGAGGATTCTTCCTCGCCCGGACCGCCCCCCATGGCCAGCCGCCCTATCCGCATCGCGCCGTCGATCCTTTCGGCCGATTTCGCGCGGCTCGGCGAGGAGATCCGCGCGATCGACAAGGCCGGTTGCGACTACATCCATGTCGATGTCATGGACGGTCACTTTGTACCGAACCTCACCGTCGGACCGCTGATCGTCGCGGCGATCCGGTCGCTGACCGAAAAACCGCTCGACGTGCATTTGATGATCGCCCCGGCCGACCCCTATATCGAGGCCTTCGCCAAGGCCGGTGCCGATATTATTACGGTGCATCCCGAAGCCGGCCCGCATCTCGACCGGACGCTGCAGGCGATCAGGGCCCTCGGCAAAAAGGCCGGCGTGGCGATCAATCCCGCGACGCCAATTTCGCCCATTGCCAATGAGCTCGACCGGCTAGACTACATCTTGATAATGAGCGTCAATCCCGGATTCGGCGGCCAGGCATTCATCCCCCAGACGCTGCAGAAGCTGAAGCAGGCGAACGCCTTGATCGGCGACCGGCCGATCGATCTTTCGGTCGATGGCGGGATCGGCCCGAGCAACGCCGGCGAAGCGGCCGCCGCGGGGGCCAATGTGTTCGTCGCCGGCTCGGCCATCTATGCCGGCAACGATCCGAAGACTTATGCGCTCCGGATCAAGGCGATTCGCGATGCTGCTCAAGCAGTGCGCTAAGTGAAAGTCCCATCCGAAGAAACCCTGATAAGCCGATGATTCCACGTTATTCCCGCCCCGAACTGGTCGCGATCTGGTCGCCGGAGACGAAATTCCGCATCTGGTTCGAGATCGAGGCGCACACCGCCACGGCGATGGCGAAGCTCGGCACCATTCCCGAAAGCGCCGCCAAAGCGATCCGTGAAAAGGGAAGACGCGCCAAATTCGACGTCGCCCGGATCGAGGCGATCGAACGCGAAGTCATGCACGACGTCATCGCGTTCCTGACCCACCTCGCCGAAATCGTTGGGCCGGAAGCCCGCTTCCTGCATCAGGGACTGACCTCGTCCGACGTGCTCGACACTTGCCTGGCCGTCCAGCTCAGCCGCGCCGCGGATATCCTGATCGCCGATCTCGACGGGCTTCTTGCCGCGCTGAAGAAGCGCGCCTTCGAGCACAAGCGCACCATCACCATCGGCCGCAGCCACGGCGTTCATGCCGAGCCGACGACCTTCGGCCTGAAACTCGCCCAGGCTTATGCCGAATTCGCCCGCGCCCGCGCCCGGCTCCTCGCCGCCCGCGCCGAGATCGCGACCTGCGCCATCTCCGGGGCCGTCGGCACCTTCGCCAATGTCGACCCCCGCGTCGAAGCCTATGTGGCCAAAAAACTCGGCCTGACGCCAGAGCCGGTCGCGACCCAGATCATCCCCCGCGATCGCCACGCCATGTTTTTCGCGACCCTCGGGGTCGTCGCCTCTTCTGTCGAGCGGCTGGCGACCGAGATCCGCCACCTGCAGCGCACCGAGGTGCGCGAGGCCGAAGAGTTTTTCGCGGCAGGGCAAAAGGGCTCGTCCGCCATGCCCCACAAGCGCAATCCGGTCCTCAGCGAAAACCTGACCGGCCTCGCGCGGCTCGTGCGGTCCGCCGTAATTCCCGCCCTCGAAAATGTCGCGACCTGGCACGAGCGCGACATCTCCCACTCCTCGGTCGAGCGGGCGATCGGCCCCGACGCAACGATCACGCTCGATTTCGCCCTCGCCCGGCTGACCGAAGTCGTCGAGACCCTCATAGTCTATCCGAAGACCATGCGCGCCAATCTCGAAAAGCTCGGCGGGCTGCACAATTCCCAGCGCGTGCTGCTGGCACTGACCCAGGCGGGGATGGGCCGCGAGGCGGCCTATGCAGCCGTGCAGCGCAACGCGATGAAGATCTGGGAGAAAGGCGGCGATTTCGCCGCGCTCCTCAAGGCCGACAAGCAGGTCTCGAAGGCCTTAGGCGCCGCCGGCATCGACGCGCTGTTCGACGACGCGTACCACTTCAAGCACGTCGATACGATCTTCAGGCGCGTCTTCGGGAAAGTCTGACATGCCGATCCGTTACGCCCGCGAGGACGGCCTCTCAGCCGGGGATTATCTGGCGGTGCTGCGCGCTTCGGGACTGGCCGAGCGCCGTCCGGTCGACGAGCCCGCCCGCATCGCCGAAATACTCGCCGGAAGCGACCTCATCGTCACCGCGCGCGACGAAGCCGGGCGCCTCATCGGCCTCTCCCGCAATCTCACCGATTTTGCGATTTGCTGCTATTGCGCCGACCTTGCCGTCGACCGCGCCTTTCAGCGTCGCGGCATCGGCACGAGGCTCATGGCCGAAACCAAAGCCATGCTCGGGGACGGGGTAAGTTTCATCCTCCTCGCCGCCCCAGACGCCGAGAGCTTTTATCTGCATGCCGGCCCGAGGATCGGACTCGAACCCAACCCAAGATGTTTTGACATCAGGCGGACGCGCTGACCGCCTCGGCATAGCTCGCCAACAAGCCCGTCCAGCCGCTGTCCCCGCCGAGCGACGCCGCGGCTTCCTCGGCTCGCTCGCCATAGCGTTCGAGATTGCGGTGCTCGAGGCTGACGAGGGTTGCTTTACCCTCCGCCTTAAACGTCACTTCGATCTCGACTTCGAAATCCGGATCGTGCCGCCAGTCGGCGTCGAGCTGCCAGCCAAGAGCCACCCGCTTGCCGGGCTCATAGGCGATCACCCGCCCCCATTCGCATTCGCAGCCGTCCTCACCGCGCTCGTAAAAGCGCCCGCCGGCCCTGGGCTCGACGATGACGTCGGCGAGAGGCGAGGCGCCGATCGCATGTCTCTTCGGCCACCATTTGCCCATCCCCGCCGCGAACACCTCGAACGCCCGGCTCGGGCTTGCCTTTACCCGAACGGTGCGCTTGACCGGCGCCGGCGAGATCGTCTGCTGCTTGCTCACTGCTTTCCGCTCGCCTCGTTGTCCTGACCGGACTTCTCGACCTCAGCGGCAAACGCGTCGAGCGCTTCGCCCCAGAACCGGTCCAGCCATTTCCGGATCGGGCCCAAACCCGCCGGATCGATCCGGTAAATGCGCTTGGCGCCGTCTGCCCTGTCGGTCACCAGCCCGGCCGCTTTCAGCACCTTCAGATGTTGCGACACCGCCGGCCGGCTGACCGGCAGGCCGCGCGCCAGGATCCCCACCGGCTGCGGCCCGCGCCCGAGCCGCTCGAAAATCCTCCGCCGGGTGGGGTCGGCAAGGGCAACCAAAGCGATTTTAATGTTAGCCATAACTTACCGTAAGCCTCTCCTTACGCGATTGTCAATGGCGATCTCCAGGAGGCAAAGCACGGCCCCGGCCGCCCCATCGACGCTTTACATTGAAAACGAAATCAACCTTTGGAGGCGATCTGCTCGGCGGCAACGACCAACTGCAGGTCGAGCTGTTTGCGGATTTCAGCGTCGGTCACCGCGATGCCCTTGGCGTCGAAATCGGCCCTGAGCTTGCGGACAACGTCGGCGTCGCCGGCCTCGACGAAATCCGCCGCCACCACCTCGCTGGCATAGGCACTGGCCGCCTCGGCCTTGAGGCCAAGCTTTTCGGCGGCCCACAGGCCGACGAGCTTGTTGCGCCGCGCCTCGGCCCTGAACCTCAGCGCCGCGTCATGGGCGAACTTGGCTTCCTGCGCCCGCTTGCGATCGTCGAAGCTGTCCATGATCTCGCTCTCCAGTT
The DNA here is from genome assembly GCA_040881985.1 of Cucumibacter sp. Lineage (GTDB taxonomy): Bacteria > Pseudomonadota > Alphaproteobacteria > Rhizobiales > Devosiaceae > JBBECE01. The sequence continues at coordinate 9,603 of JBBECE010000012.1, forward strand.
GTCCCGCGCCGCTGGCGCCGTGGCTGTCGGGATAGAGGCAAAACCCGCCGAAATCAACGGCGGCGGCGGGTTTCTGGCTGGCCCCTGTCCCGACCGACAAAAGCCTTGCATTGCTACCCTAAACCGGCGCAAGAGTCGGCCCCCATTCACCCCCAAAAAGCGCAGCGGATGACCGAAATGAACCGTCGTCGGCGGATTTACGAGGGCAAGGCCAAGATTCTGTACGAAGGGCCGGAGCCCGGCACCCTCGTCCAGCACTTCAAGGACGACACCACCGCCTTCGACGCCGCAAAGCACGAAGTCATTGAAGGAAAAGGCGTTCTCAACAACCGCATTTCCGAGTTCATCTTCCTGAAGCTGAACGCGCTCGGCATCCCGACTCACTTCGTGCGCCGCCTCAACATGCGCGAGCAGCTGATCCGCGAGGTCGAGATCATCCCGCTCGAGGTCGTCGTCCGCAACGTCGCGGCCGGCTCGCTCTGTAAGCGGCTGGGACTCGAGCCGGGGACCCAGCTTCCCCGCTCGATCATCGAGTTCTATTACAAGGACGACAAGCTCCACGATCCGATGGTATCGGAGGAGCACATCACCGCCTTCGGCTGGGCGACGCCGCAGGAGCTCGACGACGTCATGTCGCTGGCGGTGCGCGTCAACGATTTTCTCTCCGGCCTGTTCATGGGTGTCGGCATTCAGCTCGTCGACTTCAAGATCGAATGCGGCAGGCTTTACGAGGGCGATTTAATGCGGATCGTCGTCGCCGACGAAATTTCCCCCGACAGCTGCCGGCTCTGGGACGTCAAGACCCACAACAAGCTCGACAAGGACCGGTTCCGCGAGGATCTCGGCGGCCTTGTCGATGCCTATCGCGAAGTCGCGCAGCGGCTCGGCATTCTGGTCGAGACCGACAATGCGCTCACCACCGGTCCCCGGCTGGTCAAGTAGCGCCCGCGCTCCCCTATGAAGGCGCGCCTCACCGTCACGCTCAAGCCCGGTGTGCTCGATCCGCAGGGCCAGGCCATCGAGGGCGCGCTGAAGGGGCTCGGATTCAAGGGCGTCGGCGCCGTCCGCCAGGGCAAGATCATCGACCTCGAGCTCGCCGCGTCCGACCGCGACGCCGCCCGCCGCACGCTCACCGAAATGGGCGAGAAACTCCTCGCCAATACCGTCATCGAGGACTTCACGATCGACATTAACGACTAATGCGTCAACCCGCGGTCACAATGCGGCTATAGGGTGATTCGCAACGCGCGGGGGACGCGGTCGAGGGCAGTATGATGAGTTCGAGAGTTGCGTTGTCGGCGCTGTTCGTCCTTGCGTTGGCTATCCTGGTAGTCGCCTACGGTTCCGTTCCGCTCTGAGCGGACGTCCACCCACTTCGACGTAGAAATGCGCCGCGCGATCGGCTATTGAGCCCTTCGCCATGGCGAAGTTTCTCTATTTGGGCGTACCGGCTTTCGGGCATTTCAACCCCGTCCTGCCGATCATCGCCGAACTGGTCCGCCGCGGCCACAATGTCAGCGTGGTCAACACGGCGGAATTCGAGCCGACCGTCACCGCGCTTGGTGCCTGGTTCATTCCCTTTCCCGTCGAATTTTCTTCGAAGCAGCTCGCCGAGTTGCTGGTGAACGGCAACCTCGGACGCGCCATCGCCTTCTCGCGCGAGGCCGCGATTGTGCTGGTGCCATGGCTCAACGAGCTGATGCCGAAGCTCGCGCCCGACTGCGTCGCCTATGACGCACAGGCGATGTACGGTCACGTCTCCTGCAAGATGCTTGGCTATCGGTCGGTCTCGATCTTCCCCTATCCGGTGATCGAAGCAACGCGCCATGCGCTCGGCTGGCGAGCCACCCTCGCCGCCTTGCGGCAGAATGGACCGCATTTCTGGAAATTGCTCACCACACGCTTCGCCGTCACCCGCGCCTTCGGTGCTCATACGTTTCCGACGACCCGACCTCGCTTTCAGTCGCGCGGCGACATGACGCTGCTCCTGACCATCCCGGAAATGCAGCGGCCCGACGCCTGGCGCGATGATACGATGATCTATGTCGGCCCGTCGATCGAGGAGAAGGTCCGCCACGTCGACTTTCCGTTCGACCGGCTCGACGACAGACCGCTGGTCTACATTTCGCTCGGCACGCTGGCGACCGGCGACATCGGATTCTTCCGGACCTGCCTTACGGCGTTCGGCACCCTGCCCGCCCAATTTGTCATGTCGATTGGCCAGAAACATGCGATCGCCGACCTCCGCCCGATCCCCGGTAATTTCATCGTCCGCTCCTATGTGCCACAGCTCGAGATCCTCAGCCGCGCCGCGGCCTTCGTCACGCATTGCGGTTTCACCGGCTTCCAGGAGGCCCTCTGGTATGGCGTCCCGATGGTTGGAATTCCGCAGCAGATCGAGCAGCTGATGAACACGCGCCTGTCGGCGCGGCGAGGCGCCACCATTCCGCTTGAGAACCATTTCAACGGGCAGCCCGTTTCCGCCGGCGAGCTGCGCGCCGCCGTCGAAAAAATCCTCGCCGACCCCTCCTATCGCGAGGCCGCGCGTGGCTTTCAGACCGCCATGCGCAAGTCCGGCGGCTTCCGCCAGGCCGCATCCGAGCTCGAAAAATTCGCCGCGCAAAAGAGCGCCCCTCCGTCCGCCTGACACCCTTCCACCATTAACCGCTTCGCCAGTTTACCAAGGCGCCCGGCCCCTCCGAGGCGCTAGAACCCCATTTAGACTTTGTTCACCAATTCCTTCCGCGCGGAGTGACGACCGTGACCGCAGCCAAACGCCTCGATTGGGTCGATGCCGCCAAGGGCATCTCGATCCTGATGGTCGTCCTGATGTATTCGACCTATTCGGTCGGCGAGGACACCAGCGCCGTCGGCTTCATGCATTACGTGATCGGGTTCACGACCCCGTTCCGAATGCCGGAATTCTTCCTGATCTCGGGCCTGTTCCTGGCGACGGTGATCGTCCGGCCCTTCGCCCGCTACGCCGACCGGCGCGTCGTCCACTATTTCTATTTTTACCTGCTGTGGGCGGCGATCCATATCGCCGTCAAAGCCGGGCTCGGCCAGGGCGACCCATTGCTCGCCGCGAGCCAGCTCGGCCTCGCCATCGTCGAGCCCTACGGGGTCCTTTGGTTCATCTACATGCTTGGCGTCTTCGGCCTCCTCGCTCGCATTCTCTGGCAAATCAAAGCGCCGCACTGGCTGGTGCTACTCGTCGCCGCCGGACTGCAGATGGCCCCGATCGTCTCCCAAAGCTACATCGTCACGCAGTTCGCGACTTATTTCGTCTATTTCTATCTCGGCTATGCGGTGGCTCCGTTCGTCTTCCGCTTCGTCGAGGAAGTGCAGGCATTCCCGCAACTTGCCCTTGTTGGCCTGCTGGCCTGGGCGCTCCTCAACGGCGCGCTGGTCTTCACCGGCGGCTCCGAGACTCTCCCCGATCATACGGTGATGGGCTATGGCGCCCTGCCCGGCGTCCATCTCCTGCTCGGTATTGCCGGGGCATTCGCCGTCTGCACCGCCGCGGCCCTGTTGATGAGACTGCCGCGGATGGAGTGGCTGGTCTGGCTCGGTGAGCATTCGCTGATCATCTACCTCGCCTTTGCGCTCCCGATGTCGGCCGCGCGGATCTTCGCGCTGAAGACCGGCCTCCTGACCGAGCCGGGGATGCTCAGCCTCGTCATCTTTATCGCCGCGACGATCGCCCCGATCCTGCTCTTGTTTGCGACTCGGGCGACCGGGGTCGGCAAGTTCCTCTTCGACCGGCCAACCTGGGCTCACCTGCCAGGTGCCCGGCAAGCCACCCGCGCCGCCCGCGTCACCAGGCCGGCCGCCACTCCCGCCGAATAGAGCGCGGACGGTGTGAACAAAAGGGGCGGCTGCCCCGCCGCCCCTTGCCTTTTCCGCCGATTGTCCCAAAAAAGGGACGCCGCCCGCCGCGGCGATGCTTCCCCGGGCCAGCCATGCAATCAGCGGTCATCGTCTTTCCGGGTCTCAACCGCGACCGCGACATGATCGCGGCCTTGACCAAGACGCTCGGGCGACCCCCGCTCGTCGTCTGGCACGCCGAAGGCTCGCTCCCCAGGGTTGATCTCGCCGTCATTCCGGGAGGCTTTTCCTACGGCGATTATCTGCGCGCTGGCGCCATCGCCGCGCGCTCCCCGATTCTCAAGGCGCTGCGCGAGCATGCCGATGCCGGGCGGCTGACGCTCGGGGTCTGCAACGGCTTCCAGATTCTGACCGAGGCCGGGCTTCTGCCGGGCGCGCTGATGCGCAACCGCGACCTCAAATTCCTCTGCAAGATAATCCACCTCAGGCCCGAAAATACCGCGACGCCATTCACCGCCGCTTATCGCGGCAAAAACTCCTTCGCCTGCCCCATCGCCCATCATGACGGCAATTACTTCGTCGACCCCGACGGACTGAAGGCATTGGAGGACACTGATCGCGTCGCCTTCCGCTACTGCGATGCGGCGGGCAACATCACCGAGGCGGCCAATCCCAACGGCTCGGTCGCCAACATCGCCGGGATCCTCAACAAGCGGGGCAATGTGCTCGGCCTGATGCCGCACCCCGAAAATATGATCGAGGCCGCCCAGGGCGGCACCGGCGGGCGGCCGCTTTTCGAGTCGATCCGCTCCCGCCTCGCGGCAAGCCTCGGGGCCGTCGCCTGATGCGGCGAGCCGTCGCCGTTCTCGGCCTTGTCGTCACCCTCGCTGCGCTTGCGGGGCAGCTGGCGCTCACCATCGAGGCCTTCAGCCGGCTCGGCTATCCGCTCGCCAACGCGCTGATCTTCAATTTCGCCTATTTCACCGTGCTGGCGAATTGCTTCGTCTGCGCCTGTTATGTTGCCGCGATCTGGCCGGGGGCGTCCCGGCTGGCGCGGCTGCGCCGCCATGACGTCGTCAGCTTCGCGGTTCCGGCGCTGCTGCTGGTCATGCTCGTCGCCGCCTTCATCCTGCGCGGCATGCTCGTGCCGCCCGGCTATTTCCGGGTCGCCGAATTCGCCCTGCACTACCTCACCCCGCCGATCTTCCTCATCTGGTGGGCGGTGTTTCTCGCCGACGGCACTCTCAAATTCTCGGCGATTCCCCCCTGGCTCTTCCCCCCGGCGATTTATCTCGGGCTCGTCTTCATGCGCGGCGCTGTGGTCGCGGTCTATCCCTATCCGTTCTTCAACGTGGCCGAGGCCGGCATCGGGCGCGTATTGACCTGGCTTGCCGCAATGCTGGTGGTTTTCGTCGCCTGCTGCGTCCTGACGGTCCTCGCCGACCGCTGGCTTGCGAGGCTCAAAGCGGCAAGGACCGCTTTGCCGTGAGTCCCGCCCGCGCGCGCGTTGGCGTCCCCGAGCTTGCCGCCGAGCACGGCCTGACCCCCGGCGAATACGACCGGATTCTCGCGCTCATCGGCCGCGAGCCGACCCTGACCGAGCTCGGCATCTTTTCAGCCATGTGGAACGAGCATTGTTCCTACAAGAGCTCGAAACGCTGGCTCCGGACGCTGCCGACCAGCGGCCCGCGCGTCATCCAGGGCCCCGGCGAGAATGCCGGGGTCGTCGATATCGGCGATGGCCGGGCGATCGTCTTCAAGATGGAGAGCCACAACCATCCGAGCTTCATCGAGCCCTATCAGGGCGCGGCGACCGGGGTTGGTGGCATCTTGCGCGACGTCTTCACCATGGGGGCGCGCCCGATCGCGGCGATGAACGCGTTGCGCTTCGGCGACCCCGCCCATCCCCGCACTCGCCATCTTGTTGCCGGGGTCGTCGCCGGCATTGGCGGCTACGGCAATAGCTTCGGCGTGCCAACGGTCGGCGGCGAGGTCGGTTTCGATCCAGGCTACAATGGCAACATCCTCGTCAATGCGTTTGCTGCCGGTCTCGCCGATGTCGACAAGATTTTCTACTCGAAGGCCGAGGGCATCGGCCTGCCCGTCGTCTATCTCGGCGCCAAGACCGGCCGCGACGGGGTCGGCGGGGCGTCCATGGCCTCGGCCGAATTTTCCGGCGACGCCGAATCCAAACGCCCGACCGTCCAGGTCGGCGACCCCTTCACCGAAAAGCGGCTGCTTGAGGCCTGCCTCGAACTGATGGCGACCGGCGCGGTCGTCGCCATTCAGGATATGGGCGCGGCGGGTCTCACCTGCTCGGCGGTCGAGATGGGCGCCAAGGGCGATCTCGGCATCGAACTCGACCTCGACCGCGTGCCGGTCCGCGAAGCCAATATGAGCGCCTATGAGATGATGCTCTCGGAAAGCCAGGAGCGGATGCTGGTGGTGCTGCGGCCCGAAAAGGAATCCGTGGCGCGCGCCGTCTTCGAGAAATGGGAACTGGATTTCGCCACCGTCGGCCGCACTACCGACGATTTGCGTTTCAGGGTGCTGCACAAGGGCGCAATCGTCGCCAACCTGCCGATCAAGCAGCTCGGCGATGGGGCCCCCGAATATGACCGGCCATTTGTCTCCCCGGCCCCGCCTGCCCCGATGCGTCCTCTGACCGGCGTCCATCCCGACCCCGCCAGCGCGCTCCTGGCGCTTATCGGCTCGCCGGCGCTTTGCTCGCGCCGCTGGATCTTCGAGCAATATGACACCATCATTCTCGGCAATTCGCTGCAGCGCCCGGGCGGGGATGCCGGCGTCGTCCGCATCGACGGCCACCCCGCCAAGGCGCTCGCCTTCTCCGTTGATGTAACGCCGCGCTATTGCGCCGCCGACTCCTATGAGGGCGCCAAACAAGCCGTCGCCGAATGTTGGCGCAACCTCACCGCAGTCGGCGCAACCCCGCTCGCCGTCTCCGACAATCTCAATTTCGGCAATCCCGAGCGGCCCGAAATCATGGGACAGTTCGTCCATGCCATCAAAGGCATCGGCGAGGCCTGCCAGGCCCTCGATTTTCCCGTCGTCTCCGGCAATGTCTCGCTCTACAACGAAACCAACGGCGTCGGCATTCCGCCAACCCCGGCAATCGCCGGGGTGGGGCTCCTCCCGGATTGGTCGAGGATGGCGCGCATCGGCTTCGCCGCCGAGGGAGAGCCTATCCTCCTCGCCGGCGCGCCGGAAGGATGGGGCGCCCATCTCGGCCAGTCGCTTTACGCCAGGCAGTTCTTCGGTTCGGCCGACGGCGCGCCGCCGAACGTCGATCTAGCTGCCGAACGAAAGGCCGGCGATTTCGTCCGCGCGCTCATCCGCGAGGGCATCGCCACCGCCTGTCACGATTGTTCGGACGGCGGGCTTGCGGTTGCACTCGCCGAAATGACAATCGCCTCCGGCATCGGCGCAACCATCGCAGCGCCGTCCGGCGACCCCGCAGCCGCCTGGTTCGGCGAGGACCAGCACCGTTATGTCTTGACTGCCCGCAACGAAGCCGCCCTCATCGCCCGCGCTGCCACCCTTGGCGTTTCGCTCGTCCGGATAGGGACGACCGGCGGGGCGTCGTTGAAGCTTGGCGATGCCCGTGCCATAGAGATCGATGACCTGCGTTCGGGCCACGAGGCTTGGTTCCCCGCCTTCATGGACGCACGCGCCGCTCGGGCCCCCTAAAGGATCCCGCCGATGGCCATGGATGCCGCCGAAATCGAACGCTTGATCCGCGTCGCCCTGCCCGACGCCAAAATCGACATTCGCGACACCGCCGGAGACGGCGAGCATTTTGCCGCCCACATCGTCTCCGAGGTCTTCCGAGGCAAGTCGCGCGTCGAGCAGCACCAGATGGTCTACAAGGCGCTCGGCGGCAAAATGGGTGGCGAGCTGCACGCGCTGGCGCTGCAGACCAGCGCCCCGGAATAGGCCTGATTTGATCGGAATGTGACTTTTCGTCCGGCCCCCGCCCCTCGACAGGGCGGGCGCAATCGCCTATCTAACCGGCGACGGATTCCGGGCCTTGACCCCGTGATCGAAAGGCTTTCCCATGAACGATATCAACGCCTTCATCGAGGACAAGGTGAGGCACAACGACGTGTTCCTATTCATGAAGGGCACGCCGGATTTCCCGCAATGCGGCTTCTCCAGCCAGGTCGTCCAGATTCTCAATTATCTCGGAGTCGCCTTTGGCAGCGCAAACGTGCTCGAAAACCTCGAGCTCCGCGAAGGCATCAAGGCCTACACCAACTGGCCTACAATTCCGCAACTTTACGTCAAGGGTGACTTCGTCGGCGGCGCCGACATCATCCGCGAGATGTTCCAGACCGGCGAATTGCTGACCCATCTCGAAAGCAAGCAAGTCCCGGTCAAGCAGCCCGCCTGATTTCGCACCACGATTCCTGCGCCCCTGCGGCGCAAAGCCTGACCCATCGGGCGTCGGCCCCACCGGCGCTTCTGCTACCGGCACCGCATTGCTGCCGTCGGCGACCAGCATCAGCTACGGTGAACCTATGACCATTTCGGCCGCCGGTCGTTCCCTCAGCCGCCTCGAATTCATCTCGCTGGTCGCCTCGATGATGGCGCTCAACGCCATGGCGATCGACATCATGCTGCCCGCCTTCCCGCTGATCGGGGCGGCGCTTTCGGTCGCCGACCACAACCACGTCCAGTTCGTCCTTTCGTCCTATCTCATCGGCTTCGGCGTCGGGCAGCTGTTTCTCGGCCCGATCGTCGACCGATACGGCCGGCGCAACCCGCTGCTGTTGGGCCTCGGCGTCTATGCGCTCGCCGCTCTCGCCGCGGCGATCTCGCCGGATTTCGGGCTGTTGCTGGCGTTCCGGTTCCTCCAGGGCCTTGGCGCCGCCGCCACGCGTGTCGTTGCCATGTCGGTCGTGCGCGACACGTTTTCAGGCCGCGCCATGGCCGAGGTGATGTCGCTGGTCTTCGTCGTCTTCATGGCGGTACCGGTCATCGCCCCCTCGATCGGCCAGGTAATCGTCCTCGTCGCCCCCTGGCAGTTCATCTTCCTCTGCATGGTCGCGATGGGCTCGGCGGTAGCGCTGTGGGCCTATTTCCGGCTCCCGGAAACTCTTGCCCCCGAAAACCAGCGCCCGCTCAAATCCGGCGTCATCGTCGAAGGCTTTGGCATCGTTTTCTCGAACCGCGCCGCGATGATGTACGGAATTGCCCCGGGCGTCATTCTCGGGGCGCTCTTCGGCTTCCTCAACACGGTTCAGCCGATCTATACCGAGATTTACGACCTGGGGACCCTCTTCCCCTTCGCGTTCGGCGCCGTCGCGCTGGTCATGGCGGGCTCCTCGTTCCTCAATTCGCGACTCGTCGGCCGCTTCGGCATGCGCCGGCTGTCCCATGCGGCATTGCTCGGATTCATTGTCTTGAGCGGCTTTTGGTTCTTCATCTCGCTCTTCGGGGTGATCCCGCTTTGGCTCTTCATGCTGACCATCGCCTCGCTGATGTTCCTTTTCGGCTTCATCGCCAACAATTTCAACGCGCTCGCCATGGACCCGCTCGGCGAAGTCGCCGGCACCGCTTCCTCGGTTTTCGGGTTCCTGCAGACCGCCGGGGGCGCCATCGCCGGGGCGATCATCGGCCAGTTCTACAACGGCTCGGTCACCCCGATCGCGCTCGGCTATCTGGTGCTCGGCGTGATCGCTCTGGCTATGGTCCTGTTCGCCGAGCGCGGGGTGCTGTTCCGCACCGGGCACCAGCCGATCTGAGCGACGTCTGAAGCGCCTAAAGCGCAGCGAAATCGAAGAGTTTTGTGTCGAGCAGGTGGCTCGGCCGCACATGGCCGAGCGCCCGGATCATCGTATCCTTGCGGCCGGGATGCCTGGCCTCGATCTCGGCCAGCATGGCCTTCATCTCGGCGCGCTCGAGCCCCTCCTGCGCCCCGCAGAGATCGCAGGGGATGATCGGGAATTCGAGCCCCGCCGCAAAGCGCGCCAGATCGTCTTCGGCGCACAGCGACAGCGGCCGCAGGACCGTGACATCGCCGTCGTCGTTGACGAGCTTCGGCGGCATGGCGGCCAGCCGCCCGCCATTGAAGAGGTTCATCAGAAAAGTCTCGAGAATGTCCTCGCGATGATGGCCGAGGACCAGCGCGCTACATCCCTCCTCCCGGGCGACGCGATAGAGATGCCCGCGCCTCAGGCGCGAACACAGCGGGCAATAGGTCTTCCCCTCGGGAATCTTGTCGATGACAATCGCGTAGGTGTCGCGATATTCGATCCGGTGGGCGACGCCGTGCCGGGCGAGGAACTCGGGCATCACCTGTTTCGGGAACCCCGGCTGGCCCTGGTCGAGATTGACCGCCAGCAGGTCGACCGGCAGCAATCCCTGCCCCTTGAGATCGAAAAGTATCGCCAGCAGCGACCAGGAATCCTTGCCCCCCGACAGTGCCACCAGCCAGCGCTCACCCGGCACGACCATGCCATAGGTCGCGAGCGCCTCGCGGGTGAGCCGAGACAGGCGCTTGCGCAGCTTGTTGAATTCGACGCTTGAAGGCGCCCCGGCAAACATCGAATGCGCCCCTGCCGCCTCGGCGGTTGCGTCGTCCTGCCAACCCTCGGCGGCGATCTCGTTCATGGAGTTGCTGATAGCGCCTGAGGGCCGCGGGGGGAAGACCGGCCCGGGTCTTCCGGGGCCAGATGAGCGTGGGTAATCGCGCAGATTCCTTGCCGATTCCCTTGTCCGTCAGTTAGATGACACCATCCAATGAGGCGCAGGAGTTCATCCCGTGTTCCGCTCATTCTTCCCCGAACCCAGAATCTTCTTCCCCGCGGCGATAGCGTGGGTGATCGTCAGTATGTTGGCTTGGTTCACTATCGGCTCGACGCTGCAAGGTTTCCTCAGCCTCGGTCCGTGGATGGGCATCCCGCCCTCAGAGCTCGATCCGGACCCGTTCTTCAGTTCCGACAAAGTCTGGCTCTACCAATACATCATCGTCACCGGCTACCTGTTCTGCGTGCCCTGGTATTTCTTTGGCGGCAATCGCCGCTGGTTTTGGTGGTCGGTGGTCGGCAGCGTGACGATCATCGAGGTCGTCTACTTCAATGTTCAAGTCAGTGCTTGGCTCAACGATTGGTACGGCACGTTCTACAACCTGATTCAGACGGCATTGACGACACCCAATAGCGTGACGCTGGATCAGTTCCTCGGTGAAATCCTAACCGTCGCGTACGTGCTTATTCCCAATATCACCGTGCTGGTGCTCAACGCCTTCTTCATCGCCCACTATCTCTTCCGTTGGCGACGGGCGATGAGCTTCTACTATATGAGTCACTGGTCACATTTGCGGCAGATCGAGGGGGCGTCGCAACGCGTGCAGGAGGACACGCAGAGGTTCGCCAATATCTTTGAAGGCCTCGCCGTTTCGTTGGTCGCCTCGATCATGACTTTGATTGTCTTTCTTCCATTACTGTGGGAACTCTCAACTCACATTGTCGAACTGCCCTTTTTTGGTGCCATCCAGGGCAGTCTCGTCTGGGTGGCTTTAGTCTCATCCGCCTTTGGAACTGTTCTGCTTGCCGCAGTCGGCTTCAGATTGCCCGGCCTGGAATTCCACAACCAACGGGTCGAGGCCGCCTACCGCAAGGAACTTGTTTACGGAGAAGACTCAGCCGACCGGGGCCAGCCCCTTCCTGTCCGCGAACTCTTCATCAACATGCAAAAGAACTATTTTCGCCTCTACAGGAACTACCTGTATTTCAACGTTGCCCGCTACGCTTACCTTCAAGGCTCCAATTTCGTTCCCTTGATCGCCATGGGGCCGGCAATCGTGACCGGCGCCATCACGCTTGGACTGTTCCAACAGATCGCCAACGCGTTCGGCCAGGTTGAAGACTCATTCAAGTTCCTTGCCAGTTCATGGACCTCGATCATCGCGCTAATCGCGGTCTACAGGCGCCTACGCGCGTTCGAGGCCAACATTCCGTCTGGTGCCGTTGCGGCAAACGACTATGACGACCCACGCTTCCTGAACTCGGGTGTGATGGATATTCCCCCCGCTCCAGAATCGGCCCCGGCCCAATAGGCTTTGTCCAACGACCGCAAACAAAAGGGCCGCCCCATCGGCGGCCCTTTGCTTTCGAGAGAACCCGGCGTTTAGCGCGAATAGAACTCGACCACCAGATTCGGCTCCATCTGCACCGGATACGGCACGTCCGAAAGCGCCGGCAGGCGCACATAGCGGGCGGTGAGCTTGTTATGGTCGGTGTCGAGATAATCGGGGACGTCGCGCTCCGGCAGCTGCGTTGCCTCGAGCACCAGTGCCATCGCCTTCGCCTTGTCGCGCACTTCGATCAAATCGCCCGCCGAGCAGTGGTACGACGCGATGGTGACGCGCTTGCCGTTGACGTTGACATGGCCGTGGCTGACGAACTGGCGCGCCGCGAACATTGTCGGCATGAACTTGGCGCGATAAACGATCGCGTCGAGCCGGCTTTCGAGGAGGCCGATCAGGTTCTCCCCGGTGTCGCCCCGCATCCGCGACGCCTCGACATAGGCGCGGTGGAACGCCCGCTCGGTCATGCTGGCATAATAGCCCTTGAGCTTCTGCTTGGCGCGCAGCTGCACCCCAAAGTCGGAAAGCTTGCCGCGGCGGCGTTGGCCGTGCTGGCCGGGCCCGTATTGGCGGCGGTTGACCGGGCTCTTCGGCCGGCCCCAGATATTCTCGCCAAGCCTGCGGTCGATCTTGTGCTTGGCACTTTGACGTTTCGTCATCGCGTGTCCTTTCGCTCAAGGCAAGGCAAAGACAGTCGCGCCCTCCTCTGTCTCACCCTTTCAGGCAAAACCGACAGACCGATGCGAAAAACCCGCGTTCGAGCCGGATTGACCAGCCGCACGCGCGCAAACCGACGGTCTCGGGTGCTTCTGCCCGCGGAGCCGAGGCCCCGCAGACCGGCGGGTTGTATGGGCGGGTCAGCGGCAAGTCAAGCGGGAGCGCCGCCACCCTGCGCCCGGTCCAGGGCGCGGGCGCGCCGAAGTTGCGGGAAGAACGCCGACCAGATGGCGGCGACCGCCACCGTTCCAGCTCCCCCGAGGGTCACCGCCGCCACCGCCCCGATCCAGGCGGCGACGACGCCGGCGCGGAACTCTCCGAGCTCGTTCGAAGCCCCGATAAAGACGAAGTTGACCGCGCTCACCCGTCCGCGCAGTTCGTCGGGCGTCCAGAGCTGGATCAGCGTCTCGCGGATGACCACCGAGATCATGTCGGTCGCCCCGATCAGAAAAAGCGCCGGAACGGCGATCCACAGCGTCGTCGAGAAGCCGAATACGATTGTCGAGGCGCCGAAAGCGGCGACGAAAAAGAAGAGAATGAGCCCGGCACGGTCGCGGACCGGAAATCGCGTCAGGATCAGGGCAACGATGATGCCGCCGACGCCGGGCGCCGCGCGCAAAAGTCCAAGTCCCCAAGGGCCGGTCTCGAGGATGTCGCGCGCATAGACCGGCAACAGCGCCACCGCGCCGCCCAGCAGCACCGCGAACATATCGAGCGAGATCGCGCCGAGCACGATTTTCTCTTTCCATATGTAGCGAAACCCGGCGAGCAGCGTTTCGACCGAGGTTGTCTGCCTGCCCTCGCGCCGGGCCGGCATGGGGATCAGCAGGATGAGCGCTGCCGACATGGCGATCATCGCCGCGGCAACCCCGTAGGCGAGGCCCGCCGAAACGCCGTAGAGAAGTCCTCCCGCCATTGGCCCGACGACATTGGCGAACTGCCAAGACATGGAATTGAGCGTAATCGCGCTGGCCAGCGCCGGCGGCGGCACAAGATTGGGCGCCAGCGACTGATTGGCCGGCGACAGGAAAGCGCGCGCCAATCCCAGCGTCACCAAAATCCCGAAGATCGGCCAGACCTGGTGTAGCTCGGCATTGGCGAAGAACAGGAATCCGAGCGCGCAGGCAAACTCGACGCCAAGGCAGATGGCAATGATCGCCCGGCGGCTAAACCGGTCGGCGACGAGCCCGGTCACCAGCACCAGGAGCAGCGCCGGCGTAAATTGCGACAGCCCGACGAGTCCGAGGAACAACGGGTTGCGCGTCAGGTCATAGACCTGCCAGGCGACGCCCACCGACATGATCTGCGCGGCAAAGCTCGTCGATGCGCTTGCCGCCCAGAAATACCGGTAACTCTTGAAGGAGAAGGCCTTGGTCTCGGGCGAGGCGGCGGCGGCAGGACTACTCATTTGCCTGCCCTTGCCATGCCGCCCGCCCGCCGTCAAAGCGATATTCCACCGCCCCGCCGAAAAACTCACGCCGCCGAACGCGCACCAAAATCGCAACAGAACCGCTTGACTTGCTGTTCTAGTGTGCTACTTAACTAACACACTGGCACGGCATCTGGATGCCCGAATTCACCGATACATCGCCGATCTACCTGCAGATCCGCCAGCGGATCATCGAGATGATTCTCGCCGGCCGGCTTGGCGCCGACGGCGTGCTGCCTTCGGTCCGGCAGGTCGCGACCGATCTCTCGGTCAATCCGCTGACGGTCACCCGCGCCTATCAGTCGCTCGTCGATCTCGGCGTTGTCGAGACCCGGCGCGGGCTCGGCATGTTCGCCGCCGAAGGCGCGCGGGGAAAACTCCTCGCCCATGAGCGCGAGAAATTCCTTTCCGCCGACTGGCCGCGCATCCGCCGCCAGATCGAGCAGCTCGATCTCGACCTCCAGGACCTCCTCAAAAGCGAGGCAAAAAAATGAGCGTCGTCGCTCCCATCGTCGAAGCTCGCGGTCTCGCCAAGCGCTACGGGCGCACCCGCGTGCTGCACGGGCTCGACTTCACCATTCCGCCCGGCCGCGTTTACGGGCTGGTCGGCCACAATGGCGCAGGCAAGACGACAACGCTCAACGCGCTGCTCGGGCTGATCCCGTCGGAGGGCGAAATCACCGTTCTCGGCATGGACCCGTTCTCCCACCGCGCCTCGCTGATGCGCCACGTCGCATTCATTTCCGACGTCGCCAGTCTGCCGCGCTTCCTGCGCGTCCGCGAACTTTTCCGCCTCATCGAAGGCATCCATCCGAACTTTTCGCGCGACAAGGCAGTGGGTTTCCTCGACGGCACCGACATCCGTCCGAATGCCAAAATCAAAACCCTCTCGAAAGGCATGATCGCCCAGTTGCACCTCGCCATTGTCCTCGCCATCGACGCCAAGCTGCTCGTGCTCGACGAACCGACGCTCGGGCTCGACATCACGTACCGCAAGCGCTTCTACAGGCGCCTGATCGAGGATTACATGACCGGGGAGCGCACCGTCCTCATTACCACCCATCAGGTCGACGAGCTCGAATCGCTGCTCACCGACATCATGTTCATCCGCGACGGCCGGCTCGTCCTCGACATGCCGATGGAGGGGGTCGGGGCGACCTATCGCCAGCTGGTTGTCGACGAGCCCCATCGCGCCGCGGCCGAAGCCCTGCTGCCCGTCTATGCGGAAACCCGCTTCGGCCAGTCCGTCATGATCTTCGACTTAGTCCCGCGCGAAAAACTCGAGCCCCTCGGCAAGCTCTCCACCCCTTCCCTTTCCGACCTGTTCGTCGCTCTGATGCAGCGCCAGACTGCCACGACCGGAGCCCGCCCATGAAGTCCTGGTACGCCCTTGTCCAGCGCGAGTTCCTCGAGCATCGCGGCGCCTTCGTCTATGCGCCGGCGGCGCTTGTCGCCATCCTTCTCGGCGCCATCCTCCTGGCTTTCGCCTCCAGCCAGTTTCAGGTCGCCCGCGACGGATTCTCGCCCGAGCCGCTCATGCTCTATGAAGGCCTCTACCTCGGCGTCGTCAAAGTCTGGACCAGCTATCTGATGATCGGCCTCTTCTTCTATTTCGCCGACAGCTTCAGCGCCGACCGCAAAAACAACGCACTTCTGTTCTGGAAGTCGATGCCGCAATCCGACCTCAAGATTCTGGCTTCCAAAATCCTCGCCGGCGCGACGATTTTCCCGCTGCTGATCCTTGGCTGGATGCTGGTGTCGAGCGCCGTCGCTTACCTGGCGACCATGCTGGTCGCCGCGCGCATTCCTGAAATCGAGGCGCCCGGCCTCGCCGAGGCGCTCGGCGCCTGGATGCAGATCAGCGCCGCAGGTCTTGTTTACATCGTTCTGAACCTGCTCTGGTACGCTCCGGTCTTTGGCTGGGTTGCGGCGCTGTCGACCGCCTTCCGGGGCTGGTCGATCCCGCTCGCCGTCGTCATTCCCGCCCTCGCCATCGCGGTCGAGACGGTGCTGACTTACTCGGGCGGTCAGCCGGCGAGCGTCATCGGCGATTTCCTCTCCTGGCGCCTCAGCCCATTCTATGAAGACGACCAGGCGGTCGCACTGCTGTTTCGCGGCGGGCCGATCAACGCCTCCACCATGATCTCCGACATGCTCGCCGGCATCGATCCGCTCGGGCTCTTGGGCGGACTGCTGTTTGTCGCCGCGGCCACACTGACGGCGAGCGAATATCGCCGCCGTCGCATCGACGCCTAGCCGCCGCGTTTGCGGTCGAGCGCGGAGATCACCCCGCGCAGCGTCCGGACCTCCTGGGCGTTGAACCCGGCGCGGGTCAGCATGGTCTTGAGATTGAGCGCCATCAACGGCCGCATGTCCTCGGTCGGGAAAAACCCGGCCCGGTCGAGCGCCCCTTCGAGATGCCCGACGAGACCGCTGAGTTCTTCCCGGCTCGCCGGCGTGCCGGTTTCCCCGGAGAAGGGCAATTCGTCGCCGGTCGCCGCCCGCCGCCATTCATAGGCGAGGATCACCACCGCTTGGGCGACGTTGAGCGAGCCGAAAGCCGGCTCAACCGGCAGCGTCACGATCGCATCCGCCATGGCGATCTCCTCGTTCTCGAGCCCCGAGCGCTCCCGCCCGAAGAGGATTCCCGCCTGCCCGCCTGCCCCGATATGCGCCTTGACGCGCTTGGCCGCCTGGTCCGCGCCGATCACTTGCTTGAACATGTCGCGCGGCCGAGCCGAGGTCGCCAGGACGAGATTGAGATCGGCCGTGGCCGTCTCCAGCGCCTCGAACAACCTGGCCCGCTCGATCACCTGGACGGCGTGCGACGCCGTCGCCACCGCCCGCTCGTTCGGCCAGCCCTGGCGGGGCCTCACGAGCCGCAAATCCCAGAGCCCGAAATTCGCCATGGCGCGCGCCGCCATACCGATATTCTCGCCCAGTTGCGGCTCAACCAGAACGATCGCCGGGGAAGGCGGTAATTCGATCGGCAGCGTCGTATCGGTGCCCGCCATCACCCCCCTCTCCCCGCCGTTTGTTGCCCTACGAACCTTGCCATGCAATCCCTATCCCATGCGCGCGCCGCCCGATCCAGACCATCCCCTCACAGCATCCTGCGCCTGCGGCGCCGTCACGGTCACGCTCAAAGCCCGCCCGCGCTCGATGTTTCATTGCGCCTGCCTCGATTGCCAACAGGCTTCGGGCGGCGGTCATCTGCCGCTCATCATGATGCGCGAAGCCGACGTCGAAATCGCCGGCGCGACCACCGCCCATCAGGTCGTCGCCGCCTCGGGCGCCATCACCACCCGCCACTTTTGCCCGATTTGCGGCAGCCGAATTTTCGGCGGTTCCGCCCGCTCGCCGGGCAATGTGCTCGTTCCCGCCGGCTTGTTCGGCGCCAGCGCCGATTGGTTCGCTCCCCGGTCGGTGATTTTCGCGCGCTCGCTCTTGCACTGGGACGCGATCGACGCCGCCATTCCCCGCTACGACACCTACAGGAACTGAGCCATGTCCCGCGCCGCCGACGAGCTTGCCGACCGAATCCGCGCCGTGCTCGGAGACGATCCCAATATCAACGAGCGCAAAATGTTCGGCGGCGTCGCGTTCATGCTCAACGGCAACATGCTGGTTGGCCCGCTCAAGGACGGCGCGCTGCTCGTCCGAATCGGCAAAGCAGCCTACGCGGAGGCTCTGTCTCGCCCCGGTGTCGCCAAAATGACCTTCACCGGCCGCGAAATGCCCGGTTTTGTCGAAGTGCGCGACCAGGGGATCGAGACCGCCGAGGCGCTCGCCGACTGGATCGCGCTCGCCACCGATTTCGTCGCCACCCTGCCCCCGAAATAGCCCGCCCGCCTTGCGAATTGGCGGCAAGCTGCTATAGGGGCGCGGCCCTCTATTCGCCCCGCCGCGGAGCAATTCATGGCCAAAATCAAGGTCAAAAACCCGGTGGCCGAGCTCGACGGCGACGAGATGACGCGCATCATCTGGCAGCTCATCAAGCAGAAGTTGATCCTTCCCTGGCTCGACGTGACGCTCGACTATTACGACCTCGGCATCGAGCACCGCGACGCGACCGGCGATCAGGTGACGATCGACGCCGCCAACGCCATCCTCAAGCACGGCGTCGGCGTCAAATGCGCGACAATCACCCCCGACGAGGCCCGCGTCGAGGAATTCCACCTGAAGCAAATGTGGAAGTCGCCCAACGGCACCATCCGCAACATCCTCGGCGGAGTGATCTTTCGCGAACCGATCGTCTGCCGGAACGTGCCGCGGCTCGTCCCCGGCTGGACCCGACCGATCATCATCGGCCGCCACGCCTATGGCGACCAGTATCGCGCCACCGATTTCCGTTTTCCGGGCAAGGGCACGCTGAGCCTCAAATACGTCGGCGCCGACGGCAATGTGATCGAGCGCGAGATTTTTCAGGCCCCCGGCGCCGGCGTCGTGATGGGCATGTATAATCTCGACGCCTCGATCCGCGACTTCGCCCATGCCTCGCTGAATTTCGCGCTCGATCGCGGCCTGCCTTGTTACCTCTCGACCAAGAACACCATCCTCAAGGCCTATGACGGGCGGTTTAAGGACATCTTCCAGGAAGTCTTCGACGCCGAGTTCGCGCAGAAATTCAAGGCGAAGAAAATCACCTTCGAGCACCGGCTGATCGACGACATGGTCGCCTCGGCGCTCAAATGGTCGGGCGGATATGTCTGGGCCTGCAAAAATTACGACGGCGACGTCCAGTCCGACACCGTCGCCCAGGGTTTTGGCTCGCTCGGGCTGATGACTTCGGTGCTGATGACCCCGGACGGCAAGACCGTCGAGGCCGAGGCCGCCCACGGCACGGTGACCCGCCACTACCGCCAGCACCAGTTGGGCGAGGCGACCTCGACCAATTCGACCGCCTCGATTTTCGCCTGGACACGCGGCCTCGCCCACCGCGCCAAGCTCGATGGCAACGCCGCGCTCGCCGGCTTTTCGAAGACTCTCGAGGAGGTCACGGTCGCGACGATCGAAGCGGGCAAGATGACCAAGGATTTGGCGCTGCTCGTCGGCCCCGACCAGAAATGGCTCTCGACCGAGGGCTTCCTCGACGCCATCGACGCCAATCTGCGAAAGGCGATGGCCTGAGCGCCGCGCCCGAAATCTCCCACTCCGAAACCCGACGACGCGAGCCGCAACATGAATTCCGGTCTGATCCTCGCCGCGGCCGCCGCGGCGTTCTCCCTTGCCGCTTCGCCCGCCCGCGCCGAGACCCGGAGCCTCGAGCTCGACCCGTTCGACCGCATTGCCATTACCTCCGGCATCGGCGCCGTGGTCACGGTCGGCGGCGAACAGGCCATCAGCATCGAGTCGGACAATCCCGAACTCCTCGGCCGGCTTCGCATCGACGTGCGCGACGGCACGTTGCGCGCCGAAATCGACTACAACTGGCTCGACACGCTGCTGGGCGGGGGCATTCTCGCGACGATCTTCGGCGAGCGCCCGCAGGTGACAATCCGCATTTCCGTGCCGGCGCTGACCGGCGCCGAGGCCACCTCGGGCGCTCTCGTCGAAATCGACAAACTGAACGGCGAGAGCCTTCGCCTCGAAGCCTCGAGCGGCGCGAGGCTCGAAGTTGCGACGATTGAGGCTGGCACGCTCGATGCCGAATCAACCAGCGGGGCGACCCTTGTCGCCGCCGCCGGCAGTTGCGAGCGGCTCAATGCCGACGCCTCGAGCGGGGCGACCCTCGACCTCGGCAAACTCGAATGCGCCGAGGTCATTGCCAGCGCCTCAAGCGGGGCGACCGCCCGGGTTTTTGCCCGCGATTTGATCGACGCCGAAGCCTCGAGCGGCGCCAGCGTCGCCGTCCTGGGCGAGCCGGAGCGCAGCCGGGTGAATTCCTCAAGCGGCGGCAACGTCCGGCTCGATTAGGCCGGATCGAGCCAGTTGGGCCGGCGCTCAAGGACGGAGCGACCCCTGCCGCTAGATTGCTTCGAGCTCGCGGCGGATGGCTGCCAGCGCTGCTGAGGCGGCTTCGATATTCGGTCCGCCACCTTGCGCCAGGTCAGGCCGCCCGCCGCCCCCCTGCCCGCCGAGCGCCGCGACCCCGATCCTCACCAGATCGACGGCGTTGAATTTCGCCGTCAGATCGTCGGTCACCCCCACCGCGATCGTCGCCTTGCCGTCCGAGATCGCAACGTTGGCGACGACCCCCGAGCCGATCCGTTTTTTGCCCTCGTCGACGAGAGAGCGCAGTTCTTTCGCCGGCAGACCCTCGGCGACATAGGGGAGATATTTGACTCCACCGACTGCTTCGACCCCGGCGTCGCCGCCCCCCCCGCCCATCGCCGCCTGGCGCCGCGCCTCGGCGAGCTGGCGTTCGAGGCCCCTGCGCTCCTCGATCAGCGCCTCGATCCGCGCCACCGCGTCCTGCGGGGAGACCTTGAGGGCCGCCGCGATCCGCTTCAGCAGCAGCTCTCGCTCGGCGAAGTGGGCGCGCGCGCCCTCGGCGGTCAACGCCTCGATCCGCCGCACGCCGGCCGCGACCGAGGTTTCCCCGACTATGGTGACGAGCCCGATCTCCCCGGTCGCCCGCACATGCGTGCCCCCGCAGAGTTCCATCGAATAGGTCTTGCCGACTTTGTTGCCCGGCGTTCCGGCCCCCATCGTCACGACCCGGACCTCGTCGCCATATTTCTCCCCGAACAGCGCCATCGCGCCCGCCTTGATTGCATCGTCGACCGCCATCAGCCGCGTCTCGACGGCCGAGTCTTGGGCGATGACCTGGTTGGCGATCCGCTCGACGGCGTCGAGCTCCTGCGCCGAGACTGGCTTGTTGTGGGAGAAATCGAAGCGCAGCCGGTCGGGCGCCACGAGCGAGCCCTTTTGCGCCACGTGCTCGCCGAGGACTTGCCTGAGCGCCTCATGGAGGAGATGCGTCGCCGAATGATTGGCGCGGATCGCCGCCCGGCGCTCGTGGTCGACCTCGAGGGCGACCGCGTCGCCGGAAGCGAGCGAACCCTTGGCGAGTTTGACCCGGTGGGCGAAGACCCCGCCCGCCTCTTTGCTGGTGTCGAGCACCGTCGCCTCGATGCCCTCGCCCGTCATCCTGCCGGTGTCGCCCACCTGCCCGCCGCTCTCGCCATAGAACGGCGTCTGATTGAGAACCACGAACCCTTCCTCGCCCTCGGCGAGCGCCTCAACCTGCCGCCCGTCCCTCACCAGCGCCCGGATCTCGCCCTCGGCGCGTTCGGTTTCGTAGCCGAGGAATTCGGTCGGACCCGTTCCCTCGGCAACCGCGAACCAGACAGCGTCGGCGGCCGTTTCGCCCGAGCCGGCCCAGTTCCTGCGCGCCTCGGCGCGCTGCGCCGCCATCGCCGCGTCGAACCCCCTTGTGTCGACGGAAATGCCGCGCAGCCGAAGTGCGTCTTCGGTCAGATCGAGCGGAAATCCGTAGGTGTCGTAAAGCTTGAAGGCGACGGCGCCGGCCAGCGTTGCGCCCTGCTTCAGTGACCGGGTCTCCTCCTCGAGGATCGAAAGCCCGCGGCTGAGCGTTTTCAGGAACCGCTCTTCCTCGATCCGGATCGTCTCGGCGATCATCGCTTCCCCGCGCACGAGCTCGGGATAGGTCTGGCCCATCTCGCGGACGAGCGCCGGCACGAGGCGGAACATCACCGGCTCGGCCGCCCCCAGAAGCGTCGCGTGCCGCATCGCCCGCCGCATGATCCGGCGCAGCACATAGCCGCGTCCTTCGTTCGAGGGCAACAGACCTTCGGCGATCAAAAAAGCCGTCGAGCGCAGATGGTCGGCGATGACGCGGCGGCTTGCCTCGGCGGCGCCGGTGTCCGGGATCAGCTGCCGCGTCTCCCCGATAATCGAGCGGAAGAGATCGGTCTCGAAAACGTCGGGAGTTCCCTGCAGCACCCCCGCCATCCGTTCGAGCCCCATGCCGGTGTCGACCGAGGGCTTCGGCAGGCGGGTGCGCTCGCCGCCAGGCAGCTGGTCGTATTGCATGAAGACGAGGTTCCAGATTTCGACAAACCGGTCGCCGTCATCTTCCCCGGAGCCCGGCGGGCCGCCCGCGACCTGCTCGCCGTGGTCGAAGAAGATTTCCGAATTCGGCCCGCAGGGGCCGGTGTCGGCCATCTGCCAGAAATTCGATTTTGCCCCGAGCCGGACGATCCGGTCCTCGCCGAGACCGGCGATCTTTGCCCAGAGCCCCGCCGCCTCGTCGTCCTCCTCGAAGACCGACACCGTCAGCCGCCCTTTCGGCAGGCCGAACTCCCGCGTCATCAGCCGCCAGGCGAATTCGATCGCCTCGGCTTTGTAATAGTCGCCGAACGAAAAGTTCCCGAGCATTTCGAAAAAGGTCAGATGCCGACCGGTGAACCCGACATTGTCGAGGTCGTTATGCTTTCCCCCGGCGCGCACGCATTTTTGCGCGGTGACGGCGCGCTTGTAGGGCCGCGTCTCCAGGCCGGTGAAGACGTTCTTGAACTGCACCATGCCGGCATTGGTGAACATCAGCGTCGGATCGCTGCGCGGCACCAGCGGCCCCGAGGCGACGTGGGTGTGCCCCTCTCCTTCGAAGAAGGAGACGTATTTTTCCCTGATCTGGCTGACGCTGGTGACCGCCAACGACCTTACTCCCGCACCCGACGCCCTGGCCCGGCAAGGCCCGAGGCGTTGTACAGGTTTGCTCGCCGGACTGTCCAGCACGGCCGGGCCGTGGTGCCGCCGCGCCCCCCCCATAACAAAAAGGGCACCGGGGAAACCGGTGCCCCAGGCTTCGGGGCCGACAAGGGAGCGTTGCGTTGTGGAGGGACAGCGGCGCCCGAATGAGAACTCTATTCGCCGGCGGCGGCCTCGGGATCGCTCTCTTCCGAGGCGTCGTTCCCCTCGGCAGGGGCGATCAGTTCGGCCGAGAGCAGCCCGGCGCTCTGCCGGATTCCGGCCTCGATCGCCGCGGCGATCGCCGGGTTGTCCTTGAGAAACTGCCTGGCGTTCTCGCGGCCCTGGCCGAGCCGCTGGCTGTCGTAGGAGAACCAGGCGCCGGACTTCTCGACGATCCCGGATTTGACCCCGAGATCGAGCAGTTCGCCCGACTTGGAGATGCCCTCGCCGTACATGATGTCGAATTCGACCTGCCGGAACGGCGGCGCGAGCTTGTTCTTGACGACCTTGACGCGGGTCTGGTTGCCGACGACCTCCTCGCGGTCCTTGATCGCCCCGATGCGGCGGATGTCGAGCCGCACCGAAGCATAGAATTTGAGCGCATTGCCGCCCGACGTCGTCTCGGGGGAGCCGAACATCACCCCGATTTTCATCCGGATCTGGTTGATGAAGATGACCATGGTTTTCGACCGCGAGATCGAGGCGGTGAGTTTGCGCATCGCCTGGCTCATCAGCCGCGCCTGCGAGCCGGGCAGCTGGTCGCCCATCTCGCCCTCGAGCTCGGCGCGGGGCGTCAGCGCCGCGACCGAATCGACGACCAGCACGTCGATCGCCCCGGACCTCACCAGCGTGTCGGCGATTTCGAGCGCCTGCTCGCCGGTATCCGGCTGCGAGATCAGGAGGTCGTTGATATTGAGCCCGAGCTTTTTCGCATAGATCGGGTCGAGCGCGTGCTCGGCGTCGATGAAGGCGCAGATGCCGCCGGCCTTCTGGGCCTCGGCGATGACATGCAGGGCCAGCGTCGTCTTGCCCGAGCTTTCCGGCCCGAACACCTCGACGACCCGGCCGCGCGGCAGCCCGCCGATGCCGAGCGCGATGTCGAGCCCGATCGAGCCGGTCGAGACCGTCTCGATTTCGACGAGCGCGTTGGCGCCGAGCCGCATGATCGCGCCCTTGCCGAAATTGCGCTCGATCTGGCTGAGGGCGGCGTCGAGCGCCTTGGTCTTGTCCATCGTTCCCCCGTCGATCACCCTGAGCGGCGTCGCAGACATGATCTCTCTCCTTATTTCAGACCCGGCCGGAACTGGCAACGCGCCTCATCCTGCCGGCGAAGTCTTAAAATGTACCTAATTTGTTCTCTATTTGTACGCGCCTGTCAAGAGCGCTAACTCATTGAGTTGCCGGCTGTCCCCGATTTTCGTTCGCGGGATGTTCCGAGAATCGGGGTCGGCGCATATATCCCCTTCCGACATGTAACCGGGAATCGCCCCAAATGAGCGGTCGTGATAGACCCCTCTCCGAGGTCTTTTTTGCCTCGGATTGGAGGTCAAATGACGGAAGAAAAACCGAAGGAGGGGGTTCGGACTATCGCTCCGGACGAGATGGTCGTGGCGTTTTCGGGGCCAGCCCTTCGCGCCAACCGCTTCTTCATCACAATCAACGAGGGAGTTGCGCGCGTAGCTTTCGCCGAACAGGGACCAGGTGTTCCGCCGGCCTTTCGGAGTGCTGTTGCGTTGGATTTTACGACCGCCGAGTCTCTAGTGAACGTGCTGCGCACCTTGCTCGATCGCAACGTCATCAAAATCGAAGTTCCGTTAGCCACTCCCACCCCCACTCCCGATCAGCCGAAAGACTCCTGAGATGGTCGAGGGAGAACAGGGCGGCGGCCTCACTGTCGAAACTGACGACCCGGGTGTCGCATCCGCCACGGACCAAAAAGGCGACGAACCGAAACGGCGATATGTCCGCTCGGTCAAACCAAAGGGCGGCACCACGGAGCCCATCTATGGGCGTCGGCCTATGAAATACTACAATGTCAACGACAGCGATCTTGCCCAACTGTCAACGTTTGGAGGCCTTGCTTCTTGGTCCTTTGCATTGGGCGCGCTTCTAGTTGGAACGTCATTCGATCTCGTCAAAGACTTGGCTATGGGTGCTGCGCCGAGCGTGACAACGAAGGCGTTTTGGGAAGGTGTCCAGTGGCCGCTGGCGGCATTTGGCGGGATTTTTCTACTCATCGCCTTGCTCCTGACTTTGATGAGATGGAGCAAGGCGAACGCAGTCAAGAAAGAGACGAAGTTTGATGAGCAGTGACCCTACGCAACGTTTCGACCGGCTTTTGAAGGCGATGGTGACCGTCCCGCTCTCGGCATTGCCAAAAGCAAAACGTCGAACATCAAAGCGGGTTCGCGGCGGAGGCTATGGCGGAACTCGAACTCCCAAAGGTAAGTCTGGAGCCACTTCTTCGAAACGTGGACGT
>JBBECE010000013.1:0-121754 GCA_040881985.1 Cucumibacter sp.
TCGGCCTTCGGGCTTGCCAACCAGCTCGGCATTTCGCGGCAGGAGGCGGGCGATTACATCAAGGCCTATTTCAGGAAATTCCCCGGCATCGAGGATTACATGGAGGCCCAGCGCAAGGCGGTGCACAAACAGGGCTATGTCGAGACGATGTTCGGGCGGAAAATCCAGTTCTCCAACGTCAATACCAAAAACTTCTCCGAGCGCGCCTTCATCGAGCGCGCCTCGATCAACGCGCCGCTGCAGGGCTCGGCCGCCGACATCATCCGCCGCGCGATGATCCGCATGGAGCCGGCGCTGAAGAAGAAAAAGATCGAAGCCGACATGCTCTTGCAGGTGCATGACGAGCTGATCTTCGAGGCCGACGCCGGCGAGGTGGAGAAGGCGATCCCGGTCATCCGCGCGGTGATGGAATCCGCCGCCGAGCCGGCGGTGAAGCTATCCGTGCCGATCCATGTCGATGCCAAGGCGGGAAAAAGCTGGGAAGAGGCGCATTAGGGGGTGGCTCAAGCGGCTGTTGTTTGAGGTGTATCTGGACCGAGTTCCCTTAAGAACTGACTCGCAATTGCCGTTTGCTGGCCTGCATTCATGTTGAACGCTTCGGAATAGCCGTATTGTCGAAATCCCGAGAGAATGAGCTCGCCCGGAAGTCCGCGATTTGGGACGCTTTTGACTCTCGTGAGTGCAACATAAAAGAGACGCCGTTGTTCTTGAAGTTTGCGAGCAGCGACTTCCGGATCATCGTCGCCGTCTGGACGTCGCGGGATTAGGCCCTGCACCAAGCTGGTTAGGTATACAATGGGTGTCCCAAGCCCCTTGCTTCCGTGCAGCGTCATGATGCGCACGTAGGTGGCGTCTGCCGGAAAATCAGGTTCGTATATTCTCTCGAGAATCAACTTCTTGAGACGCCGGACGGTTGTGTCCTCGTCGATCTCGTGCGCAACGAGTTCGCGTATGCGCGTAAATTGTTCATCGTCCGGGGGGAACAAGGCATCGAGTAGATCTTGTGAACTATCCAAGTTATCTAGTTCGAGAATCCTAGCTCTGAGTTCTTCGAACCGCGCACAAATCGTGTGACCGTGCGGCAGGACCAACTCACCGGTTGAGATTTGCTCCATGGCATCCCAAGGTCGAAGATTTTCTTCTTCACAGATGGCCCGAAGTCGCGCGTATTGACCGGTACGAAAATTCGAACTTGGGTATCCGAGTAGCCATCGGAACGCTGGTCGGTCATCTCGGTCGGCCAGCAACATCAAGATCGCCAACTTCTCGACTACCCCCGGGGACTGGAGCGCGCTTTCACCTAAATACTCGCGAAATGGAACGTCCGCCTCGCGAAGGAGATCGGCGACCTTCATGCCTAACTTTTTTCTCGGCGACAGGACCAGGATGTCGCCGGGAGCCGTTCCGGATTCGACTTTCTGAACAATGTCTGCAGCTATGCCAGTGGCCTCATCGTCGGTTGTTTGGAAACGTACCGAGCGTACAACGCCTTCTCCATTCCTCGCGATGGGCTCCAGCGGTGCAGCAAGCCCTTCAGGGTTATGTGAAATGAGGTTATTGGCGATGCTCACTATTTTGCGCGGGCACCGGTAGCAGTGATCTAGGGCGTGATCGGTGAGGTCCTCGTGATTATTCGCCCATTGCGCGATGCCCTCAGGATGGGCGTGCTTAAAGGAGTAGATTGACTGATTGTCGTCCCCGACAATCATGACGTTTGCATGAGTTCCAAGTAGTTCGATGCAGCCTTGCTCTACCTTGTTCAAATCTTGGTATTCGTCCACCAAGATATGGTCGTACTCGGTCAACTCAGGTGCCGAAGGGTTGTCTCGAAGATACGCGTACAAGAACGGCACCAATTCACCGATTAGCATCGCCTTATGAAATCGTAGCCATGCGACCAAGTGATTCCTGAAATCAGCGTCGGACTCATCCTCGCAATCCAGGGGATCGTCGTCCTGATTCAAGGCAAAAGCGGCTTCATATTCGCCGACTCTTTCCTCCCTGCGGTTTTTCGTTCCGAAGTTGGGTGAGAGGTCATGAAGCAGTGGCTGGACTTGAAATTGTCCCATCGGCCTCGTGTGGCGACCCAGAGCTTGAATGACATGCTGGCGTCTCAGGATACTCATGGCCAGGCTATGTAGAGTTCGGGCATCGACTTGGTCTGCTCCGTCCACGTCTAAAGCGTGCAATTCCCGGCCGATGTCCTCTGCGGCGATCCGAGTGAACGTAATTGCGAGTATTCGTCCTGGCAGGACCCCGGATTCAATGAGTCGCGCCACCCGCCGCCTCATGGAAAATGACTTTCCAGTCCCCGGTCCTGCGATTGTTCTTATCCGAGTGCTTTCGTCTGCGGCGATTCCATATGCTGGACTATTCTGAGCAAGGTCGTCGTTCCAAGGCATGAGCAAGTATCTCAGCACTTGGATAGAGTATCAACGACCGATCTGAATATGATTTCAGCTTACGCTGGTATGTCAC
Source organism: Cucumibacter sp. (assembly GCA_040881985.1). GTDB lineage: Bacteria > Pseudomonadota > Alphaproteobacteria > Rhizobiales > Devosiaceae > JBBECE01. The sequence goes on from JBBECE010000013.1 coordinate 2,479, forward strand.
TTGACTACTTGCCGAGTAAGAGAAGGACCTCGACACCGCCCCCACTCCGTCCAGTCCCGCCCGCGCCAACTTATCCCCGCCCCCATCCCCTCATGTTAGGTTCCTCCCACCTTCCCGCCGGTAGCGAGGATGCATACGAGCATCTGGTGAGAAGGGTTCGGGTGGGCGGCGGTCGCGCCGTCCAGGCGAAAGCCGTCCGCGATTTGACGGCGCCGGCCCCATTTGGCCGAGCGTTCGGGGAGCCGCAAGGCTCTCGGGGCCATCGAGCACCCCCGCGATGCGCGGCGATAAGCCCAAAATCCCGGACGCGTGGGGCGAAGTGCGCTTCACAAACAAATACAGCATGAGGCGAATTTCGCCCCGCGCCGCACTCTCATTCAAAACCCGAGGATGAAAGTCCGTCGGGGGCTTCCGCGCGCCAATTTTCCCTCATGGCCCGACTTGATCGGGCCATCCAGACTGGATCACCCGGACGAGCCGGGTGATGAGGGAAACAGGAAAGCGCGCCCCTACGGAATGACCAGCGTCTCGAAATCGAACATTTCTTCCGGCGCGGCGACCTCGGGGTCGGGCACCGTCGCGGTCATCGCGTTGAGCCCGAACCACAGCGCCATCATCATCAGGACGACCAACACCGCCCCGACGACGACGAAATTGCCCCCGCGCCCCATCACCCGGGCCGGGAACAGCAAAAACGGCGCCAGCGGCAGCAGCACGAAAAGGATCAGCGTCAACGGGTCCATGGCCCATCCTCGCCCCAATTGGTTACGGGAGTGTCAGCGGAAATCGCCGGATTCGTCACCCTCGACACCGCCGCAAATCCCCGCTATCCCGCGCCCCTCAAGGGAATCCGCGATGCTCCATTCCATCGAGGCCGTGATCTTCGACATGGACGGCGTCCTCCTCGACACCGAAACCGTCTATCGCGAAGCGGCCTTCCACGCCGCCCGCCGCCTCGGCTTCGAGATGACCGACGCGGTCCACCGCCAGACGATCGGGGTGCCCGGCGATGTCTCCGACACGCTGTTTCTCGAAACCTATGGCCCGGATTTCCCGCTCGCCACGTTCTATGTGCATTGGCACGGCTATTTGCGCGACGCCTGGGCGCGCGAGGTGCCCGTCAAGCCGGGGGTCGTCGAATTTCTCGATCACCTCGCCGGGCGTAATCTGCCTGTCGCCGTCGCCACCTCGTCGGGACGCAAGACCGCCGAAAACCATCTCAGCCGCGCCGGGCTCATCGCGCGCTTTGCCGCCATCGTCACCGCCGACGATGTGGTCAACGGCAAGCCGCATCCGGAACCCTTCCTCACCGCCGCCTCCCGCCTCAAAATCGCGCCGGCCGCGTGCCTCGCGCTCGAGGATTCCCACAATGGCGTCCGCGCCGCCCATGCCGCCGGCATGGTGACGATCATGGTGCCGGACCTGCTCGCCCCCATCGCCGAGATCGAGGCGCTGTGCTTCGCCGTCATCGACGATCTCCACGGCGTCCGCGCGGCGATGGCGGCGGCGCGGGAGCGAACATGATTTTCGTCACCCCCGGTCGTTCAATTGCTTCGTCACCCCCGGCGCTCATTTTTTTCGTCACCCCCGGCGCTCATTTTTTTCGTCATCCTCGGGCTCGACCCGAGGACCCATGATGAACCTCCCTCCGAACAGCCCGCGTTGTGTGCCCGGCAGTCGCCGTATGGGTTCTCGCGTCAAGCGCGGGAATGACGAGGCTGGGGATGTGCTTGCCCCCATCCCAACCGCGCCCTACAACTTGTCCAAAGAACAAGAAATCGGCGGTCGGTTCGGGAGGAGGACTGATGCAACGATTGATTTTCGGCCTGGTCGGGCTTGTGGCAATGGCAAGTGCCGCCCCGGCGCTCGATCTCGTGCCCGTCGCCGATTATCAGACCGGCATTCCCTACAAGGCCGCGACCGGCGCCTTTGCCTGGTCCGCCGCCTCGCAGAATTTCTACCTCATCGACAAGGTCACTAATTCCGTCGAGCTCCTGCGCTATGACGAGGGCGCGCTGGTCGGCGCCGGGTCATGGTCGGCGGAGAAACTCGGCGGCTCGCCTGCCGCCATCGCCGCCTTCGGCCCCTATGTCGCGGTCGCCCTCGACAAGGGCATCGAGCCGGGCGTCCTGCTCCTCCTCGATCCCGCCGGCACCCGCTACGGCTTCGCCCGCCTCGGCGCCAATCCTTCCGCCATCGCCTTCTCGCCCGACGGCACCTTGCTGGCGGTCGCCAACGAGGGGCGGCCGAGCCCCGACTACGCGACGGATCCCGAAGGCTCGATCACGCTGGTGAGCCTGCCCGTCCTGCGCACCACCCAGGTCGCCTTCGGCGCCGTCGAGCGCGACACCCTCGACCGCTCGATCCATTTCGCCTCGCCCGCCGGCACGACGCTGCCTGAGGATTTCGAGCCCGAACAGCTCGCCTTCTCGCCGGACGGGTCAACGCTTTATGTGACGCTGCAGGAGAACAACGCGCTGGCCATCCTCGATATCGCCTCGGGTGCGCTCTCTGTCGCCGGCCTCGGCTACGAGGATTTCTCCGCCGTCCCCGTCGATGTCTCCGAACTCGACGGCAGGATCCGCCTCACCAACTGGCCGGTTCTCTCCATGCTGCAGCCCGCCGGCATCGCGACTTATGCCTGGCGCGGCCGCACTCTTCTCGTCACCGCCAACGAGGGCGCTCCGCGCGATTATCCCGGCTATTCGGAACTCACCCGCGTCCGTTCGCTCAATCTCGATCCGGTCCTCTACCCCAACCATCGCTGGTTGCAATACGACCACCGTCTTGGCCGGCTTCTCACCACCACCGCGCGCGGGGACGCCGACGGGGACGGCGATGTCGACACCATCTTCGGCTTCGGCGGCCGCAATTTTTCGATCCTGGGCGCCGACGGCGTGCGCATTTACGATCCGGGCTCGCGCATCGAGCGCCACATCGCCGCCGCTCGCCCCGACATTTTCAACTCGTTCGGCGAGGCGCTTGGCGACGACCTGCGCTCCGACGACATGGGGATCGAGCCGCGCGGCCTGGCGCTCGCCTCTATTCTCGGGCGTACCTATCTCTTCCTCGGCCTCAAGCGCACCGGTGGCGTCGCCGCCTTCGACATCACCTCGCCGGTCGGGGTCCGCTGGCTCGGCTATTTCAACGACAATGACGGCTCCGGCGCCATCGCCATCGGCACCTCGTCCCCGGCCGGCCCGACCGACCTCGCCTTCATTCCGGCCGGGGACTCCCCGATCGGGGATGACATGCTGGCCGTCGCTTACGGGGCCTCAGGCTCCTTCGTCCTCTACCGCATCGACTAGAGCGTCTTCTCTCCGAGTCACATCCCTGCAACAGGGCCGGCCAAAGCGTCCGGCCCGCCTTTTGTTCGCCCCAATTTCCAACCTAGCTGCAAGGACTTGGGTGAACGGGGTCTTAACAGGGCAGGCCCCCCGGACTAGGCTTCGGTCGCCACGGCGCGTGATTCGCTAGTGACTGGGCCGGGGGTGCAGCGGAACGACGGGGCTGATGACGGGGGCATTCCGCCACATCCGTACTTCTCGCAAGCGCGTCTTGGCGCTGGCTTTCGGCTTCCTGCTAACTTCCGCTCCCGCCGGCTTCGCCCTTGACCTCAGCGGTCTTTTGACCCCCGAACTCCTCGCCGATTACGCGCAGGGCTACGTGCCGACCTTTATGCGCGAGGCTCCGGCGCCCGTCCCCCCACCCCGCCCCGCGATCTCGAGCTCTGAGCTCGCAGCCTATGTCGATCGCGGCTACATTCCGACCGGCCAGCGGGTCGAGTTCGCCGCCCGCGAGCGGCTGTGCCTGGCCCAGGCGGTCTATTTCGAGGCGCGCGGGGAGCCCGAGGACGGCCAGTGGGCGGTCGCCCAGGTGATCCTCAACCGCGTCGCCCACACGCAATATCCCGACGAGATCTGCGATGTCGTCTTTCAGGGCGCCTCCCATCGCGGCAACTGCCAGTTTTCCTTTGCCTGCGACGGCCGCTCCGATAGGGGCGGGGTCGGCAATCGCATCGTCCGCGAATCCTGGGTGAAGGCCAATCTCATCGCTTCGGAAGCCTACCGCCGCTTCCTCGAGCACCAGCCGCTCGATGAGCTGCCGGCCTCGGCGCTCTTCTTCCACGCCCGGCGCGTCTCCCCCGAATGGGCCTCGTCCTATCGGCAGGTCGCCTCGATCGGCGAACATATCTTCTACGCTGGCCTGTAGACAGCCCGGAAAGCCGGGCTTTGCAGGCGCCGCCGGGTCCGGCGCGCCGCCCGGTTTGCTTGCCCGCGCCTTAAAATGCGCGTAATCCTGACCGTCAAAGGGCAAAGACGGGCAGGCGGTTAGAGGTCGACCGGCGCCCCGGGCTCGAAAGGAACCCCCGATGCCGAAAATCGCTCTGGTGGACGACGACCGCAACATCCTCGCCTCGGTGTCGATGACGCTCGAATCCGAGGGGTATCAGGTTGCGACCTATACCGACGGCGCCTCGGGCCTCGACGGGCTGACCTCCGACAAACCCGATCTCGCCATCCTCGACATCAAGATGCCGCGCATGGACGGCATGGAACTCTTGCGCCGCTTGCGCCAGAAGTCGGACCTGCCGGTGATCTTCCTCACCTCCAAGGACGAGGAGATCGACGAACTCTTCGGCCTGAAGATGGGTGCCGACGATTTCATCACCAAGCCGTTCTCGCAGCGCCTGCTGGTCGAGCGCGTCAAGGCGATCCTGCGCCGCTCCAACGCCGTCGCCGCTGCCCCCGCGGTCGCCGGCGAGCCCGCTGTCGCCCAGCGCGCCACCCTGGAGCGCGGCTCCCTCGTCATGGACCAGGAGCGCCACACCTGCACCTGGAAGGGCGAGCGGGTGACGCTGACCGTAACCGAGTTCCTCATCCTCTTCGCGCTCGCCCAGCGGCCCGGCGTCGTCAAATCCCGCAACGCCCTGATGGATGCGGCCTATGACGATCAGGTCTATGTTGACGACCGCACCATCGACAGCCACATCAAGCGGCTGCGCAAGAAATTCAAGGCGGTTGACGACGATTTCGACATGATCGAAACCCTTTACGGCGTCGGCTACCGCTTCAAGGAATAGGGTTGCCATTGGCCATTTCCGGCGCCGAGGCGCGCGAACAAGCCAAGCGGACCTCCGCCGAACCGGATCGGGCGGCGCCGCCCTCGCCAGCCCCGGCGGCCGATGCCCTTGCAGCGCCCGGCACGCTGTTGGGTGCTCTGACACCCGCCGCCGCGCCCCCGGCCGCTGCCGGGGCCCCGTCGGTCCTCGAGATTCCCGCCGGCAAGCCCGCCCTGAACAGCGAAGCGCCGGCGACGCCGCGCCCCGGTATTATCCGGTCGGCGATTCAGGGGTTCAATCGGCTCCTCTCGCTGACGATCCTCGCCAGCCTCACCCGCCGCATCGTCGTCCTCAATCTCGCGGCGCTGGCGGCCCTGGTCTCGGCGATCCTTTATCTCAACACCTGGCGCGCCGGGTTGATCGACGCTCGTGTGCAGTCCTTGCGCGTCCAGGGCGAGATCATCGCCGGCGCCATCGCCTCCTCGGCGACCGTCGATTCCGACGTCATCACCGTCGATCCCGACCGGTTCCTGCAATTGCAGTCCGGCGAGGTCACCCCGCTCTCGTTCTTCGATCCGGCGCTCGAATTCCCGATCAATCCGGAGCGCGTCGCCCCGCTCCTGCGCAACCTCGTCACCCCGACCGGCACCCGCGCCCGCATCTACGACAGCGGCGGTCTGCTGATCCTCGATTCCACCAATATCTACGCCCGCGGCGACGTCATTGAAGCGCCGGCGGCGACCGGCGAAGGCGAAACCTCGTTCTTTCTCGTCGCATGGTGGGACGAGTTCTTTCGCTGGCTGAGGGCCGGCGAATTTCCGCTCTATCAGGAATATCCGGGCGACCAGGGTAACAAATATCCGGAAGTCGTCGCCGCCTTCGACGGCAAGCCCGCCTCGATCACCCGCGTCGACATGTCGAGCCGCCTTGTCGTCTCGGTCGCCGTGCCGATCAAGCGCGTCAACGTCACGGTCGGCGTGCTGCTGCTCTCGACCAATCCCGGCGAGATCGACAATATCGTCGAGTCCGAGCGCTGGGGCATCCTCAGGATTTTTCTGGTGGCCGCGGCGATCACCTTCCTGCTGTCGCTCTTGATGGCCGGCACCATCGCCGGGCCGATGCGCCGCCTGTCGGCCGCGGCCAAGCGGGTCGAGACCTCGATGACCGCGCGCGAGCAGATCCCCGCCATGTCCGACCGCACCGACGAGATTGGCCATCTCGCCGCCTCGCTGCGCTCGATGACCAACGCCCTCTATAACCGCATCGAGGCGATCGAGAAATTCGCCGCCGACGTCTCCCACGAACTGAAGAACCCGCTGACCTCGCTCCGCAGCGCCGTCGAGACCCTGCCGCGGGCTCGCAGCGACGCCGACCGCGCCCGGCTCGCCGAAATCATCAAGCACGACGTGCGCCGCATCGACCGGCTGATCTCCGACATCTCGTCGGCCTCAAGGCTCGACGCCGAGCTCGCCCGCGAGGCCATCGAGATCGTCGACCTCAGGCGGCTGCTGGAGACCATCGTCGCCATCCAGAACGAAGTCGCCACCCTGCGCGGCGCGCGCGTCCTGCTGATCGGCGTCGGGGCCGCCCACGCCCCGACCGTGCGCGGTCAGGACACCCGCCTCGCCCAGATTTTCACCAACCTCATCGACAACGCCGTCTCCTTCACCCCCGATGGCGGCACCGTCACGGTGCGGCTCGTGGTGCGCGCCGCGACCGTCTGCGTCGAAGTGATGGACGAAGGCCCCGGCATCCGTGGCGACATCTCCAGGGTCTTCACTCGGTTCTACACCGACCGGCCCGAGGGTGAGAGCTTCGGCAACCATTCGGGTCTCGGTCTGGCCATCTCCAAACAGATCGTCGAAGCCCATAAGGGCAAGATCGACGCCGGCAACCGCAAGGGCACCCCGGGCGCCATTTTCACCGTCACCCTGCCGCGGGCCGCCCATTGACCGGTGCCGCCCCGGCGCCGATCAATCTGCACGCCACCGCCCTCGTCTATGATGGCGTCGGCGTGCTCATTACCGGCGCCTCGGGCGCCGGCAAGTCGCTGCTCGCCCTTGACCTGCTCGATCATGCCGCGCTCGCCGGCCACCCGGCGCATCTGGTCGCCGACGACCAGGTTCTGATCGAGGCCGATGGTGGCGCGCTGCTTGCCGCCGCGCCGCCGACGACCGCCGGGCTGATCGAATTGCGCGGCCGCGGCATCGTCGCAAGGTCGCATCGGACCCCGGCGCCGATCCATCTGCTGCTCGATCTCGTCGAAGGGCTCGACCGCCTGCCGCCAGCCGCCGCCTTCGTCACCGAGATGGCCGGCATCAGGATCGCCCGCGCCCCGATCCCCTCGGCCGGCGCCGCCGATCCGGTGCACCGGCGCCTGCTTGCCCTCGAGGCGATCGCGCTTTGCCGCGCGGGCGCCGAAAAAACCACTTGAAACCCTTGCCTTGCCCGACAACACTCTGCCCTTCCGCCCGCTGAGGGGCGATTTGGGCTGGGGCGCAATCCGATGATCGGCTTGGTTTTGGTGACCCATGGCCGGCTGGCGCAGGAATTTCGCGCCGCCTTGGAGCATGTGGTCGGCCCGCAAACCCAATGCGCGACCGTCTCCATCGGCCCCGACGACGACATGGAAATCCGCCGCAACGACATTCTGAAGGCGGTCGGCGACGTCGATACCGGCCAAGGCGTCGTCATTCTTACCGACATGTTCGGCGGCACCCCGTCCAACCTCGCCATCTCGGTGATGGAGAACCGCGAGATCGAAGTCATTGCCGGGGTCAACCTGCCGATGCTGATCAAGCTCGCCCGGGTGCGCGGGGAATCCGACATGAAGACCGCGGTCCGCGAGGCGCAGGACGCCGGACGCAAATACATCAACGTCGCCAACGACGTGCTTGGACAAAAGTAGGCATGCCCGCCGGCCCGCCGGATCAGACCTGTGTCCAGCTTCTCACCATCCGAAACCAGCGGGGCCTGCATGCCCGCGCTTCCGCTATGTTCGCCCACACCGCCGAGCGCTTCGACGCCCGCATCACGGTGACTCGAGAAGGCATCACCGTCGGGGGGACCTCGATCATGGGGTTGCTGATGCTTGCCGCCGGTCCCGGCGCGACCGTCCTCGTCCAGACGACCGGCCGCCAGGCCCGCGAGGCGCTCGACGCCATCGTCGCGCTGGTCGAATCCGCTTTCGGCGAATAGCGCCAAGGGACATAAACGTTTCTTTATATGATCATTGCGCGGCCCGCCGCCCCTCGTCTATAAACCCGCCCATCCCGAGGCCCGGAGAGACGCATGGACGCCCCCGCTCATGACTTCGCCGTCAAAGACCTCGCGCTCGCCGATTTCGGGCGCAAGGAGATCGACCTCGCCGAGGCCGAAATGCCCGGTCTGATGGCGATCCGCGAGGAGTATGGCCCTTCCCGGCCGCTGCGGGGCGCCCGCGTCGCTGGCTCGCTGCATATGACCATTCAGACCGCCGTGCTGATCGAAACGTTGCAGGCGCTCGGCGCCTCGGTCCGCTGGGCGTCCTGCAATATTTTCTCGACCCAGGACCATGCTGCCGCCGCCATCGCCGCCAAGGGCGTGCCGGTATTCGCCCACAAGGGCGAGACGCTCGCTGAATATTGGGACTTCGCCGACCGCATTTTCGATTTTCCGGGAGGCGAGAGCGCCAACATGATCCTCGACGACGGGGGCGACGCGACCATGCTGGTCCTGATCGGCGCCCTCGCCGAGACCGACCCCAAAGTCATTGCCGATCCGAAAAGCGAGGAAGAAGAAGAATTCTACGCCACCATTCGCCGTCGCCTTGCCCGCGATCCCGGCTTCTATTCGCGCGTTCGCGCCAATATTCGCGGCGTCACCGAAGAGACGACCACCGGGGTCAATCGCCTCTATCAGCTGCAGAAGAAGGGCGAGCTGCCATTCCCGGCGATTAACGTCAACGACAGCGTCACAAAGTCGAAGTTCGACAACAAATACGGCACCCGCGAATCCCTCGTCGATGCCATCCGCCGCGGCACCGATGTCATGCTCGCCGGAAAAGTCGCGATCGTTTGCGGCTATGGCGACGTGGGCAAGGGTTCGGCCCAGTCGCTGAAAGGGGCGGGGGCCCGCGTCATGGTCACCGAGGTCGATCCGATCTGCGCCTTGCAGGCGGCCATGGACGGCTTCGAGGTTGTCACCCTCGACGACGATGTCGAGCGCGCCGATATCGTCGTCACCGCCACCGGCAATCGCGACATTCTCACCCTCGACCATATGCGCCGGCTGAAAGACCTCGCCATCGTCTGCAATATCGGCCATTTCGACAATGAGATTCAGGTCGCGGCGCTGCGCAATCTCAAATGGACCAATATCAAGCCGCAGGTCGACCTGATCTCTTTCCCCGACGGCAAGCGCATGCTGCTCCTGTCGGAAGGCCGCCTCGTCAATCTCGGCAACGCCACCGGCCATCCGAGTTTTGTGATGAGCGCGTCGTTCTCCAACCAGGTGCTTGCCCAGATCGAGCTTTGGGCGCATCGGGAGAAGTACCAGAACCAGGTCTATGTGCTTCCCAAGCATCTCGACGAGAAGGTCGCTCAGCTGCATTTGGCCCGTCTCGGCGCGCGGCTAACCCGCCTCTCCAGGGAGCAGGCCGACTATATCGGGGTCGCCCCGCAAGGCCCGTTCAAGCCGGAGCATTACCGGTACTGAGGGCGCCACCTGTTGCGCCTGCGCGCCTCTCGGCGCGGCGTTTTGCACATTGGGGAATTTCTGCCTTCTGCCCGATTCCACGAACCGGTATGGTGAAGCGATTCGCCATCCGGTGCTGAGTCTCGGCGATATCCAACAACGAGGCAGGCATGGTGCCGGATATTTTCCGGGCGCACTTCATACGGGCGATAGCCGCGCTCTTCTTTGTCTTTCTGTTCGCCGCTCCCGCCGCCGCGCAGTCGATGTTCGGCCTCTCGATTGGACAGCTGACCCTCGTCATCCCCTATGCCATCGCTGTCGGCGCCGCGGTGTTTGCGGCGATTTCGGCCTGGGTCGCCTGGCGCTCGCGCAGCCGGGGCGAATTCGCCGCCCAGAGCGCCCGCCATCAGGTGAGCGACATGCGCGCCAGCCTCGACGGCATCGAGGCGCTGCTCTCCGGCATGCGCGAGGTGACGCTGATCTGGCGGGAGGGCGCCGCCGCCCCGCGGATTTTCGGTCCGGTTGGTCTGATCGTCGACGGCGAAAGCACCCCCACCGCCATGCTTGAATTCCAGCGCTGGCTGACCTCCGATTCCGCTGCCATGCTGACCGTCGCGCTCGGCGATCTGAAGGCGCTCGGCGCCGAATTCGACCTGATGCTCAACGGTCCCGACCATGCGCAATACCGCGCCGCCGGCCGGCTGGCTGCTGGGGCCCCCGTGTTGCGGATCACCCCTGTCAATGGCGGGGCCAAGCCCTATCCGCTGCCCTCCGCCTTCATCCGCCGTCCCGACATTGTGAGCTGCACCGCGCTTTTCGCCTGCCTAAACCACCCGGCCTGGATTCGCAATGCCCGCGGCGCGCTGGTCTTCGCCAACGGACCCTATCTCGAACTCGCCCGCGCCCTCGGTCTCAAGCCCATGAACGGCGAATTGCCGGAGTTGTTCGGCTCCGCCGGCCCCGATCGCCACCGGCCGGGCGGGGAGGCTCACAAATCCGACTCGCTCACCGAGGAATTGCCGCGCGTCGGGCTGCTCGACCTCACGCTCTTCGCGCTCGAGGACGGCTCGGCCGGCTATGCCGTGCAGGGCAGCGCCTCCAACGAAGCCGAGCGCGATCCCTCGCTGTCGTTCCTCACCGCTGCGATCAACGGTCTTGCGACCGCGGTTGCGGTCTTCGACGGCGCCGGCCAGCTGACCCACTACAACAAAGCGTTTGTCGAACTCTGGGGGATCGAGCCGGACTGGCTCGACACCAAGCCCAACGAACGCGCGATCCTCGACAAGCTCAGGACCCGGGGCCAGCTGCCCCCCGAGCCCGACTATCGCCGCTGGCGCAGCGAACATCTGAAATCCTACGGCCTGCCAGGCCCGCGCGAGGCCATGTGGACGCTTCCCAATGGCCAGGTGCTCAACGTCATCGCCTCTCCGGCCCCCAAGCATCGCGGCGTCATCTATGTCTATGAGAACCGGACCGAGCGTCTCGCGCTCGAGACCAAATACAATTCGCTGATCGTGGTCCAGCGCGAGACGCTGAACGCGCTCAGCGAAGCCGTTGCCGTGTTTGGCACCGACGGTCGCCTGAAGCTCCACAATCCGCAGCTGTCGAGCCTCTGGAAGCTGCCAATGAACGAGCTCGGCCGGAACCCCCATATCGACGCCATTGCCGAGGCCTGCGGCCGCGCCCTGCCCGGCGACGGCGCCAGGATCTGGGAGGGGTTAAAGCGCGCCATCATCGATCTCGGCCCCGACCGGCGCGACGAATCCGGCCGCCTGCAGCGCACCGACGGCAAGCTCGTCGATTTCGCCATCGTCCGGCTCCCCGATGGCCAATCGATGATGACCTTTGTCGATGTCACCCAGGCCGCCCAGTATGAAATGCTGCTCAAGGAGCGCAACGAGGCGCTCGAGACCGCCGACAAGCTCAAGGACGCCTTCGTGCAGAACGTCTCTTACGAACTGCGCTCCCCGCTCACCAACATCATCGGCTTCTCCGAGCTCTTGGCCCAGCAGGAGATCGGCACGCTCAACGACAAGCAGCGTGAATATACCCGTTACATCCGCTCCTCGTCCGAAACGCTGGGCCTGCTCATCGATAATATTCTCGACCTCGCCAATGTCGATGCCGGCATTGCGACCCTCAATGTCGAGGAGCTCGACGTGGCGACGCTCGTCGACAAGGCCCGCGCCGGCCTCGCCGCGACGCTTGAAAACACCGGCGGAGCGCCGGTCAATTTCATCGTCGAGATCGAACCGGGCCTGCCGCGCTTCGTCGCCGATGGCTCGCGCATGGTGCAGGTGCTCTACAATCTCCTCGCCAATTCCATCCGCTACTCCGACGCCGGCACCGAGGTGCGGCTGAAAGTCGAGGGCAGGGGCGATCGCCTGCTTTTTGTCGTCGAGGACGAAGGCGTCGGCATTCCTGAGGATCTTGTCGCCTCGATCTTCGACCGGTTCGAGGGCATTTCGGTGGAGGGCCGGCAGCGCGGCGCCGGGCTTGGGCTGGCCATCGTCAAGACTTTCGTCCACCTGCATGGCGGCACCATTTCCGTCGAGCGCCGCGCCCCGCGCGGCACTCGCGTTATTGTTAACCTGCCGGCGTGCCAACAGGTGCTGAGCGCCGCCGGCTGACCCGGTCGCCATGCCGACCCTTCGCGCCAGATCCGAAGCCGACACCGGGACGATCGCCAAAGCCTTCGCCCGGTTGCTGAGGCCCGGCGACACCGTGCTGCTCGAAGGCCCGCTCGGTTCCGGCAAGACGAGTTTCGCCCGCGCGTTGCTGCGGACCCTGCTCGGCGACCCAGCCCTTGTGGTCCCGAGCCCGACCTACTCTCTCGTTCAGCCGTACGAGGGCAGGGGACACTCGCTCCTGCATATCGACCTCTTCCGCCTCGCCAATGCTCGCGAGGCGGGCGAACTCGGCATTGTCGACGACCTGGACGCCATCCGCTTGATCGAATGGCCGGAGCGCCTGCCCTCGCTTGCCGCCGAGGCCGACTGGCGGGTTACGCTGAGCCAGGACAAGAAAGCCGGCGCCCGCCGCCTCGACATCGCCGCCACTCGCGATTCGGCCCGGCAGAGCAAGGCCGACGCCGCGTTCGCCCGATGGGCCTGAACCCGCTCCCCGATGTGATGCTGCTCGCCGCCGGCCTCGGCACGCGCCTGCGCTCGCCCACCGATACCACTCCGAAGCCGCTCATCCCCGTCGCCGGCCGGGCGCCGACACGCCGATAGCCCGGATGCTCGATGCCTTGGGGCAGGGGCCGACATCGCCCTTTCGTGCGCCGCCCCGGCGTGGTCGACCGGCTTTCGCGGCACGCCTGATTTCGCCCTCACCCCTCCGGTGCTCTCGAGCGCCCCTGCGGGCAAGGCGTGGCGGTCATTTCTGCGGGCCGAGCCCTGATCCGCCGCGTTGTTCTCGATGCCCCCCAAGGCGAAGCCACGCTATCCAGCCGGTTCCTCGTCGCCCAGAAGGCCAACCGCCTCGCCGGAGTGCTGCTTGACGCCGACTGGTTGCATGTCGGCGATCCCGCCGCCATTGTCGAAGCTCAAGCCCGGCTTGCCGGGCGTTGGACCGAACTATCCCGGCTTGCCGGGCGTTGAACCGAATTGTCCCGGCTATCCGGGCGCTGAGACCATGCGCCAGAACCTCTTCACCATCGCGCCGCACGCGCCGTTCCTGCCGGCGCTCGCCGATGCCTTGCTCCGCGGCACGCTCGTCCCCCACTGGCCGCGCCAAGGCCCCTTCTGGCTCGCCGATGTGACGATTTTCCTGCCCACCCGGCGCGCCCGTCTGGCGCTCATCGACCATCTCGTCGAGCGGCTCGGCGGCGCGGCGCTCTTGCCCGCGATCAAGACTCTCGGGGAAGAGGATGCCGACCAGTCGGCTTTTTTCGATCCGGATTTTCCCGGCCCCGCCGCCACCCATCCCGCCGCCCGCCAGCTCGTCCTCGCCAAACTCGTCGAGGCCTGGGTGAAGGCCGAGGACCCGGAGGGCGAGACCGGCTTCGCTTCCGCCGTCGATCATCTGGCGCTCGGCGCCTCGCTCGGCCGGCTGATCGACGATTTTGCCATCGAGGAAGTCGCGCCCGAAACACTTCAATCCATCGTCCCTGCGACCCTCGCCGAGAATTGGCAGCGCACGCTCAAGTTTCTCGAGATCGTCCTCGAGGCCTGGCCCGCGCATCTGGAAGCGAACGGCCAGGCCGACCATGCGCGCTTGCGTCGCGAGCGCATCGATCGAGAGACGGAGAATCTTGCCGCCCTTTACGGCGAGCGCCCTGTGATCGCCGCCGGCTCGACCGGCTCGATCAAGTCTACCGCCCGCCTCATCGCCGCCATCGCCCGCCTCAAGCGCGGCGCGGTCGTCCTGCCGGGCCTCGACACCGGCCTCGACGCCACAACGCTCGCCGCTTTGCGCGCGGGCGACGAACATCGCCACGCCCATCCGCAATATGGCCTCGCCCGTCTCCTCGACCTCTTGAAGGCCACCCCCGCATCGGTTGTCGAGCTCGCCAGAAAGCCGTCCGCTCGCACGCTTGCCGTCGATCAGGCGCTGGCGCTGGCCGAGGCGACCGGCGATTGGGCCGCCCGGCGCGCGGCGATCGGAGAGAAGGCGTTGAAATCCGCCGCGGCTCACCTCTCGCTGGTCCTCGCCCCGACTCAGCACGAGGAAGCCCGCGCCGTCGCCGTCGCCGCCCATCGCGCGCTCCTCGATGCTAAGACGGTCGGGATCGTCTCGCCCGACCGCGGTCTTGCCCGCCGCATCGCCCATGAATTGCAGCGGTTCGGCATCCAGATCGAGGACGGCGCCGGCACCCCGCTCGCCCAATGCCGCGCCGCCCGGCTGGTGCGCCAGGCGCTGCTGATCGTCACCCGCGACTATGCCCCGGTCGATTTCGCGGCGCTCCTCGCCGGCCGCTATGTGACGCTTGGTCTCGAACGCGGCGAGATTGCCCGGCGGTTGGAGCTCCTGGAACTCGCGGCGCTACGCGGCCAGCGCCCGCGCGACGGAATCGTCGGCATCCGCGCCTGTCTCGCCGAAAATCTTGCCGGCAACGCCGACCATCCGCTGCACAAACTGACGCCTTCGGAGGGCGTCGACCTGGCCGACTTGCTGGGCCGGCTCGAGGCCGCGCTCGCCCCGCTTGCCCGTGCCTTCGCCTCCGGCGCCGCCCGCCCGACCGACCTTGCGCCCGCCATCGCCGAATCCCTTGCGGCCTTGCGCCGTCCCGCCGAAGGCGAAGCCCCCGCCCTCGAAGGCGAGGCGGAGCTCGCGCAATGGCTCTTGGCAATTTCGAGCGCTCCCTTCGCCCCGTCGCTTTCGAGAGATCGCGCCGCCGACGGCCTCGTCGCCCTGATGCAATCCGAAGGTGTCGCCCCCGTCCGGCCGTCGCGCCCCGACATCGCCATCTGGGGCCGCATCGAGGCCCGCCTGCAAAGCGCCGATCTGATGATCGCCGCCGGCCTCAACGAAGCGTCATGGCCCGGCCCCGCCGATCCTGGCCCGTGGCTCTCGCGCACGATGCGGCTCGCCGCCGGCCTCGAGCCGCCCGAACGACGCACCGGCCTCGCCGCCCATGATTTCGTCATGGCGCTCGGCGCCCAGGAAGTGCTGCTCACCTGCTCGATCCGCATCGGCACCAGCCCCGCCGATCCCTCGCGGTTCCTGCAACGCCTCACCGGCTTTCTCGGCGAGGCGGCGACCCGGAAAATGCAAGCGCGCGGCAAGATCTGGCTCGATCACGCCACCGCCCTCGATCATGTCGAAACCCCTGTCCCCGTCGCCCGTCCCGCGCCCCGCCCGCCGGCAAACCTTCGGCCTCGCCGCCTGTCGGTCACCGAAATCGAGACGCTGATCCGCGACCCCTACGCCATCTATGCCAAACACGTGCTCCGCCTGCGCCCGCTCGACCCGCTCGGCGAGAGCCCGGACGCCGCCGTTCGTGGCAGCCTCATCCACGACATTCTCGGCCGCTTCATCGCCGGGGGCGGCGACCCGCTTTCGCCAAATGCCCTGACAACGCTCACCGCGATGGCCGAGGCATCCTTCGCCGGCCTTGGCGACATCGAGAACCGCGCCCGCCTGTGGCGCCGCCGCTTCCTCGCCATGGCCGACGCCTTCCTCAATTGGGAACGCGCCCGCCATGGCATCGTCCGGCGTCATGCCGAGATCGATGGCGCGGTGACGCTTGCGGTCGAGGGCGAGCCCTTCACGCTTTACGGCCGCGCCGACCGTATCGACGTGACCTCCGGGGGCACGCTTGAGATCGTCGATTTCAAGACCGGCGCCGTTCCCGATCGCCGCCAGATGCAAGACCGGCTCGCCCCGCAACTGCCGATCGAGGCGCTGATCGCCCGCCATGGCGGCTTCAAGGAGGTCGGCCCAGCGGAGGCCTCGGCGCTCGCCTGGGTGAAGCTTTCGCACGGGCCGAAGGCGCTCGAGGTCAAGCAGTTCAAAATCGACGATTTGCCGCTCGCCGAAGCGATCGACGATCATTGGCGGCGCGTCCAGCACCATATCGCGCTGTTCCTTTTGTCGAACGCCCATCCCATGCATCCGCGGCTGCTGCCCGATTCCAAAGCGCGCTACGAGCCGCCCTACGATCATCTCGCCCGCCTCGGCGAATGGGGCGCGACCGGGGAGGGCGAGGAATGAAGGACAGGTTCAACGTCACGCCCGCCATGCGCGACGCCCAGGCCCGCGCCGTCAACCCTTCCCTCAGCGTCTGGGTGACCGCCAATGCCGGCTCGGGCAAAACCCATGTTTTGACCGAGCGGGTGCTGCGCCTGCTCGTCTCGGGGGTCAGGCCCGAGGAGCTTCTCTGCCTCACCTATACCAAGGCCGCCGCCGCCGAGATGCGCCAGCGCGTCGGCGCGCGCCTCGCCGCCTGGGCGTTGTTGCCGGACGAGGCCCTCGCCGCAACGCTTGCCACCTTGCAGGGCGCCGCGCCCGATCCCGGCACGCTGACCCGCGCCCGGCGACTTTTTGCGCGTGCCCTCGACACGCCCGGCGGGCTCAAGATCAACACCATCCATGCGTTCTGCGAATCCGTCCTGCACCGGTTCCCGCTCGAGGCCGGCGTCCCCTTCGATTTCACCGTCATTGAGGAAGCCGAACAGGCCTCGATGATCCGCGCCGCCCGCGAGGCGGTGTTGGCCGAAGGCCTCGACAGCAGCGGCGCGCTCGCCGGTGCGGCGGCAACGCTTTTCGCCGGCGCTTCCGATTTCACCATCGAGGCGGCGCTCGATGCGGCGCTGGCGCTGGGCGCGCGCCTCAGACTCATCCTCACCGATCCTTCGACCTCCGCCGCCAATCTGCGTCGCCTTTTGGGCTGCGCCGAGAGTGATACGCTCGAAGCGATCGATCGTGAGATCGTTGAACAGGCGATCATTCCGCCTTCGGAATACCCGGCGGTCGCAGCGGCGGGCGTACACAAGAACCACGCGAAAAAGCTCCTCGCGTACTCGGGCCGGGACGCGCCAGCCGGCATGCTCAGGACGTTTTTGACGGACAAGCTTGAGGCACCGGACAAACTCAACGTCACCAAGGCCTTGGACCTTGCAGATCCCGCGCTCTCGGCGCGCATCCAGGGGGAAACGCTGCGCCTCGCCGAACTAGCCCGCCGACGCGCCGCGGCCATCATCTTTGACAACTCGACGGCGCTCCTCACCGTCCTCGGCGCAATCCTCGCCCGCTACGACCGCGCCAAGCGCGGCCGGGCGCTGGTCGATTTCGACGACCTCATCGCCCGCGTCCGCACCCTGCTCGCGGCGAGCGACATGCACTGGGTCGCTTACCGGCTCGACGCCGGCATCGCCCATATCCTCGTTGATGAGAGCCAGGACACCAATCCCGAGCAATGGTCGGTGGTGCGGGCGCTCGCCGATGAGTTCTTCGCCGGGGAGGGCGTCGACCGCCCCACCCGCACGCTTTTCGCGGTCGGCGACGAGAAACAGTCGATCTTTTCCTTCCAGGGCGCCGAGCCGCATCTTTTCGGCGAGACCGGCCGCCTGCTCGCCGCCCGCGCCGCCGAGGCCGAACTGGCCTTCGCCCATGTCGAACTGAGCGCGAGCTTCCGCTCGCTCGCCCCGATCCTCTCCGGGGTCGACCTCGTCTTTGACAATCCCGCCGCCCATCGCGGCCTCGAAGTGCCGCCGAAAAAGACCGCCCATCAAGCGGCCCGCATTGAGAGGGGCGGCTTCATCGAGCTTGGGCGGCCCGAGGAAAAAATCCCGCCGGACGCGAGCGACAGCGATCTTTATCGCGACACCCCGCTCGACGAGACCGCAGCCGAACGCAGGCTCGCCGAGCGAATCGCTGCAACCATCGCCGGCTGGATCGCCTCGGGCCGTGCACTCTCCGGCGCCCGCCGCGCCGTTGCTCCCGGCGACATTCTCATCCTCGTGCAGAAGCGTTCGGCGCTCTTCCACGAAATCGTCGCGGCGCTCAAGCGGAAAAACCTTGCCAATGCCGGCGCCGACAGGCTCTCGGTCACCGGCCACATCGCGGTCAAGGACCTGATGGCGCTCGGCGATGTGATGCTCAACCCCGCCGACGAATTGGGGCTCGCGACCGTCTTGCGCTCGCCGCTCTTCGGCATTTCCGAAGCCGGGCTGGAATCCCTCTGCTCCGAACGCAAGACACGCCTCTGGCCGGCGCTGGCGCGGCGCGCCGAAACCGACCCCTGGGCCGAAATCGCTTTCACCCAACTCGCCGCCTGGCACGACCGGCTCGATCTCGACCGGCCCTATGATTTCTTCGCCCGCATCCTCTATGCCGGCGGGGGGCTCAGGAAACTTCACGCCCGTCTCGGCGCCGAGATCGACGACGTCATCGCCGAGTTCCTCGATCTGGCGCTCGACCACGAGCGCCGCGAGCAGCCGTCGCTGCAGGGATTCCTTGCCGGGCTCCGCCGCGCCGGCCCGGCGGTCAAGCGCGAGCTTTCGGGGCCCTCGGACATGATCCGGGTGATAACGGTGCACGGCGCCAAGGGGCTCGAAGCCCCCATCGTCATTCTCGCCGATGCCGCCTCGAAACCCGCCGGCAGCCAACTCCACAATCCGGTCTTCCTCGAAGCCGACCGCGACGACGCCACGAGGCGATATCTCGTCTTCGCCTCCGGCGCCGGCCCTTCCGAAGCCATCGAAAACCTGAGAAGTGAAGCCCGCGACGCGGAGGTCGACGAATATCGCCGCCGCCTCTATGTGGCGATGACCCGCGCCGAGGCGGAACTCTATGTCACCGGCATCCGTCCGCTCCGCGCTGCCAACGAAGCCGAGCCCAGCTGGTACGATCTGATCGAAGCGGGCCTCGGCGAGAATCTGGTCGACGCGCCGGACGCGCGGCAGGGCGAAACTGTCCGCCGCTATCCGCCCAAACAAGTCCGCCCCGCCCCCGCCAAACCGGCCCCCAAAAGGCCGAAACCGTTGCTCCCCGATTGGCTTGAGACGCCCGCCCCCTCGGCGACGGTGCGCACCATTCTCGAGCCCTCATCGGCCGGCGAGACGATCCTTGCTGCCCCCGGCGTAGCTGGCGCCGCGCTCGCCCGGCAAAAGGGCATCGCCATTCACGCCCTGCTGCAATTCCTGCCGAATTTCACGCCCGAAAGCCGGGCCGAGCGGGGACTCGCTGCTCTTGCCGCCTGGCTGCCCGACGATCCCGGATTGCGCCCGGGCGTGCTCGACCGGGCGCTGGCCATTCTCGCCGATCCGGCGCTGGCGGCCATCTTTGGCCGCGATTCCCGCGGCGAAGTTCCCGTCATCGCTCAATTCTCCCGCACTGGGGAGGTACTCCGCCTTGCCGGCCGCATCGACCGGTTGATCGCCGGCAAACCGCTTCGCATCGTAGATTTCAAGTCCGACGCCAACCCGCCCGGTCCCGGCGAGCCCGTCCCGGCCGCCTATTTGACCCAGCTTGGTCTTTACCGGCTGGCGCTCGGAAAAATCTTTCCAGATCAAACCATTGAGGCGGCAATCCTGTGGACAGAGACCGGGGTTTTGACCCCGCTCGATGCGCCGGCGCTCGAGGCCGCGACAAATCAATTCACGGTAAGTTAAGCCGGGTTGAACAGGGTCTCGACTCTGCCTACCTTTGTGCCCGACCCATTGCCGTTGAAAGGCGTACCGATGACCACCAAGGTTTCCGATGCGAGCTTCTCGGACGAGGTATTGAAGGCCAATGTGCCGGTCCTCGTCGATTTCT
Organism: Cucumibacter sp.; assembly: GCA_040881985.1. Lineage (GTDB taxonomy): Bacteria > Pseudomonadota > Alphaproteobacteria > Rhizobiales > Devosiaceae > JBBECE01. Next base: position 22,418 of record JBBECE010000013.1, read on the forward strand.
GGGCCGAATGGTGCGGCCCGTGCCGCGCCATCGGGCCGGTGCTCGAAGAGATTTCCCACGAGCTCGAGGGCAAGGTGAAAATCGTCAAGCTGAACGTCGACGAGAACCCGTCGGTCACCGCCCGGTACGGCATCCGCTCGATCCCGACGATGATCCTCTTCAAGAACGGCGCCGCCGCCGACATGAAGATCGGCTCCGGCCAGCCGAAAGCGGGTCTGGTCAAATGGCTCGAGGGCCACGCCGCCGCTTGAGCTCGTTGCCTCCCGCAAAACCCTTTCGCCGCCGGCTCACCCCGGCGGTGTTTTGTTAAGCTCGAGGACGTGCCCGGCAAGATAAAGCGAGCCGCAGATCGCGACCCGGCTGGCCCCGCCGGCGATCGAGCCAAGCGCCGAGAGAACCCCGCGCCCCGGCCGCGCGTCCAATCCCGCCTCGCAGGCGATTGCCGCGAGATCGCGAGCCGCCATCGACCCGGCCTCCCCCGGGATCGGCACGGCGATGACCTTTTGGGCGAGGCTCCTGAACGACTCGAAAAATTGCCGCGCGGCCTTGCCTCCCATCATCCCGGTGATGAGCGTCAGCGGCAGCGAGCGCGCCTCGTTCATGTCGGCGAGCGCCCGGGCGAGCGCCTCCCCGCCCGCCGCATTGTGCGCCCCGTCGAGCCATAGCTCGCTGCCCTTGGGCAGAAGCCTCGCGAGCGGCGCGCCATTCAGCCGCTGCAGCCGCGCCGGCCAAACCACTTCTTGCATGGCCCGCGCCAGCGCCGCTGCCCCGCCGGGAAGGTTGAGGTGCCGCGCCGCCGCCACCGCCAGGATCGCATTGTCGATCTGGTGCGCGCCGGTGAGCCGCGGCAGCGGCAGATCGTCGAGGCGCGTCGCGTCCTGATAGACGAGCCGGCCCGCCTGCTCGTAGCCGTCGAAATCGCGCCCGGCGACGAACGGGACGACGCCGAGCGCCCCGCATCGCGCTTCGAGCACGTCGCGTGCCTCCTCCGGCTGCCGGCCAATGATCGCCGGGGCGCCGCGCTTCAATATCCCGGCTTTCTCCGCGGCGATCTCGCGGATCGTCTCGCCGAGATATTGGGTATGGTCGATGGAGATCGGCGTGATGATGGTCCCGAGCGGCTGGCCGATGACGTTGGTCGCATCGAGCCGCCCGCCAAGCCCCACTTCCAGTAACAAAAAATCCGCCTCCTCTTCGGCAAAAAGCTGAAACGCCGCCGCCGTGGTGATCTCGAAAAAGGTGATCGGCCGGCCGCGATTGATTTTCTCGCACTGTTCGAGCGCCGCGTTGAGCCGCCGCGCCGGTGCCAGCGTTCCGGCGAGCCTTATCCGCTCGCGAAACGCCACCAGATGCGGGGAAGTGTAGACATGTACGCGGGCCCCCGCCGCCTCGAGCGCCGCCCTGAGGCAAGCGATCACCGACCCTTTACCATTGGTGCCGGCCACATGGATCGTCGGCGGCAGCCGGTCCTGCGGTCGCCCGAGATCGTCGAGCAGAAGCTCGACGCGATCGAGCGACAAATCGATCAGTTTCGGATGCAGCTTGAGAAGACGGGCCAGAATGGCGTCGGTCGCGGGCATGCTCCGCACCTACACCCAGAACGCGTCCTGGAGAAGCGCCGCGTTGAAAGCTATTCGGCGTGTGCGCCCATTGGCGGGGCCTCGAGAAGATCGTCGCTGGCCTCGACGGTGACCATCTGCCGCGAGCGGGCGGGGGCCGCGATCGCCATCGGCACTTGGCTCGCATGCGCATCGGTCAGAATGCCGATCAGCGAGCAGATCGTCGCCCGCAGATTGTGCCGGTGCACGACCATGTCGACCATGCCGTGTTCGAGCAGGAATTCCGACCGCTGGAAACCCTTCGGCAGTTTCTCGCGGATGGTGTTCTCGATCACGCGTGGCCCGGCGAAACAGATCAGCGCGCCGGGCTCGGCGATATGCACGTCCCCGAGCATGGCGTAAGACGCGGTGACCCCGCCGGTCGTCGGATTGGTGAAGACGACGATATAGGGCAGGCCCCTTTCCTTAAGCCGCTGCACCGCCACCGTGGTACGCGGTAGCTGCATCAGGGACATGATGCCTTCCTGCATTCGCGCTCCGCCCGAAGCCGCGAAGACGATCAGCGGCGTGTGGCGCTCGACCGCCGTTTCCATCGCCTTGACGATCGCCGCGCCCGCCGCCATGCCGAGCGAGCCGGCCATGAATTCGAATTCCTGCACGGCTACGGTGACCGCGTGCCCGCCGACCTTGCCGACGACAACCAGCACCGCGTCGTCCATGCCGGTCTTCGAGCGGGCCTCTTTCAGCCGGTCGAAATAGCGTTTTGAATCGCGGAACTTCAGCGGGTCCTGGGGCACCGGCGGCAGTGGTATCTCGTCATACTTGCCGTCGTCGATGAAGCTCGCGAGCCGGTCGCGCACCTTGATCTTCATGTGGTAGCCGGAATTCGGCACCACCCACTGATTGGCTTCGAGATCGCGGTAGAACACCATCTCGCCCGACTCGGGGCACTTGACCCAGAGATTTTCCGGCGACTCGCGCTTGTTGAGGAACGAGCGGATTTTCGGGCGAACGACCGAATTGATCCAGTTCATCTTGAGGCTGCCCTCCTGCCTTTATGGCGCGCCGTTCTGCCCCCCGATTGCGGTCTCGCCGCGGCAGGCAAAGCGCGATTGGGCCTCAATATAGGAATTTGCCGCGTAATTGTCAGCTTCTGGCCCGCCTCGCCCCGCCAGCAAGGCTTTTGACGAGGTTATGCACCGCCGCGGCGGTCCGTTTCGTCGCTTTGCCGGCTTCGAGCGAATCGGCCACCGCGCTGACGATCGAGGTGCCGACCACCACCCCGTCGGCGTCTCGCCCGATCAGCGCCGCGTCCTCGGCATTCTTGATCCCGAAGCCGACGCAGACCGGCAGGCTTGTATGCGCCTTGATGCGCTTCACCGCCTCGGCGACCGCCGCCTTGCTCTTGATCGTCGCTCCGGTGATCCCGGTCATCGAGACGTAATAGACAAAGCCCGAAGTGTTCGCGAGCACCTTGGGCAGGCGCTTGTCGTCGGTCGTCGGCGTCGCCAGGCGAATGAAACTCAGCCCCGCCTTCAGCGCCGGCAGGCAAAGCTCCTTGTCCTCCTCCGGCGGCAGATCGACGACGATCAGCCCATCGATCCCCGCCGCCCGCGCGTCCTTCAGGAACGGGGGAACCCCATAGGAATAGATCGGGTTGTAATAGCCCATCAGCACGATCGGGGTATCGGCGTCCCCTTTGCGGAACGCGCCGACCATGGCGAGGGTTTTTTTCAGCGTCATGCCGGCCTTCAGCGCCCGGTGCCCCGCCATCTGAATCGCCGGCCCGTCGGCCATCGGATCGGAAAACGGCATGCCGACCTCGATAATGTCGGCGCCGGCCGCCGGCAATCCGTCGAGGATGGCTTGGCTCGTCGCAAGATCCGGATCGCCTCCCATGAAGAACGTGACGAGTGCCGGCCGGTTTTCGGCCTTGAGCAGTTCGAAACGGCGCGACAGCCGCGACGTATTACTCGGCACGTTCGCGCAACTCGATCGTCACCGAAAACGCGTAGAAGCCGTGGTCGGCGATGCGTTTGCGGGCGGCGTTTGCGTCGAAGGCGATGCGCGGGGCGCCGTCGTCGGGAATCGTCAGCAGGGGCTCAAGATTGTCGCTTCGCCTGACCCCGTCGGCATTGACGCCGCGATCGCCTTTCAGGATCGCGACATAATGGTCTTGGTTCTGCCGCGAGCGGAAAATCTCGAAAATCGTCATCTCACAAACTCAGCCCCAGATGCTTGGCCACCGTGAACACGTCCTTATCGCCGCGCCCGCAGAGATTCATCAAAAGGATTTCATCCTTGTCCATCCTCGGGGCGCGTTTGATCACTTCGCCGAGCGCGTGGGCCGGCTCGAGCGCTGGAATGATCCCCTCGATTCGGGTCAGGAGCTGGAACGCCTGCAGCGCCTCGCTGTCCATGATCGGCACATACTCGACCCGGCCGGTGTCCTTGAGCCAGGAATGTTCCGGCCCGATCCCCGGGTAGTCGAGCCCCGCCGAGATCGAATGGCCTTCCTTGATCTGCCCGTCCGCGTCCTGGAGGAGATAGGTGCGGTTGCCATGCAGCACCCCCGGCCGCCCGGCGGTCAGCGAGGCGCAATGCTCGTCCCCGTCGAGGCCTTTTCCTCCCGCCTCGACCCCGACCATCCTCACCTCGCGGTCGTCGAGAAAGGGATGAAAAAGCCCGATGGCGTTCGACCCGCCACCGACGCACGCCACCAGCATGTCCGGCAAACGCCCTTCGGCAGCCTGCATCTGTTCCTTCGCCTCGCGCCCGATCACCGACTGGAAATCGCGGACGAGTTCGGGATAGGGATGCGGGCCGGCCGCCGTGCCAATGAGGTAGTAGGTCGTCTCGACATTGCTCACCCAGTCGCGCAGCGCCTCGTTCATCGCGTCTTTCAGCGTTCCGTGGCCGGCGGTCACCGGGCGGACCTCGGCGCCGAGGAGCTTCATCCGGAAGACATTCGGCGCCTGCCGCTCGATATCGGTCGCCCCCATATAGATGACGCAGGGCAGCCCGAACCGCGCGCAGACCGTGGCGGTCGCAACCCCATGCTGGCCGGCCCCGGTCTCGGCGATAATCCGGGCCTTGCCCATCCGCCGGGCCAGCAGAATCTGCCCGAGGCAATTGTTGATCTTGTGCGAGCCGGTGTGATTGAGCTCGTCGCGCTTGAAATAGATCTTCGCTCCCGCCAGATGCTCGGTGAGCCGCTCGGCAAAGTACAGAGGCGAGGGGCGCCCGGTGTAATGGGTGTTGAGATGCTCGAGTTGGGCCGCAAACACCGGATCGGCCCGCGCCGCGCGATAGGCCGCCTCGAGCTCGAGGATCAGCGGCATCAGTGTCTCGGCGACGAACCGGCCGCCATAGAGCCCGAAATGCCCGGTCTCGTCCGGCCCGGTCCTGAGTGAATTGACGCTGACGCTCACGCTCGACCCACTTTGCTTCCGGCCCGTTCCGCCGCCCGGGCAGCGGCGATGAAGGCCTTGATTTTCTCGGGGTCCTTGACCCCCGGCGCGCTTTCGACCCCCGACGACACATCGACGCCGAAGGGCCGGACGCGCGCCATGGCCGCCCCGATATTCTCCGGGTTCAGCCCTCCTGCAAGCATGAATGGCACGTTTGGGTCAATTGCGTCGAGGATCGTCCAGTCGAACGCCCGGCCAAGCCCGCCCGGCCGTTCGGCTCCCGGCGGCGGTTTGGCGTCGAGCATGATTCGGTCGGCGACGCCGAAATAGGCGCCGATCGCGACAAGATCGCTTGCGCGCTCGACCGGCAGCGCCTTCATCACCTTGCGCCCCGAGATGGCCCGCGTCGCCTCGACCGTCTCGATGCTCTCCGCTCCATGCAGTTGCAGCCAATCGGGGCGGAGCGCCGCCACTGCTTCGACGAGTTCCGGATCGGGATCGACCAGCAGCGCCACAGTTTCCGCCCGTCCGTCCGCATGGGCGACGAGCTCGCCGATCCGGCCGAGCGGCAGGTGCCGCGGGCTCTTGGCGAAATGCACGAAACCGACCATGTCGGCACCCGCCGCGATCGCCGCATCGAGCGCCGACTCGTCCTTCAGCCCGCAAATCTTGACGACAAGGCTCATGCCGGCCCCGGGAGTTGAAGACCCTCCCTTACCTGCTTTCGCCGTCCTCGAGCAATGCCAGGGTCTCGTCGGCCCGCTTCTCGCGCCGCAGCTTGGCCGCTTCGGCCTCGAGCGCCTCGGCCTGCGCCCGGTAGCGGCGCGCCGCGGCCCGGTGCCTTCCTTCGGCGAACCATGCGGCGATCCCCCCGACCAGCACCCCCGCCATCAGCGCCACGTAGAGGCCGACGAACATCGGCATGTAGAGAGGCCCCGCGAACGGGGCCTCCGGTGCTATCGGATCGAAACCGATCGACACCGTATGGCGGTTGGCAAGCGCGAAGACAACGAGCCCCAGCCCGAGCGGCAGCAGCACGAACCAGCCCACCAGGCGTTTCATCTGCCCGGTTTCTACTTGTTCAGCCGCTCGCGGATTTCCTTGCCCGCCTTGAACTGGGGGACGAATTTTTCCTCGACGGCGACTTTTTCGCCGGTGCGCGGATTGCGGCCGACCCGCGCCGGCCGGTTCTTGACCGAAAAGGCGCCGAAACCGCGCAGTTCCACCCTGTCGCCCCGGGCCAGCGCATCGCCGACCTGGTCGAGTATGGCATTGACGATATTTTCGATGTCCCGCTGAAACAGATGCGGATTTTCGTCGGCGAGTTTCTGGATAAGTTCGGACTTGATCATGCTGGCCTCCCAAGCCGCCGCTAACCCCCTGTGCGAACGCGCAGATTGGCTAGGGGCGAGGGTGCCAAACCGAAACCAGACCGTCAAGCGGTCCGATGGAGGCGGCGCCGATCCCCAGCGCCTCGGCGGCGCTCTGGCCGACGGCACGCCGGAACTGTGTCCAAGGGTCGGCAGGCGGCGGATAATAGCCGAGGACCGGCAAATCGGCGGCCACGGCGCGCTCCGCCTCGAGCCAGCCGATCGCCTCGGCCTCCCCGCCGGTTGCGTCGATCAGTCCGGCCGCCAGCCCCATCTGGCCGGTCATGATCCGCCCGTCGGCGAGCCTGAGAACGTCCGCCCGGTCGAGCCCGCGCCGCTCGGCGACGATGTCGACGAACCAGTCGTAGGCGTCGTCGACGAGGCTTTGCAGCGATTGCCGTACCGCGGGGGCCATCGGCTCGTCGATCTCCGGCTCGGCTTTCAACGGTCCGGTCGTCACCCGGTCGAGGTCGATGCCGATCGTATCGAGGAGTTGCGAGGCATCGACATGGGTGTAGAGCACCCCGATCGAGCCGACGACTGACAGACGCCGCGCGAAGATCCGGTCGGTCGCGATCGCCGTCATATAGGCCGCCGAGGCGCCGAGCTGGCCGATCACCGCCACCACCGGCTTGGTCTCCCCTAGGCTGCGTAGCGCCTCGTAGAGTTCTTCCCCGCCGGCGGTCGCCCCGCCCGGGCTTTCGATGGCGACAATTACCGCAGTCACCTTGTCGTTCTCGGTCAGCGCCTCGAGGATCGCGACCCGGTCGGGATCGGGCAGGATCGTGCCGGTGATTGAAACCCTTGCGATATGCGGGCTGTTCTCCGGTCTGCTGAATGAGGCGCCCGCCCACCAGCCGAGCCCGATGACGAGCACCGCTACGGCAAGCATCGCGACGATCCGCCAGCGCCGCCGCGACGCGCGCACTTCCCGTCGCGCCATCAACGCATCAAGTTCGTCGATCCTGTTGTCGCTCATGCGCCGACTGGCTTAGAGGTCGGCGCCCGACAAGGCAAGGCGGCAAACTCAACAATAAAGGCGGCCCAAAAAGGGGCCGCCTTTGGATTGTCCGGCTGCGGGGGCTATTCCTCCGCGGTCTCGTCAGTCGCCGTAGCCGCTTCGGTCCCGGCCTTGGCCTTCTTGGCTTTCGGCGCCTTGGCTAGCTTTGGCTTGGCGGGCTTGGCCTCCTCGGCTTCTCCGCCGCGGCCTTTCAGCGCCGCCCCGAGAATTTCCCCGAGCGAGGCCCCCGAATCGGTCGAGCCATACTGCTTGACCGCTTCCTTATCCTCGGCGATCTCAAGCGCCTTGATGGAGAGCGTCAGCCGCCGCGTCTTCTTGTCGAACTGGACGACGCGCGCATCGACCTTCTCGCCCGGTGCAAACCGTTCCGGCCGCTGTTCGGAGCGATCGCGCGAAAGATCGGCGCGCTTGATGAAGGCGGTCAGATCGCTGTCGGCGAGCTTGACGCCGATGCCGCCATCGGTGACCTCGGTCACCGTCGTGGTGACGACCGCGCCTTTTTTCATCCCGTCGGAGGCTGCCTCGAACGGGTCGCCCGAAAGTTGCTTGACGCCGAGAGAAATGCGTTCCTTCTCGATATCGACGTCGAGCACTTTCGCCTTGACCATGTCGCCGCGATTGTAGGTCTCGAGCGCCTGCTCGCCCGGCAGCTTCCAGTCGAGATCGGAGAGGTGGACCATCCCGTCGACGTCGCCCGGCAGGCCGATGAAGAGGCCGAATTCGGTCTTGTTCTTGACTTCGCCCTCGACCTCGGCGCCGATCGGGAACCGCCCGGCGAATGCCTGCCACGGATTTTGCAGGGTCTGCTTCAGCCCGAGCGAGATTCGCCGCTTCTCCGGATCGACCTCGAGCACCATCACTTCGACCTCCTGCGAGGTCGAGACGATCTTGCCCGGATGCGCGTTCTTCTTGGTCCAGCTCATCTCCGAGACATGGATCAGACCCTCGATGCCCGGTTCGAGCTCGACGAAGGCGCCGTAGTCGGTGATGTTGGTCACCCGGCCGGTGAACTTGGTGCCAACCGGATATTTCGCCTCGATGCCGGTCCACGGATCGGCCTGCAGCTGCTTCATGCCGAGCGAGATGCGATGGCTTTCCTGGTTGATGCGGATGATCTGTACCTTGATCGTCTCGCCGATCGCCAGCACTTCGGTCGGGTGGTTGACCCGTCGCCAGGCGATGTCGGTGACATGCAAGAGGCCGTCGATCCCGCCGAGATCGACGAAGGCGCCGTAGTCGGTGATGTTCTTGACCACGCCCTCGACCACCTGGCCTTCCTCGAGCTGCTGAACGATTTCCGAACGCTGCTCGGCCCGGCTTTCCTCGAGGATGGTGCGGCGGGAGACGACGATGTTGCCGCGCCGCTTGTCCATCTTCAGGATCTGGAATGGCTGCGTCACGTTCAACAGCGGAGTGATGTCGCGGATCGGGCGGATGTCGACCTGTGAGCGCGGTAGAAAGGCGACAGCCCCGTCGAGATCGACGGTGAACCCGCCTTTCACCTGGTTGAAGATCACGCCCTCGACCTTCTCGCCCTTGGCGAAGAGCACTTCGAGCCTGACCCAGCTCTCCTCGCGGCGCGCCTTCTCGCGGCTCAACACCGCCTCGCCCAGCGCGTTCTCGACCCGGTCGACATAAACTTCGACCTCGGAGCCGACCTTTAGCGTCCCGTCGCGGCCCATCAGGCCGAATTCCTTCATCGGGATGCGGCCCTCGGTCTTCAGCCCGACATCGATAACCGCCAGGTCCTTTTCGATCGCCACGATCTTGCCCTTGACCACCGCGCCTTCGAGCGGCTCGTGGGTCTGGAAGCTTTCCATCAAAAGGGTCTCGAAGTTTTCCTTCTCCGCCGACCCGGCTGCATGTGACATTGCTACTCCGTTGGGTTTGTCTTTTCGGTGATGCGACACGGGCCCGCGCTTGCCCGTTGTCCGAACCGAAGGTCCGGCGCAAAGGCAAGCGCGCGCGATTTCGCGTGATTGATTGTCGGCGGCCCGGTTGCCGGAATGACGGCGGAAGCGGGGGATCTCACCGGGCAAGGTCTGGATTTGGCCGGGGCTCAGTGCCTTTGGCCGCCCTTGCGCGCGATAGCTCCCTCGACGATCCCGAGGGCCGCACGGAACGCGGTCTCTATATCCAATTCGCTGGTGTCGAGCAAGTGCGCGTCCTTCGCCGGATAAAAAGCCCCCGCCGGATTGTCGCGGTCGGCCGCGTCGCGGTCGAGGATCTGGCGGAGGATTTCGTCCTCGTTTGCCTTGACCCCCTGCGCCGCCAACTGCTCGGCTCGCCGCCTCGCGCGCACCTCGGGGGCGGCGGTGATGAAGAACTTGACGTCCGCGTCAGGGCAAATGCGGGTGCCGATATCGCGGCCGTCGAGCACCGCCCCCCCCGGCTGCGCCGCGAAATCCCGCTGGTGCTGCAACAGCGCCGCGCGGACGCGCCCAAAGCGCGAGACTTGCGAGGCGGCGAGACCGATCTCAGGAGTGCCGAGCGTAACCGGATCAAGATTTTTCTTGTCGAGCCCGACCGCCGCCTCGACCGCCTTGGCTTCGAGGCCGGCATCGGCAAGCGCCGCGATGACGGCGCGCCCGACGCCGCGATAGAGCAGCCCCGTGTCGAGATGCGGCAGGCCATAGTGGCGGGCGAGGAGCGCCGCCATCGTCCCCTTGCCCGAGGCGGCGGGTCCGTCGACCGCGATGATCACGCCCCGGCCTCGGCGAAGCGCGCCCCGAGCCCCTCGAACAGTTTCACAAACCCGGGAAAGCTCGTCGCGATCACCCCCCGGTCGTCGATGAGCGCCGGCCGTTCGGCGGCCATCCCCAGCACCAGGAAGCTCATGGCGATGCGATGGTCGAGATGGGTCGCGACCTTGCCCCCGCCGGCAACCTTGCCGGAACCATGGACGATCAGGAAATCCTCGCCCTCCTCGCAATCGATCCCGTTGGCCGCGAGTCCCCGCGCCATCACCGCGACACGGTCGCTTTCTTTGACTCGCATTTCGCCGATCCCCTGCAAATGCGTTGTCCCCGAGGCAAAGGCCGCGGCGACCGAAAGGATCGGATATTCGTCGATCATCGAGGGCGCCCGTTCGGCCGGCACGCTGACCCCCTTGAGCGGGGAGTACCTGACCCGCAGATCGGCGATCGCCTCGCCCCCGGAGACCCGGCGCCCTTCGATCGAAATGTCGGCACCCATCTCGATCAGCGTCTCGATCAGCCCGGTGCGGGTCGGGTTCATCAGGCAGTTCTCGATGACGATGTCCGAGCCTGGCACGATCAACCCCGCCACGATCGGGAATCCCGCCGAACTCGGATCGCCCGGGACGGTGACGTGCTGGCCGACAAGATCGGGCAGTCCTTCGAGTTCGATCCGCCGCGCTCCGTCGGCGAGCTCGGTGATTTCCAGCCGCGCGCCGAAGCCCGCCAGCATTTTTTCGGTATGGTCGCGGGTCCTGACCGGCTCGATGACCGTGGTAACGCCGGGCACGACCAGCCCCGCCAGGAGCACGCAGGATTTTACCTGCGCCGAGGCAACCGGCAGCCGGTACTCGATCGGCACCGGCAGGTCGGGCCCCCTGAGCGCGATCGGCAGTCGGCCCGAATGCTCCTCGATGACCTCCACACCCATCAGGCGCAAAGGGTCGAGTACCCGCCCCATCGGCCGCGAGCTGAGCGAGGGGTCGCCGATAAAGCAGGAGACAAACCGGTGGGTGCCGGTGAGGCCCATCGCGAGGCGGACCCCAGTGCCGGAATTGCCGAAATCCATCGGCGTCTCCGGCTCGAGGAAAGCCCCGACGGAGACCCCGTCGACATGCCAGCGGACGCCCCGTTTTTCGACCCTGGCCCCGAGCTGGCGCATCGCTTGCGCCGTCGCCATCGCGTCCTCGCCCTCGAGCAGCCCGTCGATCACCGTCTCGCCGCGGGCGATGGCGCCGAGCATAAGCGAGCGGTGCGAAATCGATTTGTCGCCGGGCAGCCGGACGCGCCCGGAAAGCGGGTCGGATTTGAGCGCCGCCAGCGGCGCGAGGTTGCGGTTGGGCGTCTCGTTCACGGCTTGAGGCGCAGCGGCGCCGGCTCGGTTGGGCGGTGGCGCGAGCCTCGTAGCACGACGGGGTTGAGCCGAAAAGCCGCCTCGGCCGGGCTTGCCAAACCGGCAATGATTTTGCGTTTGACAGGCCCCGGTCGAATCGGTAGCCCCTGCCTCCGAGATGAGCGCGCGCAAGATCCGAAGAGGCAGCACATTGGCAAGCCCTGACCGCGGCACCAAGCGGCAGTGCCTGAACTGCGGCACCAAGTTCTACGATCTCAACCGCGATCCCGTCCTTTGCCCCAATTGCGGGACGGTTTTCGTCATCGCCGCCGCCAGGCCCAACGGGCGCCCCAGGCCCGAGGCGCCGGTGAAAGTCGAGCCGAAGGTCGAGGAAGTCGAGGTCGATCCCGCCGCGGCCGCCGCCGGCGCTGTCGTCGTCCCGCTCGACGAAGTCGCGGAGGCCGAAGAGGGGGCCGAAGAAACGATTCCCGAGGTCGAGGGCGTCGAGGAGGCCGAGAATATCGGGGAGGACGACGAGAACACTTTCCTGGAGGAAGAGGAAGACGACCCCAAGATCGGCTTCGACGTCCCCGTCGGCAAGGTCGAGGAGCGCTGACCGGCACGGGCTGGCCCTTGCGCCTCCTGGCCGATCTCTTTAGGTTCCGCCCGCCCGGGGGCTGCCGCTGCCGGCGGATGGGGCCATAGCTCAGTTGGGAGAGCGCTTGAATGGCATTCAAGAGGTCAGGGGTTCGACTCCCCTTGGCTCCACCATTCTTCGAACCGTTTCGGGCTTGGCCCGAAGCCATCGATCCAGTGGATCGATGGCAGGGAAAAGGCCACAAGGGCTGCGCCCGAGTGCCGAAGCCGCTTACCTGAAGTCGCATGAAGCCATTCAAGCTACGCTTGAACGGCCAAACCGCAGATCAGCCAAGGCTGCCTCGCCGTCGGCAAACAGGCGAAGGCGGGCGCTACGCTCCCGCAGCTTCGGCTCGGCTTGGTCTCGGCTTAGTCCAGGCGAGAATTGTCTCGACATGAGCTGCTGGACGGACATCTCCATGCGTCCACTTCTTGGGGCCGCTCGAAGCAGCTTCCGCCATAACGCTCGCCTTGAATGCGATCAGGCGCGTCGCGACGATGTCGCGCTTACAAGAAACTTTCAACTGGTTTGAATTTACGCGGCGAGCGACATGCGTGTCGCTCGGTTGGTCGCGGATGCAGCGATCGATCGAGGTGCGCGAGCGCGCGACGAAAACTTTTCGCGCCCAAAAATCTTCGCATGAATCTGTGGATGGTTTTTCATTGACGTTGTCAAGGCGCATCGCGCGCCAATTCCGCGGACTGATTTTGCATGTCGCAACGAACTGATTCGCTCGTCGATCGGTTCGCAACGACCCACGCGCATCGTCTCGCCGGTCGAAGTCGATCGCGCCATTGTCGCGTGATGACGCAATCAGCGCGTCGGCACGTGGATCGAAAATGCAATGTGAGGTGAGATGGAACGGGCGCGTGCTGCAAACCCGGAATCGAAAAGGGCGCCCCTTTCGGGACGCCCTTTGTCAGAAAAGCGGCCTATTTCTTGCCGCGTTTGGTGCTCTTACCAGACTTCTTGGTTTTCGCACCTTTTGCCTTAGCCATGGCCTTACTCCAAAGGATCGACAGGATGTCGATTTTCGGGCGATGCAGTTTTCAGGATCGGGTCGCCATTGCCGGTGCGCGTTTGGGTAGTCTCTCACGCACGCCCGCCTATGGCGGCACCGACGCTGCACCACCACCAAAAATTACGCGCTACAATTGTGGCGGCTTTGCGGCAAATATGCGGCGCGATTAGTCCCGCCCCTCGGAAACCGCGTGACACGCAACCCGCGACACCCCGGCCGACAATAATTCGGGTCGCTCGATTCGGCATCGATTGTTGGCGAGCGGACAGCGGGGATGGAACCCGCAACCGGTCGGCGGATTGAGTGCCGAGGGCAGTTCGCCTTCGAGTCGGATTCGCTCCCGGCGGCGATTGGGGTCGGGCAGCGGGGTCGCCGACAACAGTGCCCTGGTATAGGGGTGCCGCGGGCGGGCGAAAATCTCCCCGGCGGGCGCGATCTCGACGGCCCGGCCGAGATACATCACCATCATCGTGTCGGCGACGTGTTTGACGACCGCCAGATTGTGCGAAATGAACATCAGCGTCAGGTGGAGTTCGGCCTGCAGGCGCTTCAGCAGATTGAGAATCTGCGCCTGCACCGAGACGTCGAGCGCCGAAGTGGGCTCGTCGCATACCACGAACGCCGGCTTCATGATCAGCGCCCGCGCGATGCCGATGCGCTGGCGTTGTCCGCCGGAAAATTCGTGCGGATAGCGGTCGGCCGCCTGCGGCGGCATCCCGACGAGCTCCAGCATTTCGGCGACCGCCCGCCGATGCGCGGCGGCGTCGCCCATATGGTGAATCGCCAGCCCCTCGGCGATCGAATGGCCGACCGGCAGGCGAGGATCGAGCGAGGAATAGGGGTCCTGGAAGATGATCTGGATGAGATGCGCCGGCTGGAAGGCGCCACCCTCCGACTCGCCCAGTTTTCTGCCGTCGAAATGGATCTCGCCCGAGGTCGGCTCGGTCAGCCCGACGAGAATTCTCGCCAGTGTCGATTTCCCGCAGCCCGATTCTCCGACCAGCCCAAGCGTCTTGCCGCGCTCGACCTCGGCGCTGACCCCGTCGACCGCCTTGACCTGCCCGACCACCCGTTGCAGCACTCCCTTGCGGACGGGGAAATATTTCTTGATGTCGCGGATTTCAAGGAGCGCCGCCATGTTCACGCCCCGGTCAGCCAGCAGCGGCTGAAATGATCGTCCCCGAGTGCGTTGAGGTTGGGAACATGGGTCAGGCAGCGCGGCTCGTTCGCCCTGACCCGCGCCGCGCAGCGCGGCGCGAACCGGCAACCGGGCGGCAGGTGGGTCAGGTTCGGCACCCGCCCCTCGATCACTTCGAGCATGCCCTGGCGTTCCCCGATCGCCGGGATCGAGCGCAGCAGGGCTTGCGTGTAGGGGTGCTGCGGGTCGGCGAATAATGTCTTCACATTGGCGAACTCGACGATCTGTCCGGCATACATCACCGCCACATGGTCGGCCATCTCCGCCACCACGCCGAGGTCGTGGGTAATCAGGATCAGCGCCGTGCCGGTCTCCCGCTGCAGGTCGCGCATCAGGTCGAGGATTTGCGCCTGGATGGTGACGTCGAGCGCCGTCGTCGGCTCGTCGGCGATCAGCACCGCCGGCCGGCAGGCGAGCGCCATGGCGATCATCACCCGCTGCGCCATGCCGCCCGACAATTCGTGCGGATAGGCGCGCATCCGGCTTTCGGGGTCGGCAATGCCGGTCGATTCGAGCATCAGGATCGAGGCCGCCTCCGCCTCCGGCGCGCTCATCCTCTTGTGCAGCCGGTAGACTTCGGCGACCTGGCGGCCGACGGTGTGCACCGGGTTGAGCGAGGAGCCGGGGTCCTGGAAGATCATCGAGATCTGGTTGCCCCGGACCTCGGCGAGTTGCCGCTCGCGCATCGCCAGCAAGTTCTGCCCCCGGAACAGGACTTCCCCGCCGATCACTTTTCCCGGGTGCGGGACGAGCCCCATGATCGAGAGCGCTGTCACCGATTTGCCGCAGCCGGATTCCCCGACGATGCAAAGCGTCTCCCCCGCCTCGACCTCCAGCGAGACCCCGTCGACGGCTTTCGCAAGCCCGGCGCTGGTCTCGAACCAGGTCGACAGTTCGCGGACTTCGAGGACAGGGGAGGCCGCGGCCGCCATCAGCTGTTGAGCCTCGGATCGAGCGCGTCGCGCAATCCGTCCCCGAGCAGGTTGAAGCCGAGGACGGTAATCATGATGGCGATACCCGGGAAAAAAACGAGATGCGGAGCCGAGAAAATCTGGTTGCGCTCCGAGCCAAGCATGGTGCCCCATTCCGGCATCGGCGGCTGCGCCCCGAGCCCGAGGAAAGAGAGCCCCGCCGCATCGAGAATGGCGGTGGCGATGCCAAGGGTCGCCAGCACCACGATGGGAGTGATCGCGTTGGGCAGGATGCGCAGGAACAGAATTCGCCAGGGACTGCCGCCGAGCGCCCTGGTGGCGGCGACGAAATCGAGCTGCTTGACCGACAGCACGCTCGCCCGCGTCACCCGCGCATAGGCCGGGAGCGTCACGATCGAGATGGCGAGAAGCGCGTTCTGGATGCCCGGCCCCAGCACCGCGACGATGGCGATGGCCAACAGCAACGACGGAAAGCCGAGGATCACATCCATGATCCGCATGATGAGATTGTCAATCAGTCCGCCGAAATAGGCCGCGATTGAGCCCAAAAACACCCCGAAGAACAGCGCCGCGCTCACCGTCGAAAGCCCGATCAACAGGGAAATCCGCGTGCCGTAAACGACGCGGCTGAACTGGTCGCGGAAATTGCCGTCGATGCCCATCAGGTGTTGCGGCTCGGCGACATCGCATCCCAGCACATGGATGCACGGCCCTTCGCGCTTCTTCACGTCCTCGACCCCGATCAGCACTTGCTCGGGATCGAACGGCGCGATGACCGGGGCAAACAGCGCCACCAAAACCAGAAACACGATGAGCACCAGTCCGACCTGGCCGGAGCGTCGTCGTAACAGCCGCTGCCAGGCCCTGCGCCACAGCGGCGTCGGGTCGCCCAGCAGCCCCTCGTCTTCGATCTGTCCGGCAACCGCCGCCGAGGCCCGCCCGAGCATGCTCATCTTGCGCTCCTAATTCGGTCGGATACGGGGATCGAGGTAGGAATAGGAGAGATCGACGAGCAGATTGATCACCATGTAGGCGACCGCGATGACGACCGTGAATGCCTGGATGATCGGATAGTCGCGCGCATAGATCGCCTCTACCAGCATTCGTCCGACCCCGGAAAGCCCGAACACCGTCTCGGTCAAGACCGCCCCGCCGAGCAGCGTGCCGAGCTGCAATCCGAGAATGGTGACAACCGGCAGCATGGCATTGGCCAGCGCGTGCTTGCGCACCACTTGCGGTTCGAGGAGTCCCTTGGCCCGCGCCGTGCGCACATAGTCGCGGCCGAGCACATCGAGCAGCGACGAACGCGTCATCCGCGCGATGATCGCCATCGGGATCGTCGCCAGCGCCACGATCGGCAGGATCAGGTGCCGGATCGTGTCCCAGAAATTCGTCCAGTTGCCGGTGATCAGCGCGTTGAAAATGTACATGTTGGAGAAAAATTCGAGCACCTTGGTCCAAAAATTGTCCGCCTGAAGCTGCCAGCCCCAGACCTCGTAGAACGGCACCGAGGCGACCCCCGCGCTGATGCGCCCCGACGGCGGCAGCCAGAAGGGCGTATCTTTGAGAACCAGCCCGAAAAGGTAGGCCAGCATCAGTCCGAGCCAGAAAACCGGCATGGAAATGCCGATATTGGCCCCGACCATGGTGAGGACATCGGTGGCGGTATTGTGCCGCCGCGCCGACAGGATTCCAAGCGACACGCCGACAATGGTCGCCAGGATCAGCGCCCCAAGCGCCAGCTCGATGGTCATCGGAAAGCGTTCGATGAGAATCTGTGTCACCGGTCGCGAAAAACGGATCGAGGCGCCGAAATCGCCTTGTGCCAAATTGGCGACATAGAGCCCGAACTGCACGGGAATCGGCTGGTCGAAGCCGAAGCGCTCGGTGAAGGCTTCGCAGGACGCTGCCGTGGCTCTTTCGCCCAGCATCGCCGCGCAGGGTTCGCCCGGGATCAGCCGCGCCAGAAAGAACGTGACAAGCAGGATACCAAACAGGACCGGAATCGAAATCAGCAGGCGTCTGGCGATGAAGCCGAGCATGGCGCGGTCCGCAATGTGCCGGGGGGGGGGGATTTTAGACCCCCCCCCGCAATGAGCCGTGATTACTCGGCCGCCGGAGCGTTCATGTGCGCGCCCCACAGGCCGGCGAAGTACTCGAACGAGCCGGTATTGCCGTGATGCGCCGGGTTTGACGCATCGATGCCGGCTGCCCAGGACACCACAACGTCATCGGCGTCGAAGGTCGAGCCGTCATGGAAGGTCACCCCGTCGCGCAGGTGGCAGGTCCAGACGGTCGAGTCGGCATTGCTTTCGCAACTGGTCGCAAGTGAGGGCACGGTATCGCCGGAGTCGATCGCGTAGTTGAGGAGCGATTCAACAACCGGCTGGCAGGCGGCCAGCGACTCGCCGTCCGTCTCGTCGCCGCAATAGAGGCTGATCGGCTCGGCATTCTGCATGAACACCAGCGTGTCCTTGCCCGGATTGGTCCCTTCAAACTGCGGCGCTCCAAAGGGCGGGATATTCGCGCCTTCGAGCGTCGCCAGCGCCGCGTGGGCCGCAGCCGTGTTGGCGATCGGCACCATCGGCACGAGGTCGCGGATGGCGTTGTTCGCCGTCACGTACAGCGGCTCGGCTGTTGCCGCGTCGCCAATGGTCGCGGCTTCGGCCAGGGGCTCATAGATTTCCGGGAACGGATCGCCGAACCTGAGGCTCGACGTTCCGAAATGGAAATCCAGGAAGTTGGTGACGTGCGGATAGTCGGCGCCCCAGCCCAGCAGGAACAGGCCGTCGACATTGCCCGCCGTGGTCTCGGCGATGAACTCGCCCGATTCCATCACCACCACCTCGGCATTGATGCCGAGATTGTCGCGCAGCTGCGACTGGATTTCGACTGCGATCAGGGCGGGCTCGGGAATGTAAACGCGGGCCACGTCGCGGAAGAAGATCTTGGTCGAGAAGCCGTCGGGATAACCCGCCTCGGCGAGCAATGCCTTGGCCGCCGCCGGATCGAAATCATACCAAGGCTCGCCGACGCAAGCATTCGGCAGCGAACACGGGGTGAAATGGCTCGCCACGGTTGAGCCGGCCGGATAGTAGGCAGCCACGATCCGGTTCCGGTCGATGCCCATGGCGATCGCGTGACGCACCTTGATATTATCGAACGGGGCGTTGTTGTGGTTGATGCCCACATAAAGAACGTTCGGGTTGTTGTTGACAAGGAACTTCAGGCTCGCATCACTCTCCACCGTCGAATAATCGTCGGGGCTGAGAGCGGTGATATGGTCCACGGTACCGGCGCGCAATTCGGTCAGCCGCGCGGCGCCGCTGTCGCCCCAGCGATAGACCAGCGTCTGGAACGCCGGTTTCGGACCCCAGTAATCCTCGAAGCGCGAATAGACGATGCTGTCGCCCCGGTTCCACGCATCGAGCTTGAACGGCCCGGTGCCGATCGGATTGGCGATGATCGACCCGTCAACGCCCGCCGACAGGATGTGCTCTTCCGGCTGGATGCCGAACGGCGTGAACGCCGCTTTGCCCAGGAACGCCGGATCCGGGGTGCACATGGTGAACACCACGGTCAGCGGATCGGTCGCCTCAATCGACAGGATCGTGCCGCCATAGGAACAGTCGGTTGCGGCAACGCTCTTGCCCTCGAAAGCGAGGGCAGGGCCGGCCAATGCGGCGGCGAAAGCCGACGCGGCGAGCCCCGCCAACGAACGAATTTTCATGATTTCCCTCCAACTTATGTGATCGCGGTAATGGAATTCCGCGAACTTCCGCCAGCAAAGCGTGTTTTGGCGGCAACTGCAACGCCAGAATTGACCGTAAGGTCAATGTGACCGGCCCGCTCAGACAGCCAGATACCCCCCGTCGACCGGCAGGATCGTCCCGGTGATGAACCCGGCCAGCGGCGAACACAGGAACAGCCCCGCTCCCACAAGGTCCTCGGGTTGCCCCCAGCGGCCCATCGGCGTGCGGGAGAGGATCGCGGCGTTACGGACGGCATCGGCCCGCGCCGCTTCGGTCATCCCGGTTTCGATCCAGCCCGGCGCCAGCGCATTGACCCTAATCCCCTCGGCCGCCCAGGCGATGGCGAGGGACTTCGTCAGTTGGGCGATGCCGCCCTTGCTCGCCGCGTAGGCCGGGGCGTGACCGGCCCCGGCAAAGGCAAACATCGAGGCGACGTTGAGGATCGACCCGCCGCCACCAAGGCGCGAGCGAAATGCGGCGCAGAGCCGCATCGCGCCCGAAAGATTGACATTGAGAACCTTGTCGAAATTTTCCGGTGTGAACTCGGCCTGCCGCAAATTGATCCCGGCGCAATTGACCAGCACGTCGAGCCGGTCGAATCTTTCGGCAAACGCGCCCACCGCCGCCGCGTCGGTCACATCGAGCACCCTGAACTCGATTCCCGCGACCCGTCCGGCGCGCGCCACATCGGCCGCATCGACCCCGGTCGCCACGACCTTGGCGCCCGCCTCGGCGAAGGCCCGCGCCAGCCCGAGCCCGATGCCCGAGCTGCCGCCGGCGACGGAAACCTGCTTGCCCTCGAAAAACGGTCGCGCCCAATCCGTGTGAGCGTTCACCTGATAAACCGGTCCGCGTAATCGGCGCCGAGGCCCACGCTCGCGTAGTGCTTGCGGCACATGTCGATCTTGGTGAAGACGTCCTCGATGCCGATCTGCCGGTTCTGCTGGTCGAGATAGATCATGCAGCCGGAGATATTGAAAAAGGTAATCATCTCCGGGCAGTCCTCGGGCACGGTCAGCGTATGCACCTCGCCCGGCGGCTCGAACACATAGTCGCCCTCGTTGGCGACCCAGTCATGCTCGAGATAGCGCCATTTGCCCCGCAGCACGAAGCCATGCACCGGCGAGGGATGCAGATGCCGCGTCAGCACCCCGGACTTGCGCACCCGCAACAGGTTGCACCACATGCCCTGTACGGTATTGAGCAGCAGCGGCCGGAACCACACGTCCTTCATCTGCGGCACCCACACCCGTTCGTCCTCGGGGATCGCGGTGGTCGCGATCTCCTTGATCGCCATCGCGTGAGCCGAACCCTTCATCGTCTCATACATCGCCTTGCCATTCGAACGGGCCGGTCACGACCCGCTCCCCCATCAAAAACGCGTCCGCTACCAGCCACAGCGGCCGCGGATCGACCTCGCTTCGCCCCGCCGCGAGAAGTTCGGCAAAGCGCGCGTAGATGTCCTGATATTCGCGCGGCGGCGTATCGATTGTCACCTTGGCATCGACCAGCAAGCGCGCGCCGCCGCGTTCGAGTTTGAGTGTTGCGCCTCTCCCCGTCGTCACTTCGATCGTCCAGATTTCTCCCGAGGTCTCGCGCCAGTCGAAGCCCGCGCCGATTTTCGTGTCGCCGCCGATCAGGCGCAGATCGAGATCGGCGGCAATCGGGGTTTGCCTGTTGGCCGGAAAGACCAGCTTGGCGCCGGTAACGAAAACGTCGCCCGGCATGATCTCCGTCAGGATCGACAGGGCATTGATGCCGGGATCGAAAACTCCGAACCCGCCCGGCGCCCAGACCCAGTCCTGGCTGGGATGCCATTTGCGCACGTCTTCGCGCCAATCGATCCGCGCCGCTTTGACGCCGTCGCGTTCCAATATTTCGCGCGCCCGCGCCACCGCCTGGTTGAACCGCGAATGCCAGGTCGCGAAGAGAACGCGCTTTCGTTCCGCCGCGAGCCGAACCAGATCGTCGAGTTCGGCGATCGAGGCGGTCGGCGGCTTTTCAATCAGCACGTGCTTGCCCGCCAGCAGCGCCTCGCGGGCAAATCCGTGCCGCACATGCGGCGGCATGTTAAGCGCCACCGAATCGAGGTTTGGCATCGCCGCATAGAGTTCGGCCGGCCTCGCGAAGCTCGGCACGCCCGCCACCTGCGCGCCGCTGCCGCTGACCACGGCCACCAGTTCGAACGCCGCGCTCGCCGCGATCGACGGCAAATGCTGGTCGCGTGTGATCTTGCCGACCCCGATCACGGCGATCGAATGGCGTCCCATGATCGTCTCCCCTGGCGCCTATCTTCGCCGCTTGGCGCGGCGGCGCAAGAGGGGGCGCTAGATTTGGACGATGCAGACCTCGGCCGAGCCGGCGCCGAGGAAGCCGAGCTTCGTCGCCGCCGCTTTGGAGACATCGATGATCCGCCCGTGCACGAACGGCCCGCGGTCGTTGATCCGCAAATTGAGGCTCCGCCCATTGCGCTCGTTGGTCACCATGACGATGGTTCCGAATGGTAGCGTCCGGTGCGCCGCGGTCATCGCCGAGGGGTCCATCCGCTCCCCGCTCGCCGTCCGGTTGCCGGCCATCGCATACCAGCTCGCCCCGCCGCACTGCTGATCGCGGGCGAAATTCGGCGCCGCCGTCCCACCCACCACTCCGATCGCCGCGATCAGCGCGACGACTACTTTCAACTTCATGCTTCGCCCAACCCAGAACTAATGAACGCGCGGCCGTACGGGCCGGATGGGGCCGTAACACGTCCGCAATGTGATATGAATCAGGCATCGGGTTAATAAATGAACAACCGTGGTGAATTGGTTGCGGCCTCGTTCACCCCGACGTCAGAATCGGCTCGAGATGATCCTCGAAGATCAATTCCGGATTGCTTGCCAGCGCCGCCTCGAATCTTTCCTCGGCTCGAAGCGAGATTCTGAGGAAATCCAGAAATCCTTGCCGCGCCTCCGGTGATCTGAAGGAATACTCGCTCCCCTCGAGTCCCGCGATCAGCCGCCGCTTCGTCGCCGCATAGACCGGGCTCGACCCCGGCGCGTTGCTCATCGAGCCCGGCTGCTTGACGTAGGTGTGCAGCGCCTCCCCGAGATGCAGGCTCGCCTCGACATGCGCGAAAGCGCGGATGATGAAGTCGAGATCGATGAGGCAGGGGAGCGTTGTGTCGTAAAGGATCGGCACTTTTTCCCGGTCCCAGAGCAGCATCGAATCCATCGAGAAGTTCAACCGCTTGTAGGTCGCCGAAAGCAGTTCGGTCCTGCCGGTGCAGCCGACCGTCCTGAGCATTCGCCCGTCCGGCCGCGCCACCTTGAGACCGGTGGTCACCAGTGGGTGGCGCGCCAGGGCTTCCACGCCGCGGGCCAGTTTGTCGGGGGCGAACCGGTCGTCGGCGTCGAGTTCGGCGAGATATGGATAGCGCGCCATCCCGATCGCGACGTTGCGGGCCCTCGACGATCCGGTCGCAATCCCGCCCGTCGCCACATGGACAATCCTTCTGTCCTCGATCCCAGCTTTGGCGAGCACGCCCCGATAATCGGTCAGGTCGTCGGCAGAGATCACCAGTTCGAACTCTTGATGGGTCTGCGCCAGAACGCTCTTGACCGCCCCCCCGATCGTCGCCTCGGCGCTATAGGCCGGCATGATCACCGACACCGGGGCGCTCAATTGTGAAAGACCTCGCAATTGCGGATTGACCTGCCCCGCCTGTACGGCCTTGAAGCGGGGTCAACTGCGGCCCATATGCGAAGCGTTGCCCGGTGCCTGATGACGGGCCGGGCGGACCGTGTTGCTTGATCGCAAGGACGCCTGACCATGACCCGCATGTCGTTGTTTTCCTCGCCTTTTCTGCTCGGCTTCGACGAGATCGAGGCCCGTCTCGAGCGCCTCGCCAAGGGCGCCGATTCATATCCGCCCTACAATATCGAACGGGTTCCCGGCAAGGGGGGTGACGAAACCTTTCTGATCTCCATCGCCGTCGCCGGGTTCGCCGCCGACGAGCTCGAAATCACCAGCGAGGACAATCAGTTGATCATCCGCGGCCGCCAGTCCGACGAGGCCGGCCGTCAGTTCCTGCATCGTGGCATCGCCGCCCGCCAGTTCCAGCGCACGTTCCTGATTGCCGACGGCATGCGAGTCGAGGGCGCCGAATTGCGCGACGGCCTGCTGACCGTCACGGCGCTGCGCCCGCACGCCGAAAAAGTCGCCCGCCACATCCCGATCCGTACCGCCGGGGTCGAGGCGTAAGCCGGCCAAGTCAAGGAGCGCGTATCATGCACGATCACGACACCAATCAGATTTTTGCGCTTTCCGGCCCCCGCTCGGGCACCGGCGCTCCGCTGCCGGCTTCGCCGCGCGAACCGCTGAAGGCCCTGACCATCGAGGAATTCGCCGCGCTCGGGGACGGCGAACTGGTCTATCGGCGCACCATTGTCGGTTCGGATCTGAAGCGGCTGGTCCCCGCCGCAAGCGCCGCGCCCGACGCGCAGAATTTCGTCGTGCTGTTCGGCGCCGGCGGCGCGCCGCGTTTCATCTCCGACGACGAAGGCCATGCCTGGGAATGGCTGGCCCAGACCGGCCTCAGCCTCGCGACGCGGCACTAGCCCAGGCAGAGGATTGCAGGATTTGGAGGCGATTCCCGCCTAGGCGGCGTCGTGGGCGCGCTGCGGGCCGATGAGCAGTTGATAGAGCTTGTCGGCTTCCCGGGTTGCCCGAAGCTGCTCCACCAGCCCTTCCTCGCGCAGCGTCCGGGCGATGCGGGAAAGCGCCTTGAGATGATCGGCCCCCGCGCCCTGCGGGGCGAGCAGCACGAAGACGAGATCGACCGGCGCTTCGTCGACCGCGTCGAAATCGATCGCCCGGTCGAGCCGCACGAACAGTCCGACGACCTTGTCGATCCCCTTGAGTTTACCATGTGGCACGGCAATCCCGCCGCCAAGCCCGGTCGAGCCGCATTTCTCGCGTTCGACCAGAGTTTCGAAGACCGTGTGGGCATCGAGTCCGGTCGTTTCCGCCAGCTTTTCGGCGGCAAGTTGCAGCAGTTGGCGCTTGCTCGTGACCTTGGCGCACGGCACCACGCTATCCTTGGTCAGGATTTGCTCGAGTTCCATGAAATGCCTTTGATTCCGGGGGTTTGAGGCTAGCTACTGGCCGGCTTGCAGGGCCGGATCGACCCAACCGATATTGCCATCGGCCCGGCGGTAAACCACATTCACGCCTCCATGTCCAGCGTGGCGGAAGACGACAACATCCAACTGTGCCAAGTCGAGCTCCATGACTGCCTCCCCCACCGTCATGGTTCGCAGATTCGCAGTACTCTCGGCAATCACCGGGGGTGAAAAATCTTCCTCAACCTCTTCATCTCCCTCGGGGGAAGCCAGAACATAGGCGAGCGCGGAGCTCGTCCCCTGCTCGCCGCGCCGCCGTCCCTTCAGCTTTCGCTTGTAGCGCCTCAGGCGCTTTTCGATGTGGGAGGCCATCGCCTCGAAGGCGGCGATCGCTTCCCCGGCCAAAGCGCTGGCTCGCAGGATAACGCCGGTGTCGAGATGCACCAGGCATTCGGCCTTGTATCCCGACCCTTCGCGCTCCAGCGTCAAGTGGCCGTCATAGCCGCCGTCGAAATACTTGCCGACAATCTCGCCGATCCGCGTTTCGGCGCGGCCCCGCAGCGCCTCGCCGACATCCATGTTCTTGCCCGATACCCGAAGGCTCATCGCAACTCCGTCTGGTTGGCGCCGGCCGCGACGCGCTTTTGCCTGCGGCGGATCACCGAGGAAGGAATGTGCATGGCCTCGCGATATTTGGCGACCGTGCGGCGGGCGATGTCGATGCCCTGCTCGCGGTTGAGCGTATCGGCGATTGTGTCGTCGGAGAGGATGCGGACCGCTGCCTCCGCCTCGATCAGCCGGCGGATGCGATGCCGCACCGCCTCGGCCGAATGATCTTTCCCGCCGCTCGTCGAGGCGAGCGCGGTGGTGAAAAAAAACTTCATTTCGAAGGCGCCTCGCGGCGTCGCCACATATTTGTTGGCGGTCACGCGGCTAACCGTCGACTCGTGCATCCGGATGGCGTCGGCAACCGTCTTCAGCGTCATCGGTTTGAGATGCGCGACCCCGTGGGCGAGGAACCCGTCCTGCTGCCGGACGATTTCGGTCGCGACCTTGAGGATCGTCTGGGCCCGCTGGTCGAGACTCCTGGTGAGCCAGTTGGCGCTTTGCAGGCAGTCCGACAGGAACCGCCGCTCGCCCGGATCGCGCGTCCTTTTGCTCACCGCCGAATAGTACAAGCGATTGACCAGCACCCGCGGCAAGACGTCGGAATTGAGTTCGACCAGCCAGCCCCCGTCATTGCGGCGCCGGACGAAGACATCGGGGATGACCGTCTGGATTGGCGCCCCGTCGAAGGCGAGCCCCGGGCGCGGGTCGAGATGGCGCAATTCCTCGACCATATCGGCAATGTCTTCCATCTCGGCGCCGACCGCCCGCGCCAGCGCCGCAAGTTCGTGCCGCGCCAATAGGTCGAGATTGTCGAGAAGCCCCTGCATCATCGGGTCGAGCCGGTCGCGTTCCCTGAGCTGCATGGCGAGGCACTCGGCGACCGTGCGGGCGAAGACTCCGACCGGCTCGCATCCCTTGACTTTCTCGAGCACCGCCTCGATGGCTCCGGTCGTCGTCCCGAGCTGGGCCGCGATCAATTCAATGTCGGCAGCGAGGTAGCCGGCCTCGTTGAGATTGTCGATCAGGTGCCGTGCGATCAGTCGCTCCTTCGGATCGCCGACGATCAGGGCTACCTGCTCGGCGAGATGGTCGGAGAGCGTCCTTCGCGCCGGAACAAACCGGTCGAGATCGGGTGCCTGCCCGTCGAACCCGGCCCCGCGCCCGTCCGTCCACGGCGCCCGCTGGGCCCTGCCTGAATCGGGACTGGCCTGCTCGGGAAAAACGTCGGCAACGTCGCAATCGAGACTGTCGGCAATGGCGTCGGCGCTATCCGGCCGCCCGCCGCTTTCCAGGCTCTCCGGAAGGTCCGCCTCCTCGCCGGCATCTCCGGCCGACTTGGGCTCGAGGCCTTCGGCGGACGCCTCTTCGCGTTCGAGCAGCGGATTGCGCATCAGTTCGGCTTCGACGAATTGGCTGAGGTCGAGGTGGCTGAGTTGCAGCAGCTTGATCGACTGCATGAGCTGCGGCGTCAGCGTCAGCGTGTGCGCCAGGCGTGCCTCGAGCCGCAGCGTATGCGCCATCAGATCCGTCGCCCCACTCGCGCCATTGGCGGCCCGCCACCGCCCAACCGGCCAAACCTGCCAGAATCACTCCGCGCATACAAGTTCCGTGCCAGTGTGGTCGGGCGCGGCACGACAGCACGATAAATTGATGGCGGGCAAGCGCCGCCTCCCTAGAGCGAGAACCGTTCGCCGAGGTAGACCCGCCGCGCTTCCGGATCGGCGGTGATGGTCTCCGGCCGGCCCTGCACCATCACCCTTCCCTCGTGGATGACATAGGCGCGGTCGACGAGCCCAAGCGTCTCGCGGACATTGTGGTCGGTGATCAGCACCCCGATGCCGCGGGTGGTGAGTTGCCTGACCAGCGCTTCGATGTCGACGACCGCGATCGGGTCGATTCCGGCGAACGGTTCGTCGAGCAGCATAAAGGCAGGGTCCGCCGCCAGTGCGCGGGCGATTTCGACCCGCCGCCGCTCGCCGCCCGACAGGGACAGTGCGTCCTGGCTCCCGAGGTGCCCGATCGAGAATTCCTCGAGCAGCCGGTCGAGCTCAGTCCGGCGCTCGCGGCGCCCGAGCTTTCGTCCCTCGAGAATGGCAAGGATATTATCCTTGACGCTCATGCCCCGAAAGATCGAGGGCTCCTGGGGCAGGTAGCCGATGCCGAGCCGTCCCCGCTGGAACAGCGGCAACCGCGTGATCACTCTGCCATCGAGCAGCACGTCGCCTTTGTCCGGCCGGACGATTCCCATGATGATCGAGAAAACCGTCGTCTTGCCCGCCCCGTTGGGGCCGAGCAACCCCACCGCCTCGCCGCGCCGCAGCGCAATCGATACATTGTGGATCACCTGCCGCCGCCCAAAACTCTTGGCGAGCCCGTGGGCGACAAGCCAGCCCGTGGGATCGGGCCGTGCCTCGCTCATCGGCTCAGCCGCCGGGGGTGAAGGTGCCGGTCACCCGGCCGCCGCCGCCCCCCCCGAATGAAGTTGTGCCGCGGGCGAAGTCGATGACGAGCAGCGGCCCCACGAAATTGCCGGCCGGGCTTTCGACTTCGACATTGCCGCTGATCGTCAGGACCCGGCCCGCAACGTCGAACTCGGCACTGTCCCCCGAGGCGGTCTGGCCCCCATAAGCGATCCTGGCGCGACCCGGCGAGGAGAGTCTCTGCAAGTCGCTGCGCCCACCCTGGCCATAGGTGACGATCAGTCGCTCCGACCAGAGCGTGAACCCCGTTTGGCTGACCACGACATTGCCCGAAAACACCGCCTGCCGCCCCGTCGTATCGATTTCGAAGAGGTCCGCGGTGATCTCGACCGGGGCGCTCGAGGCCCCCGGCCCCGAGAACGGGCTCTCCTGCTGCGCCCGAGCCGGGACACCGAGCGCCAGCAGGGCCAGCATCGCCAGGAGCAATGCTGGTCGGGTCATTGCGCCGCCTGCGGCGCGACGGCTGCTTGCGCCGGTTGGATAATCAGCCTCACGCCCTCGAAGCGCACACTACCGCGATTGGCATCGTAGACCATGAGTTCGGCCTCCAGCGTCGAGCCGTCGGGGAAATGGAAACTTACTCCCCCGTCGGCGGTGAAAATCTGGGTCGGCAGCTCGAGCCTCGCCCCGTTCGCCTCGCCCCGGATCCCGTCGCTCGTGGTGAGGTCGACCCTTTCCCCGGTATGCAGAAGCCTCGAGCCGAATTCGAACCGCCCCGACACGGCACGCACTTCGGCCGTGGCCCCGCCCAGGAACAGCATGCTCGCTTCGATGGCATCGAGCGCAACCCCTGTGGCCGCGCTCAATTGCGTCGAGGCGGTGTCGGCGACGAGCTCATAGCTCCCAAGTCCGGCGAGCGTTCCGGTCATGGTCGGCCGGTCGACGACCAGCCGGTCGCGTTCGAGCCTGAGGCCTTCGGCGCCGATCACGCCGCCGAACGAGGCGATGTAGATTTGCACCGCGAGCGCGGCAAACGCCAGGATCCCGATCAGCGGCACGGCGATCCGCAACAGCCGCACCAGAGCGTGCCGGCGCCTCAATTGCTGGAACACCGCCTCCCGCCCGGCCGTCCCGGCGCTACTCAATTGCGCCTCGCCCGATGCGCTGCCCGGTCGTCCGCCGCATTTTCATCCTCGCGGGCTAGCGCCTCGTCCTCAGGCATGTTCGAATATGTCAATCTCACCCCAGCCGCCGAGGTCGAGCATCACCCGCGTCGGCAAGAATGAGAAACACGCCTCGGCCAGGCCCAGCCGTCCCTCGCGCTTGATCATCCGGTCGAGATGCCGCTTCAGATCGTGCAGATACAGCACGTCGGCGGCGGCATATTCGAGCTGCGCATCGCTCAGTGTCTCGGCGCCCCAGTCGGAACTCTGCTGCTGCTTCGAGAGGTCGACGTTGAGCAGTTCCCGGGCGAGGTCTTTCAGCCCGTGCCGATCGGTATAGGTTCTGACCAGCTTCGAGACGATTTTCGTGCAATAGACTGGCCCCGCCATCACTCCGAACGTCGCGTAGAGCATCGCCACGTCGAAGCGCGCGAAGTGGAATATCTTGGTGATCGCCGGGTCGGCAAGAAGCTTGGCGATGTTTGGCGCCGCTGTCTGACCCTGGGCGATCTGGACAATGTCGGCGCTGCCGTCGCCCGGCGAGAACTGCACGACGCACAGCCGGTCGCGCACCGGATTGAGTCCCATGGTTTCGGTGTCGATCGCCACCTGCCGCGCATAGTTGGCAAGGCCAGGCAGATCTCCCTTGTGCAGCTGGACGGTCATAGGGCGCCTTTCGGTTGAGTTGTGGCGATTGATGCCATAGCGGAGCGGGCATGGAAAGCGCTGGGCCCGGATAAGCGACCGCGCCGCCGATTTACTCCTGACGCCAACCCACTAGCATGCGCCCGACCCTAGGGCAGGCTCGGCATGGCGTCCGGCAAGATTCTCGATCTCCTGATCATTGGCGGCGGCCATAATGGCCTCGTCTGCGCTTTCTACGCGGCGCGAGCCGGGCTCTCGGTCCGCGTCATCGAGAAGAACGACATCGTCGGCGGGGCGGCCATCACCGAGGAGTTCCATCCCGGCTTCCGCAATTCGGTCGCCGCCTACACAGTCAGCCTCCTCAATCCGAAGATCATCGCCGACATGCAGCTCGCCAGGCACGGTCTGCGCATCGTCAAGCGAAAAGCGCTGAATTTCCTGCCGCTGCCCGACGGCGGCCACCTCTTGAACGGGCCCGGCCGCACGCAAGCCACGATCGCCGACCGCAACGAAAAGGACGGCCGCGCCTATCCGGCCTACGCCGCCGAGCTCGACAGGGTGTCCGACATCTTGCGCGAGCTGGTGCTGGTTCGTCCGCCCAACCTCGTGGAGGGCGGTTTGCACCGGGTGCTGCCCGAACTCCTGCGCACGGCGGGGCTCGGCCGGCGCCTCGCCCGGCTCGACGCTTTTGGCCGGCAGAATTTCCTCGACCTTCTGACCCGCTCGGCGGGCGACTATCTCGACGGCTGGTTCGAGGACGAGGCGGTGAAAGCGCTTCTCGGCTTCGACGCCATTGTCGGCAATTTCGCCTCGCCGTTTCAGCCGGGTTCGGCCTATGTGCTGCTGCACCACGTGTTCGGCGACGTGGACGGCGAACGCGGCCTCTGGGGCCACGCGATCGGCGGCATGGGCGCGATTACCCAGGCGATGGCCAAGGCCGCCGGCGGAGCGGGAGCGGCGATCGAGACCGGCGTCGCGGTCGAGAAAGTCCTGATCGACGGCACACGTGCCGTCGGCGTCCGGCTCGCCGGCGGGCGCGAAATCATCGCCAACCGCATCGCCAGCAACCTCAATCCAAAACTCCTCTTCACCAGGCTCGTCGAGGGCGCGCCGCTGCCGCCCGCCTTCGACCGACGAATGAAAACCTGGCGCAATGGCTCGGGCTCGTTCCGGATGAATCTGGCGCTGAGCCGGCTGCCGGATTTCACCGCGCTTCCCGGCGACGGCGATCACCTGACCGCCGGCATTCTCATTGGCCCCTCGCTCGCCTACATGGACAAGGCCTGGCGCGACGCGGTCGCCAAGGGCTGGAGCGAAAAGCCGGCCATCGAAATGCTGATCCCCTCGACGCTCGACGATTCGCTTGCCCCGAAGGGGGCGCATGTCGCCTCGCTCTTCTGTCAGCACGTCAACCCGACCCTGCCGGCGGGAACCGACTGGGAGGCCGCCCGGGAGACGATCGCGCAATTGATGATCAAGACCGTCGATGCCTACGCGCCGGGTTTCGCCGAGTCAGTCGCCGGCATCCAGGCGCTTGGCCCGCTCGATCTCGAGCGCCGTTTCGGGCTTCTCGGCGGGGACATTTTCCACGGCGCGATGGGGCTCGACCAGCTGTTCTCGGCCCGCCCGGCGCTCGGCTATGCCGACTACCGCACCCCCATTTCGGGACTTTATCAATGCGGCTCGGGCACCCATCCCGGCGGCGGGGTCACCGGTGCCCCCGGACACAACGCGGCGCGGGAGATCATCCATGACTGGCGCAGCGGCCGGCGTTTCGTCCTCAGCTGACGGCGACAGAATGCGCGCGTAGCCGCTCGCCGGTTTCGGTATCGAACAGGAATGCCTGCCCGGCCGGAAAGCGAACGCCCACTTGTGTGTCGAAATCGGCATCGAAATCCTTCGGCATCTTGATTGAGAGATTGGCTCCCCCGAGGTCGACCGTCACCAGCGTCTGCTCGCCGGTCAGTTCGACCGTATAGACCCGGGCATCGAAGAACCCGCCGCCGGGCGCCGCCACTTCGGCATCCTCCGGCCGAAATCCCAGCGTCGCGTTGCGACTCCCGCCCGGACCGGCGATCTTCAGCCCGATGCCGCCGCCCTGGAAGCGGCCCCCCTCGATCCGCCCCTCGATCAGGTTCATCGGCGGCGAGCCCATGAAGCCGGCGACGAACAGGTTGGCGGGATCGCCATAGACTTCGCGCGGTGTGCCGAGCTGCTGCAGCACGCCCTGGTTGATGATCGCCACCCGGTTGGCAAGCGTCATCGCCTCGATCTGGTCGTGGGTGACGTAGATCGTAGTCACTCCGAGCGCATGTTGCATGTGCTTGAGCTCGGCGCGCATGAAGCCGCGCAGTTTGGCGTCGAGATTGGAGAGCGGCTCGTCCATCAGGAAAGCCGCGGGCCGCCGGATGATCGCCCGGGCCAGCGCCACGCGTTGCCGCTGGCCGCCGGATAGCTGCCGCGGAAATCTGCCGAGCAGGGTTTCGAGATGAACCTGTTTGGCGACCTCCATCACAGCCTTGTCGCGCGCCTCGCGCGCAACTCCACGGACCTTAAGCGGGAAGCCGATATTCTCGGCGACCGTCTTGTGCGGATAAAGCGCGTAGGACTGGAACACCATCGCCACGTCGCGATATTTGGGCAGCATGCGGGTGACGTCGGTATCCCCGATCATGATGCTGCCGGAATTCGCCTCTTCGAGGCCGGCGATCATCCGCAGCGCCGTCGTTTTGCCGCAGCCCGACGGACCGAGCAGCACGAGGAACTCGCCCGGCGCTACATCGAGGCTCAGATCGCGCACCGCGGGCACCGCGCCGAAAGACTTGCTGAGGCCGCTTATCGTCAGCCGCTTGGCGTTCTGCGCCGCGCCCCCCGTCGTTGCGTTCGGCGCCGCGCGTTGCGTACTCATCCCTTAACCGCCCCCAACAATATCCCCTTCGAAATGAACCGCTGCAGCACCAAAGCCATGATCACCACGGGAATGATCATCACGATGATCACCACCGACATGCTCCACCAGAGAGTGCCGCGCTCGCCGGCGTTCATTGCCGCAACCAGGATCGGCATGGTCTGGGCCTTCGACGTCGAGAGGAACAGCGCCAGCAAATACTCGTTCCAGGCGAGGATCATCACCAACAGCGTCGTCGCCGCAAGGCCCGGCCGCGCCAAGGGCAAGACGATTTCCCAGAAGGTGACGAAGCGCGTCGCGCCGTCGAGTTGGGCGCTCTCCTCGAGATCGATCGGAATCGAGAGGAAGAAATCGTACATCAGCCAGACGACGATCGGGAGATTGACGACGCTGTAGGCAAGGATCAGCGCCAGATGCGTGTCGAGCAGCCGCACACTTTGGAACATCATATAGACCGGCACGACGACGACTATCGGCGGCAGAATGCGCTGCGATATCATCCAGAACAGGATTTCGCCGTTGCCGATTGACCGCCTGAACCGCCGCCCGAGCGCCCGGACCAATAACGCAAACACCGCGAGCGCAACGGCGACAGCCAATCGCCAGTCAACCCCGAAAGACACGATGGCGGCGAAGGCCACGATCATCGAGACGACGAAGATCAGGATCGAGGCGAGTTTGGGACGGAATTGAATCCGCGCCAGCGCGTAGGCCGCCATGGAGCCGACGGAAATGCACAGAAGTGTCGATAGCGGCGCGATGATGATCGAGTTGAAATAGGCCTTCAGCGTATCCTCGTAGTCGATAACGAAAAGCTCGTTCCACGCGTGCAGGCTCGGCGTGAAATCGATCCAGGGCAGATAGACCGGCTTCAGATTGATGTCGATCGGCTCCTTGAACGAGGTGATCAGCACCCAATAGATCGGGAACAGCACGAAGGCCGACCAGAGCAGCAATGACCCATAGACCAGGACGCCCGTGCCGGGCGCCATGCGTCCGATGGCGGGAGCCTCGAACAGCCGCGCGCCAAGCGGCCGGACAGGGGAGCCAGGATTGTTCATGTGTCGCGCATCCGTTGCAGCACGACAAGATTGAAAAACGACGCGCAAATGATAACGGTGACGAACAGCAACAAATAAGCGATCGCCGCCGATGAGCCGAGATCGAGCGCCCGCCAGGCGAAAAACGAATGCAACGTCATCGATTCGGTGGCGATCCCGGGTCCGCCCCTGGTCATGATATTCGGCAGATCGACAATCTTGAACGCCTCGATGACTCGGATCAGCATGACCGTGACCGCGACGGGCAGGATCTGCGGCCAGGTGATTTCGCGGAACGCCTGCCAGCCGCTGGCACCATCGACATCTCCCGCTTCGACCAAATCGCGCGGCACCGTTTCGAGCGCGGCGAGCAGGATAACGAAAATAAACGGTATCCACTGCCAGGAATCGGCGACAATGATGAAACTCCGCGCCGCCCAGGGATGCGCCGCCCAGGCGAAGTCGCCAAGCCCAAGCCATTGCCAGAGCGGCGAAAACGGCCCCTTGGTCGTATCCGCCATCATCCGGAATGCATAGCCGATGCCGATCGGGGTGATCATCAGCGGAATGAAAAATACCATTCGGAAAAATGTCCGCCCTCGAATTGGCCGCGCGCAGAGCAACGCGAGGCCAAGGCCGGTGAGGAATTGCACGGCGCAACCGACCGCCACGTAAAACAGCGTCACCCCGAGCGTGCCGAACGTGGCGCCACTCAGCAGCGTCGCCGAGAACATCAGCATAACGCCGAATGCAAAAGCGGCAGTGAGCAGCCGCCCCACAAAGCCGACAAGATTGAACCGCGTCCGCGCGAAACCATAGAGCCACCAGATCAGTCCGGCTCCTGCGGCGAGCGTTGCCGCCCAGCCAAGCGGCGAGATCGTCGTGAAGCTGCCGAGAAAATGAAATTGCTCGGTGCCGAAAAACTGTTTGCCGAAATTCTGCACGCCGATGAACGTCACTTCGAACGTGCCCGCCCTCAGCCTGATGCGCGAGAAGGCGAGGATCAGCGTTGCGACCAGCGGGAAGATCGAGAAGACCAAAATCAACACGACCGCCGGCAGGATGAATATGCGGGCCGACCGTTTGTCGAGCCATTCGCTCAACCGCACTCGCCAAGGCCGGCTCGGCATGATTCCGGCCGGAGCGAGGTGCCCCGGCCGGATGAGATTGTTCTGAGCCCCTGCGGGCATCTTCGATCGGCGACTAGTTGGTGATGCCGAGTGACAATCGGTACATGCTCCGCTGGGAATCGCGGCCGAACTTGTCGGTGATTTCCTCCCAGCCGGTCTCGATATTGACGACCGCTTCCTCGGCGGTGATTTCACCCGCCAGGAACCGCGCCAGTTCGCGATCGAGAACCACGCCCGTGTATTCCTGCGCACCCGGAATGCGGATGTCGGAAGCCATGTTCGGGCTATTGAGGCTCGCCTTGATTGCGCCGAGATAGCTTTCGGCGAACTCCTGGGTGAACCCGGCGGTCACCCAGTTCGCCGTATTGTCGAGCTGGGAGTTGCGGTACGGGTTGTAACCCGTCCAGCCGATCGTCACGTCGACATTCGATTGGGCCGCTTGATTCATGTAGGACAAGAAATCGTAGGCGGCCTGTTTCACCGTTGGGTCGGCATTGACGTTGATTGCTCCCGACCAGCCGCCGAACGCGGCGAATGGGGCATAGTTGATGCCGTCGACCGCCAGCGGGCAGATTGCCGGCGTGCAATCGACGAGCTTGCCGGTCGCGTTGTCGAGAACGCGGCTGGTGCCCGGCATGATCACCGCGCCCATCTTGTCCCTGATCGCGGCGCCGGCCGGATCGATGGACAGCGGGCCGATGTCACCCCAGTCGATGACCATGGCGCAACGCCCGGCCTGAACCAGCGCGCGGGTATCGCCAATGTCGTGGTTGATTTCGTCAGGCGGCCCGAATTCGCCGGTCGCCTTGTAGATGCGGAACGCTTCGGCCCAGGCCTCGTTGTTGACCTTCGGCAGCATGGTTTCGGGGTCGAAGAAAATGCCTTCGCCGGTGCCCTGGGTCTGCACATAGGCAGATGCGATCGACATGATCGCGAAATACGACTGGGCATTGCGCAGCTTGAACATGCACGAACCGTAGTCGCCCGTGCCGTCGCCGTTCAGGTCCATGCCGTTGGTGGCCGCGGCGACCGCCATGTATTCGTCCCAGTTCCGCGGCGGCTGCAGCCCCATCTGTTCCAGAATGTCCCGACGGTAGTAGAGCATCTGGAAATCGCCATCGATGGTGATCAGATAGGTCTGACCGCCGATCTTCTGGTTGAATTCGCGGAAGTAGGGCGCAATGTCGGCGATGTCGATCTTGCTGTCGTTGGCGATGTAGGAATCGAGCGGCTCAAGCAATCCGCCGTCGACCATTTCGATCGCCCAGCCGGAGGCGAAGACCCCGACATCTATCGAATTGGTCCCGGTCGCCCAGTCGGTCAGGAGTTTTTGGAACAGTTCGGCGAAGGGGACTTCGTTGACGCGGATTTCCGCTCCGGTCATCGCGGTGAACTCGACCGCGCGTTCGACCATTCGCTGCGCGATCACGGGCCCCGGTCGGGTGAGGATGTTGACGGTGACGCCCTCGTATTGGGCAAAGGCCGGTGTGCCAATCGCAAGCATTCCGGCCGCCGCCGCCATGCCATAGAGGGCACGACGAGCGGTATTCGCGGTGATTCGCATTTTGGCTCCTCCCAAGAAAGCCTGTTGTTGGCAGTATTTTTTTCTTCAGCCAACCAGGCGGCGGGAATCCTACTCACCTGCCTTGGCTGCGTCAAATGACTGCATCAGCGCCAACAGGCCTCTGAGCATCGCGACCGGGCTTGGCGGACAACCGGGGATATGCAGATCGACCGGAATGACGGCGCCAACCCCGCCGGCGACCGCGTAGCTGCCCGCAAAGCAGCCACCATCGCGTGCGCAATCGCCCGCCGCGACCACCCATTTAGGTGCCGGGGTGGCGTTGTAGGTACGCTCCAGCGCCTCTTTCATATTTCGCGTCACCGGGCCGGTCACCAGCAGCACGTCGGCATGGCGCGGCGAGGCCACAAAGCGAAGCCCGAACCGCTCGAGGTCGTAGTAAGGGTTGCTCAACGCATGAATCTCGAGCTCGCAACCATTGCAGGACCCCGCATCGACCTGCCGGATCGACAAGCTCCGGCCGAGCCGCGCCTTCGTCGCTTGGTCGAGCTCGGTTGCAAGCCGTGCCAGCGTCTCGTCCTGCGGGAGCGCCTCGGTCAGCGGCGGGTTGGTCAGGGCTTCGAGGATCAGCCTGCGCATCGGGGGCTCCTAAAGATCATGGCCCGAATAGGAGCAGTTGAAGCTCTTGTTGCAGAGCGGGAAGTCGGCGACGATGTTGCCCTCGATTGCCGCCTCCAGCAGCGGCCATTGCAGAGCGGACGGGTCGCGCAAATGGCATTCCGCGACCCGCCCGTCGGCGCCAAGCCTGAGCCAGACGAGCACCTCGCCGCGAAAACCTTCGACGACCGCCAGCCCTTCGGCGACCGAGCCTGGGGTGGGCAGAGCGGTGAGCGGGTTGCCGTCCGGCAGCTGCGCGACGATTTCTTCAATGAGATTGAGACTCGCCTCGGCTTCGCGGATTCTGATCCAGACCCGGGCGTTGACGTCGCCCTCACTGAGGGTGGGCACGGCGAAGCCAAGCCGGTCATAGGGCGGATAGGGCAGGTCGCGGCGGGCATCGAAATCCCGTCCCGAGGCGCGGCCGACAAATCCGCCGGCGGCGAACCGCCTTGCCAGTTCCGGCTTGAGCAAACCCGTGCCGACGGTCCGGTCGAGCAGCGAGGCGGCATTGTCGTAAAGCTCGGTCAGCTGTGCGAACCGCCCCTTGATCTGTGCGGCGAGGCCGAGCAATTGCCGCCCGCCATCGGCCGCAAGATCGACCCCGACCCCGCCCGGCACCACCGCGCCCATCATCAGACGGTGGCCGAAATGCGTGTCCGCGAACCGCAGCAAACTTTCGCGCAGAACCGCGCAATGGGCGTGCATGATCGAAAACGACGCGTCGTTGCAGATCGCGCCGATGTCGCCGAAATGATTGGCCAGACGCTCGATCTCGGCCATCAGCGCGCGCAGCCAATGCGCCCGCGCCGGTGCCTCGATGCCGAGCGCCGCCTCCGCCGCCCGGGCGAAGGCGATCGCATAGGCAACGGTTGAGTCTCCCGAGACGTGCCCGGCAAGATGCGCGGCGCCCGCAAGGTCCTGCCCGCGCATTAGTCCGGCGATGCCCTTGTGCGCGTAGCCGAGCCGCACCTCGAGCCGCGCCACCGTCTCGCCATTGGCGGTGAAACGGAAATGGCCAGGCTCGATAATCCCCGCATGCACCGGGCCGACCGGGATTTGGTGCAAATGCTCGCCGTCGACGGCGAGGAACGGGTAGGGAGCGGACGCCTCGCCAGTCGCCGGTGCGTTCGCCAGCGGGTGGCGCATCTCCCAGCGTCCGTGGTCGAGCCAGGGCCTTGTGTCCTTGGCGTCCTTGGCCACGAGCCCATAAAGATCGGCGAGGGCCCGCTCGAACCGGATCGCCGGCGCGTGGCGCGCCCCGACCGAAGGAAACTTTCCGTCCGGGCAGTCAAGGCTCAGGACCGCGACGCGCCCGCCGTCGAGAACAGCGGCATGCACCGTTCCCGGCTCGCCCCAAAGCGACAGGAGGTCGAGTTCGCCGGCCGCCAGCGCGCCAATCATCTCCCGCCAGCCGTCCACTTCGACCGCGACACGCGGAAAGCCCTTTTGCGCGGCGTCCGTCCGTCCGGCCGCCATCAGCCTGTCGAGCGCGGTCTTTTCGGTCATCCGAGCAGACCCGCCACATGCCGGAACCAGTCGACCAGCATCGGCGG
This sequence comes from Cucumibacter sp., assembly GCA_040881985.1. Taxonomy (GTDB): domain Bacteria; phylum Pseudomonadota; class Alphaproteobacteria; order Rhizobiales; family Devosiaceae; genus JBBECE01. The sequence continues at coordinate 60,099 of JBBECE010000013.1, forward strand.
CAGATAGAGTCCGGCGGCAAAGACCAGCCCCAGATGCAGATATGTCGGAATGAGCGACGCTTTCACCGGCGCGGTGCTGCCGGTCGGAGCGCCGAAGGCCATGGCGTGGATCCTCAGCGCCAGCGCCCCGAGCGCGACCAGGAGGCCAATGACCAGCGGCACCGCCAGGAGCGGCGCCCGCGCAAAGGTCGAGCTCACCAGGAGGAATTCGCTCATGAAGATTCCGAAGGGCGGCAGGCCGGCGATGGCGACGACCCCGAGCACCAGCCCCCAGCCGAGCGCCGGATGGCTGACCGTCAGCCCGGTGATCTCGTCCATTCGCTGCGTGCCCTTGACCTGGGCGATATGGCCGACCGTGAAGAAGATTCCCGACTTGGTCAGTGAATGCATGACCATGTGCAAGAGGCCCGCGAAGTTGGCCAAGGGTCCGCCCATCCCGAAGGCGAAGACGATGATCCCCATATGCTCGACCGACGAGTAGGCGAACATGCGTTTGACGTCGCGGCGTCGATACAGCATGAACGACGCGAAGATCAGCGAGCCGAGACCCATGCTGACCATCAGCGGCCCCGGCGCCAGCGCCTCGGAATTTCCCGCCAGCAGAAACTTGAACCGCAAGAGCGCGAAGAGCGCGATATTGAGCAACAGCCCCGACAGCACCGCCGAAATCGGCGTCGGGCCTTCCGCATGGGCGTCAGGCAGCCAGGCATGCAGCGGGGCGAGCCCGACTTTCGTGCCGTAGCCGAGCAAGAGAAAGACGAACGCGACGTTGAGCAGCGCCGGATCGAAATCCGCCGCGTGTTCGGCCAGCACCGACCAGACCATCGCGTCGAGTCCTTCCCCGACGACCGGGCGCGCCGCCATATAGACGAGGATCGTCCCGAACAACGCCAGCGCGATGCCGACGCTGCCGAGAATGAAGTATTTCCATGCCGCCTCCAGCGCCGCATGGGTGCGGTAAATGCCGACCATCAGTACGGTGGTCAGCGTTGCCAGCTCGATGGCAACCCACATCAGCCCGATATTGTTGGCCAAGAGCGCCAGATTCATCGCGAACATCAGCACCTGATACATGGCGTGATAAAAGCGCAAATAGGTCGGCGTCAGCTTTCCGGTTTCGAGCTCGTGGCCGATGTAACCGGCGGAGAAGATGCTGGTGGTGAATGCGACAAACGTTGTCAGCGCGATGAAGACGATGTTGAGCTCGTCGACCAGCAGATAGCTCGACGGCGTCCGCTCGACGAAGAACAGCGTCGCCGCCGAGGCGAAGCTCGCCCCGCTCGCCGCCACATTCAGCCGCGAGGTCAACCAGTAGCCGGGCAGGAGCGCCAGGAGCGCCGCCGCGGCGAGCGGAATCGCCAACACCGCCACTGCCGGATCGAAGGCGCCGGGCGTCATCGCTGCTCTCCCCGGAACCGGTCGATTTCGTGTACGTCAACCGTGTCGAACCGTTCGCGGATGCGGAACAGGAAAATGCCAATGACGATGAAGGCGATCAGGATCGAGAAGGCGACCGAGATTTCGACGACGAGCGGCATGCCGCTCGCCCCAGTTGCGGCGAGGATCAGCCCATTCTCGAGCGACATGAAGCCGACGACCTGACTGACCGCGTTGCGCCGGGTGACCATCAGCAACAGCCCGAGCAGCACCACCGAGAGCGCGAAGGCGAGGTCTTCGCGGGCCAACGGATCGACCCCCGGGGTCACCCGCAGCATCACCACCATCGAAAGCGCCACCAGCGCGATGCCGAACAGCATGGTGAGGCCGATCCCGCCGACGATCTCGATCTCGCGGTGAATGCCGAAAGATTTGACGATGCGGCGCAGCGCCAGCGGGACGATCAGCGCCTTGAAGACGAGCGCGATCGCCGCCGTCACATAGAGATGCGGCGCGTCCTGGACGGTTGCCTGCCAGGCGACCGACAGCGCCAGCACGAAAGCGTGGAGCGCGAAGACATTAAGCAGCGCATTGAGCCGGTCCTGATACAAGAGCGCGAAACTGACCAACACGACGCTGCCCGCCAGTAAATGCGCGACGTCGAAAGCGAAACGCTCCATCAAAAGCTCCGCGTCACGAACAAGAGGAGCGTCGCCAGCAGCCCAAGCATCAGCGCCACCCCGAGAAAGTCGGGGACGCGGAAGACCCGCAATTTGGCGATCGAGGTCTCGAATAGCGCGAGCAGCAGTGCCCCGCCCGCGAGCTTGAGAAGATAGACGCCGATTCCCGTCGCCATGGCGGCAAGGCTTGCATCGGGCCCGGCGAGATTCCAGGGCAGGAACACCCCGACCACCACCGAGAGGTAAAGCAGCAACTTCAGCGAGGCGGCGAGCTCGATGAGCGCGAGGTGGCGGCCCGAATACTCGAGCACCATCGCCTCGTGCACCATGGTGAGCTCCAGATGGGTCGCCGGATTGTCGACCGGGATGCGGCCGTTCTCGGCGATCGCAACCAGGAGCAGAGCTACCAGCGCCAGGCCGAGCGAAACGCGCAGCCCCACGTCGCCGGAGGCGAAAACCGCGGCGATCGTCGAGAGCTGCGTTGAGCCCGCGACCAGTGCCAAGGTGAAGACGATCATGATCATTGCCGGCTCGGCGAAGGACGCGAACATCACCTCGCGACTCGCCCCGATCCCGCCGAAGCTCGTGCCGACGTCCATGCCCGCGAGCGCCAGGAAAAACCGGGCGCTTGCGAGGAGCGCGATGATGGCGATGAGATCGGCCGTCCAACTAAAGGTCAGACCCGTGGCGAAAGTCGGCACTAGCGCCGCGCCGACCCAGGTCGCGGCGAAGACCAGATAGGGCACCGCGCGGAAAAGCCACGAGGCATTCTCGGCTACGACCGTCTCCTTGCGCAGCAGCCGGACAAGATCGCGATACGGTTGAATGAGCGGCGGCCCGCGCCGGCGCAGCAGCCGCGCCTTGATCGTCCGCACCAGGCCGGTTAGCAGCGGCGCCAGCGCCAGCACCAGCAGCATCTGGAGGCCCTGCACGGCGAGGCCCTCGATCATTGCCACACCGCCAGCACCACAAGCAGCCCGACAAGCACCGCGAAGACGAGGCCGAGATAGCGCCTTATGGTCAGGAACTGGAATCGGTTCAACCGGTCGGCGATCGCCCCGACGAGGCGCACGAGCGGCAGATAGAGCGTGTCCCAGATGAGATCGCGAATCTCGACCGCGAACCGGCCGGCTCGGATGTCGAGCGGGGAGGGTATGTCGACCCTTTCGCGGGCGCGGAACAATATCGTCCCGAAGACCCGCCGGATCGGCTGGGCAAAACTCGAGGCGGTGTATTGGGAAGAGGGCGATGGCTCAGGGTAGCCGCCATCCCAGGCCGGGGCGCGCCTTACCGGGCCGGACGCGAAGCGCCGCACAGCGAAATACGCCAGCCCGGCAGAAATCGCGATGAAGGCGAAGACCAATAGCCCGTTATACGAACTTCGCCCCTCGCTCAACGGCACGATGGAGAGCCAGCCGATCCCGTGTTGGGCCGGCAGGCGCCCGCCAACCATCGCCTGCGCCACCGGCGCGAGGGCGTCGATCACCAAGCCCGGCAAGATTCCGGCCAAAAGGCAGAGCACCGCGAATACACCCATCGCGCCGAGCGAAAACCGGTCGGTCTCCCGCGCTTCGCTCACCATCCGCGTGCGCGGCCGGCCGAGAAAACTGATGCCGAACGCCTTGACGAAACAGGCCGCGGCGAGCGCCGCCGACAGCGCCAGCAGCGTGCCGACCGCCGGCACGATCATCCGCAAATCCCATTGCGGCAGGTCGGGGCTCAAGAGGATCGCCTGAAAGGTCAGCCACTCCGAGACAAAGCCGTTGAGCGGGGGAAGCGCCGAGATCGCCACGCAGCCGATGAGGAAGAACAGCGCCGTGACGGGCATTTTGTGGATCAGTCCGCCGAGCCGCTCCATGTCGCGTTCGCCGGTCGCCGTCAGCACCGCGCCGGCGCCGAAAAACAAGAGGCTCTTGAAGACCGAATGGTTGAACACGTGAAAGAGTGCCGCGGTCATCGCCAGCGCCGCCGCGACCGCCATGCCGTTGCTCCGGAACGCCAGCGCCAGACCCAGCCCGATGAAGATGATGCCGATATTCTCGACCGTGTGATAGGCGAGGAGGCGCTTCAAATCGTGCTGCATCAGCGCATAGAGCACGCCCATCACTGCGGTGATCCCGCCGAAGGCAAGCACCACCGTCGCCCACCACCATTCGGCCGGTCCGACGAGATCGAAGATCACCCGGACGAAGGCATAGACCGCGACCTTGGTCATCACCCCGCTCATCAGCGCCGAGACGTGGCTCGGCGCTGCCGGATGGGCGAGCGGCAGCCAGACATGCAGCGGCACCAGGCCCGCCTTCGAGCCGGCACCAAGCAGGACCAGCCCTAGCACCAGCGCCCCGACGAGTGGGGTGGGTTCGGTGGCGCGGATCGCGGCAAACCCGTAGCCGCCCTCCGGTCCGGCCAAAAGGCCGAAGGCGAAGAGCAGGGCAAGCGACCCCGCGCTCGCCATCAACAGGTAAACATAGCCAGCCCTTCGGTTTTCCGGATCGCGGTGATGCACCATTACCAGCGCCCAGGAGACGAGCGACATCGCCTCCCAGCTGACAAGGAACGTGAAAGCGTCGTCGGCGAGCGGCACCAGATTCATGAAAGCGAGGAACAGCGGGAAGAACGGCAGCACCCGTCCCGGCTCGCTCTCATGCCGACCATAGCCGAGCGCGAAAAGGCTCGCCCCGGCGCCGCCGAGATTGACGACCGCGAGAAAGAACGCCGAGAGCGCATCGAGCCGGAAATGCGCGCCGAGCCAGGGAATGCCGAGCGGCAGGCTGACCGGCTTGGTCGGAGCGCCGCCGAGAAGCGCGACGAGCGCCAACGCCAGAAGCGCCAGCGACACCACCAGGCACAATGCATAGATAACGGATGTTGCGTGCCGGCTTCGTCCGAGGAGAAGCGCGACTAGCGCGGTCGCGATGAGGCACCCGACCCCGATCAGCGCCTCCGCCGTCATGTCCTGGTCGCCGATGCCGGGGGGATGGGTTGAACGTCCATCGCCTCTTGGAGGGTGGCCCGTGGAGCCGGCGATGCTACCGTTTCGGTCGCCTGGGCACGGGCATCCCGACGGGGCGATGACTAGGTCCGCGATTCCGCTTTGTCAATTGTGTGGGGCGACTGCGCGCCCGCGGCATTTAGGCCGGCGGTCGGGACTGCGTTCGCTGGTCTTTTTGGGGATCGCGAAAGCTGGTGCCAGGAGAGGACTCGCGCACCTTGGCTAACGCATTGTATTGCAGGATTGTGTGCTGGAAAGGATTGGGGGCAATACCCCCAAGCATAGCCCCGGCCTGCGCCGTTGGGCGAGTATGAGTTTCAGATGGGTTCGCCAGCGGCACCCAAACCGCTGGTTGCTTCCCAAGCCTACGACGAGGGCTCAATTCACTTCACCCTCTCCAGCGGTTACTTGAATCATCTGCGAATTTTGCACCTTTTTTGACACGGTAATCGTCCCGGTGTCTTACCAAAGGGGCTGAATGGGCAGGTTCCGTTCTGTTAAAGGTCTGGTAGCTGGAAGTTGTCGGAGGTGTTCTCAGCCCATTCACTGAACGCCGCGACGATTTGGTCATCGTCCATGCTTTGCAACGCGGCGCGGGAGATCATCGGTGACTGGCCCCGCACCGCAAACTAAGTCTTCGATCGGGCCCAGCTTCTTTCTGTTCTCTTTTCGCGCTAAGGAAAGCGGTGCAAGGAGGATTGCCCTTGACCGAGGGGCCTGCCAATCTCCGGCTTGAGGATTATCTCTCGGTGCATGCCGCCCCGGAGCTGAGCCGCGCGATCGCGGCCATCGGCCGGGTTGCAGTCTGGCTCGCCGCCTGGATCGCGCGTGGGCCGTTGCAGGCGAGTGCTGAGACGCCTCTCGCGCGCAACGCGTCGGGGGACAGTCAAAAAGCCATCGACATCGCCGCCGACCGCGCTTTTGCCGAAGCTTTGGCAAAAGCCGGGTTGCGCTGATATGCCTCCGAGGAACGCGCCGAGGCCGAAGCGCTCGATCCCAAGGGCACGCTAGCCATCGCCATCGATCCGCTCGACGGCTCGTCGAATATCGACGCCAATATTTCCATCGGTACGATCTTCTCACTCTTCAACGCGGAACCGACCGCGCACGCAAGTTTCCTGCGCCCTGGGCGCGAGCAAGTCGCTGCGGGCTATGTTCTTTACGGTCCGCAAACGGCGCTGGTTCTCACAAGCGCCAACCATGTCGCGCATTTTGTCCTCGACCGCGACGCGGGCTCGTTCATGCTTGCTTCGAACCGGCTTGCGATCACGAAAGGTTCGAATGAATTCGCGATCAACGCTTCGAACAGTCGCCACTGGCCGGCGCCAATTCGCTCCTATATCGACGATTGCCTCGCCGGCAGAGTCGGTCCGCACGGAAGCGACTTCAACATGCGCTGGGTTGGCGCGCTGGTCGCCGAAACCCATCGGATACTGATGCGCGGCGGGATTTTCCTCTATCCGCAAGACGCGCGGCCCGGCTATGAGCGTGGCCGCCTGCGCATGCTCTATGAATGCGCGCCGATCGCGCTCATCATCGAGCGCGCCGGCGGGGCGGCGACCGACGGCGCCTACCGGATTCTCGACCAGGCGCCTGCCGAACTCCACGCCCGCTCGCCCCTTGTGTTCGGCTCCGTCGACAAGGTGGCGCTCGTCGCGACCTACTACGAGTTACCGCCAGGCCGGACAACGCCAGCTTTCGCCAAGCGCGGCCCGTCCACCGGCTGAGCTTCAGATGATTTTCGACTTTGCGTCCTTGAGGAGTCCGAAATGGCCCGCATAACACTGCGCCAATTGCTCGACCACGCCGCCGAGCATGACCATGGCGTGCCGGCATTCAACATCAACAATATGGAACAGGCGCTCGCCATTCTCGAAGCCGCCAGCGACAGCGACGCGCCGGTGATTTTGCAGGTAAGCCGCGGCGCCCGCTCCTATGCCGGCGACATCATGCTCGGGAAAATCGTCGATGCGCTGGAGGTCATGTTTCCCGGCATTCCGCTGTGCCTGCACCAGGACCACGGCAATAACCTTGCAACCTGCCTCAGCGCCATTCAGCATGGCTTCACCTCTGTAATGATGGATGGCTCGTTGTTGGAGGACGCAAAAACGCCCTCCGACTACAACTACAACGTCACGATCACTCGCGATATGGCGCGCATTTCCCATCTCGTCGGCGCCTCGATCGAGGGCGAAATCGGCGTGTTGGGTTCGCTGGAGACAGGCGAGGGGGAGGCCGAGGACGGGCACGGCGCGACCGGCAAGCTCGACCGCGCCCAGCTCGTCACCGACCCTATGGAAGCCGAGCGCTTCGTCGCCGAAACCAAGGTCGATGCGCTGGCGGTCGCCATCGGCACCAGCCACGGCGCCTACAAGTTCACCCGCAAGCCAAGCGGTGAAATCCTTGCCATGGACGTGATCGAGAAGCTGCACGAAATGCTGCCGACGACGCATCTCGTCATGCACGGCTCCTCCTCCGTGCCGCGCGAATGGCAGGAGGTCTTCAACAAACATGGCGGAGAAATGCGCGAAACCTGGGGCATGCCGGTTGAGGAAATCGTTCGCGGCATCCGCCACGGCGTGCGCAAAGTCAATATCGATACCGATCTGCGTCTCGCGGCGACGGCGGCCTTCCGCAAGGTTGCCGACATCGACCGCGCCGAATTCGACCCGCGCAAGTTCCTGAAGCCGGCGATGGAAGCGATGCGCAAGGTCTGCCGCGAACGCTTCGAAGCCTTCGGCACCGCGGGGCACGCCTCAAAGATTACCGTCGTTCCGATGACCGAGATGGCCAAGCGCTATGCGAGCGGCGCTCTCTAGCCGCCTATTGGTTTCGTCGCGGCTCCATAAGGGAACATAATCTGAGGGAAACCCTTTCGCCCTGGTGCCCAGGAGAGGACTCGAACCTCCACTCCCTTGCGGGAACTGGCACCTGAAGCCAGCGCGTCTACCAATTCCGCCACCTGGGCGAGGGGGCCGTCGAAGCGGCGGCATGACTAGGGCGGGCCCTCCGTTTTGTCAATTGCGCCGGCGCCGCGCAGCGCCCCGGCGTCGGGCCTCGACAGCGTCGGCGTTGACGGGCTAGATTCGGCCCGAAATCATCGAGCTTCGGATGGCACTTCGATGGCGCTCAGCGACGAAAAACGCGTCACGATTTTTGGCGGCTCGGGCTTTGTCGGCCGCCGCCTCGTCCAGCTCCTCGCCCGCCGCGACTGGCGCATCCGCGTTGCCGTCCGCCGCCCCGATTTGGCAGGCCACGTCCGCCCGCTCGGCCGGGTCGGGCAGATCGCCCCCGTCCAGGCAAATGTCCGCTATCCCGAGTCGGTCGCCGCGGCGATTTCGGGCGCCGACGTGGTCATCAACCTGACCGGTATCCTCAATGAGACCGGCCGGCAAAAATTCCGCGCGGTGCATACGATGGGCGCGAAGAACGTCGCCGCCGCGGCCAAAGCCGCGGGGGTCAAGCGCCTTGTCCATATGTCGGCGCTCGGGGCCGACGAGAATTCCCCGAGCGCCTATCAGCGCTCGAAGGCGTTGGGCGAGGCGGAAGTTCTCGCCGCCTTCAAGGACGCAGTCGTCCTCCGCCCGTCGATCCAGTTCGGCGAGGGCGACGGTTTCTTCACCCGCTTTGCGACTCTTGCCCGCTGGCTGCCGGTGCTGCCGCTGATCGGCGGCAATACCCGCTTTCAGCCGGTCCATGTCGGCGACGTTGCCGAAGCGCTGGCGCGCGCCGCCGAAGGCATGGTCAAGGACGGCAAAGTCTATGAGCTTGGCGGGCCGGATACCGAGACCATGGCCGATCTCATCCGGCGCATTCTGCGCGAGACCGGAAGGCATAATCCGCTCCTGCCGATGCCGCGGGCCCTGGCGAGTTTTGGCGCGGCGTTTACAGGTCTGCTGCCGCATCCGCTGCTGACGCGCGATCAGGTCACGCAGCTCTATATCGACAATGTCGTCTCGGACGGAGCCAGCCGCCAGAAACGCACTTTCCAGGCTTTCGGCATCGACGCGGCGACGATGGAGGCGATCCTGCCGACTTATCTGTGGCGGTTTCGCCCCCACGGCCAGTTCGACCGGCCTGGCGCCCGCGTCGCGCCCTAGGCGCCGAGCCCGAGCCCGAGCACGGCCCAAAGCCCGATCGCCCCGACGATGACTCGCCACCAGGCGAAGGGCGCGAAGCCGAAGCGCGAGATGAAATCCAGGAGATAGCGTACGACCAGCGCCCCGACGACAAACGAAGCGACGAACCCGATCAGGATATTGAGCGAAACTTCCGCCGTCATCACGTCGAGATTCTTGTAGACGTCGTAGCCGAACGCGCCGCCCATGATTGGCAGGGCGATGAAGAAGGTAAACTCCGCCGCCGAGCGCTTGTCGGCCCCGAAAATCAGCGAGCCGACGATGGTCGCGCCCGATCGCGACACGCCCGGCACCAGCGACAGCATCTGGAACACGCCGATCACCAGATAGAGCCACAGCGGGTATTTGTAGATGTCGGTGTGGCGCGGACGAAAGTCGATCCGGTCGACCAGGAGCAGCACCACCCCGCCAACGATCAGCATCGCGGAGACGAGCGACAGGTTCTCCTGCAGCACGTCCTTGATGGTGTCATGCAGCGCGACCCCCGCGGCCGCCGCAGGCGCCGAGGCCAACGCCACCCCGAGCGCGAACCGCCACGCATAGGCCTTGCCGCCGAGCGCGTCGCGGACGAGGGTTACGAGCCGCCAGAAATAAACCGTGACGATGGCAAGGATCGCCCCGAGCTGGATCAGCACGACAAACGTATTCTTCGGATCCTCGAAGCCGAGCGCCGCGCCGGCGAGCAACAGATGCGCGGTCGAGGAGACCGGCAAGAACTCCGTCAGCCCTTCAAGAATGCCGAGCACGAGCGGGGCAAGCAGGCCCTGATAGATGTCCACGCGTTTCCCCTCGGTTGCCCGGACCCCTTGCCGCCGCCGCAAATTGGCGGCACCTTGTAGCCCGAAAGCGCGCGCCCTGTCACCGATGCGCTTGACCCCGCGCCGCCCGGCGCGCATGACCCTCGCCAGATGCCCGAGCTGCTCCAATACACCCTGCAACCCGCCGCCCGGCTGATCCGGCTGATGCTCGGCGAGTATGGCGTCGTCCACACGCTTCGCGAGGTCCGGCCCTGGCGCCGCGAGAAGGAATTGCTGGCCATCGACCCCTCGGCCGAAGGGCCCATCATGCTGGTCGAGGATCTGCCGCCGATCGTCGGAGTCAGTGCGGTCATGCTGCACATCGAGGAGCGCTTCGCCCACACCGCCGCCGACACGATGCTCTTTCCTTCCGGCGCCGCCAACCGCGCCGAAACCCGCCGGCTCCTTGATTGGGTGCTTCATAAGCTCAACGACGAAGTCACCCGCTATGTGATCGAGGAAAAGGTTGTCAAACGCGACATCAGCGCCGCGCCCGAGCCCTCGGTGCTGCGTGCCGCCAAGGCCAATCTCGGCGAGCACCTCGCTTATCTCAGCTTTCTCTTCGCAACCCGCCGCTGGCTCGCCGGCGAGTCGATGACCATCGCCGACTTCGCGCTCGCGGCGCATCTCTCGAGCCTCGACTATCTCGGCGACGTGCCGTGGGACGAGGCGGGCGAAGTCAAACTCTGGTACCAGCGCATCAAGTCGCGCCCGGCGTTTCGGACACTCCTGGCGGACCGGGTCGTGCCCATTCCGGCCGCCGCCCACTACGCGGATCTCGACTTTTGAGCGAGACGCTCGCCGGCCGGCGCATGATCGACGAGCTCAAGACCCGCGCCAACGCACTCGGTTTTTCGGCCTTCGGGATAACCCGCGCCGACGCCCGCCCCGATCTGCCGGAGAAGCTGCAAACCGCGCTTGCCTCGGGCTGGCTAGACGGCATGGACTGGATGGCGTCGGCCCCGCATCGCCGCGCCACCCCGCAGCGCCTCTGGAAGGACGCCAAGTCCGTCATCATGCTCGGCATCGATTACACCCCCGATCGCGACCCGCTGGAGAAACTCGGCGACGGCAAGGTCGGCGTCATCTCCGTCTACGCCCGCAACCGCGACTATCACGACCTCATCAAGGGCCGCCTCAAGGAAATCGCCGGGCTGCTGGCGCGGCGCACGGGGGCCGAAGTGAAGGTCTTCGTCGATACCGCCCCGGTCATGGAAAAGCCTCTCGCCGAGGCCGCTGGTCTCGGCTGGCAGGGCAAGAACACCGTACTGATTTCGCGTCAATCGGGCGCCTGGTTGTTTCTCGGCGCGATCTTCACCGATCTCGACCTGCCAGCGGACGCGCCCCATGAAGAGATGTGCGGCAGCTGCACCCGTTGCCTCGACATTTGCCCGACCCACGCCTTTCCCGCGCCGTTCCGTCTCGATGCCAGCCGCTGCATCGCTTACCTGACCAACGAGCATCAGGGTCCGATCCCGCTCGAATTCCGCGAGGCGATCGGCAATCGGATTTATGGCTGCGACGATTGCCTCGCCGTCTGTCCCTGGAACAAGTTTGCCCGCGCCACCAGCGAGGCGAAGCTCAGGGCGCGGGAGGACCTCAACGCCCCGCTGCTTGCCGAATTGGCCGAACTCGATGATGCCGCCTTTCGCAAGTTTTTCGCCGGCTCGCCGGTCAAGCGGATCGGCCGCGACCGGTTCCTACGCAACGTCATGATTGCCCTCGGCAACGCCCGCGACCGCGCCGCCCGCGCCGCCATCGCGCCGCGTCTGAGCGACGCAAGCCCGCTCGTCCGCGGCGCTGCCGTCTGGGCGATCTCCCGGCATCTGGGGCGCGCCGACCTCGCCGTGCTCTGGCGGCGTCACGGCGGCCTCGAATCCGATGCTTCGGTTCTCGGGGAATGGCGCACCGCTCTCGGGACAGGCGCCGGCGCTGCGGCTTTGGAGTAGCTGTTGGACGTCTTCTTCTTCGGGCTCGGCTATTCCTCGCTCGCAACCGCACGCTGGATTCACCGGCTCGTCGATCCCGACGTGCCGATCTCCGGCACGGTCAGGACCGAGGCCAAGGCCGCCCGCCTCAGGCAGGAGGGAATCCGGGCGCATGTCTTCGACGGCAAGCGCTCGAGCCTGACCGCCGGTCCGGAAATCCGCAGCGCCACCCATGTCATTCATTCGATCCCGCCGCCCGGTCCCGCCGATCCGGTTCTCGCCCATCACCGCGCCGACCTCGATGCCGCCAAGAACCTCGAATGGCTAGGATACTTTTCGACCGTCGGGGTCTATGGCGACGCTGGCGGCAAATGGATCGACGAAAGCGCCCCGATCCATCCGATCAACGCCCGGTCGCTCCACCGGATCGATGCCGAAAATCTCTGGCGCCACTACGCGAATTCGCGCGGCTTGCCGCTGACGATCCTGCGCCTTGCCGGCATTTACGGGCCGGGCCGCTCCGCCTTCGACAAGTTGCGCGAAGGCACGGCCCGGCGCATCGTCAAGCCGGGCCAGGTCTTCAACCGCATCCATGTCGAGGATATCGGACGTGCGACCGCGCTCGCCGCCCACCGCCGGCTCGACGGCATCTTCAACCTCGCCGACGACGAGCCGGCCCCGCCGCAGGACCTGGTCGAGCATGCGGCAAAACTGATTGGCGTCGCGATCCCCAATGCGATTGATTTTTCCGCCGCGGAGCTGACGCCGATGGCCAATTCCTTTTACTCGGACAACAAACGCTGCGCCAACGCCGCGATCAAGGCCGCGCTCGGGATCGATCTGCTGTATCCGAACTATCGCGAAGGTCTCGCCGCGATCCTCGAAGCCGACGCGTGAGATTCAAATCCGCGGCCCGGCATCCTCGACCATTCGTCCGACCGTTTCGGTCAGAAGCTTCAAGTCTGCCTCGCGGTTCAGCCGGTGATCCCCGTCCGGCACCAGCGTCAGCGTCGCCTCGTCGCTCGGCAGATGCGTCATCAGCCGGATCGCCTGCGCCGGCGGCACGTTTTCGTCCATCGCCCCCTGCAGGATCGCGACCGGGCAGCCCGTGACGATCGGTGTGCCGAACAGAAAATGCTTCGCCCCGTCCTCGATCAGCGCGCGGGTCAGCACATTGGGCTCATCCGAATTGTCCGAAGGTTGCTCGATCCGCCCGTCGCGTTCGAGCCTGGCGCTTTCCGTCTTGGTGAAATTCGCCCGCATCAGCTCCTCGGTCATATCGATCGCCGGGGCGATCAGCACCAGCCCCGCGATCCGCGTCACCCCGCGTTCCCGCAGCGCCCGGTTCATCAACAGCGCAATCCATCCGCCCATCGACGAGCCGACGACGATCTGCGGCCCCGCCGTCAATTGCTCGAACACCCCGGTTGCCTCCTCCAGCCAGCGCGAGATCGTCCCCTCGGCGAAATCGCCGCCTGACTCGCCATGCCCCGAATAGTCGAACCGCGTTGCTTCGAATCGCTTCGCCGCCGCGAATCGGTCGAGCGCCTCGGCCTTGATCCCCGCCATGTCGGAGCGGAACCCGCCGAGCCAGAAGAGGCCCGGCGAGCTGCCCGCGCGGTGCCGCGCTGCGATCCGTCGCCCCACGACATCGATGAACCTGGTCTTTGCCTGTGGCGTTTCGATCACGTTCGGCTCTCCAAATGGCCGGGCCGGCACCCACCCCCCTCCGCCACCGCAAGGGGCGTGTTGACTTTGCACCGGTTTGCCCGGATTTTAGCCCGCGTTTCACCCATCGCGCCAACAGCAAAAAGGAACCATGCCCATTCGTCGCCCCATGAGACAGCAGCAGCCCACCAAAGACGGGCCGCGCGCCAATGAAGACATCACCGTCCCCGAAATCCAGTTGATCGACGCCCAGGGCCAAAACCACGGCGTCACCCAGACCGCCGAAGCGCTGAGGATTGCCGCCGAAGCCGGGCTCGATCTCGTCGAAATCTCCCCCAACGCCACCCCGCCCGTCGCCAAGATTCTCGATCTCGGCAAATTCAAGTATCAGGCGCAGAAGAAGGCCAACGAGGCCCGCAAGAAGCAGAAAATCATCGAGGTCAAGGAGATCAAGCTCCGGCCGAACATCGACGATCACGACTACGACGTGAAGATGCGCTCGGTTTCGAAGTTCCTCGAGGAAGGCGACAAGGTGAAGGTCACGATGCGTTTCCGCGGCCGTGAAATGGCCCACCAGGAACTCGGCCTGCAACTCCTGTTCAAGGTCCGCGACCAGATGGGCGTCTTGTCCAAGGTCGAATCCGAGCCGCGTTCCGAGGGCCGGCAGATGGTCATGGTCCTCACCCCGGTCGCGACCAAATAGCTGGTCGCGCCGATGGCCGGTGCGCCTGCCGCCGGCCTTGCCTTTCTGCCCCTCGATAGGCATGGATTCGCCCGCCCGACTGGGCTAAAAACCCCCCGCGAGTGGGATCGGTCCGGCCGCTCCGGACCCTTTTGCCCACCTTGGGATTGAACATGGCGCTTCGGGACGGTGCCGACCCGCAATTGCGGGCCGGTCGCACTGCCGTTGATTCGGGCTGGGCCGAAGAGGCCCGGACGACGTTTGCGCTCGCCTGGCCGCTGATCATCACCCAGGTCGCCCAGATTGCCTTCTTCACCACCGACGTCATCGTCATGGGCTGGCTCGGGCCGGACTATCTGGCCGCCGGTACGCTCGCCACCGCCCTCATTCATCCGCTCGTCGTCGGCGGCTTCGGCGTCGTGTTCGCCACCTCCCCGATGGTCGCCCAGGCGATCGGCGCCCGCGATTTCCGCTCCATCCGCCGCACCGTCCGGCAGGGCTTCTGGATCGCTCTGCTCCTTTCGGTCGTCATCATTCCCTTGCTCTATCAGGCGCCGACCATTTTCACCTGGCTCGGCCAACGGCCCGAGACGATCGACCGCGCCTCGCTGTTCATCGCATTCGCGGCCTGGAGCACACCTTCGGTGCTGCTGTTTATGGTCTTGCGCTCGCTGATCTCGGCCAAGGGTAATACCGGGGTCATTCTTGCCATCACCCTTGTCGGGGTCGCCTGCAACGCGCTGTTCAACTACGCGCTGGTCTTCGGCAATTTCGGCCTGCCGCGCCTCGAACTCATTGGCTCCGGCATCGCCACGAGCCTCACCAACTTCCTGATGTTCCTCGCCGCTCTGGCCTATGCGGTCTTCCATCGCCGCTACCGCCGCCACCATATTCTGGTTCGTTTCTGGAAGCCCGATTGGCCGCGCTTCTTCGAATTCTTCCGCATCGGCATGCCGATCGGGCTCACCTTGATGTCCGAGGTCGGACTGTTCGGCGTCGCCGTCATCATGATGGGCTGGCTGGGGTCCAATGAGGTCGCCGCCCATGCGGTGGCGCTGCAATGCGCCGCCATCGCCTTCATGGTGCCGCTCGGCCTGTCGCAGGCAACGACGATCCGGGTCGGCCTCGCCATGGGCGCTCGCCATCCGGCGGGGGTGACCGTGGCCGGCTGGACCTCGCTGGCGCTGACGCTCGCCTTCATGGCGCTGACTTGCGCCAGCTTTCTGCTGTTCCCGGACTGGTTTGCCTCGATCTTCCTCGATCCGGCCAAGCCGGGGAACGCCACGAGCCTTTCGCTCGCCACCTCGTATCTGACGATCGCCGCGCTCTTCCAGTTCGTCGACGGCACCCAGGTCTCGATGGCCTCGGCGCTGCGGGGCCTGAGCGATACCCGCGTCCCGATGATCGTCGCGCTCGTCGGCTATTGGCTCGTCGGGCTCTCAATCGCTTATCTGTGCGGGTTCGTGCTCGGCTGGCGGGGGGTCGGCATCTGGATCGGGCTGGCCGCCGGTCTTGCCTTTGTCGCGGTGGTGCTGACCATCCGCTGGGCCAGCCGCGAGCGCCTCGGACTCGTCGCCCGGCCAGACGAGGCGGCGATGGCCTGAACCCTTGCCTTCGAGGGCCTCGCCCCCTATAAACCGCCCCTTCCAACCGGAGCCGCCCGGCCCAAGGCATGCCGTGGCGGCTCGACAAGGCTCATAGCCCCGCGGGGCGAAAGGTAAGCAAAATGCCGAAACTGAAAACCAAATCCGGCACCAAGAAGCGATTCAAGGTCACCGGCACCGGCAAGGTCATGGCCGCCGTCGCCGGCAAGCGCCATCGCCTGATCTCCCACAACGGCAAGTATATTCGCCAGAACCGCGGCACCCACGTCATGGCGAAGCCCGATCAGAAGATCGTCAAGAAATACATGCCATACGACCGGTAGGAGCTGAGCGATGTCACGCGTCAAACGGGGTGTCACTACCCACGCCCGCCACAAGAAGACCCTGAAAGCCGCCGAGGGCTATTACGGGCGCCGCAAGTCGACCATCAGGATCGCCAAGCAGGCGGTCATCCGCGCCGGCCAGTACGCCTTTCGCGACCGCCGGGTGCGCAAGCGCAATTTCCGGGCCCTCTGGATTCAGCGCATCAACGCCGCCGCCCGCGAACACGGGCTGACCTATGGCCGATTTATCGAGGGCCTCGGCAGGGCTGAGGTCGAGGTCGATCGCAAGGTACTCGCGGATCTGGCGGTGCACGAGCCGGCGGCCTTCGCCGCGCTGGTCGCGACCGCCAAGAGCGCGCTCGCCTACCTCGAAAAGGTCGAAGCCAGGACCCACGCCAGAGTCAAGGCCTAGCCGAAAAGCCGACCTGAGGCCGCAAAACCGCCATTCGCCGCCCCGACAAGGGGGTGGCGCGGGTCGAAACGCGTTTGTACAAGCTCTCGATCGCACTCCGGATGACCGATGGCCGACCCAAGGGACCTCGCCCAGCTCAGATCAAGCCTCGAAGCCGCCATTGCCGTGGCCGCCGACGAGCGCGCGCTTGAGGAGGTGCGAGTTGCGGCGCTCGGCCGGAACGGCGCCGTGACAGAGCTTTTGAAGTCGCTCGGCGTCATGAGCCTCCAGGACCGCAAGAGTGCTGGCCCCGCCTTCAACGGGCTGAAGACTGACCTCACGACCCTCATCGAAGCCCGCGCCGCAGACCTCCGCAGCGCCGCGCTCGAGCAAAAACTCGCGACCGAACGGGTGGACGTGACCTTGCCGCTCCGTCCGGCGCCGACGACCACCGGCCGCATCCATCCGGTCTCCCAGGTCAATGACGAGATCGCCGCGATCTTCTCCGACATGGGCTTCGCCATCGCCGAAGGGCCGGACATCGAGACCGACTGGTACAATTTCACCGCGCTGAATTTCCCCGAGGGCCATCCGGCCCGCGAGATGCACGACACCTTCTTCCTAGAGCCGGACGAGACTGGTGAACGGAAGTTGCTTCGCACCCACACCTCGCCGGTCCAGATCCGCGCCATGCAGCGCACCAACGGCGGAGTGCCGGCGTGGGTCGCCAACGGCATCACCCCGCCGATCCGCATCGTCATTCCCGGCCGGACTTATCGCCATGACTCGGACCAGACCCATACCCCGATGTTCCATCAGGTCGAGGGTCTCGTCATCGACCAGTCCTCGCATATCGGCCAGCTGCGCTGGGTGCTCGAAGAGTTCCTGAAAGCCTTTTTCGAGGTCGAGGGCGTCAAGCTTCGTTTCCGCCCGTCTTTCTTTCCGTTCACCGAGCCCTCGCTCGAGGTCGACGTGCAGTGCGACCGCTCCGGCGCCGACCTAAAAATCGGGCAGGGGAGCGAGTGGATGGAAATCCTTGGCTGCGGCATGGTGCATCCCAATGTGCTGCGGAATTGCGGGCTCGACCCCGACATCTATCAAGGCTTCGCCTGGGGCATGGGGATCGACCGGCTGGCGATGCTGAAATACGGCATGCCGGACCTGCGCGCCTTCTTCGACGCCGACCAGCGCTGGCTCGACCATTACGGCTTCCGCCCGCTCGATCTGCCGACGCTGTTCGGGGGGCTGTCGTCGTGAGCGAATCCGCACTGAGCCTTGTAATCGCCTGCGTCGCCCTTGGCCTGTCCGCTTATACATTTTGGTGGACCGCGTTGCGTCGTGGGGATGTGAAAATGACTCAACCAACAATGATCGGCCTCGGCTTTAGAACCGAAAAAGGCAAGAACCAAGTATTCGTGCGGTCGATGCTGTTCGCAACAGGCAAACGCGGTGGGGTAGTCGAAAATATGTATACCCGCGTACGACATGGAGAGCGTGCGCAGAATTTCTCGATTTGGGTCCACGGCAACGCACCAAACATGACGAGAGGCGCCGGTCTTCATGTTGGCGAAGCGGGCGTCACCGCCAATTTTCACTTTCTGCTGCGGCCGGACGAGCAAGAATTTGAGGTAACCGCTGGAACTTACAGCGTCGAGCTATTTGCTCGTGTTTTGGGCCATAAGGGTGAGGTCAAGATTTCGGTGAGCGAGGTCGATGTGACTCCGTCGATGCTCGGCATGCGAGGCGGGAGCTTCGGCATCCAATTCGATTGGGCTCCGGACAGTGGCCGATATGTCGGTCATCCATCAGCGCAGGGGCCACGAATTAGCCCAGAGGAGCTTGAGCGGTTGGTGACGCAAGGCATCACTCGTCCGGGGGTGCGTACCGATGAAATTCACCCTTAACTGGCTGAAGGAGCATCTCGAGACCGTCGCTTCGGCATCCGAAATCGCCGAAAAGCTGACCATGATCGGCCTTGAGGTCGAAGGCGTCGAGGATCGCGGCGCGCTGCTGAACCCTTTCATCGTCGCCTCGGTACTTTCCGCCGAAAAACACCCCAATGCCGACAAGCTGAAGATTTGCACGGTCGATCCGGGCAGCGGCGCGCCGGTCAAAGTCGTCTGCGGAGCGCCCAACGCCCGCGCCGGCATGAAGGGCGTCTTCGCCCCGCCAGGTACCTGGATTCCGGGCACCGGGTTCGTCCTGGAGAAGGGCATCATTCGCGGCGAGGAATCGAACGGCATGCTCTGTTCGGGCCGCGAACTCATGCTTTCCGACGACCACACCGGCATTATCGAAGTCCCCGCCGATGCGCCCATCGGGGCAAGCTATGCCGCCTATGCCGGGCTGGGCGAGATCGTTTTCGACATCACCATCACCCCCAACCGCGGCGATTGCACCGGCGTGCACGGCGTCGCCCGCGACCTTGCCGCCGCCGGCATCGGCACGTTGAAAGACGCACCGATCGCGCTCGTCCCCTCGGCCGCCGGCAAAAGCCCGATCCCGATCGAATTGCGCTTCGGCGCCGACGAGACACCAGCCTGCAGGATGTTCGCCGGCCGGCTGATCAAGGGAGTGAAAAACGGACCTTCGCCCGGCTGGCTGCAAAAGCGCCTGCTCGCGGTGGGCCTTAGGCCGATCAACGCGCTCGCCGACATCACCAACTTCATCTCGCTCGACCGCGGCCGGCCGCTCCACGTCTATGACGCCGACAGACTGAAGGGCACCGTCCATGCCCGCATGGGCCGAGCCGGCGAAAAATTCTTCGGCCTCGACGGCCGCGAGTACGAGGCCGACGAAACCATGTGCGTCATCGCCGACGGTGGCGGCGTCCTCGGCTTCGGCGGCATTCTGGGCGGGGAGGCGTCGAGCTCTACCGGGGCGACGGTCAACGTGCTCCTCGAATGCGCCTGGTTCGACCCGATCTCGATCGCCTCGACCGGCCGCAAGACGTCCATCGTCTCCGATGCCCGCTACCGCTTCGAGCGCGCCGTCGATCCGGAATTCGTCCGGCCCGGCCTCGAGCTCGCGACCCGCATGGTGCTCGACATCTGCGGCGGCGAAGCCTGCGAGCCGACCATCGCAGGGTCTGTCGAGGCGCCCCGGCGGGTCATCGATTTCCCGCTCGCCGAGATCGCGCGGCTGACCGGCCTCAAGGTGCCGCCCGCCGAGGTCAAGTCGATCCTGACCCGTCTCGGCTTTGAAATGACGGGCACCGGCGGGACGGTCAAGGTCTCGGTCCCTTCCTGGCGCGCCGATGTCTCGGAGAAGGCCGACCTCGTTGAGGAAGTCATGCGCATGGTCGGCATCGACCTTGTGCCGGTCGCGCCGCTGCCGCGCCTTTTCGGCGTCGCGTCCCGGATGCTGACACAAGCGCAGAATCGCCGCCGCCTCGCCCGCCGCGCCCTTGCCGCCCGCGGGCTTGGCGAGGCGATCACCTGGTCGTTCATCTCGGGCGACGAGGCGCAGATGTTCGGCGGTGGCAAGGCGGAGCTGAAGCTCGCCAATCCGATTGCCGCCGATTTGACCGACATGCGCCCCTCGCTCTTGCCGGGGCTGCTCGCCGCCGCCCGCCGCAACGCCAATCGCGGGTTCCCCGACCTGGCGCTCTTCGAGATCGGCCAGGTGTTTCTCGATTCAACTCCCGCCGGCCAGCGCACCCACGCCGCCGCTATCCGCACCGGCACCGTCAAACTCGCCGGCCCCGGCCGCCACTGGCGCGACAAACCCGCCCCGGTCGATGTCTTCGACGCCAGGGCCGATGTCGAGGCGACGCTCGAGGCGTTGGGGTTCGACACATCGAATTTGCAGCTCGTCGCTGAGCCGGCGCCCTGGTCGCATCCGGGCCGGGGTGGCCGGTTTCAGCTCGGCCCCAACCGCGTCATCGCCTGGTTTGGCGAACTCCATCCCGCGACCCCTGCCGCGCTCGACCTTCAGGGTCCGATCGCCGCCATGGTCATCGACCTCGACGCCATCCCCGAGCCGAAAGCCCGCGCCACCAAAACCCGCCCGCCGCTCGCCGCCTCCGATCTGATGCCGGTTAGGCGCGATTTTGCCTTCGTCGTCGACCGCGATGTCGAAGCCGCCGCGATAATCAAGGCAGCCCGCGCCGCCGACAAGACGCTGATCGCCGATGTCGCGGTTTTCGATGTCTTCGAGGGCACCCAATCCGGCGCGGGCAAAAAATCCGTCGCCATCGAGGTGACGCTGCAGCCGAGGGACCGGACACTGACCGACGAAGAGATCGAGGCCGTCGGCCGCGCCATCGTCGCCGCAGTGGGGAGGGCGACGGGAGCGTCGCTCCGGACGTAAGCGATGGAACCGGCAGCGCGTCCCTATTCGCGCAACGATTTCCGCGGCGTGTTCCTGCGCAAATACGCCACCCTGCTCCGGGCGCTGGTCGACCCGAAGCTGAAGAAGCGCCCGATGAACGAGGCGCTCGTCGCCGAACTGGCCGCTGAATTTGCCGGCCTCTACTCAAGACCGGCCGCCCGGGGCGCCGTCCCAGTCCCTCGCCATATCTGGATGCTATGGCAGCAGGGCTGGGACAAGGCGCCGGCTTTGGTCCAGGCGTGCGCCCGCTCCTGGGCCCAGCGCAATCCGGGTTGGGAACTGCACCTTCTCGACGACGCAACGCTCGACGAGTATGCCCCCGGCTACCGCGGCATCCCTGCCCCCGGTGCGAGACGTCCGGCGCGCGCCAATCTGGCGCGGGTGTCGCTACTCTGCGAGCATGGCGGGGTCTGGGCCGACGCGACGCTCTTTTGCAGCCGTGGCCTCGACGATTGGCTGCCCGGCGTTTGGGACGCGGGCTTCTTCATGTTCACTTTTCCCCGCCCCTATCGGCCAAGCGACAACTGGTTCATCGCTAGCGCGCCCAACTCTTGGCTCCTCGCCGCAATGCGCAACATATTTACCCAATACTGGTCCCTGTTCGGCCGGCCGCACCATTATTTCTGGATGCACTATTTGCTCGAGTATCTGACCGAGATCGACCCGCGTGCCGGAGAAATCTGGTCAAGGATGCCCAGGATTCCCGCCGGCGGACCACTCATCGTCGGTGCTTACGCGTTCGATCGTCAAGCGCCCCAACAGGTCTTCGATCTGATCGAACGGGGGACGGTTCCCCTTCACAAGCTCAGCCACAAATGGCGTCATCGCGGGTCCCTTGCCGGCACCCCGCTCGGCCGGTTGACCGGCCTTGCGCACCTATGAAGCGCGCTTGAAGCCGAAAAGGCTGCTTGCCTTGCCGCGCCAGAAGTGCCCCCAGCGATGCCGCAGATAGCGCCAGAAAAGCCCCTCACCCATCGCCTGCCGGTAGGCGCGGCCGAAGGGCGGGCGCGCCAAGAGATTCCACGGCTTGCCAAGCCCAGAATAGTGGACGAGTCTCGGCTCGAGCGCCTCCATATCCTCGCCGCAGGCGAGGGCGTTCCACGCCCCGTCGAGCCGCCTCCAATTGTTCCTGAAGATGAGATTGAGCACCTGCTGGTCGCCGTGCAGGCGCGCAAGCAAGCCGCGTTCCTCAAGCCCCAGAATGCGTTTCGTCACGTCCATCGCGCGCCAGGCCGCAAGATCGATAACCAGCACGCCTGAATTGAAATAAGGATCGGCGGGTTCGAAGAGATCGCGCCGCTGCGCAAGATCCCGCCCAAAAGCGGCGATCAGCCCGCCCGGATCCTTGACCGCGCCGAGCGGCGCTCCCGCAAGATCGATCCCCGCCAGCTCCTCGATCGGTCCGCGCACGAAGACATCGCAGTCCACATAAACCAGGCGGCCGATCGATGCATCGAGGAGGCGATCGACGAATAACCGGGCACAGGCGATCCCGGAAATATGGCTTCCGTAGGCGAGAATCTCCGCAAGGTGCCGAAAGGCTGCGGATTGCAGCACATCGTGGTGGATCAAACGCGCGCCGAACTCCTGTCCGGCCCGATCGAGATCGGCCGTGTGCGCGGCGGCGAGCGGCGAATGGAAAAGGTGAAAGAAGAGGTCGCCGGGCCGCCGCGAAGCAAGCGAAATCGAGCGCATTGTCGCCACCGCCGGCGCCCAGAAATTGTCGTCGAACGCCAGGGCAACATGAACCGGGCCAAACGTGGCGGCCGTCATCCTGGCCCTGGGGGACGGGACGCCCCGCCGGTCCAGTATCGCGCCCAGCGAAAGCGCAGATAGCGGTAAAATAGATCGTTGGTCATCACGTGCCGGTAGATTCGCGCGAACGGCAGCCCGGAGACGAGGTTCCAGGGTTTGTTGGGGCCGGTATAGTGGACGATCTTGGGATCGAGCATCTCGATCGCGCGGCTAGCGGCGAGGCTGTTCCAGCTCCTCTCGATCTCCTGCCAGTCGTGCTTGAAGAGATGATTCAGAACTTCCTGGTCATTCGACAGGCGCGGCAGCACGCCCCCGCTTTCGAGACGCCGAAGCATCGCCGGAATATCCCGCGCCCGCCAGGCCTCGAGATCGATCAGCAGCACGCCCGAATTGAAGAAGGCATCGGCCGGATCGAAGAGATCGCGGCGCTCGTTTGCGTCCCTGCCGTTCGAAAAACGCAGTGCATGCGGCTCCTTGACGGCCCCGAGTGGCTTTCCCTCGAGATCGAGGCCCGCCAGTTCCTCGATCGGCGCCCGCACCAGGAGATCGCAATCGAGGTAAACGAGACGGTCAATACCGGGGTCGAGCAGGTCGGCAAAAAGCAGGCGCGCATACATGATCGCAGGCAGGTATTTCGTGTGCGCCATGGTCGCGGCAAGCCGCCGGTAGGGTTCCGCTTGCGCCGGATCGTAGTGGCGCAGCGTCGCGCCAAATTCGCCGCCGATGCTTTCGAGATCGGCGATCTGGGCGGCCGCGAGCCGGGTGTGGCAGAGATGGAAGACCAAGTCCTTGCGCCGTTTCGTCGCCAGGCACACCGAGCGCATGGTCGCGTAGGCCGGCGCCCAGAAATTCTCGTCGAAGCAAAGCGCCACATGAATGGAATTGGTGATCCCGGTCAACGGCGCCCCCAAAAAAGAGGCATCCTCTTTAGCATGGAAGCGGTCGTGGACAAGGTTGGCGTACCCCGCTCAAGGCATGCCCCCGTTCCCTGATTTGGTGCACAATGGGTCCACATGATAATGGCGAATCAACTCCTTCCGGCGCCAACAAGTTGCGCGACCTGCCGAACCCAAAACGGCCGAAGCCCGCATGCCGGGCCAGCGCGGCGCGAGTTGATTTGAGCCTGCGATGAACGTCAGGCCGGCCGTCCTGCAAGTTGAGCACTCGACAGTCACACTGCCCGCCGGCTCTGCGCTCAAGCGCCAGCCCAAGTCACCGAAGCGACCGCGCCCTGAGGCATTTTTTGTGGACTTCGAGGATCGCGTTCTCTACTACGACGCGTTCTGGCATGCCGACGGCGCCCGCGTTTTGCTGGGCGGCCCGCCGCAGTTCAATCTTTCACAGGCTTTTCGCCGCGCCCGCTTCGCCGCCCTGCCGTCGGGCAACCCGTTGGTCCCCGAGACCCGGATAAGTAACTCTTCGTCGATCACCGCGCTCGCGGCGCCCAGGGGCACTACCGCCGTTCGCCTGGAGTTCGGCGCCGAGCGTCTCGATATTCCGGTCCGCCCCAATCTCGGTACCGCTTTTGCCGACCGGCGCATCATCACCGCCATGAATCGCGACAACGACCTCGGCTGGATCGCCGAATGGGCCGGCTTTCACGCCCGCCATCACGGCGGCGACGCGGTTGCACTCTTCGACAACGGCTCGACCCGCTACGCCACCGGCGCGATCGAAGCCACCCTCGCCGCCGTGGCCGGTCTCAAGGCAGTTGCCGTGCTCGCCTGGCCCCACAAGTTCGGCCCCGTCGATCCGGCGACCCTGAACAGTCCCTTTTGGCCGCGCTTCCTGCAGATCGCGTCGCTCTCGGTTACGCTCCGCCGCTTTGCCCCGTTGGCCGCAGGTCTTCTCGACTGCGATATCGATGAGCTCGCCGCCCCGACAGGCGGCTCAATCTTCGCGGCGGCACAGCGGTCGCGCTGGGGGCTTGTCCGCCTCAAAGGCCGCTGGGTGCCCCCGGTCCCGGCCACCGGCGCCCCCGCGGCAGGGCGCACCCATCGCCACTATCCTTATCGCGATCCCCGGGCGCGCAAGCCGTCCGCCGGCAAATGGTGTCTCGATCCTTCTCGCGCCTGGATAGCCGGCAATCTCGGCGTCCACCCCTACTGGCACTGGATCGAGGGCCGGCCTTTCGCCGCCCGATTTTTCGACCGGCAGCGCTTCTTCTGGCATTTCGAGGCGATCCACACCGGCTGGAAGGACAAACGGGTCTCCCCGGACGGCATTGACGGCGGCGCCCTGCAGATCGACGATTTGCTCGCTTCCTGCTGGGACTAGTGCCCAATGCAATTCGCGCCCGTGCATGGCCCGCCTCGCAGAGATGCCCTGCACCGCGCCCATCGGCTGGCCATTGGGATCGGCCTCCAGAGGCTCCTCGATCGGGGCTCGAACCCTAACATCGCGGTCGATGAACACCAGCCGCTCGAACACCACCCGCATATAGATCACTGCCGGATAGAACGAAGACACCCGCATGCGCGGGCTAAGCCCACTGTAAGCGGAATCTTCCAGAAGATTGTAGAACCGCAACTTCGCGCCGAACTCTTCGCCGATCCGCTGCAGATTGGTTTCGTACGCCTCTGAAAGCCCGGTATGCGTCAGATAAAAAACCGGTTCGCGGGGCTGCCGCGACGATAAGCAGATCGAGCGCATGGTGACATAGGCCGGCGCCCAGAACCCGTCGTCGAATGCCAGCGCGACGTGAACGCCCAGTGCGGTCATCGTGTTGCGGCTCGCCTGCCCGCGCAGAAAAGGTGCCGGCAAAACGCGATCCCCGCCTTCGCTCGGTGACCATCCCGGCGTAGACTGTCGGTGTGATTTGGCACTATGCCGCGGCGCCCGAAAACCAACGGTGCATTGATCCGCACCATCGTCCGGCGCTTGCCGGGCGCCCCGCAACCGAAAGCCCGCCCCTGATGCCCGAACCGAAGAGACCCGCGTCGCCTTTCGCCATGGGCACCCGGCAAAACCTCCCCCTGACGCGACCGATGCTGTTTGGCATCTGCGCCGGGCGAGGCAGGATCAGAGGGGTTTGCCGGGCGATATGACCACCAGGACTGATGTCAAACCGGACACCACGGCTGAGGAAAACCAGCCCAAACCGGCGCCTTATTTGTCGCCCTACGTCAACTGGCTGTGGTTTGCCCTCGTCGCCTCTCTTACGCTGGGCGCGAGCGTCGTGGCTACCATCGTTTCGCTGGCAACCAATCTGCTGGCCCTGCTGCTTGTGCCCGTCCTGCGCGAATGCGGCGCGATGGCCGTGATCCGCCGCGAGCCGATGCTGGTCATGTTTGCGTCGGCTTTTCTTGTGCTGGGCTGCGTTTTCGCGCTGTCAGCCGAGGCCCCCGGAGACATGATATTCTTGGGTAATTTCCTTCCTTTGTTGCTGTGCATGCCGGTTTATGTTCTCGCCCGGCGCCACGCCGGCCAACGTGTCGCGGCCGCTGTCGTCGCGCTGGCGCTTGTTGGGGTCGGCCTCGCTGTTTTCAGTGGGCTTTTCGATCTGTGGGTCCGCGATCTGGAGCGGGCCGAGGGCTATCTTACCGGCGCCAACGTTTATGCCCGCATCGCTATGTTGATCGGTTTCGTGGCCGGTGCCGGCGTCTTCATCGGGGAGAAGCGCTCCCGGTTTCTGTTTTGCGCCGGCCCGCTTCTCGGCGTTCTCGCAGCGGCGCTGGCCGCCTCGCGCGGCGCCCTGCTCGCCGCCCCGCCAATGCTCGTGGTGTTTGTGCTGTTCGTGTTCTGCGACCGGAGACTGCGCCGGCATCGGCGGGCGCTGGCCGGCATCGCGGCGGCCGGGCTTGTCGCCTTGACCGTCGGCGTGGCGATCCTGGCCCCCTCCCGCATCGCCACCATTCCCAGCGTCATTGGCCAGATCGTTTCAGGCGCAGATGTTACCGACTCCGACGTCTCCGACCGGCTGGCCTTCTATCGCTTCGGCTGGTCGCTGTTCACCGAATCGGTCTGGATCGGACATGGCTGGCCCAACCCGCGCACCGGCCCCGATAGGCCTCCCGCCTCGCAGGCTGAAGGCAAGGCGCCGCGCTTCGACTATCACAATGATCTTCTCACCTTCGCGGTCGCCGCCGGCATACCGGGCGTACTGGCCCTGCTTACCATTCTCGCTGCGCCGCTTGCCGGCGCGACGCGGGGGCCACGTGATCCCTTCGCTTACGGCCGATTCTACGCCGTGTGCGCGATTGTCGGGGTCACCCTGCTCACTGGCCTGAGCGCAAACAATATCGGCAGGGATATGCCGACCACTGCTTTCGTGATGCTGGCGGCAATCATCCTCGGCACTTTCCGCGACGCCCCGGCCGCTCCCTAACGCAGCCAGCCGGAGGGCTTCGGATTCAGGTCGAGCAGCGCGCCCTTCGTCGCCTTGTCGATCGCGGCGATCTCGTCCTCGCCGAGCTATGGTTTTTTCAATGTCCCGAAATTGTCCTTGAGCTGTTCGAGCGTCCTGACATCGATCAACGCCGAGTTCATTTCCTTGCGCCGCAAGACCCACGAGAGCGCCAGCTGCACCATTGGTTGCCCGCGAGCATCGACAGCCCGTCCGAAATCGCCCCAATCACCCAGCCGCGAAGGTCCGCACTTGGGCTGCGCGTCATCTCCATCTCCCTGCAAGTCACGGGGCAGACTGAATCAAAAAACTTCGCTTATGGGAATCCCTGCGACCGACTCTGAATCCGGTGAAACGGCTCGTCGACGGATACCGTCCGCCGCAAACCACGGCAGCGCGGGACAAAAAGGGGCCAGCGCCCGAACCGCGAAAGTATTGACGTTCGACTCCTGCCTACCTGGATTGGCCTTGCCGGTTCGCGCCGGGTTGCGTCTACCGTCATCCTCTCAACGTCCCGCCCGCTGGCTCGTCGCCACCGAGAAGATTTTTGGCGGGCTGCAAAATGACGCCCGCGCACGGTCATTTCACCGCACGACCCACGATTTCCTGGCCCATACGCCACCTATCCAATGACTTGTTGCCACCGCATTTTCCACCCCGCCCAGCCGGCAATGATCACGCCCGGCGCGCGGTCCTCCCGGCGAGCCGGTCACCGCTGTCTTCAACGGCCGGTGCCGTCACGAATTCGGCGAACAGTACCGTCCGCGTCCGGACTTCATCCTCATCGGCAAGCGCCTCCCGCAAGTGCTCCAGAGCTGCGGAGAACTTGGAGACGCTTGGGCTTTTGCCGTGCGCGAGCAGGATTTTCGGATGCCTCGTCGGCCGCGCCGTTTCGTCGGGCAGATAGAACAGTTCCTCGCGCAGTTTCTCGCCCTGGCGCGGCTTGGTCACGATGATATTGATGTCGCCGGCCGGATGGTCGTCCGTTCGCGGAGTCAAGCCTGACAATCGGATCATTGTCTCAGCCAGGGCCCTAATCGGTACCGGCTCACCCATATCCAGCAGCATCACGTCGCCGCCCGATGACAGCGCCCCCGCCTGAACGATCAGTTCAGCCGCCTCGCTGAGCGACATGAAATAGCGCATCATGTTTTCGTGCGTCAGCGTCACCGGCCCGCCGCGCGCGATCTGTTCCCGGAAGAGTTCAACCACCGAGCCGCTGGAGCCGAGCACGTTGCCAAACCGCACCGAGCAAAAGATTTGCCCCGGCTTGGCTCGGGCCGCACAGTCCTGCACCACTAACTCGGCCCAGCGCTTCGTCGCTCCCATCACCGAACTCGGCCGCACCGCCTTGTCTGACGAGATCAGCACGAAATGCGAAACTCCGAACTCGAGCGCCGCCTCGGCGATAGTCAACGTGCCGAAAACGTTGTTGCGGACTCCTTCGAGCACATTCGCCTCGATGAGTGGCACATGTTTGTGGGCTGCGGTGTGAAGGACCACCTCAACGCCGTGGCGGTCAAGTGTCCGCCGCACCAACGCCTCGTCGGCGATCGAGCCGAGAACCGGCACGATCTCGGCCTGGTGCTCAAGTTCGAGTTTGCGCTCGATTTCGAACAGGGCGAATTCGTTCGCCTCCAGCAACACCAGGCGCGCCGGCGCCCATTTGGCAATCAGGCGCGATAGCTCCGAGCCAATCGAGCCCCCTGCGCCGGTGACGAGGATCACCCTTCCCTCGACCATTTCGCGCAGCAGATTGGAATCGGCCGGTACTCGCGCGCGGCCCAGCAAGTCGTCGATTTGGATGTCGCGGATTTGCCTGACAATGCTCTCTTGCGAGGCCAGATCCGCAAAGGCCGGCACCGTGCGCACGTTCACGCCGAAAGGCGCCATCCGCCGGATTATCTCTTGGCGCAGCGTCGGATTGCCTGATTGCGGCGAAAAGATCACTTCCTTGACATCGAAATTAGCAATCAGCGCTTCAAGTTGAGAGGCCGGATACACCCTGAGCCCAGACATGTCGCGTCCGCTCAGCAACGGATCGTTGTCGATCAAACCAACCGGCCAGCGTTCGCCTTTCGCGGTCAGAGCCGATGCGATTTGCACACCTTCGGCGCTCGCGCCGAAGACCAGTACCGGCCGCCTCTTTCGATCGGCAATTCCATGGGTGCCTAGGAGCCGCTTCGCCGCGAACCGGCTGCCGCCGACCACTATGATGGCAATTGCCCAGTAGATCAGTGGAACCGATCTCGGTACCCCAGCGATCCCGGACAACGAGCCCAGAAACAGGACCGCCACCCAGATAAGAACCGCCAGCGACGTCGCCTGAATGATCGTCCAGATCGCCCGCTCGGGAAGGAATCGGATGACCGACCGGTAGAATCCAAATCTGAGAAACACCAAGACCGTGATCGCCGGAGCGAGCAACATCAGTCCGATCTGGATGGCGCTGGGTACGAACGGCGCCGCCAAACGCAATTCATAGGAGAGCCAGACAGCACCTAGTAGCGCAAAGAAATCAAAGCTCAACAACACCGCCCGCTTGGCGCGCCGCGGCCAAGCGGTGACCCTCGAAGCAAGGGTCCTGATCATGTCTAACGTCAACCAATGACCACTTGGGACACAAATTCCGCGAATAAAGAGACCTTTGTGCCAAACGCGCTTCAACTTCTCATTTCACCCGAAACGAAGCGAGCTTTGGCGATGATGTTGCACCAAGCGTCAATTGTCGAGCGGAATGCGCCAGCTCAGCGTACCTTCTCACTCTGCCTCCACGATTCGCGACGCTACGCTGATGCGAGTCCTTCACATCTTCAAGACCTACCCGCCCGACAATTTCACCGGCATCCCGCGCGTCATCCACGCGATTGCGACCGGCGCCGCCCCGCTTGGCGTCGTCTCGAGCGTCCTGACCGTCAGCCGCCGCCCCCCCGGCACGGAATCGCTTGACGGCCACAATGTCCATTCTGCCCGCCTCGACTTCGATTTTGGCTCGACGCCGATCTCGTTCTCCCTGCCGCGGAGGCTGCGCGAACTCGCCGCCGGCCACGACATCGTCCACTACCACTTTCCCTGGCCGATGGCCGATCTCGCCCATCTCCTCGCCCGCCACGGCAAGCCCTGCGTTCTCACCTACCATTCCGACGTGGTCCGCCAGCGGCTCCTCTTGCCCCTCTATCGGCCGCTGATGAACCGCCATCTTGGCGCCATGGACCGCATCGTCGCAACCTCGCCCGACTATCTCGCCTCTAGCCCGGTGCTGGGCGCGCTTGGTCGCGACGTCGAGGTCATCCCAATCGGCCTCGACGCTCCGGCCGGGCGTAGCGACCCAGCGACGGCTGCCTATTGGCGCGAGCGTTGCGGGGAGCGGTTCTTTCTCTTCCTCGGCGTGCTGCGCTACTACAAGGGCCTGTCGTTCCTGCTGGAAGCCGCGCGGCTGACCGGCCTGCCGGTCGTCATCGCCGGCAGCGGCCCCGAAGAGGGCCGCCTCGCCCGTCTCGCCGCCGAGCACGCCATCGCCAATGTCCGCTTCGTCGGCCAGGTCAGCGAGGCCGACAAGGCGGCCCTCTTCGAGACCGCGACCGCGCTGGTGCTCCCCTCGCACCTGCGCTCGGAGGCCTACGGGGTGGTGCTGGTCGAGGCAGCCATGGCGGGCACGCCGATGATCACGACCGCCATCGGCACCGGCACGAGCTTCGTCAATGTCGATGGCGAAACCGGTCTCGTCGTCCCGCCCGCTGACCCGGCGTCGCTGGCGACCGCCATGCGCCGGCTCTGGGACGATCCCGCGCTTGTCCGCCGCTTCGGGGACGCTGCAATCCGCCGCCACTCCAGGCTCCTCACCGGCGCGGCGATGGCGAAACGCTATGCTGCGCTATACCGCAGCCTCGCCAGTGGCTAAGACCGGCCGTCTTGTCCTTCTCACCGGCGCCAATGGCTTGGTCGGCCGCGTCGCCCTAGGCCCGCCGCTTGAGCCGGTCGAAAACCGCGAGCGCCCGTTCGATCAGCGCGCTGTCCTTGAACGCGCCGATGACCGCCCCCCTGGCCGGCCGGACCTCAACCGCCAGCCGGGTACCCGCCGGCAACCCGATCCGCGCCGCGAGGTCCGCCCAGCGCGCTTCGGGATCGGCGCAAAACCTGTCGTAGCTGAAGAATATCGGCATCCCCGCTTCGCCTTGCGCCACAAGCGCCTCATAGGTGGCGATCCATTCGGCCAGCCAATAGTCGGGCGCCTCCGGAGGCGCCCCGCCCGCCGGCCGCCCCGGCCACAGGAACGGCCGATGATCGAGGCCGAATTCGTGATGCGCCAGCCATCCCATATAGTCGCGCACGAACCGGTCCTTCTCTTGCATCGCCCGGAACCGCCGGTGCTGCTCGAAGAGCGATTTCGCCTGGCCGAAGGGATGCCGGAACGGCACGATCACTGCCGCCCCCGGAAAGACCCCGGCGAGCGAGCCCCAGCGCAGCACATTGTTGTTGTTCTTCGAGAGGTACCGCGCCTTGCCGTAGCGCCTGAGGACAAGCCCGACATAGGCGCGGAACTGTGCCAAATCTGCTTCGCTCGGTGGCGTCGGGCTAAGCCCGGCGGGGTCGATATACGCCCGTCCATACTTCATGCGCCAGAACACTTCCTCGAGCCCCTCGGGGCTGTCGAAATCGGCCATCACCCCGTCGCCATGGGCGCGCTCCGCCGGCTCGCCAGGCTTTTCGAACCGCCCCGCGACCCGTCGCCACAGATTGGGCGCCAGCACGAACGGCATGTCCCGATAGGTGAGCGAAGCGAATTCGCCGGTCGCGTGCAGCGCCCGCATCAGCAGGGTCGATCCCGCCCGCGCCAGCCCGCACACAAAGACGTGCCGGCCCGCGCCCGCGACCGGGCAGTCTTTCAAATAGAGGCTCTTCTCGAGGTCGAAAGTCAGCTCCGGCAGGACCGCGCCACCGAGCGCCAACCGATGCAGCAGTCTTGCGCCGGCGCCATAGTCAGCGTCGGGCAAACCGCTTCCTTCCGGAAATGTAGACGATCGCCGTGACAGTCGCGACCCCGAGGCCGGCAAGTGAGCCGACCGATTGCCAGGCGTGCGGATCGGCGAGGGCGGCGACGGCCGTCAGCGCGACGACCGGGGCCACGCAAAGCAGCAACAGTGCGAAACTGGCCCATGAGTCGATGAACATCCGGCGCGCATAGGCCAGGAGCGCCCGCTCCTTCCAGCGATCCGAAATGCCGCGCGAACCAATTGTCGAAATCGCCTTCGCGCCGATGGCCGGCACCCTCGCCAGTCGCCCAGCGAGATCAAGGCGCCCGGCGAGTTCAATGAAACAGATCGTCCCGACGAGAAGCCCGATCCAGGCCATTACAAGGGCTCCTCGGTTCGGCTCGCCTTGCTGGGTGCGGGGGACTTGCTCCGCCCTATGAGCCGCTTGACCGGGTACCAGATGAGCGCGACGAGCGCCAACACGATCGAGGCCAAAAGGCCGACGATCACCCCGATCGTGCCGAGCCCCAGTCCTGGCCCGATATAGGCGAACGCCGGTTCGGCCAGCGCCCCGACGATTGCCGCCGCGAAGGTCAGGAACCGCATCGATTTGCCCCTTCCGCATTGAAGTCGAAGAAATCCGCCGGCAGCCACTTTGCGTCTGACACTTGCAGGCTGCCGCGCTCGTCATAAGAATTGAGGAAGTCGAACACCGTCCGGCCGTCTGGCGTCACTTCGAGCACGCGCCCTTGCTGCGGCGAGGTGATCAGAATGTTGCCGTTGGGCAAGACCTGATGGGTGCCCCGGATGGGGGTGTAGAAATTGTCGAGCGCCCCGTCATAGAGCACCTCGGCCTCGTAGGTGGTCGGATTGATTCGCACGATCCGACTATAACGGTTTGCGTCACGCTCCCAGACGGCATCGCGCCTATTGTTATCGAAAACCGTGATGGTCCCGTCGGGCTGCCAGTCCGGGTCGTGTTGCCGCCGTGTCTGGCCGGCCCGCCACCATTTGATCCTGAGGTCTTCGGGATCGGCGACAAGGATCAGATTGAGCTCGCGCATACTGATCAAGAGGTCGCCCGCCTCGAAGCGGGGAAACGCCGATGCATAGGCAGCCGGCAACGGCTCGATGTCGTTTTCGTGCCGGTAGTCTGCGAGCCAAACCCCTTCTTCAAGGTCACGCTTGATCGACAGGACATCGATTCCGGGATTGGCGTCGGCGATGTCCTGCGAGGTGAACTGCCGGACAATCTCCCCGGTATCGGCCCTAAGCTTGGTTAGCGTCTGCCCTTCGAAGGCCCATACCGAATTGTCCTCGATCTGCCGCTGCACCACGTGGTGAAAGTTGCCAATCACGGTGAACAGCGGCTCCCCGCACCAGGAAATCTTCAGGATGGCGTCCCCCGCGTCGCCGTTGTTGTAGATGACCGAGCCGTCCTCAAGAATCTCGACGCCGTGCGGAAAGCGGTTGGTCCAGTCTTTCGCCTTCCCTGCCCGTTCGGCCAGCAACCGCGTGACCTCGGCTTCGCTGCCGACCCATTGGTGAACGATTTCATTGGCCTCGTTCAACAGGATCGCCTCGTGCAGGTGCGCGTTGAAATCGAAAGCCCCGAGGATGAAAAGGTAGCCGCCGGGCTGCCGCCCTTCGCCGGCGAACATCGACGCCGGGGCCCGGCGGTCGCGGCTATCGGGGACGCGCAACGGCAGATAGGCCCGATCCGGATTGGGCCGCCGGGGGACGATGATCCGATTGGGCCGCAGGCCGAGGTCGTTTGCGACCTTTTCGACAAATGTCGTCTCTTCGACTTCCCCGCCGGCGATGTAGGCATTGAATTCCTCGATCAGGGGTTTCAGAATTTCCCACGGAAAAATGCCGTACGCGCTGCTCGCAACCCCCCACGCGAAAAAGCCGATTGCGACCAAGTATAGTCCGGCAATCACCTTCAGAAATTGCATGCAGGTCCGACCTTCGCCCGTCCGCCGCGCCGAGCCTAGCCAACATGGCGAGTCGCGTCGATTGCCACCTTTGGCGCTGGCCCTCGACCGAAAAATCGACGGCGGGCGCGCCCGCCTCGAACCAGAACCGGTGCTCCCGGACGACGTCGATCCCGGCGTCGGTCAGCCGCGCCCCGAGCCGGATCTCGGCTGTCATAGAGCCAGACTTGCGGGGTGGACGGAAACCGGTGCGCCTGCCATTTCGCCTGTCGTACCAGCCATGAAGACAAAGGCCGATTTGCCGGTTGCGGCCCGCGGGCCTCATTTCGCCCGGCTACTCGGCCGGTTCCAGTTCGACCCCGACGGTCGCCCGTTGAGCGCCCTTGGCCGCGAGTGACCTGACGATCGGACAGCCGGTCGTCGCTTCGCAGTACCGGCCCAGCCGGCCGGAAGCGAGGTCGCGCCGCAAGTCCCGCATCGGGGTGGAATTCAACGCCGCCTCGATCCCGGACGCGAGATTTTCGGTATTGATCTCGCTCCATTTGACGATCGGATCGCGCCCGTAGCAGCACGGCATCAGCCCGCGATTAAGCAGATAGGCGGTCTTCCACGGTTCGCCGCAGAGCGGCTCGCCGGCGGCGTTCGGCATGTTGTTGACGGCGAAATCGTCCCATTCGACGGTGACATCGACGCCGGCCCGGCGCGCCGCTTCGCGGCAGCGCGGCCCGATCTCACGCAGCTGCGCGAAGTTCAGGCATTCCCGATCGTAGTCGAATTTGTAGCCGTAGTGGTTTATCCGGCGCACATCCATCCGGTCCTCGAGGTAGAGCGAGCGAAAGCAGAGCCGGTCGACCCCGACCGAGGCCATCAGCTCGACGAACGGCTCGATCTCGGCGACATTCGACGCCATGATGATGAAGCTGACGATGAGTTCGGGCAGGACGCCCCGCCCGCCCTTTTCCGCCGCCAGCGCCGTGAGGTTCTCGACGATCAGGTCGAACCGGTGGTCGCGATAGCGCTTGTATCCCGCCGAAGTTGCCGCATCGACCGACACATAGACGCGCGCTGGCCTGCCGACGAGCTTGGCGCGGTTCTTCGCCGAAAGCGTCTGGCCATTGGATGTGAACTCGAACACCCGCCCGCCTTCGGTCGCCATCTCGACCGTCCGGCCGAACTGCTTCTCGAGCGGGGGCTCGCCATAGCTGCAATCGTTGATCGCCAGCGCATCGTCGAAGAACCGGCCCAGCCGCATGAGGAAGTCGGGCGTCTGGTCGGGCGAGTCTGTCTCCATCCGCTTTGCCCAGTCCCACGAGCAATAGGCGCAGGCAACTTCGTTGGCGATGTTGCAGGTCCGCGAGATGGTGATCCTCAGCATCGGCGGCGCCGACCGCAGCACCTCCGCGCCGCGCTCGAATTCGACCTGGTTGAGCACCGCGTTGGCGTGCCGCCCGGCAATGAGATCGTGCAAATGGCCGTCGTCGTGAAAGACCGCCTCGCCGAGCATCAGACCCAGTTCCCGGCCGTCCCGCGGCGGCCCGAAGGGCGCTGCAACCTCAAAGGCGAACTGCGTCGCTCCGCCAGTCGCCAAGTCGATGCGCTACCAGCCCACGTAGAGCTCGACTTCGGAAACTTCGTCCCCCGCCTGCACCCGCAACCGGTTGTGCGGCAGCGGGCTGGCGAACGAGAGCATCAAATAGGCCGGCGCGCTCGCCGGGGCGGCAAGCCCAAAGGATTGCCGCGACCAGCGAAACCAACCGTCGCGACTCCGTTCGATGCCTAGGAATTCGTTGTTGTCGAGAGCCTCAAGTCCAATTGCGGTGCGCATCCGTCCGCCCTGTCCGGTCGACACCTTTGCGAAGCCTTCAGAGTGGGGTTCGGTCGCGGATTTGTCTAGCGAATTGATCGCCATCGCGCTTACCGCTTCGGCTGGCTTTGCGCTTCCTCGGTCGCCGAGATGATCCAGCCCTCGCGCTCGACCACCCGGCCGGCGCGATAGTCCTCGGTGATCGCCTTGAGGGTGGCAAGGCCTTCCACATTGGGGCAGGCCGCGCCAACCGGATCCTCATCCGCCGCTGGCTTTGCCTTGCCTTTCGCGCCCTTTGCCGGCCGATCTTTCATCGCAACTGCACCTCCTCGAGAAATATTCCGAGCGTGCGGCCGTCCAGGCTTTCGCCGAGGGATTTCGGACTGCTCAGATTGTCAAAGCGGAATTCGACCTTCGCCAACCCGTCCGCGCCGAGCCCGAAACTCTTGGCGAAAATGCCGCCCGCCGGACCCTCGAAGGCCTTCCGCCCGTTGATCCGCAATTCCACCCTTGCCTCCGCATAGGGCTTGCCGTAGAACCGGATTTCGGTCGCCTCGCCGACCGGCACCAGCATCCCCGCCTTCTCCGCATTGGACCAGACTCCTTCCGGCTCGAGCTTTGACCAGCCGCCCCTGAGTACAGCCGCGCGCCCGCCCTCGGCCCTGAAGCCGAAGCTGATAACTGGCCGGCGGCGCGCCCGGATCAGGTGGTCGGCGAGCCGCGCCGCCAGCGCCGCCAGATTGAGCGTCGGATTGACCCAGTCGCAGCTCGGAAACACCGACGCCCCCGCTACATAGAGATTGTCGAGCCCGAAGACGCGCGCATCCGCATCGACGACCCCAGCGCCCCGGTTCCCCGCCATCCGCGTCGCCCCCATGTGATGCTCGGTCGTGGTGGTCGGAACGCCGCTCCAATCCTCGCCCCGCGCCTCCGGCTTGAGACGGCACCGGGCGACCCCGCGCTGGCTGATGAGACTCGCGAACAGCACCACCGTCCGGCGCATCCGGACATAGTCCTCCGCCTCGACGTGCCAATGCGCCCGCGCCAGCGGGAACCCGTCGATATCGAGCCGCGATGACAGCTCGATCCGGCTCGCGGCCGTCGGCGTCTGCTCGAAAGTGAATCGCGGCTGGGCGTGCCAATAGCCACCGCTCTTGAGCGCCAACCACCGATCCCCCTCCGCCGCTTGCCCGTCGTCCGCCCAGCGCACCGCCCCCGGCATCAGGGCGCTAAAACGCGGCAGCCCCTGACGATCGATAAACTCGTCGGTGAAGGAAAAATACAGCCGGTCGACGCGCTCGTCCCCGAAGGGCGGTGCCAGCCGTGTGAGATCGACACGCTCGTCGACGAACATGTCGAGCGGCCGCACGTTCGGATGCTCGACGAACCATTTGCCGGTCAGGGCGTTCGGTCCTCCGCCGAGCGGATTGCCGGCCGGATATTTTCGCCCCGCCCACAGCATCAGGCGCGGGTTCTCGATACCCCCGCCGCAAAGGATCAGGGTCCTGACCGAAAGCGTTTGAGCCCGCCGCGACGGCCGATGCAACAGGTCGATCGACGCCGCCCGGCCGCCCGCAGCATCGAGATGAATGTCGACAACTCTTGTGTCGAGCAGCACGTCGATCGCGGGATGGGCGGCGAACCGCGCGATCGAGGCCGCATCGCCCAGCCGCCGGATCGGGTGGCTGTGCCGGGCGTGCAAAATCCGCAGATGCCGGTGATCGGCGAGGAGCGGATCGACGAGGTATGGCTCCGGATCGTCGAACGCCTGCGGCGCAAGGTTGAGGAACTTCTCGGCCTCCGGCAGGTAGCGCGCATACTCTTCGAACCGGATCGGCCAGCCCGGAAACCGCTCGCGGTTCTCGAATACGACGGGCGACATGGGAACGGCTAGTCCCGCCCAGTGGTTCGAGGTGCCGCCCAGCGCCGATAGCCGCGAATTGACCGTCCGGATCCCCGGTTTGCCGGTCGCGTCGATCTCGTAATAGCCGTAGCCGGCGGCGCGCGGAACCTTCTCATTGCCCGCCTCGATGACCAGCACCCGCCCGTCCGCGCTCAGCCGCTCGGCGAGCAGCAGCCCGGCAACCCCCGCCCCGACGATCACATAGCCGTGCCCCGGCGGGCTCCCGTTCTCTGGAAATTCCACGAACACAATTCGACCCGATTGTTGCGGACTGACATGACAGCTGCCCGGGCGGCGGGTAGCGGGCGGAGCAACATAAACCTCGATTGCTCAAGCTCGGTCAACCACCCAGGCGCCGGCGCCTTCCCAGGCGCTTTGCCGTGGGGCCTGGAAAAGCGCTGGCACACCGGCTAATTGGGGAGCACTCTTTGGGGAGCACTCTACTGATTACTTTACGGCCCATTCCATGCGTCCCATGCAACCCGCGATCTCCTTGGCCAGCGCCGTGCTGGCGCGCCAGCCGTTCCGAACGCTCAAGGGATTGGCGAGCACCTACCTCGCCTTTTCGGTTGCCGAACGCCTCGAACGCCGGCACGTCCTGACCAAACTCGCAGAAATGCGCGCCCACGGCAGGCTTGCCCCGGCCGAGCGCCGTCGCGTTGCGCTCGACCGGCTCGCCGCGACCGTCGCCTTCGCCGCTGAAATCGTCCCCTATTACCGCGATGTCTTCTCGCGCCGCCCGCCCGACCCCGAGAAAATCCGCGGCGATCCGCGCTATCTCGAGGATCTGCCCTTCCTCACCAAGGACATCATTCGGCAACAAGGTCCGCGCCTGTTTTCGCGACCCCTCGAGGGCATCCATGTTCATGCTTGCCAGACGGGCGGATCGACAGGCCCGTCCTGCACTGTCTATTACGACGACGAAGCGGCGGACTATTCCGCCGCCCTGACCATTTTTGCCCGTGAGACCATCGGCAAGCGCCGCGATATGCCGGAGGCCCATCTGGCCGCCCGCTTCGCCGATGTCGAGCTCGGCCTATTTCCGAGCCGCGAAGATTTCAAATGCTTCGCCATGAACCGCACCAACCTGCTGTTCGATCGCCTCGACGCCGCGGGGCTCGAGGAAATGTGGCGGACGCTGCTGCGCCACCGGCCCTTCCTCCTGCACGGTCATCCCTCGACCCTCGATGCGCTCGCCGCCCATGTCGAGCGCGTCCATGGCGGCGGCAAGGCTTTCGAGGTGTTCGAATCGAGCGGGGAGAGTCTTGACCCGGCGCAGCGCCGCCGCATCGAGTCGGCGCTCAACTGCCGCGTCGTCAATCGCTACGGCCTCGCCGAGATCGGCATTGTCGCCTACGAGAAGCGCGGCGTCGAAGGCGAGCTCGACGTCTTCGACGCTCTCGCCTGGCCCGAGACAAGGCCGGCCACCGACGCTCCCGGCTCCGAGCTTGTCCTGACCGGGCTCCGCAATTCGCTAATGCCGCTGATCCGCTACGCGACCGGCGACCTCGCCCGGCTCGAGGTGCAAGACCACGGCCCGGTCCTCACCGATCTCATCGGCCGCATCCACGACATGGTGCCGATCAACGGCGTTCCTTATCCGAGCCACCATATCCAGGACGTACTCGAACACCGGATCGGCGGGGTCGAGGAATTCCAGATCGACCTCGGTGCTACCCCGCCGGTGCTGCGCATCGTCGCCGCGCCGGGCGCCAATCCGCAGACCATCCACCGCAAGCTTGACGCCTACTGGCCGGGCGCCTTCGCCATCGAATTCGTCGCCCGTGGCGCCCTGCGCCGCGTCGGCCACCTTGCCAAGTTCCGGCACGTGGTCAACGCGTGATCGGCGTCGTTGCGGCCGCGCCACTCGCCGAGGCGAAATCCCTCGTCGGCGCGGCGCTGCACCGGTCGCTTGGGCTGGGCGCCGTCGCCGAAACGGACTTCGACGCCCTGCCCGACAGCCGCTTCCGGATTCTTGTCGCCATCGGCCCTTCCGAAAGCGAAGCCAAATCCCTGGCGCGCTGGCTCACCGCCGGGCCGCGCAAGGTCGTGCTTTTTGGCGAATTGCCTCAGGCAATCGTGCGATTTTTCGGCCAGACCATTTCCACAGGTCGCGCGCTGCCCGCCAGGTGGGCCGAAGCCGATCCCGCCGGGCCCCGTCAATTCAGCGAAAGCCCCGGAGCGATCCTGTATTGTGACCTTGTCCGCCATCTGGGCGGCGCTCCCTGGCGGCGGGCGCTCAGCCGATTCGATTTCGCGGACGAATGGAACAATCTCCCCTACGGCGCTGTCCGGACGGACAATTCGATCTGGGCTCTCGCCGCCTCGCAGCGCCTGACGCCGGAAGCCGAGCTCGCGGTCCTCTCCGGCCCGCGGGGCGAGGCGCTGGCCACCTATGCGTCTCTCCTCGACCAGCCCGATGCCGCGCTCCTCTGGTTCAACCGGCCGACCGGCCCGATCGACTCGGTTGAATGGCGGCTCGTCGAGAACTTTCTCTCCGCCCACCGTGCCGATGACCTCCCCTCGGCCCCGGTCCTCTCCGAAATCCCCTTCGGCCACGACGCCGCCGCGACCATGCGGCTCGACTGCGACGAGGATTTGGCCTCGGCGCGCCCGCTGTTCGACGCCTATGGTGAGCTGGGCGTGCCGTTCTCTCTCGCAGTGCACACTGCGCTGCTCGCCGACAAGGCGCATCACCCCCTGCTCCGGGACGCGCGCGCCTCGGGCGGCAGTCTGCTCTCCCATTCGGCGACCCATCCGGCCGATTGGGGCGGCTCTCACGCCGCCGCGCTCGCCGAGGCAAAACAATCCGCCGCCGCCATCGCCGCCGTCACCGGCACCCCGCCGCGTTTCGCCGTCTCGCCCTTCCACCGCACCACCGGCTTCGCGCTCGCCGCCCTTGCCGAGGCGGGTTACGACGGCTGCATCGGCGGCAGCGCCTGCGGCGATCCGCAATTCGTCATGGCGCGAGGCGGCGCTGCCGCGAGCCTGCCCCCCGGCTTCGCCTTCCATACCCAGCAATGCATGCTGCATGGGGATTGCCTCGCTCCCCGTCCCGATCCCATCGCCACCTTCCGCGCCGCCTTTGACCTCGCTCTTGCCGGCGGCAGCTTCTTCGCCTGGCTCGACCATCCCTTTTCGCTTCGCTACCAATATGGCTGGCCCGACGAGGAGACCCGCATCCAGATGCATCGCCTTCTCATCGCCCACATCCGCGCCCGCGCCAAGAACCCGTTGTTCCTCAGCCAGGACGCGGCGATGGATTTTCTGCGCCTCAAGTCCCTGACCCGCCTTGGCGCGGGCTTGGACGGCGCAATCACGGTCACCTCGCCCGAAAACCCACCGTCCGTCTTGCCGCTCGCCATCGACTATCGCGGCAAGCGCGTCCCCGCCGGGGCGGGTGTATGAACGCGCTATTCGTCCTCGGCACCAGGCCCGAGGTCATTAAGCTTGCCCCGGTTATCGCCGCCTGCCGGCCAGTCATCGAGGTCAAGGTCGCCGCGACCGGCCAGCACCGCGAAATGCTCGCCCAGGCCCTCGCCACTTTCGGCCTTGTCCCGGATTTCGCCTTCGATGCCATGCAGCCCGATCAGGGGTTGAGCGCCCTTGCCGCCCGGCTGATCGAGGGCATGGACGGAGTGCTGGCGCAAGCCAACCCCGACTGGGTGATCGTCGGGGGCGACACCACCACCGCCTTCGCCACCGCGCTCGCGGCCTTTCATCGGCGGATCCGCGTTGCCCATGTCGAGGCGGGTCTGCGCACCCGCGACCTAGCCGCGCCATTTCCCGAGGAGGCCAACCGCGCCATGCTGGCCCGCCTCGCGACCCTGCATTTCGCCCCCACCGAGAGAGCCCGCGACAATCTCCTCGCCGAGGGGATCGCCGAAGCGGCCATCCATGTGACCGGCAACACCATCGTCGACGCCGTCGCCGCGATCCGCGCCGCCTCCAATCCCGTCGTCCTCGAAGCGGCGCTGCCGATCCGGCTCGACGGCTCGCCAATCGTCCTCGTCACCTGTCATCGCCGCGAGAATTTCGGCCCGGCACTGGCAAATATCTGCGAGGCAATTGCACACCTCTCCGCCCACTATCCCGGCCATCGGTTCGTTTTCGCCGTCCATCCCAACCCGAACATCCTCGGCTCCGTCCGCGCCCGCCTCGGCAGCGTCCGCAACATCGAACTCATCGCCCCCCTCGACTATCCCGCGCTGCTGCTCCTTCTCGGCCGCAGCGCGCTCGTCCTCACCGATTCGGGCGGCATCCAGGAAGAAGCCCCGAGCTTCGCCGTGCCGGTTGTGGTCATGCGCGAGTTGACGGAGCGCGGCGAGGGGATCGAGGCTGGGTTCGCGACCCTTGCCGGCCGCCATCCTGCCCGCATCCTCGCGGCAGCCCGCGATTGGCTCGATCATCCCGAAAAACGCGCCGCGCTCGCCGGCCGCCCCAACCCCTATGGCGACGGCCACGCCTCGACCCGCATCCGCGACTTGCTGCTTGCCGTCGGGGCCAGCCATGGCTGAGCCAATTGGCCGCGACTGTCTCCTCTTCTCGACCGCCGACTGGGCCGCTCCCTACTGGACCAACAAGCAGCACACCGCGCGGCTCCTTGCCGGCCGTGGCTGGCGCGTCCTCTATGTGGAAAGCCCGGGGCTCCGCATGCCCCGTCCCGGCAGTTCGCGCGACTGGTCGCGCCTTGCCCGCCGCCTCGCCTCGGGACTTGCCGGCCTCTTCGGCCACATCCCCAGTCCCGAGCCAAACATCTTCGTCTATTCCCCGCTCGTCGTGCCGGGCCTCGCCTTGCCGAGGTGGCTTCGCGCCTTCAACCGCTGGAGCCTCGCCACCCCGCTTCGTCGCTTTGTACGCGCCCGCCGCTTTGACATCCCCGTCGTGTGGACCTATCACCCCTTCA
Source organism: Cucumibacter sp. (assembly GCA_040881985.1). Lineage (GTDB taxonomy): Bacteria > Pseudomonadota > Alphaproteobacteria > Rhizobiales > Devosiaceae > JBBECE01. The sequence continues at coordinate 102,635 of JBBECE010000013.1, forward strand.
TCTTCGATGCGCTCGCCGGCCTTTCGACCGGCCCGTTGATCTATCACTGCGTCGACGATCTCGCCGCCGTCCCATTCGTTGACGCCCCGGCCATTGAGACCTTTGAGCGCACCCTGCTCGAACGCGCCGATGCGGTTTTCGCCACCAGCAAACCGCTCGCCGAAAAATGCCGGTCGCTCAATCCGAACACCCACTTTTTGCCGAATGTCGCCGATGCCCGGCATTTTGGCGGCGCCTTCGAGCCCGGCCCGCTGCCCGCCGATCTCGCCACGATCCCCGCCCCGCGCCTCGGCTATCACGGCGTTCTCAGCGACTACAAACTGGATTTTCCCCTGCTGCTTGAACTCTTTTCCGCCCGCCCCGACTGGCATCTGGTGCTGATCGGGGAGGAGCGCGAGGGTCAGTCGAACCCCGACCTCGCCCGCCTCGGCGCCCTGCCGAACGTTTATCGGCTCGGCTACCGCCCCTATGCGGACCTGCCGGCCTATTTGCGCGGCATTCAAGTCGGCTTGCTTCCCTCGGCGCTCAACGCCTACACCCGCGCCATGTTCCCGATGAAATTTTACGAGTTTCTGGCGGCCGGCATCCCCGTCGCCGCGACCCCGCTGGCCTTCGCCGCCGAGCCGCATCCGGGCCTCGCGGTCGGGGCCGGCCCAGCCGGCTTCGCCGCCGCCATCGCCCGCCAGCTCGCCCGCGGACGCCTGACCCGCCAGGAGACCCTCGTCGCCGTCGGCGAGAATACCTGGGGCAAGCGCCTCGACCGGATGCTTGCCCTTGCCGGGCTCGAGTCTGCCGGCCGCGACGAGGCCGCGTCATGAAGGTGCTGTTCGCGACCTACCCAACGGCCTTCCACACCCCGGGCGGCGGCGAGATTCAGCTCCTGGCCTATCGGAAATACCTTGCCGATCCTGGTATCGAGGTCACCCTCTTCGATCCTTGGCGCCCCGAATTCCTCGGCCACGATCTCGTCCATTATTTCTCCTGCGTTGGCGGCTCTTATCCCTTCTGCGCCTTCGTCAAGCGCCTCGGCCTGAAACTTGTCGTTTCCTCGAGTCTCTGGATCACGCCCGAGACCCGCAAGGACTATCCCGAGGGCGAAATCCGTCGCCAACTCTCCCTCGCCGACCGCATCGTCACCAATTCGGACGCCGAAACCGAAACTCTCGCCGAGGTTTTTGGCCTGCCCCGTGAAAAGTTCGCGACGGTCCTCAATGGCGTCGACCCGTCATTTTTCGCTCCCACCGATCCAGCCCTCTTCCGCAGCGAGTTCGGCGTCGACGGCCCCTTCCTCCTCAATGTCGCCAATCTCGAGCCGCGCAAGAACCAACTGCGCCTCGCCGAGGCTATCGCCGGCCTCCCCGGCACCCGCCTTGTCCTCATCGGCGCCGTCCGCGATCCCGACTATGCCAAAGCCGTCCTCGCCGCCGGCGGCAAGAGTCTCTCCCATCTCGGAACTCTCGCCCATGACTCCCGTCCCCTGCGTTCGGCCTATGCGGCGGCGCGCCTCTTCGTCCTGCCGAGCCTGCTCGAAACCCCCGGCCTCGCCGCGCTTGAAGCCGCCGCCCAAGGTGCCCCGCTCCTCGTCACTGAAGTTGGCTCGACCCGCGACTATTTCGGCGCCGCCGCGACCTATGTCGATCCGCACTCGACGGCCTCGATCCGCGCCGGCATCGAAGCCGCGCTCGCCTCTCCGGCCCGCGGCAGTTTCCGCCCGCTCGTCTGGCCCGAAGCCATCGCCCCGCTCTCCGCCATCTATCGCGGCGCCTTGGAACAGGGGCGCTAATCGCATGGACTCCTCGCCCCTCGCCCTGCTAAACTCGCCGCGAATTGTCCTACAACCTATTGTTGTTGCTCATTTTATTGAGTTCCCTCGCAGCGGCGGACGCATGGTTGATCCGCTATCTCTTCCCTCCGCCGCCGGAGGCCCGGCCCGATGACCGGCCCCTCCTCCATGGACATCGGGGTCGTCATCCCGATCCTCTCCAAATACGGCGGTGCCGAGCGCTATCTGATCGAGTGCCTGCGTCGCTGGCAGGAGCGGCACGACATCACTCTCTACTCGGCTCATGTCAACGACGCGCTCCTCGCCGAGCATGGGGTCACCGATCGGGTAAAACGCTCGGCGCTGACCGGAAGGTTCCCCGGCGACCACGCATTCTTCCTCAACGCCCTGCTGCTGCCGAAAATCTGGCGCTCCGAAATCGGCCGGCACGACATCTACCATACCCATCTCTGGCCGACCCACATGGTCGACCTGCATCCGATGGTCTGGTTCCCGCACGAGCCGCTGCGCCTGCTCCATGACCTGCGCTACGAGCAAAACGTCGTCGAGGTCGGCAAGCAGGTCGCCCACCAGATTCACGTCTATCCGAAATACCATTACGACCGGCTTGGCGACGGCGTGTTCGAGGCGACGCTCAACGCCATCGACGCCGCCGAAAAATCGGCGCGCCCCGAGTGCATCGTCGCCAATTCGCGTTACACCGCGGCCTATCTCGAAAATGTCTACGGCGTCCCCGTCAAGGACGTCGTTTATCCCGGCATCGAGATGGACGATTTCATCGACCTGCCGACCGACCCGAACCTCTTCGTCACCGTCGGCCAGCTCTGGCCGCACAAGCGCATCGCCCTGCTGATCGAAGCGATCGCGCTCACCGACAACACCCAGCTCATCGTCATCGGCACCGGCCCGGAAGCCGACCGCCTGCGGAATCTTTCGCGGGTTCTCGGGGTCGACAATCGCGTCTTCTTCCTCTCCGGCCTGACCAATCGCGAACTGAGACTGGTGCTGGCCCGCGCCTGCGCCTTCTTGTTCGCGGCGATCCGCGAACCCTTCGGCATCGTTGTCCTCGAAGCCATGGCCGCCGGCAAGCCGGTGATCGCGGTCGACGAAGGCGGATTCGTCGAGGTCACGACGGCCAAATCGACGTTTCTGGTGCCGCCCTTTCCTTCCGCCTTCGCCGAGAAGATTTCGCTTCTGCAGCGCGATCCGGCCCTCGCTAGACGTATGGGTGAGGCCGGGCGCAAGCTCGCCCCCGCCTACTCCTGGAACAAGTCCGCCAGCCAGCTCGAATCGATCCTCGCCGGAACGCTGCGGGACGCGGAGGCGCGCCGCCCCGCGGCAAAACGCGAGATCGCCCGCCGGCCGCTGGTCGGCATCCAGTATTATCTCTGGTACGGCGACGGCTTCGGGGAGGCGCACTGGAACGACAATCCGGCGTTCGGCTACGTCTCCGACAAGCCGCTTCTCGGCTACTACGCCTCCTCGCGCGGCCGCACCATCGACTATCACATCGACCTATTTGAACAGATGGGGCTCGATTTCGTCGCCCTCAACCTGCATGTCGACGAGAACGGCCCGAACGGGCTCGAGACCGTCGCCATCCAGCACGTCTTCGATGTCGCCCGGCGGCGCGGCACGGCCATTCGTTTCGCCGTCCAGATTTGCCCTTACGGCCGCAGCGTCCCCGACGCCGTCAACATCGTATCTGTCCTCGAAAGACTTTATGCCCGCGACCCCCTGAGCTTCCGGTATGAAGGCAAGCCGGTGCTGTTCTGGTTCTGGTCGAGCGCGCTCGACGGCGACAAAGCCGCGCTGGCCGCGCTGGCCGAGGCCGCCAGGGGATTCACCAATATTGCCCTCAGCCTGCGCTTGCCCGGAGGCGCCGAAGAAGCCAGACATACCTTCGGCTTCTTCTCCGGGTTCGCGCCCTATTCTCCGCTCGAGCTCGCCGAAGAGAAGAACTGGGAGCACGTCTGGCAGACCGCCTATGCCCAGGCCAAACGCGCCGGCATGGGCGTGCGCCTTGCCACCATTTCTCCCGGCTACGACGACGCCGCCATGCCCGACAGCCGCCGCGAGGGCAACCCGTACCGCACCGTCGCGCGCCGCGACGGCGAGACCTATCGGCGCGGCATGACCTTCGTCGAAAGCCTCGAGATGGCGCCGCACCTCGTCATGATTACGACCTTCAACGAATTCCACGAGAACAGCCACATCGAGCCGACCCTTTCCATTGGCCGGCGCTACCTCGACCTAACCGCCGAATTCGTCGCCCGTCTCAGGGACCTTCATGGATCGGCGAAATGAGCCCCGCCCCGCTTCGGCCATTCGCGCTCTTTGACCGGCCCGAGATCAACCTCGGCAAGGGCGGCAAGTTTGCCGTCAGCCTCTCGCCCGAGCTTGCCGCCGCCGACGTCTCTCCTGTCATCGACATTTACGACCTCGAGAACCTCACTCATCCGGGCGGCCATCTCGGCTGGTGGAAATTCTCCAGCGAGGCGCTCGGGACGTCGGCCACGGGCCGCATCGATTTTGTCGGGGGCCGGACGACGCTCGACGTCGACGGCCTAACCCCGATCGCCAGCTGGCGGAACCCCTCCCCGGTTCGCTGCCGCGGCCTCGCCGTCAGCCTCGTGCTGCGCGCCAACACCACCAACGCCATTGTTCACATGGATCGCGCGCCCGCCTTCGGCACCGAAGCCGACGCCAGGCGGTTTCGCGCCGACTGGAGCCGGAACTATGCGTCGCCTCGCTTTGCCGCGCCCGGCTACGTGGCCCCGGCCGGCGCGACCGTCCACATCGCCGCGCCCAACATTTTCAGGCGCGACGCGGTCGGCGTGCTTTGCCTCGATATCTTTCGGATGCTGCGCCAGAACGGCATCGCCGCCGAGATTTACGCCGATAACTACAATCTCGAAATGAACGACGTTGTCCGCCGCCTCGACGCCCTGCCCTCCCGCACCGGGCCGACCGACCAGATTCTCTACTTCGCCTCGACCCACGATCCGCATCTCGATGCGGTGCTCGCCGCGCCCTGCCGCCGCCGGATCGCCTTTTTCCACGGCATCACCGATCCGCTGCTGCTGCGCGTCTTCAACCCCGAGTTGAGCGCCGTCTGCGAACGGGCGCTGGTGCAGTTGCCGCGCTTCGCCGAATTCGACGCCCTCGCCGCCAACTCTCGCGCTATGGCGCGCCAGCTCGTCACGAGCTTCGGCGACCAGCCGAAGTGGCGAGCGGTCGATGTCGCGGTGATTGCGCCGAAACTCATCGCCGGCCTCCCGCCCCCGCCCGCCGTCCCGAAACCGGTTGCGCGCGGTGCCAGGTTCCTGACCGTCGGACGGGTGAAGAGCCACAAGAAACTCGAGGACGTGCTGGCGCTCTTCGCCGCCTATTTGAAGCTCGACCCCGACGCCGAGTGCTGGATCGTCGGCGGCGATCCCGACAAGCCCTATCGCGACTATCTCGACTGGGTCGAGCGGGTCGACCTCTCGCTCCCCAAGGGCAAGGTCAAGTGGCTCGGCAGCATCAACGAGGCCGAACTCGCCAAACGCTATGCCGGGGCGAGCGCCTATGTATCGATGAGCGAGCACGAGGGGTTTTGCCTGCCGCTTCTCGAGGCCATGCTGCAGGGCCTGCCAGTCTTCGCTTACGCGATCGAGGCGGTGCTGGAGACCCTCGGCGGCGCCGGCGTCTCGTTCGAAAAGAAAGAATTTCCCCACCTCGCGGCTTCGATCCATGCGCGGCTCGGCGATCCCGCCCGGCTCGCCGGGTTGGTCGAGCGGCAATATGCCCATGCATGCGCCATGGCCGCGACCATGGACGGAAGCGGTTTCCTGGAGCTACTCGCTCCCGCCCGGCTTTGAAGGCGCTGGAGGGGGCGTCCGCGTCCTGACGGCGGCCTCCGCCAGGGCGTCGCGCACTGTGCCGCGCCCGGTAAACTCGACCAGTCTGCCGTGTTCGAGCCGCAGCACCCGGTTGCAGAAGCGCTCAACCAGCACCTTGTCGTGGGAGGCGAGCAACAGAATTCCGACCCGCTCGACAACCGCGCCGAGCCGGTCTTGCATCTTGTCGAAGAAAATCCCGTCGCCGGCCCCGATGCCTTCGTCGAGCAGCAATATGTCCGGCCGGATGGAGGTCGAAATGCCGAACGCCAGCCGGGCAAACATGCCGGCCGAATAGGTTCGAAGCGGCAGGTCGAGATAGTCGCCGAGCTCGGTGAAGGATCTTATGTCCTCGATCCGCTCCTCGATCTCGGCCCGCTTCATCCCGAGAATGTAGCCGCGCAGATAGATGTTCTCGATGCCGGTCGCATCGGGGTCGAGCCCGGCCGCCGGGTCGAGCAGCGCCCCGACCTTGCCCCTGATCGCGATCGACCCCCCAGTCGGCTTGTAGATGCCCGCCAGCGCCTTCAAGAGCGTCGATTTGCCCGCCCCGTTGTGCCCGACAATGCCGACCCGGTCGCCATGCTCGACCTCGAGGCTCACCTCGTCGAGCGCCCTCACCGTGATCGTGTCGTCCGCCCCCGGCACCAGCCGCCCGCCGGTCGCCTGCTTGACGATCTGCTTTTTCAGTGACCGCGAATTCGCCCCGTAGATCCGGAACGTCACCGAAAGGCGTTCGGTCGAAATGTGCGGCACGGCGCCCCTCACACCCAATAGGGAATGCGCGGATAGGCGCGCCGATAGAGCAGCGCCGTCAGCCATCCCCCGACCAGCGCCATCCCCACCGCCACCGCCCACGAGACCATGCCCGGCGCCTGACCGAGGAGCGGCGCCCGCACCACTTCGAGCAGATGATAGGCCGGATTGAGCAGAACGAAGATCGGCCGGTCGGGAAACTGGCTGATCGACCAGAAGATCGGGGTCACAAAGAAGACCACCTGCAGCGCATTCGAGATGAGCTGCGGAATGTCGCGGAACCGGGTCGACAGAATCGCCGCCATCAGCGACATCCAGGCGAGGTTGACGGTGAACAGAATGAGCCCCGGGATCGCCAGCAGGAACGCCGGGTTGACCGAATGGATGGCGATCGCGAACACCACCGCATAGATGACCATGTTGTGCGCCCAGACGATCAGGTTGCGCGCCAGCATCCGGTAGAAATGCACGCTCAGGGGCATCGGCACGTTGCGTACATAGCCCTCGGCCGCGATGAAAGTCAGGCACCCCTCGTTAATTGTCGTGGCCAGCAGATTCCAGAAGATCAGCCCGACGGCGAGATAGGGGAGGAAATCCTCGACCTCCTCGGCGAAGATCGCCCCGAACACCAGCGCCAAAGCGCCGACCATCACCCCCATCGAGAGGGTGATCCAGAACGGCCCGAGCATCGACCGGCGAAACCGCTGCCGGATGTCGTGCAGCGCGAAGTTCCACCACATCTCATGGTGCCGCGCCCCCTCGACGAGGTCGGCGATCGCCATTTCGGGCACCCGGTCGGCGCTGATTGTGGCGCTGACCTCTCCGGTCGCGGCGCCGTCGGGTCGGTTGGCGGCCCTGCTGCTTGTCATGGGCACTCCCCCGGGCGGCGTCCGGCCACCGCGTCAGATCAACCTCACGGTGGGGTCTCAATATCGGCAAGCGCGCGCCCGCTCAAGGCCGATCCGGCTCCGGCCCTTCTCGCCCGCCTCTGGCGAGTCCATGCAAAGGCCCGCCGGAAAGGCGGCGGTGAGTACGGGGTCTTTCGACCGGCGCGAGCGTTCGCTATGCTGGCGTAATTACTTTTGCGATTTCAGGAGTCGGCTTGAGGGCGCTATGAACTATATTCTGGCACTCGCCAGAGAGGCCATTTTTCAACCTCGCGCCTTTGGGGCGAGGGTGGTTCGTCGCGCCCGGCGCGAATTATTCCGACCGCCCGTCGACGCGATCCATTGGTTCCACTCGATCGATTTGCTCGGCGGCGGCGTCACTCCGGGCGTCATGAAGCTCGATAGGCTGCAGGACATCGCCACCCGAGTTTTCAAATATCCCGTCGCCGGGAAGACGGTTCTCGACATCGGCGCATGGGACGGCTTCTTTTCTTTCGAGGCGGAACGGCTCGGTGCGGCCGATGTCCTGTCGACCGATTCGTTCTGCTGGGGCGGTCCCGGCTGGGGCACGAAGGCCGGATTCAACTTCGCGCACCGCGCCCGCAAATCCCGCATTCGCAGCCACGAGGTCGACCTTTACGAAATGGATCCTGCGCGGCTCGGGCAGTTCGACGTCGTGCTATTCCTCGGCGTTCTCTACCACCTGACCGACCCGCTCGGCGGGCTGAAAAGGGCTGCGGCCTTGGCGCGGAATCACATCGTCGTCGAGACGGTCACCAATCAGAATGACGCGCCGTTTCCCGCGATGCAATACGCACCGGGATTCCGCGACGACGCCACGAACTTTTGGATTCCAAATGTCGCCTGCGTTGAGGCAATGCTGCGCACATTCGGCTTTTCGCAATTCGACATTCTGCTGAACCCGACCACGCAAGGGTTCGAGCGGCACATATTTCACGCGTGGCGTCAGGGGAATGTGACGACATAGTCGAGATCGAAATCGATCGCCGTTTTGTAATAGATCTCGAAGAATCTCCGGGCCACACCCCGCCGACCGCCCCTACCTTATCGATAGCGCCGCCATGACGCAGCTCGTTGCCCCATGATCGACGGTGATCGAGCGCTCGGTCTGCAGCGCCGCGAAGTTCCGGTGCGCGGCGCAGGAGCGCCGGCCAGCCGCGCCGCTAGCCAGTCGGCGCGCAACCCCTGCGTATGGATCACGTCCGGCGCCGCCTCGCGCATCACGCCGGCCAGCGCGGCCCGTCCTCCGCGGAAGCTCGTGGTCCGCGATAGGCCGAGCGCCCGGATGGGCACCCCTAGCGCCTCGAAGTCGGCGCGCCGGGTGTCCGCTGGCTCCGCCGAGAGCGTCGCCACTGCGGGCGTAAACCGACGCCGATCGAGATTCCGGACAAGGTTATGGAGCTGGTTCGTCGGCCCAGACCGCTTGAGAGTCGAACCCACGTAGAGGACTTTCAGCAACCGCTCCTCCCGCGCTGCCTACTCCCTCACCGCCGCCGCTACCCAGATCAGCGGCAAGTAGGCAAGTGCCAGCCACCCGGTGGCGAATTGCGGCCAGTAATGCACGGCCAACGCCAGCGGCAACAACCAGAAAAGGTTTACTGCCGCAAACCCCAACATCACTGTCCGGTGCGATCCGAATCGCCGCGCCAACCGCTGATAGGCATGCTCCCTGTGTGCGTTGAGGAGCTTCTCGCCTGCCGCTACCCGCCGGGCTAGCGTCACCGATGCGTCGGCGATGAAACTCGCGCCGATGATCGCCCATTCCACGTAACTGATCGAGCCCACGCCGATTGAGGCGAGCGCCACCGCAGCGATCGCCGGCGCCAGGAAATAGCTGCCGGCGTCTCCCATGAAAATCCGAGCCGGCGGCCAGTTGTGGACGAGAAATCCGCCCACTGCAGCCGCCAATCCGAGCGGCCACCAAAATAGCGCCGACTCCTCAAAACCGGGGCTCGAAAGCGCGATGAGACACGCACTGGCGGTCAGCATGAAAACCGCCTGTGCTCCCGCTAGTCCATCGATGCCGTCCATGAAATTGAAGAGGTTCAGCCACCAAAGGATCCCCAGCCAGGCCGCAATCGCCAGAGCGCCCCCGCTCAGGGCGAGGCTGAACGGCAGGACAACTTCAACTAGCGGCGAGAAAAGCATGATCATCAGGCCACCAACCACGACTTGCGCCAAAAACCGCAACGCCACCGGGACCGGGGCCTTATCGTCCCGTAGCCCGATCGCTCCGAGGACCAGGGACAGCGTTGCCGCGCCCCAAATCCACGATCCGCCTGAAACCGCCAGCATCGCCGTCGCGGCTAGCCCTCCCGCCGCGATCCCTGCCCCCCCTCCGGTCGGCGTTGGAGCAGAATGCGACGAGCGTTCGTTGGGTACTTGCACCAACCCCAACCGTCCAGCCTGCAGCCGCATCACGGCCGTCACCGCCCACGCCACCGCCGCCGGCACGATGCACACGGCCAGCACGGTCAGGCCTGTTGCGCCGATGTGGTTTGCCGAATGCATGGAGCAATGCGCCGTCAGAAGATCAACACGCACACGAGACTAGACCACCGAATGGTGGGACCGCCAGCCTGGTGTCACTGTGACCCCAGCCGCCGCGGTGGCCGGTCCCAATTGAGTGGTTAAGTTGATTCGAATTGCAAACTGCCGGACTTGCGCCCTCGCCATCTTTGGCGATACTCGGTCGTATGCCCGGCTGGTTCAGGACTCCGGTGATTTCCGCCCCATGGATGGCAAAGGCGGACACGGAATATTTCGAGGCGGCGCTCGGCAAGGCGCACATCTACCTTGAGTATGGGATGGGCGGATCGACCAGGGCGGCGCTTGAAGCCGGGTTGGAGGTTATCAGCGTCGAAAGCGACAAGCGCTATTGTCGGGCCGTTGCGGCGCAACTTGGATACTCCGGCCGGGCAACGCTTATTCACGCCGATATCGGAATTGTGGTGAGAGCCGGTCGTCCGCTGAACACCCTCAGAACCACAAAAAACACGAGACGTTGGGCCAAATACGTGACGGCGCCGTGGGACGCCGCTGCCGAGGCTCGGAGAATACCGGACCTGGTCCTGATCGACGGGCGATTTCGGGTCGCCTGCGGAGCCTACTCGTTGATGCAGCTCCGCGACCATCCTGAAACGCAAGTGCTCGTGCATGACTATGCAATGCGACCAAGCTACGGGGCGCTTGAGGCAATCTGTCGCGCCGAGATGGTTTCACCACAATTCGCGCGCCTTCGTTTGGGCGACAATTTCTCCGCGGCGCGGGCAGCGGCGATTTTCGACGCTTTCATACTCCAAGCCCTTTAGGCGACTGAGGCCCCCCTACCTCAACCACCCGCTCGGCTTCGGATGCAGATCGAGAAACGCGCCCTTCGTCGCCTTGTCGATCGAGGCGATCTCGTCCTCGCTGAGCTTCAGCTTTTTCAGCGTGCCGAGATTGTCCTTGAGCTGTTCGAGCGTCCTGACCCCGATCAGCGCCGAAGTCATCTCCTTGCGCCGCAAGACCCACGAGAGCGCCAGCTGCACCATCGATTGCCCGCGTGCCTCGGCGATCTTGCCGAGCGCGCCAACCGCCTTCAGTACCTTCGCATCGAGGTGGCTCGGCCGCAGCGAGGAATTCTTCTCCTCGGCCCGCGTCCCCGATCCGCTCTTGCGGTTGTACTTGCCGCTCAACACGCCCTGCAGCAGCGGGGAGAAGGCGATGACCCCGATGCCGAGTTCCCCGCAGGCCTCGATCGTCTTGTCCTCCTCGATCCAGCGGTTGAGGATCGAATAGGACGGCTGGTGGATCGTCACCGGCACGCCCATCTCCCCGAGAATCCGGTGCGCCTCGCGCGTCTCTTTCTCCGGATAGCTCGAAATCCCCGCATAGAGCGCCTTGCCGCCATGCACGAGGCTCGCGAGCGCTCCCATCGTCTCCTCGAGCGGGGTATGGGGGTCGAACCGGTGCGAATAGAAAATGTCGACGTAGTCGAGCCCCAGCCGTTTCAGGCTCGCCTCGCAGCTGGCGATCAGATATTTGCGCGAGCCGAACTCGCCATAGGGCCCCGGCCACATATTGTAGCCCGCCTTGGACGAGACGATCAGCTCGTCGCGGTAGGGCCGGAAATCCCGCGCCAGCACCTGGCCGAAGAGTTCCTCCGACGAGCCCGGCGGCGGCCCGTAATTGTTGGCAAGGTCGAAATGGGTGATGCCCGCGTCGAAGGCATGGCCGAGAATCTCGAAGGCGCTGTCGTAATCGCGCGTCCCGCCGAAATTCTGCCACAGCCCCAGCGAAATCACCGGCAGTTTCAGGCCCGATTGACCGCAATGGCGGTAGTGCATGGCGTCGTAACGCGACGCGGCGGCGCGGTAAGTCATCGATGAGCCTCCGAGGATGGTACCGCGAGCCTGCCACAGGCGAACGGCAATCCACAAGCCGGTCCGGCTTCGCGCCGGTCAACGCACCCCCGATTGCTATCGCGTCGTCCGGCCTCTAAGAGAAAAGCAAGGCGCAAGGGGCGGCGCCGGCCGCGTGTGTGGGTTGCCGGGGTTCGAGTTGAGGCGCAACCAGAAGTTTGATTTCATCATCGCCGGCGGCGGCTCGGCGGCCTGCGTCGCCGCCATGCGCCTCGTCAGGGATCACGGCTTTTCGGTCCTCGTCCTCGAGCGCGGCCCCCGCCGCACCAGCCCGACGCTCGCCATGCCGGCCGGTTACATGAAATATCTCAACCGCGATACTTTCATGGAAATGCACCGTTCGGTGCCGCAGGCCCAGCTCGGCGGCCGCGCCCCGATCGTGCCGCAGGCCCGCGTGCTCGGCGGCGGCAGCGCCGTCAACGCCTTGGTCTACATGCGCGGCCAGCCGCAGGACTATAACGCCTGGGAGCAATATGTCGGCCCGGGCTCCGGCTGGTCCTATGCCGACATGCTGCCGCACTTCACCGCGCTCGAGCGCAATTCCCGCTTCAACAATCGCTATCACGGTATCGACGGCCCGCTCGCCGTCTCCGATCCCGGCTCGGTCTGCGACGCGACCGAGGATTTCCTGCGCGCCGCCCAGGGGATTGGCTTTCCGTTCAACCCCGATTTCAACGGCGAGCGGCAGGCGGGCGTCGGCATCATGCAGCTGACGACCGGACGGTTCGGCGGGCGCCTGCGCCGCGCCGACGCCGCCTCGGCCTTCCTCGCCCCCCTTAAGCGCGACCGGCGGCTTGCCGTCCTGACCGGCGCCCGCGTCGACAAAATCATTGTCGAGGGCGGCCGCGCCACGGGCATCGAATACCGCCGCAACGGCAAAGGCCCGGCATTGACGCTGCGCGCCGAGCGCGAGGTGCTCGTCGCCGCCGGCACCTACAACACCGCCAAGCTGCTGATGCTGTCGGGGCTGGGGCCCGCCGACCATCTTGCCGACAACGGCATCGCCGCGATCGCCGATCTGCCCGGGGTCGGCGCCAACCTCCAGGATCATCACGAGGTCCCGGTCGTCGCCTCGGCCCGGGTCAAATGGGGGTATTTCCGGCAGGACACCGGCTGGCGCATGTGGCGCAACGGCCTGCAATATCTCGCTTTCGGCACCGGGCCCGTATCAACCACCGGCATCGAGGCTTGCCTCTTCTACGATCCCGACGGCGCCGAACGCCCGACGGTCCAGCTCTATTGCATCCCGACCGTCTATCTCGACCGCGACATCACGTCGACCCGCCCGACCTACGGCATGACGCTCAACTCGTGCCTCCTGCGCCCGCGCGCCCGCGGCAGCGTCCGCTTGCGGTCGGCCAACCCCGACGACAAGCCGCTCGTCGACTGCAACTTCTTCGGCCATCCCGAGGACCTGCGGCTGACCATCGCCTCGCTGCGGATCGCCCGCCAGATTCTCGACACCCAGCCGATTGCCGAAAAAATCGCCCGCGAACTCTTGCCCGGCGAATCCCTCGTTGCCGACGAACGCCTCGCCCAACATTGCGCCCGCACCGTCAAGACCACCTATCACCCGGTCGGCACCGCCCGGATGGGCCCGCCCCACGATCCGCTCGCCGTGCTCGATGCGCGCCTGAGGGTCCGCGGCATCGACGGGCTGAGGGTTATCGACTGCGCGGCGATGCCATTCCTGCCGTCGGGCAACACCAACGCCCCGGCGATGGCGCTCGGCTCGCGCGCCGCTGATCTCATCGCCGCCGACCATAACGGCGAGACCTCCGTGCTCTCCCGGAAGATCGCCCAGCCCGCCTAGGCAGCCTCGAGATGCGCGAGGAGCGCGGCGCGCACTGCCTCGGTTGCGTCGAGATTGGCGCAATGGCCGCCCTTGGGCACTTCGACCAGGGTGAAATTCGCCCGGCCCCGCATCGCTTCTAGCGTTGGCCCGAGGCCCTGGTTGACCGCCACGTCCCGCCCGCCCCTCAGCATCAGCATCCGGCCGGGGAACCGCCTCGCCGCTTCGCGGAAATCGTAGGATCTGAGGTTTGTGAGGATCGGGTCGAGCACCCCCGGATCGAAAGTGTTGAGGATATGCTCGACCAGCACCCGCGCCTTGGGATCGCGCGTCGTCGCGCGGGCGGCGACCCATGACACAAGCCGCCGCCCGAAAATCCGGTAGGTGAGCGGCGCGAGCCCGGCGAAGACTCTTGGCGTCTGCATCGAATAGACCGTCCCGAAGCTCGCAAAGCTTCGGATTCGATGCGCGTTCTGTTCGATCATCGCCAGCGCGACGATGCCGCCGAGCGAATTGCCGACCCAGTCCACCCGCTCGAGCCCCGCCGCGTCGAGCATGGCGAGGAGATCGCCCGCCATCGCCTTGAGCGCAAAATCGGTAAATGTCGCGCGCATCGGCGCGCGCGATTGCCCGTGCCCGCGCAAATCCGGCAACAGCACCCGATAGCCGCGCGCCGCGAAAAATTCTGCGTCCGCCGCGAATTGCAGCGCGTTCGCCGCCAGCCCATGACAGATCACGATCGGCCGCCCGTGAGGCGCCCCATAATCGTAGAAGGCAATTCGCGCCCCGCCCGTCTCGACGAATTCGGGTGGCGGCAGCGTCGGCAAAGCGCCGCGCGCCTCAGGCACTGCCGATCAGGATTCCGGCCGCGAACACCAGCGAGCCGCCGAAGACGACCAGCAGCACCGCGCGCCAGAACGGGGTGTCCATGAACCGGTTCTGGATGAAGGCGATCGCCCAGAGTTCGACCAGCACCACCCCCATCGCGATCGTCGTTGCCGTCCAGAAGTCGCCGATGAGATAGGGTAAGGTATGGCCGAGCCCGCCGATCGCCGTCATGATTCCGGCGGCGAAACCGCGGATGATCGGGGAGCCCCGGCCGGTCAGCTTGCCGTCGTCGGAAGCCGCCTCGGTGAACCCCATCGAAATTCCCGCCCCGACCGAGGCCGCGAGCCCGACGAGGAACGTCTCATGGGTACTTTGCGTCGCGAACGCCGCGGCAAAGATCGGGGCAAGCGTTGAAACCGACCCGTCCATCAATCCGGCCAGCCCCGGCTGCACATAGGTGAGGACAAACCGCCGCTGCTCCTGTCTGCCCTCTTCGGCCTTCGCGCCTTCGCCGAGATGGACCGCCTCCAGCCGGTCGGCGGCGAGTTTGTGGCCCTGTTCGGCCGCGGCGAGATCGCCGAGAAGTTTTCGGATCGAGGCGTCGGTCGTCCGCCGCGCCGCCGCGACATAGAAATTGCCGGCCGCTTCTTCCATTTCCCAGACCTGCTGGCGAATCGTCTCGATGCCGAGGTTCCGCATCAGCCACAGCGGCTTGCGTTCGATGAAGCCGCGTACGTGCTCGCGCCGGACCAGCGGAATCGTCTCCCCGAATTTGCTTCGGAAGAGCTCGATCAGCCGCTTGCGGTGGCCGTCCTCTTCTTGCGCCATGCCTTCGAACACCGCGGCCGAGGCCGGAAATTTGGCCCTCAGCGCCTCCGCATAGGCCGCATAGATGCGCCCGTCGTCCTCTTCGGAGGAGATCGCCAGCGCCAGGATTTCCTTCTCGCTCAACTCGCCGAAGCGCCGCTTTGACCACCCCAGGACCCGCGTCAGCATCCCTGTCTCCCGCCCGGCTTCACGCGACCCTGTCTTGCCACCCGGGGCCCGCCGCCGCAACCGGCGCCGCGCCGATTGAATATGACAAAGGGATATGGACCAATGGGGCAGGGGAGTGACCTGCGGCGGCGGACCTGGCCCGCCAGGCCGCCGGCAATGCGTTTCATGGGATACAGGATCGATCCGGCCGAGAGCTTGAGCGATGCGGTCACCCGTATCGCTCGCGAGCAGCTCGCCAAGGCCGTCGCCGATCTGACGCTGGCGACCCGCGACCGCCGCGCCTGCGTCCACGACGCGCGCCAGCGCTTCAAGAATCTGCGCGGGCTTTTCCTGCTCGTGCGGCCC
Source organism: Cucumibacter sp. (assembly GCA_040881985.1). Taxonomy (GTDB): domain Bacteria; phylum Pseudomonadota; class Alphaproteobacteria; order Rhizobiales; family Devosiaceae; genus JBBECE01. The sequence continues at coordinate 118,327 of JBBECE010000013.1, forward strand.
GCCGACAGGGCGTTTTGCGACCGCGAGCGCCGCCGTTACCGCGATCTCGGGCGTTCGCTCGCCGGCTTCCGCGAGGCCGGTGCGCTCGTCGAGACCCTCGAGCGCACCGCCCGGGGCCGCGCCGGGGCGCCGGCGCGGGCGGCATTGGCGGGGGTGCGCAACCGGCTCGTGCGCCGCGAGCGCCGTCTCGAGCGCAACGCCGCCGATCCCGACGCGGCGATGGCCGAGGCCGCCGCCGCGTGCCGCGACGGATTGAGCGCGCTCGATGAATTCCCCTCGGTGTCGAAGCCCAGCCGCGCCGCGAGAATCATCGAAAGGGGCCTTAGCCGTGCCTATGGGCGCGGGGTCGAAGCGCTCGCCCGGGCCCGCCTCGGCGGCCGGCTCGAGGATTTCCATCAGCTGCGCAAGCAGGTCAAATTTCACTGGATGCAGGTGAAACTTCTGCAGTTGGCCTGGCCCGGCCCGATGAAGGCGCGCCGCCGCGCCGCCAGGGCGCTCGCCGGCGATCTCGGCGATCTCAACGACATCGCGGTGATGCTTGAGCGGTTGCTGGAATGCCCCCGCTCCTTCGGCTCGCGCGATGAGGTCGAAACCCTTGCCGCGCTCCTCCACCGCCGTCGCCGCAGCCTCGAGCGCAAATGCCTCGATGGCGCCGCCCGCCTCATGGCCGAGGATCCCGAAAGCCTTGGCCGCCGCATGTCGGACTACTACCGCCAGGGCGTCGCCGAGGCCGCCCGCCAGTCCCGGCACAAGCCCGCCCGCTACTCGCAGAGCCGGAAGGTGCAGGTCGCGCCGTGACAGGCGAGATCGAGATGCAAATGGTCGTGATGCAATTCGTTGGCATCGGGTCCGAGCACGGTGGTGAACCGCGCGCAGGCGGCGGTATGGGCATAAGTGAGCAATTGCCCTACCGGCGTCGCCGCCGCGCCCGCCGATGACCAGTCGGCCAGGACCGTCACCTCGCGCCCGTCGCTCAGGCGGAAGCCGGCGACGTCGAGAGCATTTGCGAATCCATGTTCGGAGAGCGGCCCGTCGGCGGCGTTGTTCCTCTGCCGGCACTGATAGGCCGTCCCCGACACGATCTCGGCGATCCCGGCCCCGAGCGCGGCGCGCGCGTAGCCGTCGATCTCGACGACCCAGCCCGCGATCGCGCCGGCCAGCGGACAGGTGACCGTCGGCCTGCCCGTCAGCGCCACGGATTGCCCGCCGGCATTGACCGCCTCGAGCCGGAGCGGGGATTGCGCCCGGCATTCCCCGTCCTCGATCGGCGGCAATATTTCAGCCACGATCAGCCCCTCGAGCACCGCCGGGCAGGCCGACTGATAGATTCGCGCTTCCGGCTCCGGCGCCGCCTCTAGCTCCGAGACGGGCTCCGGCTCGCCGGGCACGGCGGTCGCGGCGGCCGGTTCGGCCGGCGCCTCGATTGCCGGGGGCGGCATGGTCAGAGGCCGCGGCGGCGGGACGGGCGCCACGTCCGCGGAAGCGCTCATCGTTGAGAATGCCAGCATCAAGGCGTCGAGCAGCCGCATCTTCCGGCTTGTCCGGCCGCAATGGGGCCAAAACGCGGCGCAAATGCTGCGCCCTTGTGTTTGCCAATGGGGCTGCTAAATCCCGCCCGACATGACCCCCGCCGCCCGCATCCGCAATTTCGCGATCATCGCCCATATCGACCACGGCAAATCGACGCTCGCCGACCGGCTGATCCAGACGACCGGCGGGCTCGACATCCGCGAGATGAAAGAGCAGGTGCTCGACTCGATGGATATCGAGCGCGAGCGCGGCATCACCATCAAGGCCCAGACCGTCCGCCTCTCCTACACAGCGCGCGACGGCGAGACCTACATCCTCAATCTCATCGACACCCCCGGCCATGTCGATTTCGCCTATGAGGTCAACCGGTCGCTTGCCGCCTGCGAGGGCTCGCTGCTCGTCGTCGATGCCAGCCAGGGCGTTGAGGCGCAGACCCTCGCCAATGTCTATCAGGCGATCGCCGTCAATCACGAGATCGTGCCTGTGCTGAACAAGATCGACCTGCCCGCCGCCGAGCCCGGCAAGGTCAGGCAGCAGATCGAGGACGTGATCGGCATCGACGCGTCGGGGGCCATCGAAATCTCCGCCAAAACCGGGCAGGGGATCGACGAAGTGCTCGAAGCGATCGTCCATCGCCTGCCGGCCCCGAAAGGCGACCCCGACGCCCCCCTCAAGGCGCTCCTAGTCGATAGCTGGTACGACGCCTATCTGGGCGTCGTCGTTCTCATCCGGGTGGTCGACGGCCGCATCAAACGCGGCCAGAAAATCCGGATGATGGCGACCGGCGCCGCCTACGAGCTCGACCGGGTGGGCGTCTTCACCCCGAAACTCGTCGATATCGGCGAACTGGGCCCGGGCGAGATCGGCTTCATCACCGCCTCCATAAAGGAAGTCGCCGACACCTATGTCGGGGACACGCTGACCGACGACCGCAAGCCCGCCGCCAAGCCCTTGCCCGGCTTTCGCCCCACCCAGCCGGTGGTGTTTTGCGGGCTGTTTCCGGTCGATGCCGCGGATTTCGAGAACCTGCGCGCCGCCATTGCAAAACTCCGCCTCAACGACGCGAGTTTTACCTTCGAGCCCGAGACTTCGGCGGCGCTTGGCTTCGGCTTCCGCTGCGGTTTTCTGGGGCTCCTCCATCTCGAGATCATCCAGGAGCGGCTGACCCGCGAATTCAATCTCGACCTCATCGCCACCGCCCCCTCGGTCCTCTATCAGATCGCCCTCGTCTCGGGCGAGACGGTGACGCTGCACAACCCCGCCGACATGCCCGACCCGGTGCGCATCGCGACGATCCGCGAGCCCTGGATCAAGGCGACGATCCTCACCCCCGACGAATATCTCGGCGCGATCCTGAAGCTCTGCCAGGACCGCCGCGGCGCCCAGACCTCGCTGACCTATGTGGGCGGGCGCGCCATGGTCCAGTATGATTTGCCGCTCAACGAGGTGGTGTTCGATTTCTACGACCGGCTGAAATCGGTCTCCCGCGGCTACGCGAGCTTCGACTACACGCTAGCCGACTATCGCGAGGGCGACCTCGTCAGGCTGACGATTCTCGTCAATGCCGAGCCGGTCGACGCGCTCTCGATGCTCGTCCACCGCTCCGAGGCCGAGGCGCGCGGGCGCCTGATGTGCGAGAAGCTCAAGGAGCTGATCCCCCAGCACCTCTTCCAGATTCCGATCCAGGCGGCGATCGGCGGCCGCATCGTCGCCCGCGAGACCATCCGCGCGCTCCGGAAAGACGTGACCGCCAAATGCTATGGCGGCGACGTGACGCGGAAGCGCAAGCTGCTGGAGAAGCAGAAGGCGGGCAAGAAAAAAATGCGCCAGTTCGGCAAGGTCGACATTCCCCAGGAGGCGTTCATCAAGGCGCTGAAGATGGAGTAGCGACGGGGTTG
>JBBECE010000013.1:121764-131567 GCA_040881985.1 Cucumibacter sp.
CTTCGAGATCGCAAGCCGGCAGATCGCGCCGGTGGCGCGATTTGAGCTACGACACCCCGAGGGCTATGGTCGAGGGGCGGGGCGAATAAGAGAAGCGCTCACGGTGAGCCTGTCGAACCATGAGGTGCCCGCGCAGAGGTCTTGGAACATAAGTCGTGGTTACTCTCCGCCCGACCGTGAGGATTGTGAGGCAGATAAAGGTCGGCCATGCGCAGGTTGACCGACGTTCGCTTGGGACAAAGGCGAGACCGCAACTGATCCTTCCACCGCCAGATGTTCAGCTGGTCCAGAAGTCGCTGGTTCCTTAGGTTTTGGACTTAGTTGGCCCTAGCCAGCGCCTTGGTCACCTCTTTCCAGCCAGAATTCATTTGAGTGAAACCCGATATTCCTGCGCTCTCGTGACTAAGATATCGGTGCAACTCAACCATAACCAATCGGCGTTCCGGATCGCTCACCGTCTCATCAGTTTGAAGGAGTTCGACCTCGGTCTTGATTGCGGACCACGAGAGATGGAAAAGCGATACGCTCTTCGTCAGTGCACCCGACAAAGTGACCGGCGAATGGGTCGGCAGCGCGGTGAACTGGTTGGAAATTGTAATTACAGCTGAGATGTCGAAGTCTTTCGCTAGTTCGACATACCTTTGAACCTGGTCTAAAAGTAACTCGGCTTTCCCATGCTTGACCTCGACCAGGGCCTTCCACGAACTTCGGCCCGTATTGAGCACAATCAACGCATCGGGTCGGTCACCCTGATGATTGGTTCCTTTGAAGACGACCTCGGCGAATGTTGTGACCGTTGTGCGAATACCAATGTGTTGGCCCAAAGGGCCCAAGACCGCTTCAGCAAACTCCGGTACAATTCGCAGCGCGGCGAGAACCGGCGAGAACCGGCGATAGAAGGCGAATTTCTTTGTTCGTTTCGCTGACGGCAGGGATTAGTCGCGCGATTTCGCCAGAAACCAAGAAATCAGGTCGGGTCATCGATTCCCCCAAGTCGAAAACAAGCATCGCTCAAATATTTTTTCATCCTATCTTGGAGTAGTGCGTTCTCGAACCCCCAACTTATCCCCGCCCTCTTCCCCCATGCTAATCTCTCCCCACCTTCTCGCCGGTAGCGAGGATGCATACGAGCATCTGGTGAGAAGGGTTCGGGTGGGCGGCGGTCGCGCCGTCCAGGCGAAAGCCGTCCGCGATTTGACGGCGCCGGCCCCATTTGGCCGAGCGTTCGGGGAGCCGCAAGGCTCTCGGGGCCATCGAGCACCCCCGCGATGCACGGCGATAAGCCCAAAATCCCGGACGCGTGGGGCGAAGTGCGCTTCACATTCCGCCGACCACCGGCATAGAGGCGAGCTTCGCCCCGCGCCGCGGCTCTCATTCGAATTCCGAAGGCGAAAGTCTGTCGGAGGCGTGAGCATGGCCACCTTTTCAAATCCCTCATTGCCCGCTTCACGCGGGCAATCCAGCGCGCCGCGCCGGCGGCGCAATGGAATCATTGGCGCACCAGACGGCGCGGACTGGATCACCCGGACAAGCCGGGCGATGAGGGAAAGGGACCGGGAAAAGCCGCCGCCCTTCCCTCTCGCCGCCGCGCCTGCTAGGGCTCGCCAGACGCCGCAAGGGGGCCCGACAAAAATGCCGAAATACCTCGCCGAGGCCATCGGCACCTTCGCGCTGGTTTTCTTCGGCTGCGCCTCGATCGTCTTCGGCGCCTACCCGTCGGATTTCCCGCTCGGCATTCTGCCGATCGGGCTCTCGTTTGGCCTCACCGTCGCCGCCATGGTCTATCTCGTCGGGCCCATTTCGGGCGCCCATCTCAATCCCGCGGTCACTTTGGGCGTCTGGGCCGCCGGCCGCCTGCCGGCGCGTGACGTCGCGCCTTATATCGTCGCCCAGTTTGTCGGGGCGGCCCTCGGCGCCGGCGCCCTCGCGCTCATCGCGCTGGGCCATGTCGGCGGCTATGATCTCGGCGCGCAAGGCCTCGGCCAGACGACGTACGATCCCGCCGCCTGGGGCCTCGCCCCCGTCATCGCCGTCGAATTCCTCGGCACGCTGATGTTCGTCGCGGTCATTCTCGCCGTCGCCTCCGCCGCCCGCCCCGTCGCCCATGCCGGGCTGGTTATCGGGCTGACGCTGATGATCCTGCATCTGATGTTCGTTCCCGTTTCGGGCAATTCGCTCAATCCCGCCCGCTCGCTCGGCCCGGCGCTGTTCGTCGGCGGGGCGGCGCTTTCCCAGCTCTGGCTCTATCTCGTCGTGCCCTCGCTCGCCGGGCTCGCCGCCGGCTGGCTCACCCGCCGCCTCGATGCATCGCGGCCATAGACCGGCCCGCCCCTCATTGGCTAGATTGCCCTTTCAAGCCGGCCCGCCTCAAAGGGTAGAGGCCGCGCCATTCAGGGAGTTGTCTCTCATGCACAAATTCACCGCCGCCTTCGCCGCGGCAGCCATGGCTTCCCTTGCCGCCCCGGCGCTGGCGCAGGGCCTGCCCGATCTCGAGGGCCGCACCATCGTCGCGGTCACCGAGAACGCCTATACCCCGCTCAATTTCGCCGATCCCGCCACCGGGGAGGGCATCGGTTTCGAGTACGATGCGATGAACGAAATCGCCCGCCGCCTCAACGCCACGCTCGATTGGCAGCTCTTCGGCTGGCCCGCCATGCTGCAGGCCGTTGCCGAAGGCCAGTTCGATATCGGCATGGACGGGATTTCGATCACCCCGGAGCGCGCCGAAGAGGTCGCCTTTTCCGATCCGTTCCTGACCATCGAGCAGGTCATGCTGGTGCGCGCCGACGAAGCCCGCATCACCGGTCCCGAAAGTTTCGCCGCCGATACAAGCCTGCTGATCGGCGCCCAGGCCGGCACTACCAATTTCTATGTCGCCGTCTACAGCGTGCTCGATGGCGACGAGGCCAATGAGCGCATCAAGCTGTTCGATACGTTCGGCATCTCGGTTCAGGCGCTGAAGACGGGCGATGTCGATATGGTCCTGATGGATTCGGCTTCCTCGAGGGGCTATATCGGGGCCGAGCCCGGCGCGTTCAAAACCGTCGGCACCCCGCTTGGCACCGACAACCTCGGGTTCATCTTCCCGAAAGGCTCCGATCTTGTCGGCCCGATCAACGCCGCGCTCGCCGAGATGCGCGCTGACGGCACGATCGAGGTGCTCTACAAGAAGTGGTTCATCGATTATTACGAGTAATCCCGCTTCCGGCGGTCCGCGGGTGAATTCTCCCCCGGACCCCCCCCACACCCCGGCCGCCGCGGCGCAAGCGCCGCGAATTGCCCTGGTGGCTCCTCGCCGTGGCGCTGCTTGCGGTGCTCTTCCTCTGGTCGATCGCGGCCAACCGCGACTACAACATCATTTTCCGCGCCCTGGTCGGCGGCATTTTCACGACGCTCTACGTCACCTTTTTCGCGTTTTCTCTGGCGCTGATCCTGGGGCTTGCCGTAGCGCTCGCCCGCACCTCGAACTCGATGGTGCTGCGCCAGGCGGCGACCTTCTACACCGAAATCGTTCGTGGCATCCCCGTGCTGGTGGTTCTCTTCTATGTCGCCTTTGTCGGCGCGCCGGCACTCGTCGATTGGGTCAATTGGCTGATCTCGCCGATGGTCGAGGCCGGGTTCGTCGGGCCGATGCACATCCGGCAATTCGATTTCACCTGGCGGGCGATCATCGCGTTGATGGTTTGCTATTCGGCCTTCATCGCCGAAATCTTCCGCGCCGGCATCGAGGCTGTGCCGCGCGGGCAGGTCGAGGCGGCGCGATCGCTCGGGTTGTCGCGCTGGAACACCTTTCGCCACGTCGTCGCCCCGCAGGCCGTCCGCACCATCTTGCCCCCGCTCGGCAACGACTTTGTCGCCATGATCAAGGATTCGGCGCTGGTCTCAGCCCTCGGCGTCCAGGACATCACTCAGCTCGGCAAGATCTATTCGGCCAGCACCTTCAAATTCTTCGAGACCTACAATGTCGTCGCCTTCCTCTATCTCGTGATGACCATCTCGCTGGCGCTGCTGGTGCGCGTCATCGAGCGGCGCATGGCGCGCGGCTATGGCGAAGTGGAAAGACTGCGATAGCCGGTTTATCAAGACACGGGGGGGGGGAAGGAAAACCCGGCGGTTGCGGCCGCCGGGTCTGAGGCGCGGGTGACAACCGGGTCGACTAGCCGTCGGACTCCATCGTCTTGTCATCGGTCGCCATCGGATCGCAGCCTTCCATCGGCCCGGCCATGGCGTCGTCCGCCATCGCGTCGTCCGCCATCGCATCGTCCGCCATGGCGTCATCCTTCGCCATCATCTCGTTGCAGTCGGGCGGCGGGCAATCCTGCTTCATCGTATCTTCGCTCGACATGGCGTCGTCGCTCATTGAGTCTGCGGCCATCGAGACTTCGCTCGTTGCCCCGCCCTCCATCGCCTCGTCGGCCATCATCGAGTCATCGCCGGTGACGGGGCAGTCGGACATTTCCTCCACCATCGGTACTTTGGTGTCCTGGGAGAGGGCCGGCATTGCGGTTGCGCCGAGCGCGAGCACTCCGGCGCAAACGCCGATGAGGGTAGCGATTCGAATAAACGTCATTGCGGTACTCCGGGTGAGTGAAATTGGCACCCCAAGTCTTAGGCGGCGCACGACGCTCTGGCGTTTCAATCCGGGTCACAACCGGTTGGCAAATGCGTGATCGGGCCGGCCCAATCGGCCCATGGCGGGCCCGAATCTGTTGCATTTTGGCGCACACGCGCGGCGCAACTCCTCGTGAAACGCCCTGGCGCGTCCACTGCGGCCGGGGTCGCCGGCAACCTACAAGGCCCGCGCGGCTTTGTGATTCCGCGTCCCGCGCAACCCGGCCCTGGCTCGGTTAACCGCCGGCAAATCCCGACGAGTTGAATCGAACCCCGCCATTAAACTTAAGTTTCCGGCAACGGGGGCGGGTCCACCCTGCCAATGCTCCCCTGGATGCCACGTCGCACCGGGGAAGACGGGACCAGTACGATGGAAACGCTGATTGAGTTGGTGAACACCCGGGCGACGGACGTTTTGTTCAACGTCTCGATCGTCGTGCTCGGCTACGTCATCGCCCGGTTGGCGACGGCCCGAGGCTCGGTGGCGCTGGCACTTGCCTTCGCGCCGCTGCTGCTGTTCTGGGCATTCGACAATGCGGCAACGCGCAACGTATTCGTGCACTTCATGTAGCCCGGTCCAACGGCCGGAATTTGGACCAAAGAATTTGTTTGCCTTGCTCCTCTGGGCGCGCGGAATGGCCTCCGCGCGCCCAACTCCTGTGTGGAAAAGCGTTTCGCGGTGAGGCCGTTCAAACAAAGCCAGCAAAAGCCGATATTCCAGCCAACACGCCGACGCTAAGGAAGGGACGACCATGGCTTTGCAAATTGGCACGGAGGCGCCTGATTTCGACGCCGAGACGACCCAGGGCCCGCTCAACTTCCACGCCTATATTGACGGGCACTGGGCGATCCTGTTTTCGCACCCCAAGGATTTCACTCCGGTCTGCACCACCGAGCTTGGAGCCGTCGCGCGCCTCAAGCCGGAATTCGACAGGCGCGGGGTCAAGGTTTTGGGCCTCAGCGTCGACCCGGTGACCTCGCATGAGAAATGGTCGAAGGACATTGCCGAGGCGACCGGCTACGCCCCAAATTTTCCGATGATCGGCGATCCGGAGCTGAAGATCGCCAAGCTCTATGGCATGTTGCCGGCCAGCGCCGGGGCAACCTCGGAGGGCCGTACCGCCGCCGACAACCAGACGGTGCGCACCGTCTACGTTGTCGGGCCAGACAAGAAGGTCAAGCTGATGCTGATCTATCCGATGTCGACCGGGCGCAATTTCGACGAACTGCTGCGGGTGATCGATTCCTTGCAGTTGACCGCCAGGTTCCAGGTGGCGACGCCCGCCGACTGGAAACAGGGCGAGGACGTCGTCATTCTGCCTGTGGTCAACAACGAGCAGGCTAAACTGAAATTCCCCGGCGGCTGGAAGGAACTGAAGCCCTATTTGCGGGTGGTTCCGCAACCGCGTGCGTGACTGTGCGCCCTTCCCTTGCGTGCAGCGGGGCGGCCTTCGGGCCGCCCGTCTTTTTCAACGCCGGAACGCAAACCGGTCGAAGCCCAAAAACGAGAACGCCATTGCCGCCCCGGTTCCGGCGACGAGCGCGATGAGCGGCGCGGTTCCGGGAAGCGCCAGCAGCACCGCCGAATAGACGGCATAGTTAACGGTCGCGGCACTGACGACCACGGTAAAATAGCGACCCCCCTCGCGCGCCACACCGTCCTGGCTCTTCGACCAGGTGATCCGCCGGTTGAGCTGCCAGGTGGTCAGCGCCGAGGCGGTGATGGCGATGAGTCGCGCCGAAAACGGGTCGAGCCCGAGACGGATGAGCACCGACAGCAGCACCGCGTCGATCGCAAAGCCGGTCGCCCCGGCGAGCGCGAAGCGCCGCAGCCTCCGGCTGAGCGGGGCGAGGGGCGGGGCGGGATCGTTTGGCAGACCGGGCATGGATCGCGACGGATGAACGGGGACTGATTTCATGGCATCATAACGGCGTCCGGCTTAATGCTCCGTCACCCGACCTGTTTGCGGCGAAAAGGCGATGCGCGAGACGACCCAAACCATGCCCCCCGGGCCGGATGACAAGGTCGACTGGCTCGCGGTTTTCAGCTTCTGGCTGTTCATAAGCCTGGTCTTTATCCTTCGCACCCGGCTGTTCGCCGACACAGTGCCGCTGCTCGGGGACACCGACGACGCCTTGCGGCTCGTCCAGGTTCGCGACCTGCTCGCCGGACAAAGCTGGTTCGACACCACCCAATACCGCCTCAACCCGCCGGACGGCGCCTCGGTCCACTGGTCGCGTCTCGTCGACGCGCCCATCGCCGGCATCATCCTCGCGCTGCGCCCGTTCCTCGGCGCCTTCGCCGACACCGCCGCGGTCTATGTCTGGCCGCTGATCCTGTTGGCCGCGCTCCTTGCCACCTCGGCGCACCTCTGCATTCGCCTGCTCGGCCGCGAGGCGCTGCTGCCGGCGGTCGTCCTGCCGGTCATTTCCGCGACGCTGATGTTCCAGTTCGGGCCGGGCCGCATCGACCACCACAATGTCCAGATCCTGCTGACGCTGCTGATCGTCTCGGGAACGCTCGGCAGTTGGCGCGCGCCGAACTGGGCGATCCTCGCGGGGCTCGCCGCCGCAGTCTCGCTCGCCATCGGCACCGAAACGTTGCCCTTCGTCGTCATGGCGATCGCCACCTTCGGCCTCCTCTGGGTTTTTTCCCCGCATCGCGGGACAGCGGCTCGCCGCTTCGGGCTCTCGCTCGGCCTCGGCACGGTGCTGGTGATGGCGGCGACCATCGCTCCCGACCGCTGGTTTGAGCCCGCCTGCGACGCGCTGTCGCTGGTCTATGCGATTGCCGCGCTCGCCTCCGGCGCGGTCCTGGCGATAGTGCCGTTCTTCTCCATCGCGCTCCGCTCGGCCCTGGCCCGGTTCCTCGTCATCGGCATCTTGGGCCTCGCCGCGATCGGCCTCGTCATCGCCCTGTTTCCGCAATGCCTCGGCGGTCCCTATGCCGAACTCGACCCCTGGCTCGCCGAGAACTGGCTGTCGCGGATCATCGAGGCCAAACCGATCTGGACCTCGGTCGCCGACATGCCCGCCTACACGATCGGCATCATCGTCCCGCCGCTGATCGCGCTTGTCGCGGTCACAGCGAGACTCTGGCGCGACCCGAAAGACCGGCCGCAATGGCTGATCCTCTGGGCCTTCCTCGCTTTCTCGATCCTGGTGATGATCGTCCAGATCCGCGGCGCCCGGCTCGCCGCGATCCTCGCCGTCCCGGGCGCTTCCTGGGTGATCGTTTCCGCTCGCCACCGCTATCTCGCGGCCCGCAATGTATTGAACACGACTGGCCTGGTGTTGGCCTGGCTGATCTTTTCCGGCCTTGCGCTCGCCGTCGCGATGGGCGCGTTCTTCCCCGACGAGGCGAACCGCCTGAACAACACCGACGTCGCCGGCGGCACCGTCGCCAAGACCGAATGCTTCATGCCCGAAAGCTTCGCGGCGCTGCGCCGCCTGCCGCCGACGCTGCTGATGGCCCCGGCCGACCTCGGCGCCCATATTCTCGAGGCGACCCCCCATTCGGTGCTTGGCGCTCCCTATCACCGCAACGAGGCGGGGCTTCTCGACACCTTCCGGTTTTTCAATCGCTCCGAGCCGGGTGCGCGCGAGATCCTCGAACGCCGCGGCATCACGACCGTCGTCATTTGTACGGGACTGCCGGAATTGCGCGGCTTCGCCGGCGCCGCCGAGGACTCGATTGTCGGGCTTCTGCGGCACGGACAAATGCCGGATTGGCTCGAAGAGATCGGCGATCCCGCCGCCCCGATCCGGATCTTCAAATTGCTGCCGCCGTCGCCCGCCTTTTTCGGCTGAGCGGACGGCGAGGATCAGGCCCCGCCGATCGTGCAAGCGACCCCGGTGCCCTTCAGCCCGCAATAGCCGTGCGGGTTCTTGGCCAGATATTGCTGGTGGTAGGTCTCGGCGAAATAAAACGGGCGCGCCTCGCCGACCTCCGATGTCACCGGCCCCATTCCGGACGCCCTGAGTGCCTCGTCATAGGCGTCGCGGGAGGCCTCGACCAGTTTGCGCTGCGCGTTATTGGTCCAGTAGATCGCCGAGCGGTACTGGGTGCCCACATCATTGCCCTGGCGCATGCCCTGCGTCGGATCGTGCTCCTCCCAGAAGGTTTTCAGGAGCGTGCCGAGCGGCGCTTTCGACGGCTCATAGACGACGAGCACGCTCTCGGCATGCCCGGTCCGGCCCGAGCAGACCTCCTCATAGGTCGGGTTCTGCGTATGCCCGCACTGATAGCCGACCGCCGTCACCCAAACTCCCGGCAGCCGCCAGAACAGCCGCTCGGCGCCCCAGAAACAGCCTAAGGCGAAATAGATCGTTTCGGCGCCGGCCGGGTAGGCGCCCTTCAGCGGCCGGTGGTTGACGAAATGCTCGTCCTCGATGTCGAGCGGCAAGGGCCGGCCCTTCAAGGCCTCGGCGGCGTTCGGAATGCTCGGGGATTTGGTGGAGAAGAACATGGCCGTCCTCCTAGCGTTGATTGGCAGGCATGATATGGCGTCTGGGTGCCGGTGCGAACAGGGGCGGCGCGGTCACAACTGCTCAAATCTCCTGTAGCGCCGGGGCGCGCGCTTCGATCCGGCAAAAGCGAGCAGCAGCCCCGGCACGCCGAACAGCGCCCACCCGGGCAGGCTGAGGAACGGCCCGATCAGCGAGGCCCAGACGGCCGGATGCATGCGGGTCACGATCGCCTCGCGGAACCCCTCGAGGCTTGCCGGGTTCAAGCCCCGCCAGGTCTCGTTGAGCGAGGTATAGACGAAAGCGTTGGCCGCCAGCGTCCGCGTGCCGTCGAGGATCAAGAGAACCAGCGCGATACCGACCAACCAGGTTGCCAACAGGCGAAATACGAACTTCATCTCGACTTCCAACTCACCAGGCGGCGCCGCCACTTCACTTGCGGGGGGCCGCAACGCCATCCGGTAGCATAGCCCGATGATTGTGGCATTCAAGCGCCCTGCCGCCTGCGGCGCTTGCGGTGCCCTTCCGCTTAAGTATAGTGCCCGCCCGCCGTCACCCCGCATCCGAAATCATCGTCAACGCCGATGACGACGCCGGGGTGAAGGCAAATGGGCACATCTGCGCCCCCGCGCGCAAGGAGAGGTGGCCGAGTGGTCGATGGCGCACGCTTGGAAAGCGTGTAGGCGGGTAACCGTCTCGTGGGTTCGAATCCCACCCTCTCCGCC
>JBBECE010000014.1:0-84292 GCA_040881985.1 Cucumibacter sp.
TTGCCGACCTGCCAGCGCAATTCCGCCTCGCGGGTGAGGTTGGAGCCGGTGAAGCGCAGCAGGAACCGCTCGGGCGGGACGAAATAGCCTTCGAAGCGCAGCATCGCGCCGGCGCGCGACAGGTTGCGCACGGTACAATCGATGGTGGTGTGCAGGCCGTCGACGGAAATCTGGCCGCGCTTGAGGACGCGGCGGCGCGGCTCGACGCGGCGATTGGAGGTGCGCGCGATGGTGATGCCGCCGCTCGCCTCCTCGAGCCCGTCGGTGGCGCGCCGGCCTTCGGCCGGAAGCTCGCCGGTTCCAGAGCTCGAGGCGGGAAGGTTGGGGGTATCCGCGCCGACGTCATTGGAGACGAAATCGGCCTCGAAACGAGCGTGCATCGTGCCGCAGCGATGCATGGCGCTAAACGCCGATTCCATAAGGGTGAGGTGATCGGCGCCATTGATCGGACACATGGCCGCCCCGATATCGCAGGAGACTTTGAGCGTCACCTTGTCGGTGTTGAACTCGAAGGTCACGCGATCGGCGAGAATCGAACAAAAGGAAAGGACTTCGGCCGGGGTGTCGAAATGCTCGACGACATAGAGGAAAGCGGCGCGGTCCCAGCGGCCACGAATGTCGGAATCGCGGGTGTCGGCCCGGAGTTTGCGGCCGAGTTCGCGCAAAATCGCGTCTCCCATGACCGTACCGTGGGAGCGCACGATCTGATCGAAGCCGCGCGGCTGCAGCGCGATGAGCGCGAACTCGCGGCCGCTGTCGTCATCGGTCAGCTCGCGCAACCGGTCCTCTATAAATCGTTGTCCGTAAAGCCCAGTGATGGCGTCGAATTTCAGCTCGCGCTTAGCGCGCTCGACATCGGAGGTGGCGGTGCGCTCGCGGCGGTGGCGGACGACGGCCTCGCGGACAGCGCTGAGGAGCTCGGAGACGGCGAGATTCTGCTTGGCGACGTAGTCGGAAAAGCCGCCGCGGAACGCCTTGATGGCGGTGCGCTCGCTGCCGTTGCCCGTGGCCATGATGACGGGCGGGGGGTCCGGAATGTCGCGCTTGACACGGGCGGCCAGCGCCAGACCCGTCTCCTCGCCGAGGTCGTAATCGAGCACGAGGCAGTCGACCGGGCGCTGCCTGAGCACGTCGAACAGTTCGTCGCCGGTTTTGGCGGTGACGAGATTGATCTCGCGTTCGCCGGACATGCGGGCGACCAGATATTCTAGGAAAAGCGGATCGTCGTCGACTACCGCCACGGTGATCTGTCGATCCGCCAATTGCATGTCTTTGGGTCCCTGCTCCACAACGCGCCGGCGGGCACCGGCGAAACCGGGTAAATCCTGCATCGCGGACTCGTAGGAAATGCCTAGCGAGTCACCTCGTAATTCCCCTGATTGGATGGCCGGCTTCGCCCGGGGCGCGGGGCCTGCGGCGGCTCAGCGCAGGAAGCGAGGGGCGAAGCGCAGGCGGGGGGTGCGGGCCGCGCCAAGATGCCGCATCAGCCGCTCGTAAATCCGCCCGAAGATCAGGAAGATCACGATCGAGATGACGAGAAAATACAGCGCCGCCACCGAGAAATGCAGGAAAGCGTTGAAGTCGCGCTCGAAGAGTTCGCCGGCCTTATTCATCAGGTCCTTCTGTTCGCCGATCACCGGCAGAGAGAAGTAAACCAGCGCGGTCGCCTGGAAGAGGAAGACGACCTCGTTGGTATAGGCCGGCCAGGCGATGCGGATGAGATGCGGCCAGACGACCGAGCGGAATTGCCGCCAGCGCGACATGCCGTAGGCGCGGGCCGCCTCGACCTCGCCGCGCGGCACCACCCGCAGGGCGCCGTAGAAAATCTCGGCGGTATAGGCGGTGGTGTTGAGCGTCAGGACCAACGGGCCGAGGAACAGCGGGTTGAGCACCAGCCAAGAGACGTCGAGCGGCTTCCACCAAGCCTGATTGAAGGAGAGCATCAACGTGTAAAACATGAAGAGCTGAATGAAGAGGGGCGAGCCGCGGAAGGCGTAGACGTAGCCACTTGCAGCGAGCCGGACGGGCGTGATCCGAGAATGCTTGCCGAAGGCGAAGAGAATCGCGAGGAGGAACCCGAGAGGGATCGAGGCGAAAGCGAAATAGAGATTGAACAGCGACGGAAAGGCCAGCGTCCGGATGTCGGCGACGATCGGGTTGTCGACCAGCCAATCCATCATGGGTTGTCCGCCACGATGACGCCCTTGCCCGCCCAGCGGGTCAGGGCCCGGAAGACGCGCTCCGACAGGAAGGTCACGAGAATGTAGAAGATGAAGAGCACGAGATAGTAGCGCCAGCGCCAATCGGGGTGGATCACCCCGGCGGCGGGCTGGAAATTCGGCGAGCCGAGCCGGTCGGCCCACAGAACGATGTCGGCGATCTGCAAGAGCGAGAGCAGCGAGGTCGCCTTGATGAGAATCATCCAGACGTTGGAGAGGCCGGGCAGGGCGTAGATCCACATCTGGCGGACGTGGATGCCCCAGAGCACCTGGCTGGCGCTGAGGCCGAAAGCCCGCGCCGCCTCAAGCTGGCCGGCTGGGACCGCGCGCAGGGCGCCGTGGATGACGTTGGCGGCGAAAGCGCCGTAGATCAGACCGAGCGAGAGACAGGCGAGCAGCAGATATTCGGTGGTGCCGAAGAAGAGGTTAGCGTCGGGGCAGGGCGGCCAGACGCCGGGATTGGCGGCGACTTCCTCGGCGGAGCACTGGCCGAGCGCCAAGAAATATTCGACCCCCTGTTCGAAGGCGAGCGGGAAGAACAGGAAGAACAGCACGTCCGGGACGCCGCGAACGATGCCGGTATAAAGATTGCCGAGCTGCCGCAGCGGCCAGAGGCGGGCGTTCTTGGCGGCGGCCCCCAAAAGCCCGAAGCCGAGGGCGAATAGCGCTCCGAGCAGGCCGGCGAGGATGGTGAAGCGAAAGGCGCCGTACCACTGAAGGTGCTTGCCGTTGGTGATATAGGCGAGCCCGCCCGAAAGATCGGGACCGAGCAGCGCTGTCAGCCAATCCGGCACGGGAATCAGGGGCGGGTGATGCGGGAGAGGGCGGGGCTATCGTCCCGCCCCGCCAAATCCGCGATCGTCACATTTGCGAATAGAAGGGGCCGACCTGGAACCATTTGCCGATTAGCGCGTCGAGCGAACCGTCGGCCTTCATCTCGTCGAGGGTAGCGTTGAAGGTCGCCTCGAGCTCGTCGTCGGCTTTCCTGAGCCCCACGCCAACGCCACCGCCGATCAGGATTTCCGGACCCTCGATCTTGAAGGCGCCCCCAGAGGCCTCGGCGATAGGGCGCAGATAGCCATTGTCGGCGAGAACCATATCGACATTGCCGGCGGCAAGGTCGGCGACCGACTGATCGCCGGTCTCGTAGGCAAGGATGGTGTTGCTGGCGGCGAAATTGGCTTCGGCGTAAGCAGCCTGGATGGTCGCGCCCTGCACGCCGATGCGGACGCCCGAGAGGGCACCGAAGTCGAACGAGGCGTCACCCGCCATGATGAACACGGAGGGGTCGGGCGGGTAGTAATCCTGCGAGAAGTCGATCGTCAGCATACGCTCCTCGGTGATCGACATGCCGGCCATGATCGCATCGTAGTTGCCGCCGACCAGGTTGGGTATGATCGAATCCCATTCGTTGACGACCCAGGTGCAGGTCCAGCCGGCGCGCTCGCAAATGGCGTTGCCGAGCTCGATTTCGAAGCCGTCGACGACGCCGGCATCGTTTATGAAATTCCAGGGTGCGTAGGCACCTTCCGTCCCGAGGCGCAATTCCTGGGCGGCGGTGGGCAGGGCGAAGGCCGCGAGAAGCGCTGCGGCAGCGGTAAGTCTCAACATGATGGGTCTCCTTGGACTGATTGCCGGGTTTGTTGGTCAACCCGCGGGGCGGTGATCGTGGCCGGCGGCGCTGAGGAACTGTTTCAGGCGCGCCGACCTTGTCGCCCCGAAGACCTCGCCGACCGAGCCCTCCTCCTCGATGATGCCGTCGTGGAGGAAGACCGTCCGGTCCGAGACTTCGCGGGCGAATTTCATGTCGTGGGTGACGAGGATCATGGTGCGGCCCTCATCGGCAAGAAGCTTGATGACGCCGAGCACCTCGATTTCGAGTTCCGGATCGAGCGCCGAGGTCGGTTCGTCGAAGAGCATGAGTTTGGGACGGATGCAAAGCGCCCGGGCGATGGCGGCGCGCTGCTGCTGTCCGCCGGAGAGCTGGGCCGGATAGGCGTCGGCCTTCTCGGCGATGCCGACTTTCTCGAGAAGCGCCAAGGCGCTTCCGCGTACTTCGTGGCGGTTGCGATGCTGGACATGGATCGGCGCCTCCATGACGTTGCCGAGGACGGTCATGTGCGACCAGAGATTGAAGGACTGGAAGACCATGCCAATCTCGGAGCGGATCAGCCGGATTTGCTCGGGATCGGCGGGACGGCGATGCGGCGGGGTGCCGGCCAGGTGAATCTCGTCGCCGTCGACGAAAACGCTGCCGCTGTCTGGCACCTCGAGCATGTTTATGCAGCGCAGCAGGGTCGATTTTCCAGAGCCCGACGAGCCGATGAGCGAGACGACTTCGCCTGCCTCGGCGGTGAGCGAGACCCCTTTCAGCACCTCGAGCGGGCCGAAAGCCTTACGCACGCCCCTGACTTCGATGATCGGCGCCATCGCCAGTTTTCCTTATCCCGGGGACCAGCAAACCAGATGCAGGGCGTTTCGCAAAGCCGAATCATCGCCTTGGCGCTGGACATTGGGCAGCCAGCCGGTTGAAATCGTCGGCGGCGGAGGGGCGAGAGAGCGAGCATGGGGCCGCGGGAGAGCAAACTCATTGCGGAGATCGAGGCGCGGCGCGACGAGCTCGTGGGGCTGACGCAGGACTTGATCCGAATGCCGACGATCAACCCGCCGGGTGCCCTCTACCGCGAGATTTGCGACTATCTCGGGGAGCGCCTGAAGGGCCACGGCTACAGGATAGAATATGTGCGCGCCGAGGGGGCGCTCGGGGACAGCGAGCGCCATCCGCGCTGGAACCTGGTCGCGCGGCGCGAGGGCAAGACGCCCGGCCAATGCGTGCATTTCAATTCCCATATAGATGTCGTCGAGACCGGCGCGGGCTGGAGCGTCGATCCGTTCGGGGGCGAGGTCAAAGACGGCAAGGTCTATGGGCGCGGTGCCTGCGACATGAAAGGCGGGCTCGCCACCTCGATCGTCGCCGCCGAGGCCTTCGCTGACATCTATCCGGATTTTTCCGGCGCCATTGAGATTTCGGGGACCGCCGACGAGGAGACCGGCGGGTTTGGCGGAGTCGCCTATTTGGCCGAACAAGGCTATTTCCGCCCGACCCGGGTCCAGCATGTCATCATCCCGGAACCTTTGAACAAGGACAGGATATGTCTCGGCCATCGCGGCGTCTGGTGGGCCGAGATCAAGATCTACGGGCGGATCGCCCACGGCTCGATGCCGTTTTTCGGCGACAGCGCCATCCGGCACATGGGGGAGGTGCTGGCCGAGATGGAGGCGAGCCTCTATCCGGGGCTGGCCAAAAAGGTAACCGCGATGC
This sequence comes from Cucumibacter sp., assembly GCA_040881985.1. Classification (GTDB taxonomy): domain Bacteria; phylum Pseudomonadota; class Alphaproteobacteria; order Rhizobiales; family Devosiaceae; genus JBBECE01. The sequence continues at coordinate 5,542 of JBBECE010000014.1, forward strand.
CGGTGGTGCCGCCGGGGGCACGCCAGTCGAGCCTGAATATCAATTCGATCCATGGCGGGCAGGCCGAACTTGCCGACGATTATACCGGCTTTCCGGCGGCGGTCGTCGCCGACAGCGCCCGCATCGTCATCGACCGGCGCTACCTGATCGAAGAGAGCGCCGAGCAGGTGCGCCGGGAAATCACCGGTCTGCTCGAGCGGGTCAAGACAAGGCGGCTCGGCTTCCGCTACGATCTCAAGGAGCTCTGGCAGGTTGCCCCGACGATGACCGGGCGCGATGCGCCGGTCGTGCAGGCGGTCAGCCGGGCGATAGAGCTGGTGTTCGGGCGCGATCCTGAATATGTGGTCTCGCCGGGGACATATGACCAGAAGCATATCGACCGGATCGGCAAACTGCACAATTGTATCGCTTACGGACCGGGCATGCTCGATCTTGCCCATCGGCCGGACGAATATGTGGGGATCGAGGACATGGTCGAGGCGGCCAAAGTGATGGCGCTGACGCTCTCGGAACTGCTTCCCTCGGCGGGTTGAAGCCATTAACAATGGGGCAACGGAGCCCGGTGAAGTTCCGAAACAGGGAAGGAAGCATCATGACAGTCTCCATCAAGGCGCTGGCGATCGCCGGATTTGCGGCCTTGGCAGTGGCCGTCTCGCCGGCTTTCGCTCAACGCACCGACATCAATGTCGGCATGGTTCTCGAGCCCCCCAATCTCGATCCGACGGCAGGGGCGGCGGCGGCCGTCGACGAGGTGGTCTATGCCAACGTCTTCGAAGGTCTGACCCGGTTCGATCCGTCGGGCGCGGTCATCCCGGGGCTCGCCGAATCCTGGGAGATTTCCGCTGACGGGCTCGCCTACACATTTCACCTGCATTCAGGGGTCAAGTTCCATGACGGCAGCGCCATGGACGCCGAGGACGTGAAGTTTTCGCTCGACCGGGCGCGGGCCGAGGATTCGGTCAATGCTCAGAAGGCGCTGTTCGCCGATATCGCCAGCGTCGATGTCGTCGATCCGCAGACTGTGAAAATCACGCTCAGCCGCCAGAACGGAAATTTCCTCTTCAACATGGCCTGGGGCGATGCGGTGGTCGTGGCGCCCGAGACGGCGGCCAACAACGCCACCAACCCGGTCGGCACCGGCCCGTTCACGTTCGTCGAATGGGTGCAGGGCGACCATGTGGAGATCGCTAAGAACCCCGATTATTGGGGCACGCCGGTGAGGCTCGACAGCGCGATCTTCAAGTTCATCGACGATCCGACGGCGGCCTTCGCCGCGATGATGGCCGGGGACGTCGATGCCTTCCCGAACTTTCCAGCGCCGGAAACGCTGCCGCAGCTGGGGGCCGATCCGCGCTTTTCGGTGATCGTCGGGTCGACCGAGGGCGAGACAATCCTCGCCATCAACAATGTCAAAGCGCCGCTCGACAACGTGCTCGTGCGCGAGGCGATCGCCCATGCGATCAACCGCCAGGAGATCATCGACGGCGCTATGTTCGGTTATGGCACACCGATCGGCACCCATTTCGCGCCCCATAACCCGGCCTATATCGATCTGACCTCGACGTCCGCCTACGACCCTGAAAAGTCGAAGGCGCTGCTGGCCGAGGCGGGCTATGCGAGCGGACTGACGCTGCGTCTGGCGCTGCCGCCCCCGACCTATGCCCGCCGGGGCGGCGAAATCATCGCGGCGCAGCTCAGGGCCGTCGGCATCGAGACCGAAATCGCCAATGTCGAATGGGCGCAGTGGCTCGAACAGGTGTTCACCGGCAAGGACTTCGACCTGACGATCGTCAGTCATACCGAGCCGATGGATATCGGCATCTATGCGCGCGACGATTACTACTTCCAGTACAAGTCCGACGCGTTCAAAAAGATCATAGAGGATCTAAACACCACCACCGATCCGGAGGGCCGGACGGCGCTGTTGCAGGACGCTGAACGCAAGATCGCCGATGACTTCGTCAACGGATATTTGTTTCAGTTGGCCAAGACCGGCGTCGCCAACGCAAAAATCCACGGGATGTGGGAAAACTCGCCGACCCAGGCCAACGATCTCACCGCGGTCTATTGGGACGAATAGATGCTCGACGCAATCGGATGGGCCGGATAACGGCCCGTCCGATCCTCGCGCCCGCCCGGCCTATTGTGTTCAACTTCGTCCTCTACCGCTTCGTTTCCCTCGCCCTGTCGCTGGTGGCAGCGAGCGTCGTGATCTTCGTGGTGATCGAGGTGGTGCCGGGCGACCCCGCCGCCTTCATGCTGGGGCTCAACGCCCAGCCCGATACGGTCGCAGCGCTGCGCGACCAGCTCGGCCTCAACGCGCCGCCGCTCGAACGCTATTTCCAGTGGATTGCCGGGCTCGCGCAGGGCCAGTTCGGGATCAGCTACACCTACAAGGTGCCGGTCGCGGAACTGGTCGCCGACCGGATCTGGATTTCGCTGCCGCTCGCCATCTATGCGCTGGGGCTGTCGATACTGATCGCCTTTCCGGTCGGCATCGTCGCGGCGGCGCGGCGCAATTCGGCGGCCGACGTCTCGATCATGGGGGCGACTCAGCTCGGGGTCGCGGTACCGAATTTCTGGTTTGCGATGCTTTTGGTGCTCGGCTTCTCGATCACGCTGCGCTGGTTTTCAGCGGGCGGGTTCCCGGGCTGGCAGGCGGGGTTCCTCGAGGCGATGAAGGCGCTAACCCTGCCGGCGATCGCGCTGGCGCTGCCGCAGGCCTCGATCCTCGCCCGGGTAATGCGGTCCTCGCTCCTCGATACCTTGGCCGAGGACTATGTGCGCTCGGCCCGGGCCAAGGGGCTGACGCGGGGTCAGGCGCTGTGGCGGCACGCGCTCAGGAACGCGTTGATCCCGGTGCTGACGATCATCGGGCTGCAGTTCTCATTCCTCCTCGCGGGGGCGATCATCATCGAGAACGTGTTCTTCCTGCCGGGGCTCGGGCGGCTGGTTTTCCAAGGCATCACCCAGCGCGACCTGATCGTTGTCAAATCGGTGGTGATGCTGCTCGTCGTCGCGGTGATCGCCGTCACCTTCCTCGTCGACCTCGCCTATGCCATCGCCGATCCGCGGCTGAGGCAGCACCGATGATCGAAGCCGAACCGGTCGCCCGCAGCATCGAATTGTGGCGCACGGCGCTCAGGACCCGCAGCTTCATCGGCGGGGCGGCGCTGACCGCGATTTTCGTCATCGCGGCGCTCGTCTCGTTTGTCTGGACGCCCTTCGACGTGACGACTCTGACAATCGCCGACCGGCTGCAGGGCCTGTCGGGAGTGCACTGGTTCGGCACCGACCATTTCGGGCGCGACATTTTCTCGATGGTGATGGTCGGCGCGCGCACCTCGATCGCAGTCGCCATCGTCGCGGTTGGCATCGGCATGGCGCTCGGCGTGCCACTTGGGCTCGCCGCGGCGGCGAGGCGGGGAAGCCTCGCCGACGAATTCATCATGCGCGGCAACGATCTGGTCTTCGCTTTTCCGGCTTTGCTGATCGCGATTCTCATCACCGCGGTCTTCGGACCGGGGGCGGTCAACGCCATCATCGCCATCGGCATTTTCAACATTCCCGTCTTCGCGCGGCTGACGCGCGGGGCGGCGCTGTCGCTCTGGACGCGCGAATTCGTGCTCTCGGCAAGGGTCGCGGGGAAGGGCGCGATCCGGATTTCGGTCGAGCATATTTTGCCGAACATTCTCAATCTCCTGATCGTCCAGGGGACGATCCAGTTCTCGCTCGGCATCCTCGCCGAGGCGGCGCTCGCCTATGTGGGGCTAGGGGCGCGGCCACCCCTGCCGAGCTGGGGCAAGATGCTTGCCGACGCCCAGACGATGATCGGGTTTGCCCCGCACATGGCGTTGATCCCGGGCTTTGCGATCGTTTTGACAGTGCTCGGGCTCAATCTGATGGGCGACGGGCTGAGGGACATTCTCGATCCGCGTATTCGCCGGAGCCGGACATGAGTCTCCTGACGGTCGAAAATCTGTCGCTGACGATCGGGGAGACCGAAATCCTCCGCGATATCGACCTCACGCTCGATGGCGGGGAAATCCTCGGCATTATCGGGGAATCGGGGTCCGGCAAGACGATGACAGCGCTTTCGATCATGCAGCTCCTGCCACAGGGGACTCGATCCGCAGGCAGCGTCCGGCTCGATGGCCGCGAACTCTTGACGACGAGCGAGGCCGAGCTCTGCGACATCCGCGGCAAATCGATCGGCATGGTCTTTCAGGAGCCGATGACGGCGCTCAACCCGGTCAAGACGATCGGCGACCAGGTGGCCGAGACCGCTCTCGTGCATGGACGGGAAAGCCAGGCGGAGGCGATGCGAATCGCCCGGGAGACGCTCAACCGGGTGGGGCTGCCCGAGGCGCGGTTTCCGCTCGACCGTTATCCGCACCAGCTTTCCGGCGGCCAGCGACAGCGGGTGGTAATCGCCATGGCCATTGCGCTGGGGCCCCGCATCCTGATCGCCGACGAGCCGACGACGGCGCTCGATGTGACGACACAAGGGCAGATCCTGACGCTGTTGCAGAAGCTCGTTTCCGAGGACGGGATGGGGCTGATTCTCATCACCCACGATCTCGCGGTCGTCGCCGGGGTCGCCGACCGGATGTCGATCATGCGCGCGGGACGGGTGGTCGAGAGCGGGGCGACGCTCGAGGTCTTCGGCCGGATGCAGCACCCCTACACGCGGGCGCTGTTCGCCGCCTCGAGCCATGTGCCGCCGCGCCATGTCCCACCCGCCCCCAAGGCGGGCGAGGCGCCGGTCGTCGAAGTCCAAGGAGTGATCCGCGACTATGCCTTGCCCCGGCATACGCCCTTCGAGGCGCGGCAGACTTTCCGCGCCGTGGACGAGGTCAGCTTTGTCATCCAGCGAGGCGAGAATGTGGGGCTGGTCGGGGAATCGGGCAGCGGAAAATCGACGCTGAGCCGCGCCATCCTGGCGCTCGATCCGATGCAGGGAGGGGTGATCCGGCTGGACGGAGAGGTGCTGACAGCCGAAGAGGGGGCGAGCCGGGCGGCGCGGCGCAAGATGCAGGTCGTCTTCCAGGACCCTTACGGCTCGTTCAATCCCCGCCACAAGGTTGAGCGGCTTGTCGGCGAACCGTTCCACCTGCTGCCCGATCCCCCCATCGGCCCGGAGCGGCGGCGGCTGGTCGAGGAGGCGCTGGAGAATGTCGGGCTCGCGTCCCCGGACGCCGACAAGTTCATCCATGAATTCTCCGGCGGGCAGCGCCAGCGTATCGCCATCGCGCGGGCGCTGATCATCCGGCCGGCGCTGATCATTCTCGACGAGGCGGTGTCCTCGCTCGACGTCTCGATCCGGGCGCAGATTCTCGACCTTTTGTCGGATTTGAGCGGCAAGTTCCAAGTCTCGTACCTGTTCATTGCCCATGATCTCGCTGTGGTGCGGGCGATCACCGACCGGGTGATGGTGATGCGGGCGGGCCGGATCGTCGAGGCGGGTTTGACCGAGGATGTTTTCAACAATCCCCAACATCCCTACACAAGGCAATTGATTGCGGCGGCGCCCAATCTAGAGCGCGCGTTGGCGGCCCGGCGGGCGGAGGCGGCACGATGAGGCTGGAAGGCAAGACGGCGATCGTCACCGGTGGGGCGTCGGGTTTCGGGGCGGGCATCGCCCGAAAATTCCTGAATGAGGGCGCCCGCCTCATGGTCGCGGATATCAATGGGCGGGCGGCGCTCGACCTCGCGGCGACGCTCGGCGCGTTGGCGGTCGGCTTCGAAGTCGATGTCTCCCAGGACAAAAGCGTCGCCGCCATGGCCGACGAGGCGATCGCCGAATTCGGGCATCTCGACATTCTGGTCAACAATGCCGGGGTGACGCATATGCCGGCGGCGATGGAAGGAGTAAGTGAAGAGGATTTCGACCGCATCATCGCAGTCAACGCCAAGGCGGTGTATCTGACGGCCAAGCATCTGGTGCCGCACATGAAAGCGCGCAGGGCGGGGGCGATTCTCAATATCGCCTCGACGGCGGCGGTCAGCCCGAGGCCACGGCTCACCTGGTACAATGCCTCGAAGGGCTGGCTCGTCACTGCGACCAGGTCGATGGCGATCGAGCTCGCCCCGTTCGGGATAAGGGTCAACGCGATCAATCCGGTGGCCGGCGAAACCCCTCTGCTCAAGAGTTTCATGGGCGAGGATACGCCGGAAATGCGGGCCAAGTTCCTCGCGACGATCCCGCTCGGGCGCTTCTCGACGCCCGAGGATATCGGCAATGCGGCGTGCTATCTTTGCTCGGACGAGGCGGGAATGGTGACTGGCGTGGCGCTTGAGGTCGATGGCGGCAGGACGATCTGAGAGGCGGGGCCAACTCGCGCTGGCACGCGGCCGCTATGAGGCGGCGGCGCATCAGCTCTCGATCGCCGTGCCGCGCATTATGAAGATCGGCGGCAGCCACGCGCAGCGCGACCTCTTTGCGCAAGCGCTGCTCGACGCCCATATCAAGGCCGGCCATTTCATCACCGCCCAACAAATGCTCGAATCCCGCCGCCGCTGGGACCCCGACGGAGTGCCGCTCAACCGCATACTGGCCGAGACCTCCGAGAAGCTCGGGCTGATGGACGAGGCTGCGGCCGCCGCGGATCGCCGTTACGGATAAGACGATGAAACCCGGCCCGCGCAATCTCATCACCGATGTGGCGGGCCTGAAGGTCGGCAATGCCAGCGACGCCAGGCTCAAGTCCGGGGTAACCGTGGTGGTCGCCGACAGGCCGTTCATCGCCTCGGTCGATGTGATGGGTGGGGCGCCGGGAACGCGCGAGACCGATCTGCTCGCCCCCGACAAATCGCTCGAAGCGATCGACGCATTGGTGCTCGCCGGCGGCTCGGCCTTCGGGCTCGACGCGGCGTCGGGAGTGACCGACGCGCTGCGCGCGGCCGGTCGGGGCTTCTACGTCCAGGGGGTCAGGGTACCGATCGTGCCGGCGGCAATCCTCTTCGATCTCATCAATGGCGGAAAAAAGGACTGGGTGGAGAATCCCTATCGGGCGCTCGGGAAAGCAGCGCTGGCGAACGCCACGGCAGATTTTGCCCTCGGCACCGAGGGGGCGGGGACGGGGGCGACGACCGGGCACCTGAAGGGCGGTCTCGGCTCGGCGTCGCTGGTGCTCACCTCCGGGATCACCGTCGGAGCGCTGGTCGCGGTCAATGCGACGGGAAGGGTGACGGTCGGGGACACCCCGCACTTCTGGGCGGCGCCGTTCGAGGTCGGCGTCGAGTTCGGCAATGCCGGGCTCTGCCCCCGCCCGGTCGATCTGGCGGTGACCGGCCAGACCAAGCAGGAGATCATCGCCGAGCTCGCCAATACGACGCTGGCAATTGTCGCGACCGACGCAAAACTCACCAAGTCGCAATGCCGGCGGGTGGCGGTCGCGGCGCAGGACGGGCTCGCCCGCGCCATCGTCCCCTCGCATACTCCAGTCGACGGCGACGTGGTATTCGCTTTGTCGACCGCGGCCCGGCCGCTCACCGGGGACGCCTTTCGCGATGTCCTGGGGATCGGCAACGCCGCGGCGATCTGCATCAGCCGTGCGGTGGCCAGAGCGGTCTATGCGGCCCGCGCCGAGCCGGGCGACATACTGCCGACGTGGCGGCAGCGATTTGGCCAGTGAATTTGGCGGTTTAGCACCGGCCGGGGCGTGGACGCGCGGCTTGGGCTGTTCTAAAGTTTTTGCGGTCTTTCGAGGTCGTGCATGAGATTCCGAAGGGTTCGACATCTAGCTAGCCTGCTGGCCGCCGCGCCGGGTGCGGCGTTGTGGGCCGGCCCGGCCTATGCGGCTGGCGACTTGCCGCCGCTCGTCCATGACATCGGCATGGCGTTATTCCTCTCGGGTGTCCTGGCGATCCTCTTCGCCCGGATCAGGTTCCCGCCCATCGCAGGCTATATCCTTGGGGGGCTGATCGGCGGGCCGCTCGCCCTCAGGCTCGTCACAGACCCGGCTAATATCGATACCATCGCCCAGCTCGGCTTCGTGCTCTTGCTGTTCGTGATCGGTCTCGAAATGGACCTCAAGAAGATTCTCAGCAGCGGCCGCACCATCGTCGTCACTGGCCTCCTCAGCGTTCCCTCGATTGCCGTCTTCGGTTTCCTCGCGGCAAAACTCCTGGCGCTAGTTGGCCTCGGAGCCATCGTCGGGGACAACCTCGGGGCGCTTTACGTCGGTCTGGCGATCTCGGTTTCCTCGACGCTGCTCGTCGTCAAGCTGTTCCAGGAGACCTTCGAGCTCGACACGGTTCCGGGCCGCCTGTCGCTCGGCATTCTGGTGGTGGAAGACCTCTGGTCGATCATCTTCATCCTGCTGCAGCCGCAATTGCAGCACCCGGAGATTTTTCCGATCCTCGGCTCGTTCATCGGCATCGGTGTGCTGGCCGTGCTGGCGTTTCTGATCTCCCGCACGCTGATCCCGCTGGCCTTTCAGTGGGTCGCGAAAATGCCGGAGATCATTCTCGTCGGCGCCATCGGTTGGTGCTTCGCGGTGGTCTTTATGGGCGCGAGCTTCGACGGAATCGCCGAAGCCCTGTTCGGCTGGCGCACGCACTTCAATGTCGGGGCGGGCATGGGCGCGCTGATCGCCGGGGCGACCATCGCCAGCCTTCCCTATTCGATCGAGATCGTGACTAAAGTGAGCGTGGTGAAGGATTTCTTCGTCACCCTGTTCTTCGTCGGCCTGGGGCTGAGTATTCCGGCGCCGGGAGGGCCCGCGGTATTCGTGCTTGCCCTCGTCATCGCGGCGCTGGCGATCGGCGCGCGGCAACTGATCCTCTTTCCGCTGCTTTATTTCGCCGGCGCCGACCAGCGTCATGCCGAGGTCACGGCGGTGCGGATGGCACAGATTTCCGAATTCAGCTTGGTCGTGACGTTCCTCGCGATTTCGCTTGGCCATGTCTCGCGCGACCTCGGAACGGCGATTGTCCTTGCGTTCGTGCTGACGTCGCTGACGACGACGCCGCTGTTCAAGAGCGCTTACCAAATCTACATGCGGTTGACGCCGGTCTTGACCCGGATCGGCTTCAAGGAACCGCCGGCGGCCGACGAAGGCGAAGGCGAGGAATTCGCGATTGCGCTCCTCGGGCTGCACCGTGACGGCTCGTCGTTCCTGCACGAATTGCTGAGCAACCGGCCCGAATTGATCGAGAAGACGCTGATCATCGATTACAATGTGCGGCTGCACGAAAAGATCCGGGCGCTCGGCGCGCATGTCGAATATGGCGACATTTCCAACCCCGAAACACTGCTGCACGCGGGAGTCGACAAGGCCAGAATCGTCTTCTGCACCATCTCCGACGATCTTTTGCGGGGGATCACCAACCGCGAACTGGTGCGGACGGTGAGAAAGCTCTCGCCGCGCGCCATCATCATTGCCAACTCGGTCGACACCAAGGCGGTGAACGGCATTTACGAGGCGGGGGCGAACTATGTGTATTCGCCGCGCGTCGAGGTGGCACGGGCGCTGAGCGAGGTGCTCGGCCACGCGCTCGCGGGCTCGCTCGAGGAGTTCAAGGCCCTCGAGATCGCCGAGGAGGGCGAGCTCGCCGACCGCCGCGAAGTCATCAGCTAGACGGCGGCAGCGGGGCGCGGAGCCTTCAGCGTTGCGGCCCAGGCTTCGGTGGTGAAGACCTGAACCTTTTCGGCGAAGCCACGCAGCTCGATCTCGCCAATCGGCACCAGCTTGCGAGTGGTGCGGGCGGCGAAACCGGGGCCGGTGACGAGGGGGACGCCGAGGGTCTTGGTCGCCGCCTCGAGACGCGCCGAGCCGTTCACCGCCGCCCCGATGGCGGTGTAGTCGATCCTGAGCGAGGAGCCGAAATTGCCGACCGAGCAGATGCCGGTCTCGAGCGCCGCGCCGATCTTCAGCGCCGGCAGGCCGCGGGCGACGATTTCGGGATTGCGCCGCTCGACTTCGATGAGGATCGCTTCGGCCGTCTCGATCGCGAGGTCGGCGTGCTTCGGCTCGTCGAGCGGGGCGTTCCAGAAGGCGAGAACGGCGTCGCCGATGAATTTGTCGACGGTGCCGCGGCGGGCGAAAATCTCGCTCGTCGCCAGCGACAGGAAGTGATTGACGAGATCGACCGTCTGGCCCGGGTCGAGCGCGTTAGTCATCGTGGTAAAGCCCCGCAAATCGATCATCATCACGGTGATCTCGCGCTTGTCGACCTGCAGGATGGCGTCGGCGTCGCCCGAGGCGAGTGCCTTGACGACGTCGGGCGAGAGGAACCGCTCGAACTGGCGTTTGAGCGTCTGGCGGCGCTGCTCGGCGCGGCGGAAGCGCGAGAAGCCCTCGGCGGCAGCCACCAGAAAGAGGCCCGCCGCCGGCTGGATTGCCTCGTAAAGCTCGTTGCGGAAGAGGTAAGCAAGCGCCCCGGCGATCAGCGGGGAGGCGATGATGAGCAGGACGCCGGGGAGCGCCAGGATGAGCCGGTTCGAGGCGAGGGCGATCAGCACGAGGAGCAAAACGGCGGCTACGGCGAAGAAGGCGCGCTCGATCCATCGGGCGTCGGCGGGGGTGACGAGGTATTTGCCGAAGAGCAGCTGCTCGGCCAGCAGCGCATGGACCTCCGAGCCGAGGCGCTGGGCGTGTGCGGGGGTATTGTGGAACGTGTCGAGGCCGATGGCGTTGAAGCTGACGATGGCGATGGCATCGCGCAGTAACGGTTCGTCAGCGCCGTTGAGAAGCGCGGCGGCGGAGACGCGCAGATTCGGGTTTCGTTTCTCAACGAGCCAGATGGCGCCGTCAGGGTCGAGGTCGATGATGGTGCCGGCGAGGCGCAGCGCCGCAAAGCCGCCGCCGTTCATCCTTGCCGCGGGGCCCGGATCGCCGGCATAGACGCGCACGAGTTCGGTCGCAAAGGCGGGCCAGACGATCGAGTTGCCGTCAGTTTTGGAGAGCCAGAGGAGCGGCAATCGCCGCAGGACGCCGTCGGAATCGGCGAACGAGCGAATAATGCCCATGCCCGAAGCAGCCTCATTCATCGCCTTGAGCGAGGCGGTAACGCCGGGCATGCCCGGACGCTCGGACCGGGCGTCGCCGACGACCGAGTAACTGACCTTCGGATGGATGTCGATGGCGGTCGCGGTGTCCCCAACGCTGGCGGCGAGGACGGTCGGCGCGGCGGCGAGCGCCTCGGCGAGCGCGGCGTCGCCCTCGGGGCCGCCGGGGGTCGTGTCGGGCTCGGGAAACAGGAGATCGAGCCCGATGACGGCGGCGCCGTTGCCGGCAATGGCGTCGATCAAGTCGGCGACGATGCCGCGGTTCCACGGCCAGCGGCCCTGTTGGGCCAGCGCCGCCTCGTCGATGGTGACAAGGACGAGCGGGGAGGGCCGGTCGTCGGGCTTGGGGAAATAGTTCTGGTAAATGTCGAAGCTGCGGCCGCGAAGTAGCGACAACTGCGGATCGAAGCCGATGTGAGCGAGAAGCAGGATCGCGGCAAGAGCCAGCGTCGCGAGGGGCAGGTTCCTCGGCTGCAGGCGAAGAGTCACGCGCGACGTATGATTGGAATCACGGCTCAAGCCGAGAGTTTACTCGAATGCTTACCCCTCGCCACAGTAGGGGTCGTACACACAAAAACATCCGCCATCGCAAACCTCGACCTCGCATGGCCCGCACGAGGTGCCACCGCCTTGCGGTGTATCTGGTAGACCGCCGCCACCGCCGCCGGGTGAGGAATTGTCAGCACCTTGGCAGAAGGAGAGCATGTCGCCGATCGCCGAGGCGCAGATAGCCTCTGTGTCGAATCCGCCGCCCGGATCGCCCGGCACGCCCGCGCCGGCGATCTCGTCGAGGCTGTCGAGGATCGAGGCGAATTCAGCGTCGAACTGCTCGACCGTCATTTCCTCCCCGTCCGAAGAGCAGCCGAAGCCTGGATTGGAAATCACGACGATCTTGTCGCCGAGAATGCAGGTCAGCTGCCCGGCGCGCAGAATGCCGAAGGTGCCGAAAGCCTCAGTCAGGATTTCGATGATGCCGCCGCGCGCGCCGAGCACCACATGCGGGGTTTCGACCGTCATGTCGCCATTGTGCGAAATTTGCCCGCCGTAGAGGCGGATGAGACCTGAATTGAGCAGGATGTTCGAGGAGCCGGTGCCGCTTTGCGGGTCGTAGACGAAGGAATCAATCACCAGCGAGGCGTTTGGGCCGATCTTGGCGCTCGACTCGTCGTCGAAGACGATCATGCCGAGGCCGGTCTCGTTGCTGATTAGAAGGTCGCCGAGGGAGATGCCGGAACCGACGGCGAGCGTCACCCCCTCCCGAGTGATGAGGGTTTGAAAGGCGGTCATGACGCCGACTTCCTGGGCAAGCACCGGCGCGCCAGGAGCGAGGGCGGCAAGCGCCAAGGCGGCGGGGAAGAAATGTCTGATGCCCATGTTGAAGCCTCCCGCGATCAATCCAGTACCAGGGTGAAGCCGAACGACGCGGCGAGCGAGGCGGTGTCGCGATCCGGATCGGAGGGATATTCGGTGTTGCGATAGCTGATGCCGAGATTGGCGCGATTGCCGCCGTCGAACTGGATCACATGGTCCCAGCCCACCCGCCAGTAGGTGCCGTCGAAGGTCAGGCCCGGATTGTTGACGTCGGGCACCGAAAGCATGCCGAGGGCGCCGCTCAGGCGATGCGACCAGACGAGGGTGTCGGGAATGGCGCCAAGCTGGCTCGAAAAACTGGCTTCGATCTCGCCTGTCTGGCCGATGGCGGCGAAGGCGGCGTCGAAATCGCGGAAGCCGCGCGCCGCAAGACCGAAGGTGCCGATGTCGGTGCGAATCGCCGTGCCGGCTTCGACCCGACGGCGCCACTCGCCCGGCAAGTCGGTCGAGGAGGCGCCGAGCCAGCCAAGACCGGCCTCGGTGAATAAGAGAGAGCGCGCGGTCGGCCGGACGGCAAGGCGCTTGGAGACGCCGAGCTCGTTGCGGATCAGGCCCGCATCAAAGGTCTCGAACCGCCCATAGAAGGAATAATCTCCGCGCAGCGTCGGGAAAATGCCCGGCATGCCCTTGGAAAGGGTGAACGCGAAATTGCCCATCCAGCCGGTGTAAATTTCCCCGGTGCCGTCGAAATCGAAATCGCCGAAGCGGCGGGCGGCGCCGAGGCTGCCCTCGAGAATGACAGCGTCGTTGGTCGCGGTCTTGAGGTCGACAAACACCCGGCCGCCGACGGTCGCGAATGGGTTGATGTCGGTGCGGTCGGCGAGCGGAGCGCCGTCGGCCTGGTTGTAATCGGTATGTTCGACCCGCACCCCGCCGGTCAGGAAGAACATCGCCGAGAAGCCTTCGATCCGGTCCTCGACGGTCGCGAGCAGGTCTTCGGCGTCCTCAAGATCCTCGGGCGAAAGTGTGCCGATTTCGAGGGCCAACAGAAGCTGGCGGCGCGACAGTTCCCAGGAACCAACCTGGAAATAGAGGCGGGCGGCAATCAGGCGCGCCTTGGCGTCGCGCGGGTGGTTGATGAGATGCTGTTCGACGGTCGAGATCGCCTGGTCGTACTCGCCCTTTTCGACGGCGGCGGTGAGGAACTGGCCGAGGATCGCGATATCGTCGGGGTTGGCGAGGCGGGCAGCGAAGGCCTCGTCGTAATCGTTGTCTTGAGCAACGGCCAGCGACGCGGCGCCGAACGCAACCGCAGCGGCGGCGATCAACCGCGAAATAGTCTTCTCAATCATGCCGTCGCGTCCCCGGCCAAACCTTTAGCCACTCTTAACATCGCGCCTTGCCCCGTCAATCGGGCGGTGGGGATCGGGCCGCGGGCAGGGTGGATTAACGGAATCTTGTGTTGATTCCGCCACGTTTGCACCAAAATTAGGCAGTCTCTCCCGGCGCCGCGCCAGTTGGGTGGCCGGCCGCGATCGCCGGGGTTAGACACGGGTGCGTCCGGCAGCGAACACTTACATACTCCCGGTGACAAGGGCATGATTTTCACCTTCTTCGTCCTGCTGGTTGGCTTCCAGCTCAAGCATTTCATCGCCGACTATCTGTTGCAACCGCGCTGGATGGTGCAGGGCAAGGGCAGCTTCGCGGCGCTCGGCGGGTATGCCCATGCGGCGATTCACGCCGCCTGCTCGGCAATCGTGCTGCTCGTCGTCAGCGTTCCGGTCGGGCTAATCCTGGGGCTCTGCGCCGCTGAGTTTGTCATTCACTATTTCCTCGACTTTGCGAAAATCCACTACACGTCGGGGATCGAGGAGCGGCGCGAGCCGGCGCGCTATTGGGGCCTGTTCGGCTTCGACCAGCTGCTGCACCAGCTGACCTATGTGGTGATGGTCTATAGTGCGTTTTCGTCGGTCTCCAAGGTCCTGTCATAAGCGCCGGAGCACGATGCAGGTGATGTCGTCGAACTGGCCTGCGGAGCCAGCAAAGGCGGCGACATCGGCGAAAAGTTTTTCGACAATTTCCGGGGGCGAGGCGCGCGCCGCTCCCGAGGCGAAGGCGGCAAGCCGGGCCTCTCCATACTCCTCGCCATCGGCACCTTCGGCTTCGGTCACCCCGTCCGAATGAATGAGCAGCGTATCGCCCTGGGCGAGAGCGACCGAGCCCAGCCGGAACGGATAGTCGGGGAAAATCCCCAGCGGCACGCCGGGGGCTCTGAGCGGGGAGGGGGCAGCGGCGGCGCCGAAATGCAACGCCGGGTTGTGGCCGCAATCGGCGAATTCGAGATTCCCCGACCGAAGATCGAGCACGGCGAAAAATACTGTCGCGAACATGCTGCCGACATTTTGAGCGCAGAGCAGCCGATTGGCGCGGGCGACGATCCGGTGGAGTTCGGTCTCCTCACCCGAGACGAGCCTGAGGACGGTGAGCGAGACGGCCATGAAGAGGGCCGCCGGGACGCCCTTGCCGCAGACGTCGCCGACGAGCATGGCGAGGCGATTCTCGTCCAGCATGAAGATGTCGTAGAAGTCCCCGCCGACCAGCCGTGCCGGTCGCATTCGGGCGCTGAAATCGGCGCGGCCGCCGAGCGGGGCAGCGTCGAAGTGGCCGGGCAGAAGCGCCTGCTGGATGAGCGCGGCGCTTGTCAGCTCGGCATTTTGCAGATGCTGCTCGCGGATGCGGTCGGCCATGCGGCGGAAGGTCGTCGCAAATCCGGCGAGTTCCGGGGCGGGATGGGCCAGCGCATCGAGGATTTCCGGATCGAGGTCCTTGTCGTCGAGAGACGACAGCGACTGGGTGTAGAGCCCGATTGCCCGATTGACGTTGCGGACCTGCCGGCCAAGCTGGCGGACGACTGTCAGCGGCAGGCGCGGCACTCGGGCGGCGACGTCGATCAATACTTCGGCATCGATGGGCAGCGCTTCGACCTGGCTCAACGCGGTGACCGCGGCGGTGCGCTCGAGACCAGCGAGCGCGCCAATCTCGCCGACGAGAGCGGGCGCGGCGAGGCGCGCCAAAGCCGCCTTGTCGGGGCCGGCGCCGATTGTGACGATGACTTCGCCCTTGAGAATGGCATAGGCCGAGTCGCTTGCCTCGCCCTCGGCGAGGATCGCCTCGCCCGCCGAAAAGCGCCGTTGCTCGCTGTCGACGATCAGCGAATCGAGCGCCGAATCGGGGAGCGCCGCGAATTGGGGGACCGACCTCAGGGCCTCCCGCAACTCGCTGGTGCCGGCGGCGCGGGACATCTCAGGCGGGGGCGGGCGAGCGGTCGAATTCGAGGATCAGCCGGTTGCGATCATTGTCCCGCGCATAGGCAAGGCGCGAGGCAAAGGCGCGGATGAGGCCGATGCCCCAGCCGCCGATCTCGGGATCGTCAGGTTCGTTGTGGGCGGGCGCCGCCACGGCGCTGGTCACGTCGAAGGGGACGCAATCGTCCTCGATGGTGACGCGAGCACCTCTCGGGGCAAGTGCGACCGCGAGGCGGATTTCGCCCGGCCCGACAGCGCATCTCCCGTGCCGGACAATATTGGTCAGCGCCTCCTCGACGCAGACCTGCATGGCATACGACAGGTTGGGATCGAGGCTGGCACCATCGGCAATTTCCGCGACCCAACAGACGGCGTCGCCGACCTCGGGCAACGACTTGCCGAGCAGGCGCGAATAGGACCTGGGCGCCGGCGGCACGGTGCGGCCCCCGTCAGCGGGAGACCGCGGCCATAGCGGCCACCTGATCGGCGACCACCGGCATGACGGTGTCGACGCCGCTTGTTCTCAAGACTTTGTCGACGCCCGGCCGAGGATTGTAGAGCGCCATCTTGACCCCGTCGGCGAGCAGCGCCTTGGCGCAGAACATCAAGGTACGGATGCCCATCGAGGCCAGGAACGTGACCTCGCCCAGATCGACGATGACCGGCCGGCGGCGGCGGGCAATGACGGCGAACTTGTCGTCGACCGAAGTCGCCCCGTCGATATCCATGCGGCCGTCGAGCACGACCCGGGTGACCCCGGTTGCGACCTCGTCGACGATGATGTCCATGGCGCCCATCTCCTTGTCACCCGGCGGCTCGGTGGGCAGAGATGCTAGCGCATCGCGAGCGCGCGCTCTAGGGGAAGGCGGGGCGACGTTGCCCCGTTGGGACGTTGGGCTAGAGTAGTGATATGAGCCGGATCACCTACCTCACCACCATCGAATTCGCGCCCGGCGCCATCGGCTCGCTCGCAACGCTGCTCGGGGAGGCCGGGATTAGGCGGCCGCTGCTGGTCAGCGATCACGGCATCGCGGCGGCGGGCATACTCGAGAAGGCCGAAGCGGGGTTGCCGAAAGACACGCCGCGCTTTCTCGAGGTGCCGGGCAATCCGACCGAGGCGGCGGTCGGGGCGGCGCTTGCGGTCTATCGCGAGGCGGATTGCGACGGGATCGTCGCGATCGGCGGCGGCTCGCCGATCGATCTGGGCAAGGGGGTGGCGCTCCTGGCGACCCATCCGGGCCCGCTCGGCGCTTACGCGGTAATCGAGGGCGGGCTGGAGCGGATCACCTCGTCGGTCGCTCCGGTCATCGCGGTGCCGACGACGGCCGGGACGGGTGCCGAGGTCGGCCGCGCGGCGCTGCTGACGCTTGCAGACGGTCGCAAACTCGGCTTCATCTCGCGGTATCTCATTCCGAGGCTGGCGCTCTGCGATCCGGAATTGACGCTCGGCCTGCCGCCGGCATTGACCGCGGCGACCGGGCTCGACGCGTTGAGCCACTGCATCGAGACCTTCTGTTCGCCGCGGCTCAATCCGCCCGCCGATGCCATCGCCCTCGACGGGGCGGGGCGAATCTGGCGCAGTCTTGAGCGGGCGGTCGCGGACGGCACGAACCTCGCGGTGCGCAGCGAGATGATGATGGGGGGACTCGAAGGCGGGCTCGCCTTCCAGAAGGGATTGGGAGCGGTGCATTCGCTGAGCCATGCGCTGGGCGGGCTCGCAGAACTTCGGCTGCATCACGGCACCCTCAACGCCATCCTGATGCCGGTGGTGCTTCGGTTCAACGCGCCCTCGATCGCCGAGAAACTCCCCAGGCTGAAAGCGGCGATGGGGCTCGCCGAAAGTGCCGACCTCGCCGGCGAACTCGATACGCTCAACTGGCGAGTTGGCATTCCGGCGGGTCTTGCCGCGCTCGGCGTAACCCGCGGCGAATACGTCCGGGTCGTCGAACGGGCGCTGGCCGACCACAGCCACCAAACCAATCCGCGGCAAGCCTCGGCAGACGACTATGTCGCGCTCCTAGAGGCGGCGATGGGCCGCTGATGCAACGCGAGGCGTTTGAGACGGAGGACGAGGTAGCGCACCGCGCCGCAGCGATCGTCGTCGAGACGGTCGGCGAGACTCCAGACCTGGTGCTGTGTCTGCCGGCGGGCAAGACGCCCATCCCCATCTATCGCGAACTGGTCGCCCTGCATCGTCAGGGAAAGGTCAGTTTCGCCCATGCGCGGATATTTCTCGTCGACGAGTTCGTCGGGATCGGGACCGACGAGCCGGGCTCTTTCGTCCGGTTCCTCAGGGAACATCTGCTCGATCACATTGATGCTGACCCCGGCCTGGTTCACCTGCCGGACGGTCTGGCACCCGATCCCGATGCTGAGGCGTCGCGCTTCGACGCGCTGATCGAGGCGGCGGGCGGAATCGATCTCTTGCTGCTTGGGGTCGGGGCCAACGGCCATGTGGGGTTCAACGAGCCGGGCTCATTGATCGATTCCCGCACTCGGGTCGTCGATCTAGCACCCTGGACAATCGAGGCGCTGCAGGTCTCTTTCGCGCCCGAAAGGCCTGTGCCGGCACGCGGCATCACCATCGGGCTTTCGACCATGTTTGAAGCGAGCGCCGTGCTGCTCGTGGCGTGCGGCGCCAGCAAAGCCGAACCGGTCCGGCACCTCTTTGCGGGAGGGGAGATTGCGACCTGGCCAGTCGCCGCGCTCGGCAGCCATCCATATCTGAGCGTGTTAATCGACCGCGCCGCCACCGGTGAAAATTTTACCATTGGATAAAATTTCGTGTTGCGCTAGCGTTCGCGCCGGAGGCGCGGAGGCAGTTCATGCGGGACGGGCTATTCAAGGAGGGGATCGCGGCTGGGCGGTTGCCGGCCGAGGCCTACGCCGCCAACTTTTCGGATCTGCATCCCCCGCTCGGCACGCACGAGGCGCAAGTCGAATCCGACCGCTGCTATTTCTGCTACGACGCGCCCTGCCAGAACGCCTGCCCGACCGACATCGACATTGCGATGTTCATCCGGCAGATCGCGGCGGGCAATGCGATTGGGGCGGCCAAGACAATTTTCGACCAAAACATTCTTGGCGGCATGTGCGCGCGGGTATGCCCGACCGAGACGCTCTGCGAGGAGGCCTGTGTGCGGATGGAAGCCGAAGGCAAGCCGGTCAAGATAGGTCCGCTGCAGCGCTTCGCGACCGACCTTGCAATGGGGCAGGGCCGCCAGTTCTACGAACGCGCCGCCCCGACGGGCAAGCGCATCGCGGTCATCGGAGCGGGGCCGGCGGGGCTGGCCTGTGCGCACCGGCTCGCGATGTACGGGCACGAAGTGACCGTCTTCGAGGCGAGGGAAAAGCCCGGCGGGCTCAACGAGTACGGCATCGCCGCCTACAAGACGATTGAGGATTTCGCCCAGTCCGAGGTCGACTATGTGACCGCCATCGGCGGGATCAACATCGAGACGGGCAAGGCGCTCGGGCGCGATTTCTCGCTTGCGGGGCTGGAGCACGACTTCGACGCCGTGTTTATGGGGACGGGGCTGGGTGACACCAATCCGCTGGGGGTCGGGCATGACGATATCGGCGGGCTCGACGACGCGGTCGATTTCATTGCGGTGCTGCGGCAGACCGGCGACCTCGCATCGTTGCCGGTCGGGCGGCGGATGGTGGTAATCGGGGGCGGTATGACCGCGATCGACGCCGCGGTCCAGTCGAAGCTGCTCGGCGCTGAGGAAGTCACCATTTGCTATCGCCGCGGCAAGGAACAGATGAACGCCTCGACCTTCGAGCAGGATTTGGCGACCTCGAAAGGCGTCGAGATTCGCCACTGGCTGCAACCGAAAGGGATCGTCGCCGACGGCGGCAAGCTGGCGGGGATTGTCCTCGAATATACGCGGCTGGAAGGCAGCAAGCTGGTCGGCACCGGCGAGGTCATGACGCTCGCCGCCGATCAGGTGTTCTCGGCCATCGGCCAAAAACTGGCGCCCGCCGGGCTCGACGGGATCGCGCTCGAGGGCGGCAAGATCAAGGCCGACGACGAAGGCCGGACCTCCGACAAAATGGTCTGGGCGGGTGGGGATTGTGTGACGGGGGGCGAGGATCTGACGGTGACCGCGGTGGCGCAGGGCCGCGACGCCGCGGAAAGCATTCACAGGGCGTTTTCGATCTAACGCCGGGAGGGTTCTATGGCTGACCTGAGGAATGAATTTGTCGGCATCAAATCGCCGAATCCGTTCTGGCTGGCCTCGGCGCCCCCGACCGACAAGGCCTACAATGTCGAGCGCGCTTTCAAGGCCGGCTGGGGCGGGGTCGTCTGGAAGACGCTTGGAGAGGAGGGGCCCCCGGTCGTCAATGTCAACGGGCCACGCTACGGGGCGATCTGGGGCGCCGACCGGCGGCTGTTGGGGCTCAACAATATCGAGCTCATCACCGACCGGGAGCTGCAGACGAACCTGCGCGAGATCAAGCAGATCAAGAAGCAGTGGCCCGACCGGGCGGTCGTCGTCTCGCTGATGGTGCCGTGCGACGAGGCGAGCTGGAAGGCGATCCTGAAGCCGGTCGAGGAGACTGGCGCCGACGGGGTCGAGCTGAATTTCGGCTGCCCGCACGGGATGAGCGAGCGCGGCATGGGCTCGGCGGTCGGGCAAGTGCCCGAATATATCGAGATGGTCGCCCGCTGGTGCAAGGCGAACACCAGAATGCCGGTGATCGTCAAACTCACGCCGAACATCACCGATATCCGCAAGCCAGCGACAGCCGCAAAAAAGGGTGGGGCGGACGCCGTCAGCCTCATCAACACGATCAATTCGATCACCGCGGTCGATCTTGACAGCTTCTCCCCGGAACCTTCGATCGACGGCAAGGGGACGCACGGCGGCTATTGTGGGCCGGCGGTCAAACCGATCGCCCTTTCGATGGTCTCGGAAATCGCCCGGCATCCCGAAACGCAGGGCTTGCCAATCTCCGGGATCGGCGGCATCACCACCTGGCGGGACGCTGCCGAATTCATCGCTTTGGGCTGCGGCAATGTGCAGGTCTGCACGGCGGCGATGACCTATGGGTTCAAGATCGTCGAGGAGATCATCACCGGGCTCTCCAACTGGATGGACGAGAAGGGACACCACAGCCTTGACGACGTAATCGGGCGTGCGGTGCCGAACGTCACCGACTGGCAGTTCCTCAACCTCAACTATGTCGCCAAGGCGCGGATCAATCAGGATACCTGCATCAGTTGCGGGCGCTGCCACATTGCCTGCGAGGACGCTTCTCACCAGGCGATTACCTCGGTGGTCAACGGGGTGCGCAAGTTCGAGGTGATCGACGAGGAGTGCGTCGGTTGCAATCTCTGCGTCAATGTCTGCCCGGTCGAGAACTGCATCATCCTTGAGCCACTGCCGGCCGGCGCGATCGACAAGCGCACCCGCAAGGTGGTCGAGGCCGGCTACGCCAACTGGACGACGCATCCGAACAATCCGGCGCGGGTCGCCGCGGAGTAGGGGGTCAAACATGACCATTGGGATGGTGCTGATCGCGGTAGGGCGCTTTCTGCTCGGCGCCTATTTCGTCTTTTCCGGGGTGCGGAATATTTTCAACTTTGCGACGCACTCGGAAGTCCTGAGCAAGAAGGGCATTCCCTATCCGCTCCTGGCGTTGCTCGCGGCGCTAGCGGTGATGATCGTCGGCGGAGCGATGGTGGCACTCGGGTTCTGGCCGGCGATCGGGGCGATCGGGCTCGTCGCCTTCTCCGTCGCGGCGAACCTGCTCTACCACGATTTCTGGAACTATTCGGGCGAGGAGCGGATGTCGCACCTCAACTCGGTGCTGACAAACCTAGCGCTGATCGGCGGCTTGCTGCTGGTGTTCGCAACCGACTGGCGCTAGCGCCTCGGCCTGAGCCCGTCGAGATACAGTCTTTCGAGAAATTCCGCTGCGTCGTGAAAGCGCCCTTCGCCGCCCCTGCGGGGTCCCAGGACGGCGCGAACCTGGACGTCGAAATCGGCGTAATGCTGAGTCGTCGCCCAGATCGAGAAGATCAGGTGGGCGGGGTCGACCCTGGCGAGTCTTCCTTCGGCGACCCAGCCGGAAATGATCTTTGCCTTGCGCTCGACCAGCGCCTTGAGATCGCCTTCCAGCATGTCCTTGATGTGCGGGGCTCCTTGCAGGATCTCGTTGGCGAACAGCCGGCTCTCGCGCGGATAGTCGCGGGCCATCTCGAGCTTGCGGCGGATGTAGCTGCGGATTTCCCCGAGCGGATCGCCGCCCGCTTCGATGCCTTCCAGCGGGGCAAGCCAGGTGTCGAGCAACCGCGCGATCAGCGAGCGGTGAATGTCTTCCTTGGAGGCGAAATAATACAAAAGGTTCGGCTTCGACATGCCGGCCGCCTCGGCGATCTGGTCGATGGTCGAGCCGCGGAAACCGTGCACCGAAAAGACATCGAGCGCGGCCTCGAGGATGAGGTCGTGCTTCTCGCGCTGGATGCGGGTCAAGCGGGGGGAGCCCTCCGCCTCGATGCTCATTGTCCGGCTTCTCCCTGACGCAGCCCAAGGGTCAAGTTTCGCCTTGATCGGCGGGGGCGGCGTGTTACGTTTTTCCAACCGGTCAAAAATCTGCGTAACACACTAGACGTGCTAAACCCAAGCACGCAAGAACCGGTGTTCAAGGGCTACGGGGAGAGACGGGGCATGTCCAACCGGCAGAATGTCGCGCCGAACGATTTGCGTGCCTTCTGGATGCCGTTCACGGCGAACCGGCAGTTCAAGAAGGCGCCGCGGATGTTCGTGGCGGCCAAGGACATGCATTATATCGCTTCGGACGGGCGCAAGGTGCTCGACGGCACGGCCGGGCTCTGGTGCGTCAATGCCGGCCATTGCCGGCCGAAGATCACCGAGGCGATCCAGCGCCAGGCGGCCGAGCTCGATTATGCCCCGGCCTTCCAGATGGGGCACCCCAAGGCGTTCGAGCTCGCCAACCGGCTGGTCGATATCGCGCCCAAAGGGCTCGACCACGTGTTCTTCACCAATTCCGGTTCGGAATCGGTCGAAACCGCGCTAAAAATCGCGCTCGCCTATCACCGGGTAAAGGGCGAGGGCGCGCGCTTCCGGCTGATCGGGCGAGAGCGCGCCTATCACGGCGTCAATTTCGGCGGCATCTCGGTCGGCGGCATATTGGGTGTGCGGAAGATGTTCGGCGCGATGATGACGGGGGTCGATCATTTACCGCATACGCATCTGCCGGAAAAGAACGCCTTCACGCGTGGCGAGCCGGTGCATGGGGTCGAGCTAGCCGACGCCTTCGAGCGGATCGTCGCGCTGCACGACGCCTCGACCATCGCGGCGCTGATCGTCGAGCCGGTGGCGGGCTCGACGGGGGTACTGATTCCGCCCCGGGGTTACCTCAAAAAGCTGAGGGAGATCTGCGACATATACGGCATTCTGCTGATTTTCGATGAAGTCATCACCGGCTATGGGCGGTTGGGGACCCCGTTCGGCTCGGAATATTTCGGGGTCATCCCCGATATCATGGTCACCGCCAAGGGGCTGACCAACGGGGTGATCCCGATGGGGGCGGTGTTCGTCAAGTCCGAAATCCACGACGCCTTCATGACCGGGCCGGAGCATGTGATCGAGTTCATGCATGGCTATACCTATTCGGGCAATCCGATCGCCGCGGCGGCGGGGCTCGCCACGCTCGAGACCTATGCCGAAGAAGGGCTGCTGACCCGCGGGGCGGAGCTGGCCCCCTATTGGGAAGATGCGCTGCATTCCCTGAAAGGCGCGCCGCACGTCATGGATATCCGTAATCTCGGGCTGGTCGGGGCGATCGAGCTCGAGCCGATTGCCGGGGCGCCTGCAAAACGCGCCTTCTCGGCTTTCGTGAAGGCGTTCGAGAGCGGATTCCTGATCCGTACTACCGGCGATATCATCGCGCTCTCGCCGCCCTTAATCGCGCAAAAGTCGCATATCGACGAGCTGATTGGCGCGATCGGCGGGATTTTGCGGGAGGTCGACTGACATGAACGTCCAGCGAAAGACCGGGTCCGGCATCGAAGTGATCGAGAACGCTGTCGGGGGCAAGCGCCTCGTCTCGGCCTCGATAAGACGTTCGTCGGTCTTCAATCCGGCGACCGGCGAGCAAATCGCCGAACTGCCGCTATCGACCAATGCCGAGATTGACGCGGCGGTCGCGGTGGCGAAGGCGGCTGCGCCGGCCTGGGGCCGCACTCCGCCGGCCAAGCGGGCGCGGATCATGTTTCGCTTCTACGAATTGCTGAACGCCAACCTCGACGATCTGGCCAAGACCCTCTCGCGCGAGCACGGCAAGACCCATGCCGATGCGCTGGGTGAGATCGCTCGCGGGCTTGAAGTCATCGAATATGCCTGCGGCATTCCGCAGCTTTTGAAGGGCGAGTTCTCGCGAAATGTCGGGCCGGAAATCGACACTTATTCGCAGCGCCAACCGCTCGGTGTCGCCGCCGGGATCACGCCGTTCAATTTTCCGGCGATGGTGCCGATGTGGATGTATCCGATGGCCATCGCCTGCGGGAACACCTTCATTCTTAAGCCCTCCGAGCGCGATCCGTCAGCGTCACTGTTCTGCTGGGATCTGTTCCAGAAGGCCGGGCTGCCGAACGGCGTGTTCAATATCGTCCATGGCGACAAGGAGGCGGTCGACGCCATCCTCGATCATCCGGACATCAAAGCGGTGAGCTTCGTCGGCTCGACCCCGATCGCCGAATATGTCTATCGGCGCGGCACCACGGCGGGCAAGCGGGTGCAGGCGCTCGGCGGGGCCAAGAATCATATGGTGATCATGCCGGATGCCGATATGGACCAGGCGGCGGACGCACTGATGGGGGCGGGATATGGCTCGGCGGGCGAGCGGTGCATGGCGATTTCGGTGGCGGTGCCGGTCGGCGAGGAGACCGGCAACCGGCTCATCGCCAAGCTCAAGCCGCGCGTCGAAGCGCTGAAGATCGGCCCCTCGACCGACAGCGCCGCCGACATGGGTCCGTTGATCACCGGCGAGGCGCAGAAGCGCGTGCTCGGCTATATCGACAAGGGGATCGAAGAAGGCGCCGAGCTCGTGGTCGACGGCCGCGGCTTCAAGCTGCAGGGGTATGAGAAGGGCTATTTCGTCGGCGGGACGCTGTTCGATCGGGTGACAACCGATATGTCAATTTACAAGGACGAGATTTTCGGGCCGGTCCTCTGCGTGGCGCGGGCTGAGACGTATGGGGAAGCGGTCGAGATGATCAACCGCCACCAGTACGGCAACGGCACGGCGATCTTCACCCGCGACGGCGATGCGGCGCGGGCCTTCGCCGACCAGATCGAGGTCGGCATGGTCGGGGTCAATGTGCCGATCCCGGTGCCAGTCGCCTATCATTCCTTCGGCGGCTGGAAGCGGAGCCTCTTCGGCGATCATTCGATCTATGGGCCGGAAGGCGTGCATTTCTACACGCGCCTGAAAACCACGACGACGCGCTGGCCGGCGGGCATTCGTGAAGGCGCGGAGTTCACCTTTCCGAATATGGAGTGAGGCCGAAAGCGGACGCCTGCGGAGAGGCAAGGCGCTGCAAGTACGGGGGATGAGTGGATGGCGGCAGCGGGCGAAAATCTCCGGATCAATGGCGAACGGCTCTGGGAGTCGATCCATGAGATGGCGAAGATCGGTCCGGGTGTGGCCGGTGGCAGCAATCGCCAGACCCTGACCGACGCCGACAGCGAAGGCCGCCATCTTTTCAAGCGCTGGTGCGAGGTGGCGGGCCTGACGCTCGGCGTCGACCGGATGGGCACCATGTTTGCGCGGCGCGAAGGCACCGATCCTAAAGCGCTGCCCGTCTATGTCGGCTCGCATCTCGACACCCAGCCGACCGGCGGACGTTATGACGGTGTGCTTGGCGTGTTGAGCGCGCTCGAGCTGGTGCGCACGCTCAACGATCTCGACGTCAGGACGAAACACCCAATCGTCGTCACCAACTGGACCAATGAGGAGGGGACCCGCTTCGCGCCGGCGATGCTGGCGTCGGGCGTGTTCGCGGGTGTGCACGAGCTGGAATGGGCGCATCAGCGCACCGACGCCAAGGGGCTGAAATTTGGCGATGAGCTGAAGCGCATCGGTTGGATGGGCGAGGAGAAGGTCGGCGCGCGCAAGATGCGCGCCTTCTTCGAGCTGCATATCGAGCAGGGACCGGTCCTCGAGGCCGAAGGCAAGGACATCGGCGTCGTCACGCATGGGCAGGGCCTTCGCTGGATCGAATGCACGGTAACGGGCAGGGAAAGCCACACCGGTTCGACCCCGATGAAGATGCGCAAGAACGCCGGGCGCGGGTTGGCGCAGATCACCGAGCTGGTACACGAGATCGCCATGACGCACCAGCCGAACGCAGTCGGCGCCATCGGGCATATCGACGTTTATCCCAACTCGCGCAACATCATCCCCGGCAAGGCGGTTTTCACTGTCGATTTCCGCTCGCATGTCCTCGACACGCTCAATGCGCTGGTCGCCGAGCTGGAGGCAAGGGTGCCGAAGCTCTGCGCGGCCCTGGGCGTGGATTTTTCGAGCCAGGTTGTCGGACAATTCGACCCGCCGGCCTTCGATCCGGATTGCGTCGCCGCGGTCAGGCGCGCCGCCGACAGGCTCGGCTATTCGCACCGTGACATCGTTTCAGGGGCGGGACACGACGCGTGCTGGATCAACCGGGTGGCGCCGACCGCGATGGTGATGTGCCCCTGCGTTAACGGACTTTCCCACAACGAGGCCGAGGACATTTCTAAGGAATGGGCCAGTGCCGGCGCCAATGTGCTGATGCACGCGGTGCTGGAGACGGCGGAAATCGTGGAGTGAACCTATGACCACTCTCATCAAAGGCGGCACGCTGGTGACCGCCGACCGGACGTGGAAAGCCGATGTGCTGATCGACGGCGGTAAGATCGCCGCGGTCGGCGCCAACCTGAAGGGCCACACCGTGCTCGACGCCACCGGCTGCTTTGTGATGCCGGGGGGCGTCGACCCGCACACACATTTGGAGATGCCCTTCATGGGCACCTATTCGTCCGACGATTTCGAAAGCGGCACACGCGCAGCACTCAGCGGCGGTACGACCATGGTCGTCGATTTCGCGCTGCCTTCGCCAAACCAGTCGCTGCTTGATGCCTTGTCCATGTGGCACAACAAGACGGCGCGGGCGAATTGCGATTTCTCGTTTCACATGGCGATCACCTGGTGGAGCAAACAGGTGTTCGACGAGATGGCGATAATCGTGCGCGAGAAGGGCATCAACACCTTCAAGCATTTCATGGCCTACAAGGGCGCGCTGATGGTCGACGACGACGAAATGTTCTCGTCGTTCCAGCGTTGCGCCGAGCTCGGCGCGCTGCCTTTGGTGCATGCCGAAAATGGCGATGTCGTCGCGCAATTGCAGGCAAAGCTTTTGGCCGCGGGCAATAATGGCCCGGAGGCGCACGCCTATTCTCGACCGCCCGAGGTTGAGGGCGAAGCGACCAACCGTGCGATCATGATCGCCGACATGGCCGGCGTACCGCTCTATGTGGTGCACACGTCGTCCGAGCAGGCGCATGAAGCTATTCGCCGGGCGCGGCAGAAAGGCATGCGCGTTTATGGTGAGCCGCTGATCCAGCATTTGACGCTCGACGACAGCGAATATGCCAACAAGGATTGGGACCATGCGGCGCGGCGCGTCATGTCGCCGCCGTTTCGCGACAAGCGGCACCAGGATTCGCTGTGGGCCGGTCTGCAATCGGGTTCGCTGCAGGTAGTGGCGACCGACCATTGCGCCTTCACCACCGAACAGAAGCGCATGGGCGTCGGCAATTTCGTGAAAATCCCGAACGGCACCGGCGGACTCGAGGATCGGATGCCGATGCTCTGGACCTACGGGGTCACTACCGGGCGGCTGACGATGAACGAATTCGTGGCGGTGACCTCGACCAACATCGCGAAAATCCTCAACATCTATCCGAAGAAGGGCGCGATCGTCGAAGGCGCGGACGCCGATCTCGTCGTCTGGGACCCGAAACGCGAAAAGACGATCTCGGCCAAGACCCAGCAATCGTCCATCGACTACAATGTCTTTGAGGGCAAGAAGGTCAAGGGCCTGCCGCGGTTCACACTGAGCCGCGGCGTGGTGGCGATCGAGGAAGGAAAGATCAAGACCAAGGAGGGCCACGGCCAGTTCGTCAGTCGTGAGCCGTTCGGCGCCGTCAACAAGGCGCTGTCGCAATGGAAGGCCGCCACCGCACCCCGCAAGGTCGAACGCACGGGCATCCCGATGAGCGGGGTCTAGTGCGCGATGCTGAAGCGCGCGGATCCGGCGACCGGGCCCGTCGTTGCGGCAAAGAATGTCTCACTGGTTTTCCAGACCAATGACGGACCGGTCAACGCGCTGAGCGATGTCAATCTTGAAATCCGCAAGGGCGAGTTCATCTCCTTCATAGGTCCTTCAGGCTGCGGCAAAACGACGTTGCTGCGGGTCATCGCCGACCTCGAGCAACCGACAGAAGGCGAGATTCTCGTCAACGGCACGACCTCTGCCATTGCCCGGGCCAACCGCGCCTATGGCTATGTGTTCCAGGCACCGGCGCTTTTGCCGTGGCGCACGGTCGACCGCAATGTGGCGCTCCCACTTGAAGTCATGGGTCATTCCAAAGCCGAACGGGCCGAGCGCGTCGCGCGCACTCTAAAACTCGTCAATCTCGACGGTTTTGAGAGGAAGTTTCCCTGGCAATTGTCCGGCGGCATGCAGCAGCGCGTCTCCATCGCCCGCGCCTTGGCGTTCGATGCCGACCTGCTGCTGATGGACGAGCCGTTCGGGGCGCTCGACGAAATCGTCCGCGACCATCTCAACGCGCAGCTGCTCAAGCTCTGGGCCGCGACGCAGAAGACTATCGCCTTCGTCACCCATTCAATTCCTGAGGCGGTTTATCTGTCGACCCGCATCGTCGTCATGTCGCCGCGGCCGGGCAGGGTGATCGACGTGATCGATTCCCCGCTCGGGACATAGCGGCCGCTCGACATTCGCGAGACGCCGGAATTTCTGGAGGTGGCGCTGCGGGTGCGCGAGGGCCTGAAGGCCGGCCACAGTTACGAGGAGTAGCGATGCTCGCTTCGCTGCGAAACGGCAACACCATCCCGGTCGTGATCGTCCTCGCCGTGTTGCTGCTTGCCTGGTACGCCGCAGCGGTGCGCATGAACGCCCCTTGGCAGGAAACGCTCAATACCCGTGCCGGAGAGGCCGAAGTTCCAATCGGAGACTTCGCTCTCCAGACCTGGGCGCAGGAAAGGCCAGTGCTGCCGGCGCCGCATCAGATCGCCGCCGAAATCTGGAACGCGACTGTCGCGCTCGAGTTCACGTCGCGGCGCTCGCTCGCCTATCATGCTTCGATCACCCTGTCGGCGACGCTCTTGGGTTTTGCGTTCGGCACGCTGCTCGGCATCGGCCTCGCAGTGATCATCATCCACAACGACACGTCGGACCGGTCGCTCATGCCCTGGATCATTGCCAGCCAAACGGTGCCGATCCTCGCCATCGCGCCGATGGTCGTCGTCGGGCTCGGCGCCGTTGGGGTCACGGGACTCCTGCCCAAGGCACTCATCTCGATGTATCTGAGTTTTTTTCCGGTCGTCGTAGGCATGGTGAAGGGGCTGCGCTCGCCTGAACGGATCGACCTCGACCTGATGCGCACCTACAATACGAACTCCTGGCAGGTCTTTGCAAAGTTGCGCTGGCCAGCCGCCATGCCGTATCTGTTTGCTTCGATGAAGGTCGGCATCGCCATCTCGCTTATTGGCGCTGTGGTGGGTGAACTATCCAATGCCGCCGGCGGCGGGCTCGGGGTCAGGCTGTTGACGGGATCCTATAACGGCCAGACCATCCAGATCTGGGCAGCGCTATTCATCGCCGCCGGTCTCGCCGCTGCCCTCGTCATAGCTGTGGGTCTTGCCGAGCGGTTGGTGAATTCGGCTATGGGCGCGCGCGCATGAGCCGCCTGCAGGCCGTTCTCGCGATGATCTCGGGCGGGTTGAGCCTTGCCGGCCTCGTCCTCGCCGGACCTACAGGCAATGCACCGGTCGTGCTTCTCGTCTTTTTCACCGCCGGCACGCTGACACTTTTGCGCTTTGTTCGTCCCCTGCCGTTATGGCTCGACGGCGCGATTTCGGGCGTTGGCGCGGCGGCGCTCGGCTCCTCGCTTTCGGCCTTCGAGACGGCGCCGGCCTATTTCTGGCTGGGGCTCGTCACGGTCTGGGTCTTTTCCTGGCTTTTCGTCGAGCAGCTGTCGCTGGCCATTCGCCGCGGGCAGGTGTCCGAACGCATCTTTGGGGTGTTCGTGCCGGCGATATTCGGCATCGCGCTCTTGTTCATCTGGGAAGCGGTGACGCGAAGCGCCAATGTGCCGGAAGTGCTGTTGCCGCCGCCCTCCTCGATTTGGGCGCGGATTATTATTTCCCTGCCGTTGCTATGGGCCGATTTCCAGCAGACCTTTCTCAAGGCCGTGCTGGCCGGCTACGCCATGGGATGCCTCTCGGGATTTCTCGTGGCCATCCTTATCGACCGCTCACCCTTCCTGAAGCGCGGTCTGCTGCCGATCGGCAATTTTGTCTCGGCACTCCCCATTATCGGGATCGCACCCATCCTGATTATGTGGTTTGGCTTCGATTGGCCGTCGAAAGCCGCCGTGGTCGTGGCGATGACCTTCTTCCCGATGCTGATCAACACGGTCGCCGGCCTCAACGCCGCTGGCGCGATGGAGCGCAATCTGATGCGCACCTATGCCGCGCCCTACCTGGCGACTCTGTTCAAACTGCGCCTTCCTGCCGCCGCGCCGTTTATTTTCAACGCGTTGAAGATCAACTCGACATTGGCGCTCATCGGCGCAATCGTGGCTAAATTCTTCGGTACCCCGATAGTGGGAATGGGGTTCCGGATATCCACCGAGGTCGGTAAGCTCAATATCGACCTCGTCTGGGCGGAGATCGCAATGGCGGCTGTGGCGGGCTCGGCATTTTACGGTGTCGTCGCCCTCATCGAGAGGGCGGTGACATTTTGGCATCCGTCCGTCCGTGGTGGACGGGCGAAACTACGAAAAGGGACATGAAAAACATGAAAAGGAAACTGATCGCGCTGATCGCGGGAACGCTCGCCATTACGGCTGCGCCCGGGGTTCTGGCGCAGGACACCATCACGCTGCAACTCAAATGGGTTACGTAGGCGCAGTTCGCCGGCTACATCGTTGCCAAGGCCAAGGGCTTTTATGGCGAGGAAAACCTCAATGTGAACATCCTTCCCGGCGGCCCGAACATCGCGCCTGAGCAGGTCATCGCCGGCGGCGCCGCCGACGTCATCGTCGACTGGATGGGTGGAGCGCTCGCCGCTCGTGAAAAAGGCGTACCGCTGGTCAATATCGCCCAGTCGTTCAAGCGTTCCGGCCTGATGATGATCTGCCCCGCCGAAACCGGCATTACTTCGGAGGCGGATTTCCCGGGCCACACGCTGGGCGTCTGGTTCTTCGGCAACGAGTACCCGTTCTTCGCCTGGATGAACAAGCTCGGGCTCGCGACCGACGGGTCGGCAGGTGGCGTCACCGTGCTGCAGCAGAGCTTCGACATCCAGCCGATGATACAAAAGCAGGCCGACTGCATCTCGGTTATGACCTACAACGAGTATGGTCAGGCACTGGATGCCGGATTCGGACCGGACAATCTCACCATCTTCAACTACACCGCACTCGGCAACGATTTGCTCGAGGACGGCCTTTATGTCATGGAGGATCGTCTCCAGGATGCCGCCTTCGTCGACCAGATGACGCGCTTCGTCCGCGCTTCAATGAAGGGCTGGCAATACGCGCTCGAAAACCCCGCGGAAGCCGCGCAAATCGTGGTCGATTCCGACGAAACCGGGGCGGCGACGCTTGAACACCAGCTCTACATGGTGGGTGAGGTGAGCAAGCTCGTCGACGCCATCGATCCGGCGCTTGACGCAGCGACCTATGAGCGCACCGTCAAGGCTCTGCTCGACCAATCGATCATCACTCAGGAGCCTGTGGGCGGCTTTACTCGGGTGATCACCGACGCCGCGCTCGGGGCGATGTAGCTGCAAGGCTGCGACATAGCGTCAAAGGGGCGGGCGACCGCCCCTTTTCTTTTCGCCAGGGGCGCGACAGACTCTCCGGCTGCACCCCCAACCCCGGACCTTCATGCCCCGCAAGCTCGTCATCGATACCGACCCCGGCCAGGACGACGCCGTCGCGATCCTTCTGGCGCTGGCCTCGCCGGACGAGTTCGAGGTGCTCGGGATCGTGGCGGTCGCCGGCAATGTCGAGCTCGCGCAAAGTGCCGGGAACGCGCTGAAAGTGGTCGAACTCAGCGGGCGAACCGATGTTCCGGTCTATGCGGGCTGCGAGCACCCGATCCGCCGCAAGCTCGTCACCGCCCGGCATGTGCATGGCAAGTCCGGGCTCGACGGGCCGGACCTACCGGAGCCGAGGATCAAGCTTCAACCGACCCACGGAGTCGACTTCATCGTCGGGGCGCTGCGGGTCCACGAACCCGGCGAGGTGACGCTCGCGACGCTCGGGCCGCTGACCGACATCGCGATGGCGCTGGTCAAGGCGCCTGAGGTCGCCTCGCGGGTGAAAGAGATCGTGATGATGGGCGGAGCTTATTTCGAGGTCGGCAACATTACGCCCTCGGCCGAGTTCAACATTTTCGTCGATCCGGAGGCCGCCGACATCGTCTTCCGGTCGGGGATCCCGATCGTGCAAGTGCCGCTCGACGTCACTCACCAGGCGCTGACGACGAAGCAGCGGCTAGCCGCGTTCAGGGAGCTTGGCAACCGGGCCGGGGCGGCGGTCGCTGACATGCTGGAATTCTCGCAGCGGTTCGACCTTTCCAAATACGGCAATCTCGGCGCCCCGTTGCATGATCCCTGCACTATCGCTTACCTGCTGAAACCGAGCCTCTTCGAGGGGCGGCAAATCAATGTCACCGTCGAGACGGCGAGCGAGTTGACGATGGGAATGACGGTCGCCGATTATTGGCGGATCACCGACCGGCCGAAAAACGTCAATTTCCTCCGCCATATCGATGCCGAGGGCTTCTATGCGCTGCTGATGGAGCGGCTCGAGTTTCTGCCTTGACTGCTTTTCTCGGGTCCGGCGCCGTGCTAGGCGGACCGCGCCTTGCCGAGGAGCGAGCGATGCGGGTTCTCGTCGCGGTCAAACGGGTGATCGATTTCAGTGTCCGGTTGCGGGTGAAGCGCGAACGGGCGGGGGTCGAGTTCGCCAACGTCAAGATGAGCATGAACTCCTTCGACGAGATCGCGGTCGAAGAGGCGGTGCCGGCGCTGATCGCGACGCAAAGCAGAAAGCCATGAACCCGGTCGCACGCGAGTCAATGCATTATGACGTGGTCATTGTCGGCGCCGGGCCGGCGGGGCTTGCGGCGGCGATCCGGCTGAAGCAGCTCGGCGGAGAGGGTGTTTCGGTTTGCGTCCTTGAAAAGGGCGCCGAGGTTGGCGCGCATATTCTGTCGGGCGCGGTATTCGATCCGGTGGGACTCGACGCGCTGATCCCCGACTGGCGGGCGAAGGGTGCGCCGATTTCAGTGCTGGTCAGGCAGGACCGGTTCTTGTTGCTGACCGACAGCGCGGCGCTGCGGGTGCCGAGGTTCATGATGCCGCCGCTGATGCGCAATCGCGGCAATTTCATCGTCTCCCTGGGCAATGTCTGTCGCTGGCTGGGCCAGCAAGCAGCGGCTTTGGGTGTCGAGATTTTTCCCGGCATGGCGGCCTCGGCACTGGTCCTCGGCGAAGCCAGAGAATTGGTGGGGGTCGTTGCCGGCGAGTTCGGCAAGCTGAAGGACGGCGTGCCCGGGCTCAACTACGAGCCGGGCATCGAAGTGCGCGGCAAATATGTGCTCCTCGCGGAGGGCGCGCGAGGGTCGCTCTCGAAGCAGCTGATCGCCCGCTACCGGCTCGATGCGTCGTCCGAGCCGCAGAAATTCGGACTGGGGCTTAAGGAAATCTGGCGACTCGCGCCGGGCAAGCACCGGCCGGGCATGGTCGTTCACACCATGGGCTGGCCGCTCGAACCGCAGGCCGGGGGCGGCGGCTTTGTCTATCACGGCGAAGCGGGCGAGGCTTTTGTGGGGCTCGTCGCGCATCTCGACTACGCCAATCCCTATGTCGACCCCTATCTCGAATTCCAGCGCTTCAAGCATCACCCTTCAATCGCTGGAATGCTCGCGGGCGGCGAGCGGGTCTCCTACGGGGCAAGGGTGATCGCCGAAGGGGCCTGGCAGTCGTTGCCGAAGCTCGCCTTTCCGGGCGGGGCGCTGTTGGGATGCGCCGCCGGCATGGTCAACCTGCCGCGTATCAAGGGAAGTCACAACGCCATGCTCTCCGGTAAGGCCGCCGCCGAAGCCGCCTTCGCGGCGCTCGGGCAGGGGCGGGGTGGCGACGAACTCGCCGCCTATGAGCGCAGCGTTCGCGAGGGGCCGATCGCGGACGATCTCAAGCCCGTCCGCAACGTCAAGCCGCTCTGGTCGCGCTTCGGGGCTTTTGGCGGGCTGGCGCTCGGGGGGGCCGACATGTGGGCGGCAACGCTTCTGGGGCGCACCCTTTTCGGCACGCGGCACCACCGGACGAGCGACGCCGAAGCAACCGGCAGGGCGAAGCATTTCAAGCCCATCGCCTATCCGAGGCCCGACGGGGTGCTCTCGTTCGACCGGGCGACGAGCCTTGCTTTTTCGGGTGTGCATCACGGGGAGGGCGAACCGCCGCATCTGCTGCTTGCCGACCCGGCGATCCCGATCGCGGTCAACTTGCCAATTTTTGCCGAGCCGGCGCAGCGGTACTGCCCGGCGGGAGTCTATGAGATCGTCGAGGAGGCAGGGAAAAAACGCTTTCAGATCAACGCTCAGAACTGCGTGCACTGCAAAGCCTGCGACATCAAGGATCCGAGCCAGAACATCACCTGGACGACCCCGGAAGGCGGCTCGGGGCCCAACTATCCCAATATGTGAGCTTTTGGCGCGCCCGGCTTTTGCCGTCCCGGCAAATGCGCTAGGAGTTCGGGCGCGATTTCCCAAAACGCTTTCGGAGCCGGGCCGAAAGCCCGGGCCAACCGGGGGACCGCATCGAGAGTGGGGGATTGTCCATGAGTATCAGGGCCTTGGTCTGGGGCGAGAATATCCACGAGCGGACCAATCCGGTCGTTCAGGCGATCTACCCCAAGGGCATGCACAATGCCATCGCGCTTCTCTTGTCGGAGGACCGGGAGATTGTCACCTCGACCGCGACCCTGCAGGAGCCGGAGCACGGACTCCCCGTGGAACGGCTTGAAAAGACTGACGTTCTCCTCTGGTGGGGACATATGGCGCATGGCTCCGTCGACGACGAAATCGTCGAGCGAGTGGCCCAGCGCGTGTGGGAAGGCATGGGGCTCATTCTCCTGCACTCGGCGCATTTCTCCAAGATCTTCAGACGCTTGATGGGAACTCCGTGCGCTCTCAGCTGGCGCGAGGCCGGCGAGCGCGAACGCCTCTGGACGGTCAGTCCCGGCCACGCAATCGCCCGCGGAATTCCACCGTCTTTCACAATCGAGTATGAGGAAATGTACGGCGAGCCGTTTTCGGTGCCGGAGCCGGACGAGACGGTGTTCGTCTCCTGGTTCCAGGGCGGGGAAGTGTTCCGCTCGGGACTAACGTGGCGGCGGGGGGCAGGGAAGATCTTTTATTTCCGGCCGGGCCATGAGGCTTACCCGACCTATCATCATGAGATTGTCGGGCAGGTGCTGCGCAACGCCGTTCATTGGGCGCACAATCCGACCCGGCTCGCCGGCGACGTGAGGGTGGCGCCGAACGTGCCAGTCAAGCAAGCGCCGGAAAAGATTGAGGTGCGCGGGCCGAGCGTGCATGTGCCCGGCACGGAGGGGTTCAGATGAGCGCGAAGGCCGCCGGACGGGCGAAGCCAGTGAGAGTATTGATCCTCGGCACCGGCAATATGGGCAATCACCATGCGAAGAGTTTTGCCTCGATCAGAGGCGTGACCCTCGCCGGGGCGGTCGATGTCGACAGGGGCAGGGTTGAGGCTTTTCGCGACGCCCATGGGGTCGAGCGAGCCTTCACCTCGCTCGAGGCGGCGCTCGACTGGGGCAAGTTCGACGCGGTCGCCAATGTTACCCCCGATGCGCTGCATCATTCGACGACGATGAAGGTAATCGCGGCGGGCAAGCATATTCTCGGGGAGAAACCGCTGGCGACCAACTACGCCGACGCGATGGAGATGACGCAAGCTGCCGAGCGGGCGGGGCTCGTGGCGATGGTCAATCTCAGCTATCGCAACGTCGCCGAACTACACGCTGCCCGCGCCCTAATCGAGGCGGGCAAGATCGGCGAGGTCAAGCATATCGAGGCCTCGTATCTGCAGTCCTGGCTCGTCGCCAAGAGCTGGGGCAACTGGCGCACCGAGGCGACCTGGCTCTGGCGCCTCTCGACCAAGCACGGCTCGCACGGCGCGCTCGGCGACATCGGCATTCATATTCTCGATTTCACCGTCTATGGGGCGGGGCTCGATATTTCAAAAGTCTATTGCCGGCACCGGGCTTTCGACAAGGCGCCGGGCAACAAGATCGGCGAATACAATCTCGACGCCAACGACAGCTTCACCATGGCGCTCGAATTCGGCAACGGGGCGTTGGGCATCGTGCATGCGAGCCGCTGGGCGACCGGCTATCTTAATTCGCTGCGGCTCAGGGTCTTCGGCGACAAGGGCGCGGTCGAGGTCAATCACGCCACCGACGGCTCATCGCTGCGGGCCTGCACCGGGCGGGACGTCCATACCCAGACCTGGCGGGAGGTGAAGGCCAAACGGGTCGAGTCCAATCATCAGCGGTTCATCGCGGCGGTGAGGGAAGGCAAGGGGCGCGAGCCGAGCTTCCGGCACGCGGCGGCGCTACAGCGAGTGCTCGATCTCGGCGGGGTCGCGAACGCCGACCGCACGGAGCATCGGGTAGGCTAGTCGACTGAGGTTACGTATGCTCCGGGCGGCCGGCAGGGCACCGGCGGCTTGCCACGAAATGTGCATAGGTTCGGATAGCGATGGGTTGAGCGGCCGGCAAGTCCCCGAACGGGGATGGTCTCTCGGGCAATGCGCTGAAGGACTATTACGCCGAATGGAAGAGCTACCAAATGTCGGACCACAAGCCGATGTGGGTCGGATCAAATCGAACAGCGCGGACGACTATCTGGCGAGGCTTTAGGTAGGCACCAGCTGCCTTGATTTTCCTCAGCAAGGAAGCCGGGCCACCAAGGGGGCACGAACGAGATTGCATCACCCGGTCAAGCCAGGTGATGACGAGGTGAGGAAAGAGGGAAACGAATATCATGCGCGAGGCATTGATCGTCTGGGGCGGCTGGCCGGGGCACGAGCCAGAAATCTGCGCCGGGATCGTCGGGGAGATGCTCGCGGCGGAAGGGTTCGCGGTGCATGTCCATGACCGCACCGAAGCCTTCGCCGATCCGGCGATCCGCGACCATTCCCTGATCGTGCCGATCGTCACCCAGTCCAGGATCGAAAAGGCCGAAATCCAGAATCTCGTCGCTGCGGTCGAAGGCGGGGTCGGGATGGCGGGCTATCACGGCGGGATGGGCGACAGCTTTCGCGACTGCATCGACTATCAGTTCATGGTCGGCGGGCAGTGGGTGGCGCATCCGGGCAATATCATCGACTACCGGGTGGATGTGACACGTCCCGACGATCCGGTGATGGCGGGGATCGAGAGTTTCCCCTACCGGTCGGAGCAATATTACATGCATGTCGATCCGGCCAACGAAGTGCTGGCGACGACGACCTTCTCGGGCGAATTCGCGCCCTGGACGAAGGGGGTGGTGATGCCGGTCGTCTGGAAACGCCGGCACGGGGCGGGGCGGGTCTTCTATTCGG
This sequence comes from Cucumibacter sp., assembly GCA_040881985.1. Lineage (GTDB taxonomy): Bacteria > Pseudomonadota > Alphaproteobacteria > Rhizobiales > Devosiaceae > JBBECE01. Next base: position 43,127 of record JBBECE010000014.1, read on the forward strand.
CGCTCGGGCACGTCTCGAAGGAATTCGAGGTGCCGCAGATGAAGACAATCCTCAGACGCGGGATGGTCTGGGCGGCGCGCTAGCTCACTCGCCGCGGCTGACGACGATCATGTCGACGTCCTGGTGCGGGGTGTAGTTGTCGGCTTCGAACGTGAACAGCGTCGGCGCCACTTTCGTCAGGCCGTCGGCCCAGCACAGCGAAACCAAGTTGTCCGAGGCGGATTTGTCGACGGTCAGCTTGAAGCGTCCGATCGGGCCGGCCCAGTTGGCCCCGGTCGTCAGCACATAGCCGGTCTCATAAGCGGCCAGGAACCCCTCGCGCGCCATCCGGTCGAAGGTCCGCCATTCGCCGTCCCCGGCGCAGTAGCGGGTCCGGTAGTAATTCTCATAGTCCTCGGACCAGTCGCCCTCGTAGAAGGGCGGGAAATAGGCGCCCGAGACGGGCTGATATTCGTGATGAACGGAAATCAGGCGGCCGGCGGGGAAAGTCGTCTCCCAAAGATAAGTGACATGGGTCGTCCACTGCCGCTGGTCATAGCCGTTCTCGTCGGTGACCAGGAGACCAAGGGCGCGCAGCGGCTCGGCGATTTCGGGCGGCATCTCGTTCCAGGGCGCCAGCACCTCGGCGAAGGGGGTGAGCGGCAGGCCGAGTGCTTCGAAGACCGAGGTCACGTCGTTGCCGTCCGACCCGATGATTTCGACATGCTCCCGGGCGGCGACAGGCAACCCGTCGACCGTGGTCGAGAACTGGATGAAGCGCGGGGTCTCGCGGTCGATCACGTCGTAGCCTTCGACCTGGCTGGCCTCGATCGGCGGCAGGGGGAAGGCGAGGGTAAGGGTCACGTCGGAGCCGGCTACATTCTCGAACACATAATCGACGCCGATTTGCCGCCAGGAAATATGCAGGTCCTCGGAAGCGATGCGCACTGCCTCGGTCTGCTGCAATTCGAGCCCGCCGGCGGTGAGCATGGCCATGCTGTCATTGGCGGCAAGCGTGCCGGGCAGGGCTGCCGCAAATATCGCAAGCGCGATTGGGCGGATGGAGTACATCCAAGGATAGTGGCGCTGAACTGACCGCCCGTAAAGGGCGTCGGCCTTTTCAGACGATTTCGTACGGCACAACGGCGCGGCGGTCGGGATCGACCGAGATGGCAGCGGCGACTGGGGGCACCGAGCGCTGGGCGCAGTTGCGACGCTCGCAAATCCGGCAACTCACCCCGATCGGATCGAAGGCCGCGTCGGGACCTGTCGCGAGGCCGTCCGCATAGACGAGGCGCGAAGCGAATTCGATCTCGCAGCCGAGTGCATAGGCGTAACGGCGGGCCGGACTGCGGAAGCCGCGGCCCGGTTTTTCCGCCGACCAGGCGAGGCAGAGATAGCGGTGGCCGTCGGGCGTCTCGGCAAGTTGGCGGATGATCCGGCCATGCGCTTCGAACGCCTGGTGGACGTTCCAGAGCGGGCAGGCGCCGCCGAAGCGCGCAAATTGCAGCGGCGTCGCCGAATGGCGTTTGGTGATGGTGCCCGCGGCATCGATTCGGGCAAAGAAGAACGGCACGCCGCGCGCCTTGGGTCGCTGAAGAGTCGAGAGCCGATGCGCGATCTGTTCGGTCGAGGCGTCGAAGCGATGGGCCAATTCGCCGAGATCGTGGCGTTCGGCTTCGGCGGCGGCGAGGAAGGCGCCATAGGGCATTTGCAGGGCGCCAGCGAAATAATTGGCGAGGCCGATCTGGCAGATGCGGCGGGCGTCGGCAGTCTTGAAATTGGCGGCGTCGAGGATCGCGCCGATTCGGGTCGTCTGCTCCATCAGCCCCAGCTGCGCGGCGATCTGGAAGAACTGGGTCGAGGGCTCGAGCCTTTCGGAGACCGAAAGCCGCCGGGCGACGCGGTCGAAGGCGCGGATCATGTCGGGGCGTTCGGGGGCGGTAAAGGCAATCTTGATCGCGTGGGCGTCCTCGACATAGGCGACGAGCCGGTCAAGCCGGTGGCGGGGCTCATGCTCGGGGCCTTGGCCGATCTCGCCGGCGAGCTCCTCGGCGGCGCGGTCGAGCGGGTCGAGATAGTTGCCGGCATAGTGGAAGAAATCGCGCACCTCCTCATAGGCCGTCTGGGGCGCTCCGCCCGGCTGCTGGGCAAGCGCGTCGTCCATCGAGGCGAGCCGCTCGGCGGATTTACGATACGCCTCATAAAGTCGGAGCACCGCATGGGCGGTCGAGGGCGCCGATGAGGTGACGGTTTTGAGCTCGGGGAGAGAAGGGGTGCCGGCGCCGAAGACAGGATCGGCCAGCACCTCGCGCAAATCGGCGAGGAGCCGATCCGACTTGTCGCTCATCAGTTCCGAGAGATCGAGATTGAAGCCCTCGGCGAGCGCCAGCATCACCGCGGCGGTGAGCGGGCGCTGATTATTCTCGATCTGATTGACATAGGAGGTCGACACGTCGAGCCGGGCGGCGAGTTGAGCCTGGGTGAGGCGATGCTGGTCGCGAATTGCCTTGAGGCGGGCACCGGCAAAAATCTTCCGTCCAGGCATATTTGCAAGCTCCACAAATTTACAATTTGCAATTGCGTTATTTGTAACATATTCGCATGGTTTCGTTTAGTCCCCGCCTCGCCGAAGGGTTATTAATTGCCGAATCCTTGCGGAGAGAGGCCCCGATGCAGGAAATCCTGGCGGAACTGGAAGGCAAGCGGGCGCTGGCGCGGCTTGGCGGCGGCCAGCGCCGCATCGATACCCAGCACGGCAAGGGCAAGCTGACCGCCCGCGAGCGGCTCGACGTGCTGCTGGATCCGGGCTCCTTCGAAGAATACGACATGTTCGTCACCCATCGGGAGACGAACTTCGGCATGGCTGAAACCGTCATCCCCGGCGACGGGGTGGTGACGGGCTGGGGCAGGATCAATGGGCGGCTGACTTACGTCTTCTCGCAGGACTTCACCGTCTTCGGTGGCTCGCTCTCCGAAACCCATGCCAAAAAAATCTGCAAGGTGATGGAGCTCGCGGTGCAGAACGGGGCGCCGATCATCGGGCTCAACGATTCGGGCGGGGCGCGCATCCAGGAGGGCGTCGCCTCGCTCGGGGGCTATGCCGATGTGTTTTTGCGCAACGTCCTCGCCTCCGGCACGGTGCCGCAAATCTCGGTGATCATGGGGCCGTGCGCGGGCGGGGCCGTGTATTCGCCGGCGATGACTGACTTCATCTATATGGTGAAGGATACGAGCTACATGTTTGTCACCGGCCCGGATGTGGTGAAGACGGTGACCAACGAGACGGTCACACAGGAGGAGCTGGGCGGCGCCGAGACCCACACGAAAACGTCGTCGGTCGCCGACGCCGCGTTCGAGAACGATATCGAGACGCTGCTGGAAGTGCGGCGGCTGTTCGACTTTTTGCCGCTGAGCGCGCGCGACAAGGCGCCGCGGATCGAGGTCAACGATCAAGCGGAGAGACTTGAGCCGAGCCTCGACCGGATCATCCCGGCCAATCCCAACACGCCCTACGACATGCACGAGGTGATCCGGAAAGTCGCCGACGAAGGCGACTATCTCGGCATCCAGACCGCGCATGCGCGGAATATCCTCACCGGTTTCATTCGACTCGATGGGCAGACGGTCGGGGTCGTCGCCAACCAGCCGCTGGTCCTGGCGGGGTGCCTCGACATTGCCGCCTCGCGCAAGGCGGCGCGGTTCATCCGGTTTTGCGACGCCTTCAACATTCCGATCCTGACGCTGGTCGACGTGCCGGGGTTCCTGCCGGGCGTAGCGCAGGAATATGGCGGGATCATCAAGCACGGCGCGAAGCTGCTCTTCGCCTATGCCGAGGCGACGGTGCCGAAAGTGACGGTCATCACCCGCAAGGCCTATGGCGGGGCCTATGACGTGATGTCCTCGAAACACATCCGCGCCGACGTCAACTATGCCTGGCCGAGCGCGCAGATCGCGGTGATGGGGGCAAAGGGGGCTGCGGAAATTCTCTATCGCCCGGAGCTCGGCGACCCCGAGAAGATCGCCAAGCGCACCAAGGACTACGAGGACCGCTTCGCCAATCCGTTCGTCGCGGCGGAGCGCGGCTTCATCGACGATGTGATCATGCCGCACTCAACGCGGCGGCGGGTCATAAGGGCGTTCGAGACTTTGGCGGGGAAGCAGCAATCCCTGCCGCCGAAGAAACACGACAACATTCCGCTGTGAGAGTTCGAATGACCGATGAACGCATCAGCGTGGTCAAAGGCGACATCACGACGCTTGTAGTTCAGGCAATCGTCAACGCGGCAAACGAACAGCTAAGCGATGGGGCCGGTGTCAACGGCGCCATTCATCGTGCTGCGGGTCCGGGCTTAGCAGCGGAGTGTGCTCGCCTTGGCGGTTGCCAGACCGGAGATGCCAAAATCACCGGCGGATACCAGTTGCCGGCACGACATGTGATCCATGCGGTCGGACCTGTTTGGGAGGGCGGCGGCGCGGGTGAAGCGGACATGCTCGCCGCCTGCTACCATCGGGCGCTGGAACTGGCTCAGGAATTCGGCTGCAAGACCGTCGCTTTTCCGGCGATCTCAACGGGCGTTTTCGGCTATCCGAAGCGTGAGGCAGCGAAGGTCGCCATCACGTCGGTCTCGGATTGGTTGGCGGACAACCAAACAATCGAGCGGGTGATTTTCTGCTGCTTCGATCGGGAAACGGCTGAAATCTATGCTGCGCTTCTCGATCTCGGCGCGAGCTGACATGTTCTCCCGCATCCTCATCGCCAATCGCGGGGAGATTGCCTGCCGGGTGATCAAAACGGCGAAGCGCATGGGCGTCGGCACGGTCGCGGTCTATTCGGACGCCGACCGGGATTCGCCCCATGTGGCGTTGGCCGATCAGGCGGTGCGGCTTGAGGGCGCGACTGCCGCCAAGACCTATCTCGACGGCGCGCGGATCATCGCGGCGGCGAAGTCCTCGGCGGCCGAAGCGATCCATCCCGGCTACGGGTTCCTCAGCGAGAATGCCGGATTTGCGCGGGCCTGCGCCAAAGCGAAGCTCATCTTCATCGGCCCGCCGCCCGAAGCCATCGAGGCGATGGGGGACAAACTCGCTTCCAAGAAGCTTGCGGCCGAGGCCGGCGTCTCGACAGTGCCGGGTCACGACGCGCCGATCGCCGATGCCAAGGAGGCGGTGCGGATCGCGAGGAAAATCGGCTATCCGGTGATGATCAAGGCCTCGGCGGGCGGCGGTGGCAAGGGCATGCGGATCGCCCGCTCCGACCCCGAACTGCGCGAAGGTCTCGAGCGGGCGCGTTCGGAGGCGCTGGCTTCATTCGGCGACGACAGGTTGCTGATCGAGAAGTTCATCGAGAACCCGCGCCATATCGAAATCCAGATCATCGCCGACGGGCACGGCAACGTGGTGCATCTTTTCGAGCGCGAATGCTCGATTCAGCGGAGGCACCAGAAGGTGATCGAGGAGGCCCCGTCGCCCTTCCTCGACGAAGCGACGCGGGCGGCGATGGGGGCGCAGGCGAAAAAACTCGCCGAGCGGGTGGGATACACTAGCGCCGGGACGGTTGAGTTCATCGTCGACCCGGAGAAGAACTTCTATTTTCTCGAAATGAATACGCGGCTGCAGGTCGAGCATCCGGTGACCGAACTCGTCACTGGTCTTGATCTCGTCGAACTGATGCTGCGCGTCGCCGCGGGAGAAAGGCTGCCCTTCAGCCAGGACGAGGTGAAGGTCAAAGGCTCGGCCATCGAATGCCGGCTTTATGCGGAGGATCCCTATCGGGGCTTCCTGCCCTCGACCGGGCGGCTCATCCGGTTTCGCCCGCCGGCGGAAGTCGCGGGCCCACAAGGCACGGTCAGGGTCGATACGGGGGTCGAGGAGGGCGGGGAGATTTCGCGGCTCTACGATCCGCTGATCGCCAAGCTCTCGACCTGGGGCAAAACCCGCGCGGCGGCGATCGCCGCGATGCAGGCGGCGCTCGACAGGTTCGAGGTCGAGGGCATCGGCAATAATGTGCCGTTCCTCTCGGCGGTGATGGGCCAGAGGCGGTTCGGCGCTGGGCGGCTCTCGACGCTCTATGTCGAGGAGGAATTTCCGGGGGGCTTTAAGGGGGTGGCGCCGGACGAGGCGACGTTGAGCCGGCTTGCGGCGCTCGCCTGCGCTGCGGCGCTCAGGATCGAGGCGCGGGGCTTTGCCGGCGGGCCTGCGCGTCCGGGGCCGATCGAGGGCGTGCGAGCGGTGATGATCGACAACCGGCGCTGGGATTTTTCGGCGCATGCGGCGGCGGATTTCTTTTCGCTGAAGACACCGGATGGCGTGGCAATCGAAGTCGAGACGACTTGGCAGCCCGGCGAAAAATTGGCCGAGGCGCGGATCGGCGGGCACAATCTTGTCGTCCGGCTCGACCGGCGCAGTTCCGGCTTCCGCCTTCGCCATCGCGGCGCGGATTTGATCGCCTGGGTACTCATGCCGCGGGTTGCTGACCTGATGGTGCATATGCCGGTCAAGGCGCCGCCGGACCTGACGAAATATCTTCTCTGTCCGATGCCGGGGCAGGTGGTGCGGATCGAGGTCGGGGCGGGCGAAGTGGTCGAGGAGGGCCAGCCGCTCGCCCTCGTCGAGGCGATGAAGATGGAAAACGTGCTTCGCGCCGACCGGCGTGCGAAAGTCACGAAAATCCTCGTCGCGGTCGGGGCGGTGCTGGCGGTCGACGAGGTGATCATGGAGTTCGAGACGGCATGAGCCGGGTCAAACCCGCCACCTACGCGGCCTGGGCCAAGCTCGCCGCGGGCGAACTTGGCAGCAAGCCGGTCGAGGCGCTGGGCGAAGGCTATGGCGGGCTAAAGGTCAGGCCGGCCTATTTCGCAGCGGACGTGACGGCGGAGGCGGCCGGCGCGATGCCGGGCCAAGCGCCGTTCGCCCGCGGCATTCGGGCGACCATGTATGCCAACCGCGCCTGGACCATCCGCCAATATGCCGGCTTCTCGACGGCGCGAGAATCGAATGCCTTTTATCGTCAGGCCCTGGCCGGCGGGCAGAGGGGGCTTTCGGTTGCCTTCGATCTGGCGACCCATCGCGGCTATGACAGCGACCATCCGCGCGTCAAAGGCGACGTCGGCAAGGCAGGCGTCGCCATCGACACGATCGAGGACATGAAGGCGCTGTTCGACGGCATTCCGCTCGACGAGATGAGCGTCTCGATGACGATGAACGGGGCGGTCATCCCGGTGATGGCGATGTTCATCGCCGCCGCCGAAGAGCGGGGGGTTGCGCAGGAGGCGTTGTCGGGGACCATCCAGAACGACATATTGAAAGAGTTCATGGTCCGCAATACCTACATCTATCCGCCCGAGCCCTCGATGCGGATTGTCGGCGAGGTCATCGCCTACACCGCCCGGCATATGCCGAAATTCAATTCAATTTCGGTCTCCGGCTATCATATGCACGAGGCGGGAGCGACCGCTGTGCAGGAGTTGGGCTATACGCTCGCCGACGGGATCGAGTATGTGCGGGCGGCGCTCGCCCAGGGTCTCGATATCGACGATTTTGCGCCACGTATGTCGTTCTTCTTCGGCATCGGGATGAATCTCTTTCTCGAGGTCGCCAAGCTGCGGGCGGCGCGGGTGCTGTGGAGCGGCATCATGGCCGATCTCGGCGCCGAGGATCCGCGCTCGCTGATGCTGCGGACCCATTGCCAGACCTCGGGCGTGTCGCTGACCGAGCAGGACCCAATGAACAATCTGGTCCGCACCGCCTATGAGGCGCTCGCCGCGGTTCTCGGCGGCACCCAGTCGCTGCACACCAATTCGTTCGACGAGGCGATCGCACTGCCGGGCGAGGCGGCGGCGCGGATCGCGCGGAACACGCAGCTCATCCTCGCCCACGAGACGCGGGTGGCCGACGTTGTCGATCCGCTCGGTGGCTCCTATTATGTCGAGGCGCTGACTGCGGGGCTGGTCGGCGAGGCAGGCGCATTGATCGAGGCGGTCGAGGCGGTCGGCGGGATGGTCAGCGCGGTTGCGGCGGGGACGCCGAAGCTCGCGATCGAGCGCGCCGCGGCGATAAGGCAGGCGCGTATCGACAAGGGCGAAGAGGTGATCGTCGGGGTCAACCGGTATCGGCTCGAGGAGGAGCCCGAAACAAGTTTCCGCGAGATCGATACGTCGGCGGTCAGGGCCGAGCAGGTCAAGCGGCTCAATGAAGTCAAACGCCGGCGCGACGCGGTGGCATGCGAGGCGGCACTTGACGGGCTGCGCGAGGCGGCGGCGCAAGACAAGGGCAACATGCTCGGGGCGGCAATCGTCGCCGCCAGGGCGCGGGCGACGCTTGGCGAGATTTCGCAAGCGCTTGAAGAGGTGTTCGGCCGCTATCAGGGGCACCCGCAGGTAGTGCGCGGCGTTTACGCGGCCGAGTATGCCGGAGACGCCGAGTATGAAGCGGCCAGTGCCCGGATTGGCGCCTATGTCGCGGCGAACGGCAAGCCGCCCTCGATCTATATCGCCAAGATGGGCCAGGACGGCCACGACCGGGGCGCGCATCTGATCGCCACCGCGTTTGCCGATCTCGGCTTTACCGTGGTGGCGGGGGAATTGTTCGAGACGCCCGCCGAGGTGGCCGTCCGGGCGGCCGCCGCCGGCGTCGAGGCGATTGGGGTTTCGACTCTCGCAGCGGGGCACCGGACTCTGGTGCCGGAACTGACGGCGGCGCTGAAGGCGCGCGGCGCCGATCTGGCGGTCTTTTGCGGCGGGGTCATCCCGGAGAAGGACTACGGCTTTTTGCGCGAAGCGGGGGTAGCGGAGATCTTCGGGCCGGGGACCAATGTCATCGCGGCGGCCAATGCCGTGATGGACACGCTCGAAGGGCGGCGGAGGAACCGGTGATCGGCAAGCTCAATCATGTGGCGATCGCGGTGCCCGATCTCGCGGCGGCCTCGGTGCGCTATCGCGACACGCTTGGCGCTCAGGTTGGAACACGGCAGGTGCTCCCCGAGCATGGGGTCACCGTCGTCATTGTCGATCTCGACAATACACGGATCGAATTGATGCAGCCGCTCGGAGACAATTCGCCGATCGCCAAGTTCCTGGAGCGCAAGCCGGCAGGCGGGGTGCATCATTTGTGCTTCGAAGTCAGCGATCTGCAGGCAGCGGTGAAGGCGTTGAGGGAAGCCGGTGCGCGGGTGCTCGGGGATGGCAAGCCCAAGACCGGCGCACATGGACTGCCGGTCGTCTTCGTCCATCCGATGGATTTCGACGGGGTGCTGATCGAACTCGAACAGGCGCCTTAATGCCCGGCGGTCTTTGAGAAGATCTGCAGCACGACGACGCCCGAAAGAATGAGCCCGATGCCAATGAAGGCCGGTGTATCCAGAGCCTGCCTGTGGATCATCCAAGCAAGGAGCGCTATCAACACCATGCCGAGCCCTGACCAGATCGCATAGGCGACGCCAACCTGGATCGTCTCAATTGCCCGGTAGAAGAGGTAGAAGGTCGCGGCGTAGCCGAAGACGACGATGGCCGTCGGGATCGGCGCGGTGAAATTATTGACCGATTTCAGCGCGGTTGTTGCGATCACCTCGGTCACGATGGAAGCGAACAACCAGACATACGCCATCGGAGCCTCCCTCAGCGGAAATAGTGGCGTGCATATTCGGCGAACTTATCTCCGCGTTCCTCGAAATCGCGGAACTGTCCGAAACTCGGCGCGCCGGGCGAGAGGAGCAGCGTGTCAAAGCGGGCGCGGCGGTCGGAAAGCTGGCGCATGGCGGATTCCAGCGTCTCCGCCTCCACGAGGTCGATCGGCAAGTCGAGCGCGCGGATGGCGGCAACAAGGCGCGGTCCCGTCGCGGGCAGGGCCGCCACGAGAGAGACGTTGGAGCGGTCAAGACGGCTGGCGAGGTCGGCATAGTCCTGTCCTCGATCGTGCCCGCCGGCGATCAGAGCCAGGCGTCCGAGCGGATAGGCGGCGAGCGCGGCTTTGGTGGCTTCGGGTGTCGTGGCGATGGAATCGTCGACAAACCTTATTCCAGCAAGCTCAAACTCCTGCAGACGATGCGGCAGCGGCTGGAAGATTTTGATCGCAGCGAGAATTCCCGCCTCGTTCGCCCCGGTGGCGAGCGCCAGTCGCGCGGCAAGAATTGCGTTGTCGAGATTATGCGTGCCCCTGAGCCGCGAAGCGCGGACGGCGTCGGTGATATCTTCCTCAAAGTCCGGCGGCAGGGACGGCAGCAGGCGCTTTGCCGCGACGCGCTTGGCGGCGAAAGCGGGATGGGTCGCGGCCTGCGGACCAAGCGCGACGCTCCAGTCGCCGGCCATGTCGAGGATGTGCAGCTTGTCGGCGAAATAGCGCTCTTGGCTACGGTGCCAGTCGAGATGCTCGGGATAGAGCGTGGTGATGCCGATGAGATCGGGCGAAAGCGCGATATCGGCGATCTGGTAGGACGAAAGTTCCAGCACGACAATGGCATGCGGGGCGAGGTCGAGCGGGGGCACCCCGATATTGCCGCCCAGCCCGGCATCGAGGCCGGAAGCGGTGAGCATTTCATGGGTGAGCTTCGCGGTCGTCGACTTGCCCTTGGTGCCGGTGATAGCGATAACTTTGGCGGCGCCGCGGCGATGGCCGGCCCACATGTTGACATTAGTGCCGATATGAACCCCGGCGGCTTTCGCGGCTTCGAGCTCTGGCTTGTAGATCGAGACGCCCGCCGAACGAATGACGACGGCATACCTGCCGGCGCGGAAGGCGGCGGGAAGGCTCGCGGCGGGGATCTGCGTTGTATCGGGAATGTCGGCGTCGCCCAAGTCGACGCAGACATCGACTGCGACTTCCGGCCGGGTTTCGGCGAGGTAGCGGCGGGTCGATTTCGCCTCGCGGCCCGCCCCGTAAAGCAAGACCCGTGCGTCAGGCCGCATGAGCGTTCACGGCCCGGAAGAGGTCGGGCGGGATCAGATGCTCGCCGCCGTCGCGCATCAGTTCCACCCATGCCGATTGCAGCCGGCGGGCGCCGTAGAACGCCTCAAGCTCGGGCCGGAGCGTCTTCGGAATCGCATCTGACGCCCATTCGCCGTTCTGGCTCACGCGATAAACGCTTGCGGCGGCCTCGAGGATTTCGCCGACGCATTCCCAGGGCTTGTGGCCGGTCAGGCCCGTGAGGTCGCGGAAGGAAGCGAGATGCGCCGGCCGGTCGAGAAGGTTCTGGCGGAAAATCGCGGTCAGCCGGTCCTTGTCCATCCAGGGGGCGAGGATGAGAAATACGAAATGGCATTTCGGACATTCCCCGCACCAGAGTGGACCCTTGTTGCGCTCGATGGTGAAATTGCGGTTGCAGCTCGAAAACACGTCGTCGAAGCGCGAGGTGCGGGCGAAGAGTTCGGCGATGCGCGCCTCCGAATAGGGGCGCAAGAGCGAAAAATAATCGAGTCCGCCGCCGGTCATGTCCTTGATAACGACGGAGAGCATTTTCTCGAAGCCCCAGGACTTCGAGTATTGGTGATTGACCGGCCGCCCGTCGAATTCGAGGTTGCCCTCGCTCGCCGAGCGCTCGTTGGAAAGCACGATCCGGTTGTAGCCAAAGAGGACCGCCGCGAGTGCTGCGATCAGCGAATTGATGGCGGTCGCCGGGACGTGGCCATTGTAATAACCGGACTCGCGGCTCAGGCGAATCATTTCCGGATCGAGCAGCCGGCGGACGAAGACCGGAATGCGGTTGAGCCGCGTGACGGATTCGAAGATCGGCCCCTTCGGATTGACCGCGAACGGGGCGAACTCGATGCCGGCGGCGTCGAGAAGCGAGATCGAGACCAGCGAATCCTTGCCGCCGCCGACGAGCGATAGCGCCCGATCCTTGAGCCGGATCGGGGGCAGGGGGGCTTTGGCGAGGCCGGTGGCGAGCGAGAGCTTGCCGAAGCGGTTGAGCGCGTTGCGGGCGTAGAATTCGCCCATGCCGTTCTCGTATATGTCGAGGATGAGCGCCCGCTCGGTTTCGGTGAACGCCAGCTCCGGCGCCTCGATTTCGAGCGGCGCCTTGAGCTTGAAATAGGAAACCCCGAGCACCGCTGCCGTCAGGGCCAGAAGTCGTTTGAAGACCGGATGATCGATGGGGGCGCCTTTCGGCAAAGGCGGGAATTTCAGCTCTTCGGTGAAGGTCAGAGCGCCGAGCCGGTAGGTAAAGCGCGCCTCGGCGGTGGCGGGGTCGAATATTGGCGTCTCGATGCTGAAAGTCTCGTCGCTCACGCGGAGAACCGGGCCTTTGGCGATTTGGCCAATGGCCTAGTTGAAACGCACAGCAGCGGCAAGGGGCGGGTTCCCTCGGGGATCAAGGCAGGCGGCGAAAGTCGCCCCGATTCGCCGCATCAGCGTCAGATACGCGTCGGGGCCTGGGGCAATCAGGGCGCCCTCGGGGTCGATCTCGAGAATCCGAAGGCCGTAGTCATCGGCGAGCTCGACGAGCAGGTCGGGCTGAAACTGCGGCTCGGTCATCAGGCAGGCAATCTCGCCCGCCCGGGCGTGTTGACGCAGTTCGGCGACCTTGCCGACGGACGGGGCCATGTCGGGTTCGGGGACCACGAAATCGACGCGGATGTGCCACTGCCGGGCGAAGTAGCCGAAGGCGTCGTGATAATTGACCGCGATGCGATCGGGTTGGCCGACCAATCCGGTGGCGATTTCGGCGTTCACGATTTGAAGCGTCACTGCAAATTTGGCGGCGTTGGCGCGATAGGTCCCGACGTTTGCCGGATCGAGCTCTGAAAGCCGGGCGGCGACCGCATCGGCGAGTTCGGCGGCAATGCCGGTGTCGAGCCAGATATGCGGATCGTGAAGGAGATGAAGGCGATGGCCGGCCTCGTCTTCACGCTGGGGCTCAGCTTCGTGTTCATCGTCGTCTTCGGCGGAGCCGATCAGCCGGTCCGCCACGGTCTCGCTCAGCTCGAGGTGCCGGCCTTGCATCGCCTCGATCACCTCCCAGATGCCGGCCTCCATGTCCGGGCCGATGCCGATGACGAGGTCGGCGTCCTGCAGCAGCTGGCGCTTCGAAGGGGTGAGCGCATAGGTGTGAGGGGAGACGGGAGTGTCGATCAGTAACGCCGGTGTGCCGACACCCGCCATGATCGCGAAGACGATGGCGTGGACGGGCAGGAATGTGGCGACGACGTTTGGCGCGGCGAGTGTGGCGGCGGGAGCGGCGAGGGTCAGGGCCAAGACGGCGGGCAGGGCGAGGTGGCGCATGGAGAGGTTCCGGTGCGATGGCGTGAACCGTAGTGTAACTTTATAACGTTACGGTGGCGATGTTACAACATAACAATTCGCTTGCGGGCAAAACGGCGCCCGCGTAATGAAGGCGCGGATGGATTCTCCTCTTGTTTCAGCGCGCAAACTCGGCGTGCGGCGCGGCGGCCGCTGGGCGGTGCGGGGTGTCGATCTCGGCGTCAGCCGGGGCGAACTCGTCACCCTGATCGGCCCCAACGGGGGCGGCAAATCGACCATCGCCAAGGCGATGCTCGGGCTGATCGCGCCCGACGAGGGGGGCGTCGAGCGTGCCCCCGGCATCAAGATCTCCTACGTGCCGCAAAAGATGGCCGCCGACTGGACGCTGCCGATGTCGGTTGCCCGCTTCATGCATCTGACCGGTGGGGCGAAGGAACCCGATATCGCGGTTTCGCTCGAGGAAGCGGGGGCGACGGGGCTCGCCGACTCGCCTTTGCATGCGCTCTCGGGCGGCGAGTTCCAGCGGGTGATGCTCGCCCGGGCGCTGGCGCGGCGGCCCGATCTTCTCGTCCTCGACGAGCCGGTGCAGGGCGTCGATTTCTCCGGCGAGCTGGCGCTCTACGATCTTATCGACCATGCGGTCGAAAAACATAACTGCGGGGTGCTGCTGATTTCCCATGACCTACATGTGGTGATGGCGCGCACCGACCGGGTCTATTGCATCCAGGGGCATGTCTGCTGCTCGGGCGCCCCGCAGCAGGTCGCCGAGAATGAAGAATATGCGCGGCTCTTCGGCCCCGGGGCGGTTGGCGCCATCGCGGTCTTCAAGCACGACCTCGCCCACCACCATGGCCATCATGATGGGGAGGGGCATTGATGGCGCTCCTCGACGATTTTCTGGTGCGGGCGGCGATCGGCGGAGTGCTCCTGGCGCTCATCACCGGCCCGCTCGGCGCCTTTGTCGTCTGGCGCCGGCTCAGCTATTTCGGCGACACGATGAGCCATTCGGCGCTCTTGGGAGTGACAATCTCGCTCGGCTTTTCGATCGACCTTTTCATCGGGATTTTCGCCGTCGCTGCGGCGGTGGCGCTGTTGCTCAATGCGGCGCGCGACCGCGTATCGCTGCCCCCGGACGCGTTGCTCGGGATTCTTTCCCACGCGGCGCTGGCGACGGGGCTCGTCATCATCGCACTCGTCGGCAATGTCCGGATCGACCTGATGGCGTTCCTGTTCGGGGACATTCTGGCGCTCTCGGCCGAGGATCTGGCGTTGCTCGCCGGCGGGGTGGTGGTTGTCTGGATTGCGCTCGCCTTGATCTGGCGGCCGCTGCTGGCCGACACGGTCAGCGTCGAGCTTGCGGCGGCGGAGGGCCTGAGGACGCGGACGGCGCGGCTCGTCTTCGTGCTGCTGCTCGCGGGCACCATTGCGCTGTCGATCAAGATCGTTGGCGTGCTCTTGATCACCGCCATGCTGATCATTCCCGCCTCGACGGCGCGAATGGCGGCGAAGCGCCCCGAATCAATGGCGCTCGGGGCGGCCGGGTTCGGGATTGCGACGGTCGCCGGCGGGCTGGCGCTCAGCTACTACGCCAACACGCCGACTGGTCCCTCGATCGTCATGCTGAGCGCAGCGATCTTCATCATGGCGGCGGCGATATCGCTCGGCCTCGGCCGGATGCAGCGCTAGGGGTGCTTGAGGTTGCGGCACTTGCCGCAAAGGCCGCGCAACTCGAGCTGCGCCGACTGGACGTCGAATTTCCCGAAATCGAGGCCGGAGGTCAGGCGCTTGGGATCGTTCACCGGCACTTCCCCCACTATTCCGCAATTGTCGCAGATGGTGAAGGCGGCCCAGTGGCCCTTTTCGTGGTCGGCGCAGGCGATGAAAGCATTGAGGCTCTCGACCTTGTGGACAAGGCCTGCCGCGACCAGCTTGTCGAGCGCCCGATAGACTTGGACCGGGGCGCGGATGCCCGAATCGGCAACCGCCTCCAAAAGCGCATAAGCGCTTTGCGGGGCGGGGGCGCGTTCGAGCGCGTCGAGCACCGAACGCTGGTGCAGGGACAGCGGAGCCTGATCAGTCATCGTGTCATGGTATCACATACCGCCAAGCGCCGGGAAACGCCGGGTCAATGCAGGCGCAGTTCGAGCCGCATGACGATCTCCTCGCCGATCCGCTGATAGCCATATTCGCGCATGACGCAGGAAAAGCCGGCGGGAAGCTTTTCGATTGAAAAGAGATTGTAGCGGGCGGGCGATTCCCCGGTCGCGGGCGGGGCGGTGGCCGCCGCGACCCCAATCACCGGCACGTCGCCAAGGGGGCCCGGCAGGGCACTGACGGTCGAGGCGTGCAGGTGCCCGTGCAGGATCAGTTCGGCCCCGGCGCGTTCGATGGCAAGCCGGAAGAACTCGGCGCCTTTCAGTCCGAGCCGGAACGAGGCCGCTTCCGGCTGTGGCGGGTGATGGATCATCACGACCCGGAACCGTCCCTCCTGACGCAGGGTTTTTAGCGCGATTTCCAGCCGGTCGGCCTGGCCCTCATCGAAGCGGCCGGTCGCAAAGAACGGCGCCGTCGCGACCGCGCTCGAACAGCCGACAAGCGCCACCTCGCCCTTGCGCCGAATAAAAGGGAAGGGCGCCTCGCCGAGCCGCTCTCCCCTCGCGTAATCGCCCCACGCCGCGAGGCAACGGTTGAGCGCGCCGGGCACGTAGGCATCGTGATTGCCGGGGACGACCGCCACCTTGTCGGGCTCGCCGAGGCTCGTGAGCCATTGGGCGGCGCGCGCGATCTCGGCGGGCAGGCCAAGATTGACGAGATCGCCGGTCACCGCGATGAGGTCGGGGTTGGCGCGCTTCAGGTGGGCGACCAGTTCAGCAACGGTGTCGGCGAGCAGTCTGTTCTTGCGCGTGGTAACCCAATGCAGATATCCGGTGATCCGCTTGTTGGCGAGCGCAAGCGGCGAGAACGGGGGCAGGGGCGCCAGATGCACGTCCGAAATGTGAGCGAGTTCGATCACGTCTTTTCCCCGTCGCGGTCTCATCGGTCAGCTTATGGAGGCGAACCTGCGGCGACAAAATGGCCGCCGCCCCAATCCGGTCGGATTTTTCGCGCCTCGGCGAGCAGTATTGGGCACTGACATGATCCCGTCCCCGGTCGTAATGACAAGCTGGCGGATGCGGACCTCGGTTTTCCTGTTCGCCGCCGGGGTGCCGCGACGCGATCATGTGGCGCTCTATCTCTGCCAGCAGGTCGAGGCGGCGCGCAAGTTCGTCCCCACCTACGAAATCGCGGCGACCGAATGGTTCGACGTTGATGCACCGCCGGCCGACACGACGTCCGGGACGAGGTGGCGGATCGAGGAAGTTTTCCACGGCGCGCCGGCCGATCCGGTCTGGTAGGGGCGAGCCGGGGGGATTGCCCGGCAATTTGCTCGACGTCCCGCACACGCGGTGCTATGGGGCGCCCCCGATGGCAAAACTCAAAGTCGCCGCGCCGCCACCGCCGCCGGCTCCCGATTTCATCGCTCAGCTCACCGTGCGGCGCGCCAACGGCGCCGATCGCGACTGGATCGAGGCTTTGCATCGGCTCTCTTTCGGCCCGGGCCGCTATGCGCGCGCCGCGTTCCGGGTGCGCGAGCGGATCGATCCCGACCCAGCGCTGAGCTTTCTTGCTGACTTTCAAGGCAAGCCCGTCGCCTCGGTGATGATGACCCCGATCGCGGTTGGAGGGGCGCTGGGCTATCTCCTCGGCCCGCTGGCGACCGATCCCGCCCATCGCAACAAGGGGGCCGGCCGGCTCCTCGTCGGGCACGCAACCGAGGCTGCCGACGCCGACCCGACGAGCCAGTTCGTGCTGCTGGTCGGGGATGAGCCCTACTATGGTCCGCTCGGCTTCAAGCCGACGGTAGGGGGCGCGGTCGGCTTTCCGGGGCCGGTTGATCCGGCCCGGATTTTGGTCCATTGCGATGCGGCGCTGATCGCGCGCCTCAAGGGATCGGTCGGCGCCCGGACCAACTGAGAGGGCGGCGTTCGCACCGATGACCCAGGACGCGCTGATCGAGCGGATCGCCGCGAGGCTCCTCACCATCCCGCAAGAGCCCGGCAAGGCGGCCTATCGCGAATTCGCCGGCAAGCCGATTTTCAATGCCGAAAGGCCGGCGATCCATGCCGCGGTGCTGCTGGCACTGGTCAAACGCGCCGAGGGTTACCGAGTACTCTATACGGAGCGAGCGAGCGACCTCCGGGACCATTCGGGGCAGGTTGCGTTTCCGGGCGGCAAGATCGACGGGAGCGACCGCGACGCGGCGGGGGCGGCGATGCGGGAAGCGGCGGAGGAAGTGGCGCTGCGGGCCTCGGATGCCCGCGTTGTCGGCTATCTGCCCAACTATTTCACCGGCTCGAACTACCGGATCACCGCGGTCGTCGCCGAGGTGCATCCAACCGCCCCGTTCCGGGCCAATCCCGACGAGGTCGCGGGGATCTTCGAAGTCCCGCTTGCGCACCTTCACACCGATGGGGCCTGGTCGCGGCTGACATTCGTTCGCGGAAAAATCTCGCGGGCGACCTGGCGAATCGACCATGACGGGCACTCGATCTGGGGGATCACCGCGTCGCTGACGCGGCTTTTCCGCGACCTGGCACTGAAGGACGAGGGGTCTGGCGATGCAGGCGCCTGAGACGCTCGCCGGGGCGGCATGGCTGAAGGCGCCGGCGACGCGCGCCGTCTTCAAGGCGCTCGACGGCAAAGCCGGGCGCACCCGCGCCGTCGGCGGCATTGTCCGCGACACGCTGCTCGGGATCGGGCGCGCCGATATCGACATGGCGACCGAGTTCAAGCCGAAAGAAGTAATGGCGCGGGCGGAAGCCGCCGGACTCACCGCGCATCCGACCGGCATCGCGCACGGCACGATCACCCTTGTCCATCAGGGCAACCCGATCGAGGTGACGACGCTGCGGCGCGACATCGAGACCGACGGACGGCGCGCCGTCGTCCGGTTCGGCACCGACTGGGCGGATGACGCGGCCCGGCGCGACTTCACCATGAACGCAGTCTATGCCTTCGCCAACGGCAAGCTCTTCGATCCTTTGGGAGGGGTCGAGGATTGCCTTGCCCGGCGCGTCCGGTTCATCGGCCACCCCGACGACCGGATCAAGGAGGACTACCTGCGCATCCTCCGCTTTTTCCGCTTTTTCGCCGTCTATGGCGACGGGCGGCCCGACGCCGAGGGGCTCAAGGCCTGCGCGCGGCTGAAGGCGGGTTTGGCGCAACTTTCAGCGGAGCGGGTCTGGGGCGAACTCAAGAAACTCCTCGGCGCTGAGGATCCGTCCCGCGCTCTCCTCTGGATGAGGACGGCGGCGGTCTTGGGCGAGGTGCTGCCCGAATCGGAGAAATGGGGGATCGACTCGATCCATTCCCTGAGCGCGACCGGCCATGAGCTCGGCTGGCCGCCCGACCCGCTGCTGCGGCTGATGGCGATTGTCCCGCCACGGGCCGAGCGCGTCGCCTCGCTCGCCAAACGCCTCAAGCTCGCCAAAGCCGAGAGCAAGCGGCTCGACACCTGGGCCGCAAGCGAGCTGCCGCCGCCGGGGACGAACGACGAGGCGCTGATGCGGCTTCTTTATCGCGGCGAGCCGGACGGCATCGCCGACCGGTTGCGCCTGGCGATCGCGCGGGCTCGGGGCGCGCACGAGCCCGCGGCCGAGGCTGCCTATCAACGGTTGGTCGCTCTGACCGGCGCCTATGCGCGACCAAAATTTCCGCTGAAGGGCAAGGACCTCGTGGCGCGAGGCATGGTGCCCGGCCCGGAGGTCGGGCGCCGCCTCAAGAGACTCGAGGACGCCTGGGTCGAGAGCGGCTTTACTCTCGGACGGAAACAACTTCTGGCAAAGATCGGGGTGGCCGGGTGGCGTCCGAGGTGATCATTTCCTTGATCCCCTGAACCGTGCTGCGGTCGACCGAAGTTTCGCCGTGAGCCGAGTGCATATGGTTGAGCGCGCGGGCGACAATTTCGGCTTCGAGCTCGTCCCTCGTATGCCAGGCGCAACCGGGCACCAGCGTGCCGCAATGGTAGTGCTTCATCGGTTTTCGCCGGGTTGTCTCTGCACCCGCCGCATCCTGTCACCGAAATAAGACGTTGGTTTGATGGCGCGGCTCAGGGCCAGCTGACCAGCGGAGGCAGTGAGGAGAGGATCGAGGCCACATTGCCGCCGGTGTAGAGCCCGAAGGCCGTGCCGCGGTCGTAAAGCAGGTTAAATTCGGCATAGCGGCCGCGGCGCTCGAGCTGCTCCTGCCGGTCCGCGTCGCTCCAGGGGCTGCTCCAATTGCGCCGCACGATTTTGGGATAGGCGGCGAGAAATTGCCGGCCGACGTCCTTGGTGAAGGCGAAGTCAGCGTTCCAGCCGCCGGAATTGAGCCGGTCATAGAACAGGCCGCCGACCCCGCGAGGTTCGTTGCGATGGGGGAGATAGAAATATTCGTCGCACCAGGCGCGGTAGCGCGCGTAATCGATCTGGCGATGCGGCGCGCAGGCGGCGCGCATGGCTGCATGGAAAGCGAGCGTGTCGGGGTCGGATTGGGTCCGGCGCCGGTCGAGCATCGGGGTGAGATCAGCGCCCCCGCCGAACCAGCATTGCGAGGTCACGACCATCCGGGTGTTCAAATGAACCGTCGGCACGTGCGGATTGAGCGGATGGGCGATGACTGAAACGCCCGCCGCCCAGAAGTGTGGAGAAGTTTCGGTGCCGGGCATCTCTGCGGCGAATTCGGGCGCGAACTCGCCGTGCACGGTCGAAATATGCACGCCGGCCTTCTCGAAAAGGCGCCCGGCGAGCATCGAGGTTTCCCCACCCCCGCCATCGCCGCCCGAAGGATTCTGGCGCGTCCAGCCCTGCCGCTTGAAGCGGCCGGCGGGCCGGTCGCTCGGTGGTCCGTCGAGTGCGTCCTCGAGACCTTCAAACGCCGCGCAAATCTTGTCGCGCAGCTCATGGAACCAGCCCGCGGCCAGCGCCTTACTCGCCTCGATGTCGTCGGGCAGACTCATCCTTGCTCCGTGCCTAGCTCGCCGGCGCGGCCTCCCTAGCATGGCAGGCGCCGGGATGGCACCCGGCCTCGGCGCGGGGCAACTTTCGCGCCAGGGACGCTTTAGTGTCGCAGATGCTGTGAGCGGCGGGGTCGCGGGCTGGACAAGCCCCGCCCGGAGTGCAAAAAGAACCCCGGCTTCGCGCCGGGCCAGCGGTGGGCGCAGGGCGCCGGTCGAGCGGCGCGCCAAGGTCCAACGCGGGGGTTGCGAGCTTGACGACGGAAGCGGAAACCGAGCCCACCCGGCGCGACTTTATCTACATTGCAACCGGGGCGGTCGGGGCGGTCGGCGTTGCGGCGGCGGTCTGGCCGCTGATCGACCAGATGAATCCCTCCGCCGCGGTCAGGGCCCTCGTCTCGATTGAGTTCGATTTGAGCCCGATCGCCGAAGGGCAAAGCGTCACGATCATCTGGCGCGGCCTGCCGCTCTTCATTCGCCATCGCACTGCGGCCGAAATCGCCGCCGCCGTCGGGACCCCGCTCGACGAACTCAAGGACCCTCAATCCGACTCGGAGCGAATCAAGCAAGGCCATGCCCAATGGCTGATCATGGTCGCCATCTGCACGCATCTGGGCTGCGTGCCGCTCGGGGAGTCCGGCCCCTTCGGCGGCTGGTTCTGCCCCTGCCACGGTTCGGTCTACGACACGTCGGGCCGTGTCAGGAGCGGCCCGGCGCCGAAGAATCTCGTCGTGCCGTCATATGAGTTTCTCACCGACACCACGGTCAAGATCGGCTAGCGGGCGAGAGCATGTCGGGCAAAAGCACTTACACGCCGAAGAGCGGCTTCACCAAATGGCTCGACAGCCGGCTGCCGATCATCCGTTTTTCCTACGACACGCTGGTCGATTACCCGACGCCGAAGAACCTCAACTACTGGTGGACTTTTGGGGCGATCCTGACGGCTTTCCTCGGCATCCAGATCGTCACCGGTATTATTCTCGCGATGAATTACACGCCGACCGTCGGCGACGCGTTCAACTCGGTCGAATTCATCCGCCGCGACGTCAACTGGGGCCGGATCATCCAGGCGTCGCATTCGGTGGGCGCCTCGATGTTCTTCCTTGCCCTCTACATTCACATGTTCCGCGGGCTTTATTACGGTTCCTACAAGGCGCCGCGCGAGGTGCTGTGGCTGCTGGGAGTGATCATCTTCGTCCTGATGATGGCGACCGCCTTCATGGGCTATGTGTTGCCCTGGGGACAGATGAGTTTCTGGGCGGCGACCGTCATCACCCAGATTTTCTCGGCGATCCCGTTCGTCGGCGAAGCGATCCTCGAATGGCTTCGCGGCGGCTTCGCCGTGCAGAACGCGACACTCACCCGCTTCTACTCGCTCCACTACCTGCTGCCGTTCATGATCGCGGCGGTCGTCGGTCTGCACATCTGGGCGCTGCACGTGCCGGGCAACAACAACCCGACCGGGGTGACGGTCAAATCCAACCAGGACACCGTCGCATTCCATCCCTACTATACGATCAAGGACACATTCGCGCTCGTCGTGTTCCTCATCGTCTATGCCTGGTTCGTGTTCTTCGCGCCCGACATTTTCGGCCACGCCGACAATTACATCCAGGCCAACCCGCTGGTGACGCCGCCCCACATTGTGCCCGAATGGTACTTCTTGCCGTTTTACGCGATGCTGCGGGCGATCAATTTCAACGTCACGATCCCCTTCACTGATCTGGTGCTGCTCGATTCCAAACTCGGCGGGGTGATCGCGTTCTTCGGCTCGATCGTCGTCCTCTTTTTTGTGCCCTGGCTCGACCGGTCGCCGGTGCGATCGGGCACCTTCCGGCCGATGTTCAAATGGTTCTACTGGCTGTTCGTGATCGGCTTTATCGGGCTCGGCTATCTCGGGGCGCAGCCGCCGGAAGGCATCTACGTGGCGATCGCCCAGGCGCTGACCGCGTATTATTTCGCCTACTTTCTCGTCATCTTGCCGATCCTGGCGCGGATCGAGACCCCGTTGCCGCTGCCGGCGTCGATCTCGCAGAGCGTCCTCGACCGGAATGGCGCCAAACAGGGCGCCGGATCGGGCGCGGCCGCCTGATGCCGATGCGCGGAACGATCAGCATAAAGGTTCTGGTCTTGGCCTTGGCCGCCGCGCTGCTGTGGGGCGCGCCCGCCGTGGCGCAAGAGCATGCCGGGCCGAAACCGGCGCTCCAGTCCTGGAGCTTCGCCGGCATTTTCGGCACCTACGACCGCAACCAGCTGCAGCGCGGTTTTCAGGTATTCCGGCAGGTCTGCTCGTCCTGCCATTCGGCGAGCCTCTTGGCCTTCCGAAACCTCTCCCAGCCGGGAGGGCCGGAATATTCCGAGGAGCAGATTAAGCTCTTGGCAGCCGAATACATTGTCGTCGATCCCGCGGACCCCCTGAGCGACCGGCCGGCTGTCGCTTCCGACGCCTGGCCCAATCCCTGGCCGAGCGTGGCGGATGCGCGCGCCGCCAACAATGGCGTTGTGCCGCCGGATTTCTCGGTGATCGCCAAGGCCCGGTCGGTGCCGATGGATTTCCCCTGGTGGATGCTCAACTACATCACCGCCTACCAGGAGGGCGGGCCGGACTATATCTACAACCTCCTCAATGGCTATCACGACGAGGCGCCCGGGGGGTTCACCCTCGCCGACGGCCAGTCCTACAACGACTATTTCCCCGACCACGCGCTCGCCATGCCGCCCCCGCTCAGCGACGGGGCGGTCGATTACGACGGCGATGTGGTGCCTGAGACGGTCGATCAGTATGCAAAGGATGTTTCGGCGTTCCTGATGTGGGTCGCCGAGCCGCACCTCGTCGAGCGCAAGGCGATCGGCTTCAGGGTGCTCATCTTCCTCGGTCTCTTCGCGGTCTTGATGTATCTGACCTACAAACGCGTCTGGAGCGGCGTCAAGCACTAGCATGGCTGGCGCCCCGGCTCTCGCCGCCGCATTATCCGCCATCCTCCTGGCGGGCTGCTCGTTGGCGACCCTACAGGGCGGGGCAGGTATCGACCCCACCACCGCTTCAATTGAACCTGCCTGCGGACCGGGGCAATTCGCATTGGCGGGTCGCGTGCCGCCTCCGGGCGATGCCGGCGCGCCGATTTCGGCGCTGCAGCCGGGCGACTGGGCAATCAGCGATAATTCAGAGACTTGCGCCTGCATGCTCGTGCTGAGCGGCAATGGCGACGCCAATGCGCGCGGCTGCCGGCATCCTGGACTTCAGGCTGTGGAACGGTACGGGCTCACGGCGAATTCGGGCGGCACGGAACTCGTGT
The DNA here is from genome assembly GCA_040881985.1 of Cucumibacter sp. Classification (GTDB taxonomy): domain Bacteria; phylum Pseudomonadota; class Alphaproteobacteria; order Rhizobiales; family Devosiaceae; genus JBBECE01. The sequence continues at coordinate 66,629 of JBBECE010000014.1, forward strand.
TGCTCGGCGCGGACGAAAACACCGTCATGTTTCGCCTCGCTCCGGACGGCCAGAACCGTTACTCTGGCATGCTCAATGGCAGGCCGGTCGTGATGTGGCTGCCGGCCCTGTAGGCCATCGAGGGCCGGCGATGAACGAGACGATCGACCTCAAGGCGCTGATCCGCTCGATCCCGGACTATCCGAAGCCCGGCATTATTTTCCGCGATATCACTTCGTTGATCGAGCATCCGGCCGGATTCCGCGCCTCGATCGAGCGGCTCGCCACACCGTTCAAAGGGCTCGGCATAACCCGCGTCGCGGGCATCGAGGCACGCGGCTTCATTTTCGGGGCGGGGATCACCATCGCGCTCGGGGTCGGATTCGTGCCGATCCGAAAACACGGCAAGCTGCCCGGCGAGACCATCGGCCAGAACTACGCTCTCGAGTATGGTGCCGACACGATCGAAATCCATGCCGACGCGATCGGCCCCGGCGACAAGGTGCTGCTGGTCGACGATCTCGTCGCGACCGGCGGCACGGCGCTCGCGGCGGTGCATCTGTTGCGGCGGACGGGGGCGGCCGTCGCGCATGCGGCCTTCGTCATCGATCTCGTCGATCTCGGCGGCGCCGACAAGGTCCGCGCCATGGGCGTCCAGGTGCACAAACTCGTCGATTTCGAAGGCCACTGACCGCCTCAGCGCTTGCGGCGGGCGAGGCTCCCGAGGCCCGGTACCCTCGCCAGGGCCATGACCAGCCGAGCGCCGAGCGGCGTGTGCCGCATCTTCACGAACCCGACCACTTCGCCGCGATATACCAGGGTGCCGTTCTGGTTGGTCGCCTGGATATGGTTGAAGAGAATTCCCCAGCCGGGAAGCGAATGGGACGGACGCTTGGAAGCGACGACCATCGAATAGGACAAGGTGTCGCCGGCCCGGACCGGATGCTTGAATTGCATCCAGTTGATGCCGGGCGAGGGGCCGGAAAGACCCGGCTCGGCGCCGAGCGATTTTAGCCGCTCCGCCTCGGCATGCAGCGCATCGACCATCTTGCGGTGACCCATGGCGATGGTGTGCCAGCCCGAGGCGACGAGCGAGCCGAAATGGCTGAATTTCGCCGCCTCCGGATCGGTGTGGAAATATTGCGGATCGTAGGCAATCCCGAAGCGGACGATTTCTTCGGCGGTGAAGGCATGCTCCCCAAGTGGGTAGGTGACGCCGGTGTCGATATCTTCCCAGAAGCGGGTCATTGGGCGGGCCCCAGCACCAGTGGGTGCGGATGACGGATTTCGACGATGTTGGAGAGCGTCATCGCCATCACTTCCTGGCCGTTCTGATTGCGCATTTCGAGATGCACGTTGACGATGCCCATGTGCGGATTGGACGCCGACCGGCGCAACCCGATAATCGTCGCCACCCCGCCGAGGGAATCCCCCGCCATCAGCGGCCGGCGCCAGCTCAATTTCTCGAAGCCGAGTCCGCCCATTGCGGCACAATGGCTAAGCATCGCTTCGACCAGCATGCGGAGTGACAGCGCGGCGGTATGAAAGCCGCTGGCGGCCAGCCCGCCGAGGATCGAGGCCTTCGCCGCCGCCTCGTCGAGATGAAACGGCAGGGGATCGAATTCGCCGGCATAAGTCTTGATCGCCTCGGCTGTCACCCTCTGGGGGCCGAGCGTGAAAGCGCGGCCGAGCTCGAGGTCCTCGAAATGCCAGCGGTCCCTGGTGACGGGGTTGTCCAACTCGGCCTCAGACGTTGAACTTGAAGAGCATCACGTCGCCGTCCCTGACGACATAGTCGCGGCCCTCGTCGCGGGCCTTGCCGGCGTCGCGTGCCTCGACCTCGCCGCCTAGGGCCACGAAATCCCCAAAGCCAATCGTCTGGGCACGGATGAAGCCTTTTTCGAAGTCGGTATGAATGACCCCGGCCGCCTGCGGCGCGTGAGTTCCCGCCGCGACCGTCCACGCACGAGCCTCCTTCGGTCCGGCGGTGAAGAAGGTGATGAGATCAAGGAGGCGATAGCCTTCCCGGATCAGCCGGTTGAGGCCGGGCTCGTCAAGCCCGATGGCGGCGAGATATTGGCGCTGTTCTTCGGGGTCGAGCTGGCTTAGCTCTGCCTCGATTCTGGCGGAAATCACCACGACCCCGGCGCCGCGCTCGTTTGCATAAGCCTCGACCGAACGGGTCATCTCGTTACCGGTCGCGGCGGCGGCTTCATCGACATTGCAGACATAGAGGACGGGCTTCGCCGAGAGGAGCTGCAGCTCGCGGAAAGGCTTTTCCTCCTCCCCGGCGCGGGCGATCTCGCTTGCGGGTCTTCCTTCGCGCAGCATTTCAAGAGACCGTTCGACCAGGGCGAGCGCGGCTTTGGCGTCTTTGTCGCCGCCGCGGATGCGCTTGCCGAGCGGGGTGACCCGCTTTTCGAGGCTTTCGAGATCGGCAAGCATCAGTTCGGTCTCGACCGTCTCGGCGTCGGCGATTGGATCGACTTTGCCCGCGACGTGGACGATGTCCGGGTCCTTGAAGCATCTGAGCACGTGGGCGATGGCATCGACCTCGCGGATGGTGCCGAGGAACTGGTTGCCGAGCCCTTCGCCCGTCGAGGCGCCGCGCACCAGCCCGGCAATATCGACGAAGCTCAACCTCGTCGGCACGATCTTTGCTGATTGAGCGATCGCGGCGAGCTTGTCGAGCCGTTCGTCCGGCACGTTCACTTCGCCGACGTTCGGCTCGATGGTCGAGAAGGGAAAGTTCGCCGCCTGCGCCGCCGCGGTACGGGTCAGCGCGTTGAAGAGGGTCGACTTGCCGACATTCGGCAGCCCGACAATGCCGCATCTAAACCCCATCGCCGGTCCTTCGGTCTAGGCGGCCAAACGCGGCCGATAGCTCAGCCGCACGATCGATTTCGGATAGGTCTCGGTCTCGATGAGATCGAGCCGGGCGATCGAGCGATTGCGGAAAGCGGGAATGCCCGCACCTAAGAGCTCGGGGATGACGAAAAGGTCAGCGCGGGTCAAAACTCCGGCCTCAAGAAACTGGCCCGCGACGTCGGCGCCTCCGACAATCCACCAGGGACCGGGACCCGTCAGCTTTGCCACGGCGAGTATGTCTTCGGGACTGCCCTCGGCCGCGATCGCTGGTCCGGCGCCGGTCAGCTTGCGGTGCGTCGCCACGATACAGGGCGTCTCCCCATAGGCCGACTTACCGCCGGTCAGCGATAGCATCTTGTCCCAGGTGCGGCGGCCCATGATCGCGCCCTTGATGCGGGCCATGAAGCCATGAAAGCCCAGTTCCGGGATGAAATAGGGGTCGAGCCAGCTCACCCCGCCGTCCTTGCCGGCGATGTAGCCGTCGGTGCTGACCGCGGCGTAGTAGACGACGTCGTCGTCCTTGAGCTTTGACGCGTCCATCGACCTACCCCTTGCCGCCGAAGAGGCGCGCCAGCATCTCCGCCATCGGCCCGCGTCTCGTGGGTTTTTCGGCCGGCGCGGGCGCCTTGGGCGAATCCGCGGCAGGCGCGGCTGGCCGCGTCGCGAGCGCCACCCGGTTCATGAAATTCGCCTCGTCGCCCCTGGCGAGGAAGGCGGCGTTCGCGGCTATGGCGTCGAGCAGCGGTTCGAGCCATTGGCGATCGGATTTTGCAAAGTTGTTGAGGACGTGCCCGCTGACGAGATCCTTGTGGCCGGGATGGCCAACCCCGAGCCGGACGCGGCGGAAGGCAATGCCGAGATGGGCCTCGATCGAGCGGATGCCGTTGTGCCCGCTCGAGCCGCCGCCGGTCTTGACCTTTAGCTTGCCGGGGGCGAGGTCGATCTCGTCATGGATGACTGTCAGGTCGGCGGGGCCGAGCTTGTAGAATTGCATCGCCGCCGCAACGCTTTCCCCCGAGAGGTTCATGAAGGTCCGCGGCTTGAGGACCAGCACCCGTTCGCCGTCGATGGCCCCGTCGGTCACTAACCCCTTGAACTTCTCGCGGAAGGCGGGGAGCCGGTGGTGGCGGGCAATCGCGTCTGCCGCCATAAAGCCGATATTGTGGCGTTGACCGGCATGGTCGGGACCGGGATTGCCGAGGCCGACTATCAGATGCATCGGCGCACTCCTGAGGCGCGCTAGCGGGACTTCTTGTCCGCCTTGGGCTTGTCTTCCTTTTTGTCGGCTTTGGCTTCCTCAGCCGGAACGGCTCCGGCTTCCCCTTCGGCTGCTAGACCTTCGGCCAGCACGCCCGCCTCGACGGCTGCAGCGGCGGCCTTGACGGCGGCCTCGGCGGCTTCTTCCTCTTCGGACTTGAAGGCGGACGGGGCGGCGATGGTGGCGATAGTGAAGTCGCGGCCAGTGATCGTCAGCCGGACGTCCTCGGGCAGGGCGATCGCCGAAATATGGACGCTATCGCCGATGTCGAGCCCGGTTAGGTCGAAGGTAAAGGATTCCGGAATCGCCTCGGCCGGCACGGTCACCTCGACGGTGTGGCGGACGATATTGAGCACGCCGCCGCGCTTGAGGCCCTGAGACTCGCCCTCGTTGACGAACCGAACCGGCACGTCGACGGTAATCCGCGAGGTCTTCGAGACCCTGAGGAAGTCGACATGCATAATGAGATCGCGGACCGGCTCGCGCTGGTAGTCGCGCGGCAGAACGCGGAGCGCCTTGCCGTCGACCTCTAGGGTGATGACGTGACTGAGGAACCCGCCGGCCTGAATGGCCTGGGCGGTGTCGTGATACTTCAGCACGACGGGGACGGGGGGTTGATTGTCGCCGTAAACGACGGCAGGCACGAGACCTTGACGACGCAGGCTGCGGGCGGCCCCCTTGCCCACCCGCTCCCGCGCCGTAGCCTTCAACTCAGCGCTCATGAAGCTCTCCAAACCGCCTGGGTGCGACGCAGGCCCCGATGGCCCGATCGCGCGCCGACATCCTCCAGGGGTGCACGCGGCGCTTCAAGGGGCGCTGTATAGTCCGGCGGGGAAACCGGGGCAAGGGGCCGGGGCGGCTCAGTCGAAGAGCGTGGAGACCGATTGTTCGTGGGCGGTGCGGGAGATGGCTTCGCCCATCAGCCGGGCGATGGAGAGAACCCTGATATTGGGCGACTGCCGGATCAGCTCGGTCTCGGCGATCGAGTCGGTGATGACGAGCTGCTTGAGACGCGAATTGCCGACCAGCGTTGCCGCTCCGTTCGAGAGCACACCGTGGGTAATGTAGGCGCAGACTTCGCTCGCCCCTGCCTCAAGCAGAGCGTCGGCGGCGTTGATGAGCGTGCCGCCGGAATCGACGATGTCATCGATGAGGACGCAGGATTGGCCGGCGACCTCGCCGATGATGTTCATGACTTCCGAGACCCCGGCGCGCTGCCGGCGCTTGTCGACGATGGCAAGCGGCACGCCGAGCCGGCTGGCGACGTTGCGGGCGCGGACCACCCCGCCGACGTCCGGCGAGACGACCATGACGTTGGCCTGGTCGAACTTCTGCTGGATGTCGCGGACGATGACCGGAGCGGCATAGAGGTTGTCGCATGGAATGTCGAAGAAACCCTGGATCTGGCCGGAATGCAGATCGAGTGTGAGGATACGGTTGGCACCGGCCTTGGTGATGAGATTGGCGACGAGTTTGGCCGAGATCGGGGTGCGGCCGGAGGAGCGCCGGTCCTGCCGCGCATAGCCGAAATAGGGGACGACCGCGGTGATCCGGCGCGCCGACGAGCGGCGCAGCGCGTCGAGCAGGATCAGCAGCTCCATCAGATTGTCGTTGGCGGGGTAGGAGGTCGATTGGATGACGAAGACATCCTCGCCGCGGACGTTTTCCTTGATCTCGACGAAGATCTCGTTGTCGGCAAAGCGCCGCACGTCGCAATCGGTCAGCCGGGTCTTGAGATATTTCGCCACGGCTTCCGCGAGCGGGCGGTTGCCGTTTCCCGTCACCAGTTTCATGACTGAACCCGCGTCCCCGCGCTACGCGCCGCCTTACGCCGGCGACAGCCGGCCGCCGTTGCGCTTCCCCATAGACCGTCCCCCGGCGCGGTTCAACCGCATGATGCACCCTGGTCAAAGGATTTCGACCCTTTGCGGCAAAACGAGGCGGAAACAGGGGCTTGCCGGCGAAGGCGGAGACGCCGATTCAACCACGTCGTTCAGGGCAGGAGGGCAATGACCGCAAGCTGGCGGCCGCATCCCGTGCCCCGGTGGGTGGCGAGCCGATGCGAGAAATAGCGATCGGGACTGGCATAGGTACAGCCGCCGACGAGCTCCGGGGCGACGATGCCTTCGCCTTCGAGCAGGTCGAGGACGAAACGGGGCAAGTCGAAATGTTCGCGCCCCCCAGCGGGCGTTGAGAGATATCTCGCGTTGGCCGGGTCGCGGGCGAGCAGGGCCCCCGCCCAGTCGGGGCCGACCTCGTAGTTGGCCGCGCTGATGGCGGGGCCGATGGCGGCGCGGATGCGGGCGGGCTCGGCGCCCAGGTCGAGCATCGCCGCGATCGTTGCGCCGACAATGCCACCGACCGCGCCGCGCCAGCCGGCGTGGCACGCCCCGATCACCTTTGCCCGGGGGTCGGCGAGGAGGATCGGAACGCAGTCGGCGGTCAGGATTCCAAGGGCGAGACCGGGCGTGGCGGCGACGAGGCCGTCAACCGGCGGACGTCGGTCCTCGGGGAAGGGGGCGCTCACTGCGATCGCCTCGCTGCTGTGCATCTGCCGCGCGATGGCGAGCGAGGCGACCCCGATCGCTGCCAGAATCGTCGCGCGATTGTCGGCGACGGATTTCGGCGCGTCGCCCTGACTGAAGGAACAGTTGAGCGAGGCGAATGGGCCGGTCGAAACCCCGCCCCGCCGTCCGAAGAAGGCATGGGTCACGCCCGGCAGGCCGGACAGGATCGCGGCAGTTTCGGCGCGCGGAATCACCCTTTTCCGAACGGATATGGGGCGAGACCGGGGGACGTGATGCAGAGGACCTTGAACAGCGCGCCCATGTGGTCGCCTGCGGTCAGACGCCGCAAGTCGGCCGTGATCGATTCGGCATCGACGGGATTGGTCGCGCCGAGGGCGCGGGCGCGCGGCACGATCCCCATGGCGGCGAGGAATTGCGCCTGGGTGAGGAGGGGGCGGGGGACCACGCCTGCCTGCCGTGCCGCCCGGGCGAGCGCCTCGAAATCGACATGAGCGGTCAGGTCCGCCTCGCCCGGCCGCGCCAACGGATCGGCGAAGGCGTGACGCTCGACGGCCTGGAACGTCTCCCCCGTCCTGGTTTCGGCATAGCCATAATCGATGATCAAGACGGTGCCTTTGCGCTTCGCCAATCGCCCCGCCAACGTCGACATCGTGGCTTCGGCGGCAAGGCCCGCCTCCCAGACCGTGCCGATGGCGCTCGAGCGCACCGCCTCGGGCAACGCGCGGCGCGGGAGGGCGAGCGGCGAAGGCCCAAATCGGCGTTTGCCGTCAACAAGCCCGACAAGGCGTTCATGCCAACCGTCAGCCAGTTTCTGAAACTGCTTGATCGGAAGGACATCGTAGAATTCATTGGCGACGACGATAAGCGGCGGACCTTCAGGATTGATGTTGTCGACCGAGGCGCACCAGACCGGCACGACGGGCGCTAGTTTTTCGCGCTGCGCGGCGATCAGCGGCTCGCTGGTCTCGACCAGCAGCAGCCGCATTGCCTCGATGAGGCCCGGCGGACCGGATGCCACGCGCAGGATGTCGCTCATCAGCGTTCCGCGCCCGGGTCCCAATTCCACCAGATCGAAGCGGTCGGGTTGACCCAGCGCTTGCCAGGCGCTGGCGACGAATGCGCCGATCATCTCGCCGAACATTTGCGAAATTTCCGGGGCGGTGACGAAATCGCCTGCCCGGCCGAAGGGATCGCGGGTGCGATAATAGCCGAACGTCGGGTGGCCGAGGCAGAGCGACATGTAGGTCGAGAGCGACATCGGGCCGGCGGCGCGGATCTGCGCGTCGATCAGTGCGCCGAGGCTGGCAGGCGCCTCACTCACGGCGCTGTTTCCGAGGGCCTGACACGGCGATCAGCCAGACCCCGGCCAGCAGCACCGGGAAAGAATAGATCATCCCCATGGTCAGCCAGCCGCCATAGAGATAGCCGATATGGGCGTCGGGCTCGCGGACGGTCTCGACGAGGATGCGGGAAAGCCCATAGCCGATGCCGAATAGGCCAGCGGTCAGACCCGGCCGGCGCAAGCTCAGGCGCATGTGGGTCGCGTAACGAAGCACGAGGAACAACAGGATGCCCTCGAGCCCCGCTTCGTAGAGCTGGGTCGGGTGGCGCGGTTCCGGCCCGCCGGCGGGAAAGACGATCCCCCAGGGCAATTGCGTCTCCCTTCCGTAGAGCTCGCCATTGATGAAATTGCCAACCCGTCCGGCGAAGAGCCCGATCGGGGAGATCGCCCCCATCAGGTCGAGGGCGGAGAGCACCGAGGATTTGTTGCGGCGGCCGATGAAGTAGACCGCAAGGCAGAGCCCGATCAGCCCGCCATGAAAGGACATGCCGCCCTGCCAGGTCATGACGATTTCGGCGGGGTGGGCGGCAAAGTAGAGGGGATTGTAAAAGAGCACATAGCCCGCCCGACCGCCGACGACGATGCCGACGACCGCCCAGAACAGGAAATCGAGCCATTGCGCCGGGGTGAAAGGCGGGGTCGAGTTAAGCCAGAGCGGGCGCTGGTCGACCAGCAGCCGTCCATAGAGCCAGGCAATGCCGATGCCGACGATGTAACCGAGCGCGTACCAGCGAATCGCCAGCGGGCCGATGGAGAAGGCGACGGGGTCGATTTCGGGGAAAATCACTGAGCCTCGCGGCGCATCTCTGGAAGGCCGGCAATGTGCAGAGGCGGCGGCCTCTGGTCAAGGCGCGGCCGGCCGCCTATATCCAGTGTCACGGCCCGCGGGCAGGCCGGCAAGAGGGGTCTTCCACGATGGACCAGGGCAGCAAGATTCTCGACGATCTCGGCCGGCTGATGAACGAGGCGGCCGGAGTGGCGGATGGTATCCGCCGCGAGGTCGAGACCGCAGTGCGCTCGCAGATGGAGCGGATTGTCGCCGACCTCGATCTCGTCAAGCGAGACGATTTCGAGGCGCTCCGGGAACTCGTCCGCAACCAGACCGATGAAATCGCCAAGCTCCGCAAAGAGCTCGACGCCCTGAAATCCAGGAAAAAGAGCGGCTGACTCCCCGGATTTCGTGCCGAATCGGGTCTTCGGTTAAGCGCCCGTTAACTCCTCTGGGCGGATCATCCACAAGGAAAACTCGGTCCAGGGCCGGGGCTGCGTGTCCGCTTTGGGGGCCCGGTGTAGGATGGGAACGCCGCAGAGATTCGCGGCGGGGTACCCGGCGGGACCGATGGGCATTCCGGCCGGACAGTCGGAACGTAGGCGTTGCGTGAGTCGTTCGGCGGCCGCTGAGGCGCCTGTCGAACCGGTGTGAACTCGAGCGTTGCGGGGGCCCGTCATGTCGCTTCTTGAACTGGAACTTGAGCGTACCGTCCACCCGGTCGATATCATCGAGCATATCGCCTCGATCAGCGACTGGACCTTCGAGCGGCAGGACGCCGACGAGATCTCGATCTCGGTCAGGGGCGGCTGGAGCGACTATCATGTGTCCTTCACCTGGATGGAGGATATCGAGGCGCTGCACTTGGCATGCGCTTTCGACCTCAAGGTGCCCGAGGCAAGGCGCACCGAAGTCAAACAGCTGATCACGCTGATCAACGAACAACTCTGGATCGGGCATTTCGACATCTGGTCGAAGGAATCGATGGTCCTCTTCCGCAACTCGCACATGCTATCGGGCGGGGCGGAAGTCTCCCCCACGCAGTGCGAGGCGTTGATGAAATCGGCGGTCGAGGCCTGCGACCAGTATTACCAGGCCTTTCAGTTCACCGTCTGGGCCGGCAAGTGCGCAACCGAATCGCTTGCCCACGTCATGTTCGAAACGGTCGGCGAAGCGTGAACCTTGCCGAGGCTTCGCCGATTACTCTGATCGGCGCGGGCAGGATGGGCGGGGCACTGGCGCGCGGCTGGATCGCGGGCGGATTGCCCGCTTCCGGCCTGACGCTGGTCGAGCCGGCCCCGAGCCCCGAGATTAAGCAATTCGCCAAAACCGCCGGCATCGCGTTGCTGTCCAAAGCGCCGGTGAAGCCGGCGCGAGTGCTCGTCATGGCGGTCAAGCCGCAGATCATCGGTGAAGCGATGGCGAAGGCAAAAACCTCGGTCGGCGCCTCTACCATGGTGCTTTCCATCGCCGCGGGAGTGACGGTCGCGGCGCTCAGCGCCGGGCTCGGCACCGAGCGGGTGGTGCGGACTATGCCGAACACGCCGGCGCAGATCGGCAAGGGAGTTGCAGGAGTCTTCGCGGCGCCGGGGGCGACGGTCAAGGACCGGTCGATCGCGCGGGCGCTGCTCAAGGCAGCGGGCGAAGCGGTCTGGGTCGAGCGGGAAAGCGACCTCGATATCGTCACCGCCGTCTCCGGCTCTGGGCCGGCCTATGTCTTCCATCTGGTCGAGGCGATGGCGGCGGCGGGCGTCGCCGAGGGGCTCGACGAGTCGACCGCGATGATGCTGGCGCGGCAGACGGTGATCGGGGCCGCGGCGTTGCTCGCGGCGGACGTGGCGTCGGCGGCCGAGCTCAGGCAGAACGTGACCTCGCCGGGCGGCACGACCGCCGCGGCGCTGAAGGTGTTGATGGGGGAGCGGGGCCTGACCCCGCTGATGAAGCGGGCGATCGCGGCGGCGCGGCGGCGCTCGGCGGAGCTCGGCCGGTGAGCGAGACGATCGCTTATGCCGACTTCGAGAAGGTCGACATTCGTTCGGGCACCGTCATCGAGGCGCGAAGCTTTCCCGGGGCGCGCAAACCCGCCTATGTGCTGCTGATCGATTTCGGCGCCGGCATCGGGGTGAAGAAGAGCGCGGCCCAGATCACCGTCCATTACACCCCCGAAACACTGGTCGGACTGCAGGTGATGGCGGTCGTCAATTTCCTGCCGCGGCAGATCGGCCCGATCCGTTCGGAGGTATTGATTCTCGGCTTCGAAGACGAGGCCGGCGAGATCGTCCTGGCACTGACCGAACGAGGCGTGCCGAACGGTCGGAAGCTATTGTGATTTCAGCATCGCGGTGAGGCCGAGCCCGTCAAGGACAGGCCGGTCGGACGGCTCGATCATGTTGGCGAGGAACTGGCTGACCATCCGGCGCGAGCCTTCCGGCATGGAGGACAACGCCGCCTCGATCCGGTTCGCCTGCAGACGCGACAGAGTCTCGAAGAATACCCGGCCCTTCTGGGTCGGAAACAGCAACCGCTGGCGGCGGTCAGTCTCGCCCGGATGCTGATCGATGTGGCCGCTGGCGACCAGCTGGCGAAGGACCCGCGCGAGCGACTGCTTGGTGATCCGCAAGATGTCGAGGAGTTCGGCAACGGTCATGCCCGGCTTGCGGTTGACGAAATACAACACCCGGTGATGGGCGCGACCCATGCCCTGGGTCTCGAGAAGCGCATCGGCATCGCGGACAAAGTCGCGATAGGCGAAAAACAACAGTCCCATCAGCTCGAAAGGCATCGGGGTGCCGTCCCCGGAGCGGGTCCGCTCACTTATGTCAGTAGTATTGACATGTATTGGGGTCGATGCCATTGTTCCGCCCATGGGCCGAAGGTCGCCGGACTTATCCCAACTCTGTTTGGGTTTGCCAAGGGCCGGGCCGCCAGCGCATGATGCGCCGGTTGACAGCCCCGCAGGTTCGCAGGTGGAGGCAGGAGATGGCAGGCATTCCGCTCGATCAGCGTGACGGCTGGATCTGGTTCGACGGCGCACTCGTCGACTGGAAAAAGGCGAACATCCATGTCCTCACCCACGCGCTGCACTACGCCTCCGCCGTCTTCGAGGGGCAACGCGCCTATGGCGGGGAGGTCTACAAGCTGCGCCAGCATACCGAGCGGCTGATCCATTCGGCGAAGACCCTTGACTTCGAGATTCCGTTTACGGCAGAGGTGATCGACGAGGCCTGTCACGAGGTGCTGAAAAGGAACAAACTCTCCGACGCCTATATGCGCCCGATCGCCTGGCGCGGGTCGACCGAACTCGGACTCTACGCGCGCGGCAATCCCGTGCATCTCGCCATCGCCGCCTGGGAATGGCCGAGCTATTTCAAGCCCGAGGAACGGCTGAAAGGTATTCGCCTCACAGTCTCCGCTTGGCGGCGGCCGGCGCCAGATACGGCGCCCTTCGCGGCGAAGGCGGCGGGGCTCTATATGATCTGCACGCTGTCGAAGCACGCGGCGACCGACAAGGGATACACGGACGCGCTGATGCTCGACTATCGCGGCCTCGTTGCCGAGGCGACGGGCGCCAACATTTTCTTTCATCGTAAGGGCGAACTGCATACGCCGACCCCGGATTGTTTCCTCGACGGCATCACCCGCCAGACGGTGATTTCGCTGGCCAAGGCGCGCGGGTTAAAGGTCATCGAACGGGCGATCATGCCGCAGGAAATATCGCAGTTCGACGAGTGTTTCCTCACCGGCACCGCGGCGGAGGTGACCCCGGTCGCCGAGATCGACCAGTACCGGTTCAAGCCCGGGGAAGTCTGCCGGGCGATGATGGACGCCTATTCCGCGGAAGTGCAGCCCCATCGGGCGGCGGCGGAATAGGTCTCAATAGACCGGCGGGCCCTTGAGCTCGATCAGGTTTCCCGAGGGATCGCGGATATAGATCGCGGCGCCCATGCCCCGGGCGCCGCCGTGAAACGCTTCCTGCTCGATTCCCACTCCGTGCCTGGTGAGATGAGCTTTGAGCGCTTCGGGCTCGACCGGGCCGAGCGCGACAGCGAGATGGTCCATGTTGCGGCCGCCGGCGACGGGCGACCGCGCCTTGGCGCCCCTCGGGTCGGCGGTGTCGATGAGGACGATCAGCGACGGCCCGCACCAGAGCTGCTCCATGGCGATCGAGGGGTAGGAAAAGGCCGGCACGCAGCCGAGTACCCCGCAATAGAAATCGAGCGCGGCTGCCATGCCGTCGACCAGCAGCACGACATGATCGATGCCTGCAAGGTCGAAGGGCGCGACCGACCGCGTCGCGGCGATCGTTTTCGCCCTGTCGCTGAGGCAAACGGTCACTTCCGCTTCTGCCATTTCGCCCGCGCTGCGTCGTCGCTGTGGCGCGCCTCGACCCAGGCTTCGCCACCGGGACTCAGTTCTTTTTTCCAGAAGGGCGCGTCGGTCTTTAGATAGTCCATGACAAAACTCGCCGCCTCGAAGGCGGCTTGGCGACCAGCCGCGAGGGCGAGGACCATGACGATCACCTCGCCGCGTTTCAGAGTACCGAAGCGGTGAATGACGCCGAGATCGGCGAGGCCGAACCGGTCGATAGCCTCGCGTGCGATGCGCTCGACCTGGGGGTGAGCGAGTTCGGGATAGTGTTCGAGGGTCAGGCTCTCGACCGGCCGGTCCGGGCTCGAGCGGACGGTGCCGGTGAAGGTGACAATCGCGCCGGTCGCCTCGCGGCCTTTCAGGAACGCGCCAATCTCGGCGCCCGGGTCGAAGCGGCCTTGCTGCAAACGGACGAACATTCTCACCCGCCCGTCATCGGCGGGAAGAGGGCGACGGTTGCGGCGCCGGCGATCGAGGCGTCGTGATCGACCAGCTCGGCGTCGATAGCGGCGCGCACCGCCTTGCGGTCGGCGAAGGCGAGCTTCGCCGCCTCGTCGCGCCCACCGAGCCAGTTGATGAGGTCGGCGACGGTCGCAACACTTGCCGGAGGAGACACCGTCTCCTCGCCGCGATTGAGCCGCTCGCGGATCGAGGCGAAGTAGAGAATCTTCATTTGACCGTCACAGTGAGCGCGCCCCAGGCGCCGGAGAGATAATGATACCCCGTCCAGACGGTCAGTGCGGCGGCGAGCCACAGGAGGAGGTCGGCGACAAGGCCGATCTCGGGAACGAGCCCGGCCAAAAGCACTGCGCCGATGGCGACAAGTTGAGCGGCCGTCTTGTACTTGGCGAGGGTCGAAACATGCAGCGTCACCTGCTTCTCGCCAAGAAATTCACGCAGCCCGGCGACGAAAATCTCCCTCATCAGGATGGCGAGCGCCGGTGCCAGGTCCCAGCCGGCGATCTGGCCGGTGGCGGCGAAGGTGACGATCAGGGCGCCGACTAGCATCTTGTCGGCGATCGGGTCGAGCATCCGGCCGAGGTTCGAGCTGAGGTTCATCCGGCGCGCTAACGCCCCGTCGATGTAATCGGTGACCGCGGCGGCGATATAGAGCGCCAGCGCAATCCAGAGGGCAGCGGTGCTGCCAAGGACCACCAGGACGACTATCGCCGGGATCGCGGCGATTCGGCAGATCGTCAGTACGTTGGGCAGCGACATTGGCGCAGGCTCCGTTCAAGCGCGGTTGAAATGATCGTAAATCCGCCGGGCAGTCTCGGTCGAAATGCCGGGGATGGATTCGAGGTCGGCGAGCGCGGCGCGCGAGACGGCTTTGGCCGAGCCGAAGTGGTTGAGCAGCGCCCGCTTGCGCAGAGCGCCGATGCCCTCGATCTCGTCGAGCGGATTGCTGCCGATGGCTTTCCTCCGCTTGGCTCGGTGGGTGCCGATGGCGAACCGGTGCGCCTCGTCGCGCAGCCGTTGCACATAGTAGAGGACCGGATCGCGGGCGGGCAGCATGAAAGGAATGCGGCCACGCAAGTGGAAGGTCTCGCGCCCGGCATTGCGCTCCTCGCCCTTGGCGATGCCGATGACCATCACCTCGCGCGGCAAATTCAGGTCGTCGAGCACGGCTTGGACCGCGCCGATCTGGCCCTTGCCGCCGTCGATCAGCAACAGGTCGGGCCAGTCGGGCAGGGCCTCAGGGTCGTCTTCGTTGTCGTCGGCCTCTTTCGCGATCAGCCGCGTGAAGCGGCGGGTCAGGACCTCCCGCATCATGCCGAAATCGTCGCCGGGGCTGAGTTCGGCGGATTTGATGCTGAAGGTGCGGTAGTGCTTTTTCGAGAGGCCTTCGCTTCCGGCAACGACCATTGCACCCACCGCGTTGCTGCCCTGGATATGGGAATTGTCATAGACCTCGATGCGGCGGGGGGCCTCTTCGAGACGAAAGGTTTTGGCGAAGGCCTCGAGCAACTGGCGTTGCGAGGCGGATTCGGAGAGCTGGCGGCCTAGCGCTTCCCGCGCATTGGACAAGGCATGTTCGACGAGCTGGCGCCTTTCCCCACGTTGCGGCACCAGCACCCGCACCCTGTGTTTGGCGCGGATATAGAGCGCCTCGGCCAGGAGGTCACGCTCCTCGATCTCGTGCGAGAGGAGGGTTTCAGCGGGCGGAGTGCGGTCCTCGTAGAATTGGGCGATGAACGGGCCGAGCACTTCGCCCTCGCTCAGCGACCTGTCGGCGCGCGGATAGAAGGCGTGGTTGCCCCAGTTCTGATGGGCGCGAAAAAAGAACACCTGGACGCAGAAATGCCCGGCTTCCTGATGGATGGCGAAGACGTCGGCATCGGCGACGCTTTGCGCCGACACCCCGCCCTGGCTCTGGATCAGGGCGAGGGCGCCGAGCCGGTCCCGGAGCATCGCGGCACTTTCGAAATCAAGGGCCTCGGCAGAAGCGTTCATGTCCCTTAACAGGTGAGACTGAACCGATTTCGACTTGCCCCCCAAAAAAGCGACCGCATCGTCGACGAGGCGGCTGTAATCGGGAATCGAGATTTCCTGTGTGCAGGGCGCAGCGCAGCGCTTGATCTGGAATTGCAGGCACGGCCGGGTGCGGCTGGCATAGAAACTGTCGGAGCAGTTGCGCAGGAGAAAGGCTTTCTGCAGTGAGGTGATTGTACGATTGACTGAGCCGACCGAGG
The DNA here is from genome assembly GCA_040881985.1 of Cucumibacter sp. Classification (GTDB taxonomy): domain Bacteria; phylum Pseudomonadota; class Alphaproteobacteria; order Rhizobiales; family Devosiaceae; genus JBBECE01. Next base: position 82,434 of record JBBECE010000014.1, read on the forward strand.
CGAAGGGACCGAAATACTGGCCGTAGCGGCGGCGGACGCCGCGATGCTTGAGAATCACCGGCGCCTCGTGGTCGGTGGCGATGAGGATGTAGGGGAAACTCTTGTCGTCGCGCAGCAGCACATTGTAGCGCGGCTTCAGGCGCTTGATCAGGTTCGCCTCGAGCAGCATCGCTTCCGACTCGGTTTCGGTCGTCACGAACTCCATCGAACGGGTCGCCGCGATCATCCGGGCGATGCGGAGCGGGTTGCCTTCGAGGCGGGTGTAGTTGGCGACGCGGGCGCGCAAGTTGCGGGCCTTGCCGACATAGATGGCGGCGCCGTGCTGGTCGAGCATCCGGTAGACGCCCGGGGAGGAAGGCAGGGTTTTGAGGAACGCCCTGACGATCTTCGGCCCGGTCTTGATCGCGCTTTTCGGCATCGGCGGATCAGACCATTTCCGGACCCAGGAGGTGCCGGCCGCCGTCGAGGGCGATCATTTGGCCGGTCACCGACGGGGAGGAGAGGATATAGAGGGCGGTGGCGGCGAATTCGGCAAGCGCCGGCCCGTGGCGGAGCGGCAGTTTTTGCTGGCCCGCCAGGAACGCGGCCTCGGTCTGGCCCTTTTCAGGCAGGCTCGGGCCCGGGCCGATGGCGTTGACCCGGATACGGGGGGCGTAGTGCAGCGCCATGGCGCGGGTCGCCGTCCACAGCGCCGATTTCGAGAGCGTGTAGGAGAAGAATTGCGGGGAGACGCGCAGCACCCGCTCGTCGATCATGTTGATGATATTGCCCCCCGCGCCCTCCGGAAGTTGCGCGGCGAAATGGCCAGCGAGAAAGGCGGGGGCCTCGACATGGATGGCGAAATGGGTGCGCCAGGTCGCGGGCGAGAGATTGTCGGCCTTGTCGGGGATGAATTGCGAGGCGTTGTTGATCAGGACGGATAGCGGCCCGAAGGGCTTGGCGGCGCTGCGGATGAGCATCTCGTGGTTGGCCGGGACGGTGAGATCGCAACCGAGCGTCGTGGCCCGGCCGCCGGCATGGGCGATGTCGCTGGCGATGGCCTCGGCGGCGTCGTGGGAGGCGTTGTAATGGAGGATGACCGGATGGCCGGCCGCGGCGAGGCCACGGGCGAGCGCCGCGCCAATGCGCATGGCGGCGCCGGTGATGAGGATGGTCTCGGGCATGTGCGGCTCTCTGTTACACGAAATCAGGGATAAACCATCGGAAAGTCGCCCGGCCCGCCTCGGCCCTATCGTTCACACAAAGTTGAGGATAGCATGGCGGCGTGAGCGGGGGGCATTGCCCCCCAAAACAGGGGACCAATCAAGATGACAGGAATTCTTCCGTATATCGTCCAGCTGATCCTGGGCGCGATCGGCGGCTGGGTCACGGGCCAGGCCGTCAAATCGGTCAGCCTCGGCACCCTCGGCAATGTCGTCGCCGGGGCGGTCGGGGGCGTCGTCCTCACCTGGATCGCGGCGTATATCCCGGGCATCGCCGGCTGGATCGGGGTGGGCGCCCTCGACGGCGGCGGGACCAGCGCGCTGATCGGGCAGGGCATCGTCAGCCTCATCGGCGGCGGCGTCTTGACGGCGATCATCGGCGCCGTCCGGGGCTCGATGGCCAAAAGCTAGACCGGACTTAAAGCGGCACCTTCATGCGCCTGGCCAACTTTTCGGCCGGGCGCAATTGTTTGGCAGGCGCGACTAGACCTTCTTGATGACCGGATTGGAGCCGGGCCGCGCCGCGGCGAGCGAAGCGGCGTAGGCCGACATCGGCTTTTCCTTGGCTTCGGCCTTCGGCTTCTTCTTTTCCCTATTGGTACGTATCTGACCCTTCGCCACGGTAGCCTCCTGGGGTTCGCTGATTCCTGCGGCGGC
>JBBECE010000014.1:84392-105078 GCA_040881985.1 Cucumibacter sp.
GCGGCGTGGGGCGGTGGTCGCCTCAATCCGTTTAGTTCTGGTGGAGGCGGTCGCCGCCCCACGCATCAGGGATTTTGGGCTTATCGCCGCGCATCGCGGGGGTGCTCGATGGCCCCGAGCGCCTTGCGGCGCCCCGGACGCTCGGCCGAATGGGGCCGGCGCCGTCAAATCGCGGGCGGCTTTCGCCTGGGACGGGACGACTCCCGACCCACCCCGATCCTTCCTCCCGAACGCTCGTCGACGTTCTCGCTTGCGGGAGAAAGGTGGGCGATCCTCTCATGGGCCGCGCGGGCGGGGATTACTTTTTTGGCGGGGCGGCGGGCGGGGGCTGCAGCATCGGATGCGAAAACTCGATGGGTGCGTCGGGCGGGATATCGGCCGGCCATTTGCCGGCCTCGATAAGGCTTTGGCGCTCCTCCTTGAACAACCGCACGAAGCGCTTGCTGAGTTCGCGGCGCATCTCGTCGATGTGGCGGCCGGCATGGCGCCCTTCGCCGCGGACCGCCCGATGGGCCGCCGTGTCGAAGGGCAGGGCGCCGAGCGCGGCCAGCGCCCCGCGCGCCCCGGCGATGGCGAGGGCGAGCTCGCCCATGCTCATGCCGGCGGGGCGGAAGGCGGGCAGGAGCGCGGCGGCCGCCGTGCCGGCCAGCGCCGCGCGGACCAGCGCGATCTGCGCGCGGGTACGGCGAAGCGTGGCGCCGCTGGCGGGCGCCTTTGGCGATTTGCGCGCCTGGGCGGAGATTTCATCGGCGAAGGAATCGAAAAACGGGGTCAGCAGCTCCCATCGGACCCGCGCCACCCCGCTGACGGGCTTTTCGAAAGGCTCTTGCATGGGCGGGCGGGTCCTGTTTTGGGGCAAAACAGGAGAGGATAGGGCAGGAAGGAGGGGGTGGGGATAAGAGAGGGGCGCGATTGGGAGCGGCCTTGCCCCGAGTTGTTCAGGCCGAGGCGCCGGCGGAACCCGGCCCCGCCGATTTCAGCGAGGCCTGCCAGGCGGATAGTTGCTTTTCCTTGCCCTCAGCCTTCGGCTTCTTCTTTTCCTTGGCAGTGCGTATTTGACCTTTGGCTATCATGACCTCCCGGGGTGATTCTGGCGGCGGGAAGATAGCGCGGGGGAGGGGGAAGGGGGAGGGGATCTCTGTGCCTCCGCACACCGGAATCGAAGAAAAATTCATGCCTATCCAGCGCCGATGACTATTGGCAAATTGCAAAACAGGCTCGGCGAATGCTGATGACGAACGGTTTACCAACTGACGTGATTCGAGGAGTCTCACGCGCGAACAACTATGCTCTCGAATCTAAACTTGCTCGCTTCAAGATATTCAGCAGACGACTCCATCGCCATCCAAAGTCGTCCTTCGCGTTCGGCCACGGCTCCAGTGGTGTTCGAACCTGCGAATGGATCAACCACGATATCGCCTTCGTCAGTTAGAAGCCTAACGAAAAACTCCGGGAGCACCGATGGGAAACGAGCTGGGTGAATCTTTATCCCATGTTCCCGACAGAGCTTCGTGTAGGTGTCATTGGCGGCGTTGTTCCCCGCCACTATCATCTCTGTGGCGACTTCTTCTAGGACATTTGAAGGTATGGAACCTCCCGGTCCCAACGAGTCAAACTTTGCCGTGATGTTGTGACCGGATGGACGCACCGCAGTACGAACGCCCTTGCGCGCAAGCCGCAACATGTCCGCACTGTACGGTCTTAGGACTTTCCGGTTGTCCGCTTTCGGCCAGGAAGTCTTTGACAGCCACCAGATGTGCTCGACAGAGTCCTTTACACGAACCCGTCGAACGGTAACCCACTCAGCTGGCGCAGGCATCTTTGCAGGATTGTACCAAAAGCACTCTTGAGCGAGCTTGAAGCCCACCTTCTCGACTAAAGCGATCATCAGCTTATAGTGATACAGCGATCTGGTTGGCTCGCCCTTGTTCCAAGTTCCCCCTATGTTGAGTACAAAGCTCCCATCTTCTTTTAGAACTCGAAATATCTGACGCGCGAACGGAAGGAACCAGCGGACGTAGTCAGCAGGGCTTGCGTTTCCGTATTGCTTCTTGAAATGCAGGGCGTACGGAGGAGAAGTGATCACCAAGTTCACCGACTCCGTGGGCAATTTGCGCAAGAACGCGAGCGAATTTCCGAGATATGCCGCGCCAGCGCCGGTTTGATAGAGAGGGTCAAAGCCCTTCAACAGGTCGGCCACGCGACTCGTTGTTAGCGCAAAGAGTTGCGACTGCAGTTGGGGTGTCGCTTTGGTCACTCTAGATAGTCGCTCGATCATCGTGCAGGAATCTCAGAATTCAGGTTACGAAAACCATTGACAATGTCAACTAATAAATTTGTTTCGGTTGATCTGAATGAGTGGGTCACACAAGCCGAGGCAGCTCGCATCAGGAATGTGAGTCGGCAAGCTATCGCGAGAATTGTTCGCAACCGACGCCTCAGGACGTTGAAAATTGGCGGACGCCTGTTGGTCAATCGGACTGACGTTCTCGCATTTCAACCAGCGGCACCTGGAAGGCCGAGAAGGCCGCCGAATGAGTAGTGAGACTGTCGCCGCCATACGTGATTTGCTCAAGAACTGCACTTCAGAAGAACGAGCAATTGTGTTTCGTGAACTGCGGCCCGGACACCAGATCCACGAATTTGAGAACGTGATCGGAGCGCCTGCCGAAACGATCCTGGATGCACTCCATCGTGCCCCGGAATTGACCCGAAGAATGTTGCGCGGCGTCGTCGCAGACGCATCTTTCAGAGCATTCATAGTTCCTGCACTTGAGAAAGCTGGATGGAAAGACGTCACACCAGAGGGCAATCATTCGTTCGACTATATGTTGGGCGACAAAAAAGGTGCCATTTCAGTGCAAGTGAAGTTGCAGCGAAGTCGACTTGGTGCCCCAGTAAACCAAAGAGGGGCCCGGTTTGGAATCGATCAGGACGTGTTTCTTGTTGAAACTCAGAGAACAAGATCCGGGAGAGACGGAGAAGAGAATACCCGCCCGTATAGGTTCGGAGAGTTCGATGTTCTGGCCGTTTCGATGCAGCCATCTACCGGACGATGGGACCAATTCATGTACTCCCCCGGAGACTGGCTCATCGAAGCAGCAAATCCAGGGGAAATGGCGACGCTTCAGCCAGTTGCCGCGACGCCGAACGAGACTTGGACCAATAGTTTTGAAGAAGTTGCAGATTGGTTCCGTTCGGGTCTGAAGCGAAAGGTGGGAGCTAGTCGCAAACAAAGAAGTCGATAGACAACTGGCAACCAATGCATCGCGTTGTCCGAGCTTCGTTGCGCTAGGAGCTGGATCCTCGGGTGAAACCCGAGGATGACGAAGGGAAAGGGTTGGCACGCTACTCGTCCCCCGGCTCCAACACATCCAGTTCCATCTCCCGCAGGCGTTTTACCTCATCCCGCAGCCGCGCGGCCTCCTCGAATTCCAGATTCACCGCCGCCTCGCGCATCTGGGCTTCGAGCGCCTTGATGGTGGCGGCGAGGTTGTCCCCGATATGCAGGCCCGTCAGCCCGCCGACGCCCCCGAGCCCGGTGCCGCGGCCGCGCCCGGTCCTGACCGTCACCCGGTCGCCCTCATAGACCGAATCGAGGATGTTCTTGATGTTCGACTTGACGGTCTCGGGGGTGATCGAGTGGGCGCGGTTCCAGGCGAGCTGCTTGTCGCGGCGGCGGCCCGTCTCGGCGAGCGCCCGCTCGATCGAGCCGGTGACATGGTCGGCGTAAAGGATCACCCGCCCCTCGACGTTGCGGGCGGCGCGGCCGATCGTCTGGATCAGCGAGGTCTCGGAGCGCAAAAACCCCTCCTTGTCGGCGTCGAGAATGGCGACCAGCGCGCATTCGGGAATGTCGAGCCCCTCGCGCAGGAGATTGATCCCGACCAGCACGTCGAAGGCCCCTAACCGCAAATCGCGGATGATCTCGATGCGCTCGATGGTGTCGACGTCCGAATGCATGTAGCGGACGCGAATCCCCTGCTCGTGGAGATATTCGGTCAGGTCCTCGGCCATCTTCTTGGTCAGCGTGGTGATCAGCGTGCGGAAGCCGGCGCGGGCGACCTGGCGCACCTCGTCCATCACGTCGTCGACTTGATTGATCGCGGGGCGGATCTCGACCGGCGGATCGATGAGGCCGGTCGGGCGGATGACCTGCTCGGCGAAGGCGCCTCCCGTCTGGCCGAGCTCCCAATCGCCGGGGGTGGCCGAGGTATAGATCGTCTGCGGGCGCATGGCGTTCCATTCCTCGAAGCGGAGCGGCCTATTGTCCATGCAGGAGGGCAGGCGAAAGCCGTATTCGGCGAGCGTCGCCTTGCGGCGAAAATCGCCGCGATACATCGCCCCGAGCTGGGGGACGGCGACGTGGGATTCATCGACAAAGACCAGCGCGTTATCCGGGAGGTATTCGAAAAGCGTCGGGGGCGGCTCGCCGGGCTTGCGGCCGGTGAGGTAGCGCGAATAATTCTCGATGCCGGCGCAGCTGCCGGTCGCCTCGATCATTTCGAGATCGAAAAAGGTGCGCTGCTCGAGCCGCTGCGCCTCGAGGAACCTTCCCATGCCGTTCAATTCCTGGAGGCGCGCGGCGAGCTCGACTTTGATCTGCTTGGTCGCCTGGTTCAGCGTCGGGCGCGGGGTGACGTAATGCGAATTGGCGTAGATGCGGATGGATTTGAGTTTTCCGGCTTTCTGACCGGTCAGCGGATCGAACTCGACGATCTCCTCGATCTCGTTGCCGAAAAGGGTGATCCGCCAGGCGGCTGAGTCGTAATGGGCGGGGAAGATTTCGATGGTGTCGCCGCGCACCCGGAAGGCGCCGCGGAAAAACGCCGCCTCGTTGCGCTTGTAGTGCAACGCCACCAGCGATTGCAGCAGCTCGCGCTGGTCGATTTTTTGGCCGGTCGCGAGATCGACGATCATCGCTGTGTAGCCCTCGACCGAGCCGATGCCGTAAATGCAGGAGACCGAGGCGACGATGATGACGTCGTCGCGCTCGAGCAGCGCCCGGGTCGCCGAGTGGCGCATCCGGTCGATCTGCTCGTTGATCGTCGATTCCTTCTCGATGTAGGTGTCGGTGCGCGGAACGTACGCCTCCGGCTGGTAATAGTCGTAGTAGGAGACGAAATATTCGACGGCGTTGCCGGGGAAGAAGCTCTTGAACTCGCCGTAAAGCTGGGCGGCGAGGGTCTTGTTGGGGGCGAGGACGAGCGCCGGGCGCTGGGTCACCTCGATAATATGGGCGACGGTGAAGGTTTTCCCCGAGCCGGTGACGCCGAGCAGCACCTGGTCGGTCTCCCCTGAGGTGATCCCCGCGACGAGCTCCTCGATGGCCGCGGGCTGGTCGCCAGCGGGCTGGAAGTCGGAAACCAGCTTGAACGGAATGCCGCCCTCGGTCTTTTCCGGCCGGGCCGGGCGATGCGGCACGAAGGGCGTGCCTTCGACCTCGGCGCGGCCGTGCTCGATCAGGTTTTCCAGCGCCCGGACCGAAGCGGAAACGCCCGGCGAGACGGTGATTTGGGTTGGCGTCACGAACCCCGATTGCTGCGGCTCGGCAAAGCCGTCGAGATTGCCGGGGCGCTCGACCGCATTGGCTTTCGACCTGGGGGCCTTGGCGGACATACCGGTGATAAGCGAGCGGCCGGATTTTTTCGCCTTTTGCTCGGGCGCCGCCTGCGCCGCGTCTTTGGCGGCCTGGCGATCCAACGCGCGGGCATGGCGCAGCCGGTGCTGGGGCAGGGGGCGCGAGGCCTCGATGTCCTCGGCCTTCTCGATCTCGACGATGAACTCGTCGATCGAGAAGTCGGGCGGCGGTGGATTGCCGGACGCGGCGGATTTCTTCTTCGAGGACATGGAAAACCGGGGCTGAACCAGTCGAAGCGGCAGCCTAGCATGCCGGGAACGGAGAGGGAACGGGGCCAGGCGGGACAAGTCTATTCGCCGATGCCGTAATAGCCGACCGCGTCGCCGATCTGCGTCTCCTCATAAAAGAAATGCGAGAGCAGCACGCGTTCGAGGGCGCCGTAGACTTCGTTGACCGCGGCAAGACTGTCGGGGCCGGGTTGGCGCGCCAGCGCCTGCAGCTCTTCGGCGCCGACCTCGCCGGCCGCGGCCCCGGCGATCAGCTCGCGCAGCACCTTCATATTGTCGCGGAAATGTTCGTGGACCCGCGCCAGTTGGCGGCCGGGCAGGCGCTGGGTCTACGTGAGACCGGCGAGCCGCGGCGCGCTCGGCCGGGTGGCGTCGTCGAGGAAGGCGATGCCGGAGAGCATGGGGCGGACCTGTGGGGCGGAGACATTGTCGGGAAGCAAGGCGCGGCAACCTGGTGGAACGGCCCATTCAGAGGATTCCCTGATGGGTCGAAGCAGTTCATGCTCTCGGCATGAGCGCAAGCATCGTCGTTTCCGTTATTGCTGAGAATCGCCGCCGCCACCCGCAGGAACCATGCATTGGAGTCGTTCCACTAGGGTGCCGCGGCGAGCCAGTCGCGCGCCGCGGAAACTTCACTTCCAGGAAATCAGTGAATGGTGATCGTGCCGAACATCCCGGATTCCGTGTGTCCTTCGATCAAACAATTCATCGGCAGGTTTTCGCCGGTCTGGACTGGAACGATGAACCATTCGACTTCGTAGCCGCCGCCAATTTCGATTTCGTTTATGTTTCCTCCCTTGATCTCGGCGATCAGCTCACCCGATTCGTCGGTGATCTCCACCTTGCGGGTGAAGCTGTGTAACGCCAGCTCGGGCGCTGAGAATTCGTGGACTATCACATCCACGTTCCTCAGGACGATCTTGTAGGCCTTGCCGGTCTCAAGATCGATATGGTTTGGGCGGAAAAACATCGGCATGTCGGCATCGTCCGACGAGCCCATTTCGATAACGATCTCAATTGGGTCGGCGCGACTGAGATCGCCTTCCGCCAAGGCGGGGAAAGCGATCGCCAGCGCAGACATTGCAAGCATGAATGGAAGGGTTTTCATTTTGGAGTCTCCTTGCCGGAGCCTTGCCTTCAGAAGTAATTCCAAAGGAGGGCTGGAAAAGGGTCGGCGAGTTATTCTTGTAGCAGCATGCCGCGCGGCGACGTTGATTTGGGTCAATTGGCAACATTCAATTGTCCGAAAAGTGCAAATGCGCAGCCGGTGCTGGGGTGGGGGGCGCGAGGCCTCGATGTCCTCGGCCTTCTCGATCTCCACAATGAACTCGTCGATCGAGAAGTCGGGCGGCGGTGGATTGCCGGACGCGGCGGATTTCTTCTTCGAGGACATGGAAAACCGGGGCTGAACCAGTCGAAGCGGCAGCCTAGCATGCCGGGAACGGAGAGGGAACGGGGCCAGGCGGGACAAGTCTATTCGCCGATGCCGTAATAGCCGACCGCGTCGCCGATCTGCGTCTCCTCATAAAAGAAATGCGAGAGCAGCACGCGTTCGAGGGCGCCGTAGACTTCGTTGACCGCGGCAAGACTGTCGGGGCCGGGTTGGCGCGCCAGCGCCTGCAGCGCGGCCACCAGACGCAGCAGTAATTCGTGGACGATTTCGTGTTCGGCGACGAGCCGCTCGACCACCAGGCGCAGAGCGACGATCTGCCGGCGAAGCTGCGGGAAAATCGCCTGATCCTCGATGGCGTGATGCATATTGATGATCTGGCAATGCCGGCCGCAGAGGTTGCCGAAGCGGCGGTAGTTCATCAGCATCGGCACGGCTTCGGCGCGCGCTCGCAGATCTTCGGCGCCGACCTCGCCGGCCGCGGCCCCGGCGATCAGCTCGCGCAGCACCTTCATATTGTCGCGGAAATGCTCGTGGATCTGCGCCAGCTGGCGGCCGGGCAGGCGCTGGGTCTCGGTGAGGCCGGCAAGCCGGCGCGCGCTCGGCCGGGTGGCGTCGTCGAGGAAGGCGATGCCGGAGAGCACATTGACCAAAAGGTCGTGTTCAATCACCTTTATATCGGTGCTCTCGATGGTGTCGCAGGAATTCGGGATGCGGTGCGAAGTTGGCGTTTTTTGGCGGTAGAAGGTATTCGGACCTACTGAGTAACAGCCTAATCTCGTCGGGAATTAGCTTCTCAGCACGCAGGATTTTGAGATCGTCCGCCACGGAAACGAGGCCACGGTCAAACATCCAGTGAATCGTGCCCGACAGTGCTATCCCGTTGCGCACCCAATCAGGACCATTGTCCTCGACAGATTGTATGTGCGCTGCCTGGACTTCCGGGCGCCCGCCGCCATTGATGATGCGGAGCCCAGAAATTGCGCAGGTTTCATTGTAGGCTTCGCGAATTTGCCGCTTGAACGCGGCGTCGCGAAGTTTTCGAGTGACGGTAACGAGCGAGCGCCCAAACGTAGTTTGCGGCTGATCTGAGAAGCCTCCGGTCTCGGTGAACCGCGCGGCTTCGTCAAGCCAAGCATCATTCGTTGAAGTCATTCCGGCACTCACGATAGCATTGAACTCATCGCGAGAAATTGGTCGCACCGCCCGCTGGCGAAGACCCTGGTTCACAGAACCATCCGGCATTCGCAGGGCATGTTCGAAAATGCCTCCGGCACCTTCATAGCGAACTACTGACAGGAAGGGGACGTAGCTCGCTGGATCGATGCGCGCGTAGAAAAGCTTGCTCGAGCTCGGATCAGGGTCGATGCGGGTGACCTGCGCAATAGCCACATACCCGTGGGCGCCATCCCGCTTAGGCTCAAAGTAGACGATGTGGTCGCCGACGGTTTGTTCCGCGACGCGCAGATAGATGTGAGGAAAATGATAACGCTCGGTAGGATTGTCGTCGTACTTCGACGAGGGCTTGTGCAGAAAAACCGCGTTGGCCAAAAACGGAGGACTCCAGTCTTAACCTCAGTCTCCCGAGGCAGCAGGGTTCGGTCAAGTAGCCGTTACCACCCGAGATTCTTTGCGCAACGCTTTTACCCTCGAATGCAGCTCCCCTGCGTTCGTCGCTTAAACCGCGCCACCGGCGCGGCTTGCCGCTAAGCGTCTCCCGCCCCTCGGCATAGCCTCGGGGCGTTCGCTTGCCCTCAAGCGAAGCTCTCGGGCGTTCGGCGCCTTCCAAAGCTCCACTGGAGCTTTGGATCGCTAGCGCGACCGGTGCCTCACTCCTCCGGCTCGGTCGTGAATGTCAGCGGAAAGCCCGCCTCGCGCCCGGCGTCGGTGGCTTCGGTCGCCTTTTGCTCGGCCACCTCCTGGGTATAGACCGCGACGACGCAGCTGCCCTTCTGGTGAGCGGTGATCATGATCTTGTAAGCCTCGTCCTCGGAAGTGCGGAACACCGCCTTCAGCACCCGCACGACGAAGTCGCGCGGGGTGAAATCGTCGTTGAGGAGGATCACCTTGTGCAGCCGCGGCCGCTCGGTCTTGAGGCGCAGCTTCGGGCGCGGCTTGGTGGAAATATCGCTCATGGCGCGAACCTTGCCGGCCAGTCTAGTCCCTGGGACCGGTCGCTGCACCTGAAACGAACCGGGCGCCCCTTTTTTGGGGCGCCCGGTCGATGTTCGAGGCTCGCGCCCCCTATCAGGGGATGACGCGATGCGAAGGCCCGTTGGCGTTTTCGACCTGGACGGCGGTGCGGCGCGCACCCGAGGTGCAAACGTCGTCGCCCGGGAGGGCCTCGCGCCACACATAGCCCGGCAGGCAGGTGTGCGGGCCGTAGGGCCCGGGCGTCCACAGCGCCGGGGCGATGGCGTTCTCGTTGGCGGCGAGGTTGCGCTCGGCGCCGGTCACGCACACATGGTCGCCCGGCCTTGCGTCACGCCAGACGTAGCCTTGCTGGCAGGTGTCCGGCCCATAGGGCAGGGTGCCGCCCGGCAGGGGTCCGGCATAGACCGCGTAGGACGAGACCTCGTTGTTGAGGCCGCCCGGCAGCGAGTTAACGTCACCGGTATATTGCGCGCACACCCCGGTGAAGCCCGCATGCTGGCACACCAGCACCTTGGTGCCGCCGGTCAGGACTTCCAGCGAAGAGATGCGGTCGTTCCACGTCCCGCCCAGCGCCGAGCGGGTGGTGCCGAGCGACTCGCAGATGTCGTCTCCGCCATAGCCGTTGTTCGCATAGAAGCACGCGTCACCCGAGGGCGAAGGCGGGGGCGGGGGCGGGGGCGCGGGAGGCGCCGTGCCGCTGACGCCGCCGGAGCCGATGCAAATCTGGCCGCCGCCGGGGCCGGTGAAGCAGAAGTTGACTGGCGTGCCGCCGCCCGAGCCGCCGCCGCCGCCACCACCACCGCCACCGGGCAGGGCCGTCAGATAGGAACAGCTGACCCAGGCGGTCGGGAAGCCCGAGCGATTCTGCTGACACCAGGAACCGGTGGTCGAAATCACTTCGACGGTCGTGTCAGGGGGAAGAACATAAAGCACCCCGCAACTGGTCGATCCGCAGGAGCGGGCGTTGACATAGGCGGTCGATATGGCGTTGTCGGCCGCCAAGGCGGCTCCCGCCAACCCAAACAGGCTGCCGGCGGCAAGTAGCGCCGAGGCGACCCACAGACGAATGTTCATGACAAAATCTCCCTCGATTGCGGCTCAACTGACAACCGCTCGCGGCCGGCCCTTCAGAGCCCAGCGGCCATCGAACGCGATCCCAATTCCCCCCGTCTCGTACTGGCTGCCGTCCCTGTGTCGGGCCGCCAATCGACGCATACTAATACGCTTCGGGGCGCGCGGATATGGGGGCTGCGTGTTCGGGACGATCTATTCACCGGCAGGCGAGCGCCGGGGCGTCAGAAGTGCCAGGTCAGGCCGACCGAGGCGGTGACGGCGGTGAGGTAATATTCGACGTTTTCTTCCTGGGTTGCGCCAAGTTGCACTTCCTGCGTTCCGAAATTGTAGAAGCGCAGATCCTTGCGGATTGAGACCGTGTCGGAGAGCGCATATTCGGCCCCCGCGCCGACGACAAAGCCGAAATGGGTCACGTCCTGATATTCCGGCAGGGCGCATTCTCCATCACAGTAAGATGACCAGAACTCGCCGTTGGCGAAGGCGATGCCTGCGGTGCCGAAAAACAGCCAATTGCCGGCGGTGACGCCAATGCGTTTGCGAATCGAACCGAAGGAATCGACCGAACTGCCATACTCGTAGAAATCTGCCTCAGCCATGCCTTGGGTCTCGCCGGAAGCGCTGGCGACGTTGAAATCGGCCTCGACGCCGAAGACGATCGAATTGTGCTGGGCGTTGAAACCCGCAAAGACGCCGCCGAACGGTCCGACAATCGGCCAAATGCCGATCAGTTCCTCATATTCCTCGATCCAGCCGGTGCCGTTGAAGAGGCCGCCCTGCACCCCGGCGTAAAAGCCCGACCAGTCGAAAGCCTGGGCCCCGGCGGTGCCAAGCCCCAGCCAAGCCGCTGCCGCGGCGGCGAGTATGCCTGGTTTCAACATGGTGCGACGCCTCCCAATTCCGCTCGCCTCAGAAGTGCCAGGATATGCCGACCGAGGCGGTGACGGCGGTGAGGTAGTATTCGACTTCTTCTTCCGCGGTTTCACCCAACTGCACCGTCTGACTGCCGAAATTGTAGAAGCGCAGATCCTTGCGGATTGAGACCGTGTCGGAGAGCGCATATTCGGCCCCCGCGCCGACGACAAAGCCGAAATGGGTCACGTCCTGATATTCCGGCAGGGCGCATTCTCCATCACAGTAAGATGACCAGAACTCGCCGTTGGCGAAGGCGATGCCTGCGGTGCCGAAAAACAGCCAATTGCCGGCGGTGACGCCAATGCGTTTGCGAATCGAACCGAAGGAATCGACCGAACTGCCATACTCGTAGAAATCTGCCTCAGCCATGCCTTGGGTCTCGCCGGAAGCGCTGGCGACGTTGAAATCGGCCTCGACGCCGAAGACGATCGAATTGTGCTGGGCGTTGAAACCCGCAAAGACGCCGCCGAACGGTCCGACAATCGGCCAAATGCCGATCAGTTCCTCATATTCCTCGATCCAGCCGGTGCCGTTGAAGAGGCCGCCCTGCACCCCGGCGTAAAAGCCCGACCAGTCGAAAGCCTGGGCCCCGGCGGTGCCAAGCCCCAACCAAGCCGCTGCCGCGGCGATAGCAATTCGTTTCATGATGGCATCTTTCCCCCGGCGCCTTGAGACGCAGACTAGCCCCTCGGGCGGGAATAGACTGTGGCCGGGGGGCAACGGTTAACCAAAAGTTAACGTTCGCGGGGAGGCCGGAGAGCAAGGCGCCCCGGGCTGGGCCGGGGCGCCATAGGGTTTGGCCGTTGCGGTCAAGCCGTCAGTTGACCGAGACCGAGTCGGTATTGTCGCGCAGCGGATTATGGATGAGGGCGCGATCCGACACGTAGGTCTGGCAGTAGCCATTGTAGTTCGCCATGGTGCACATCAGCACCGAGGCGCCGCCATAGACCCGTACCGAGCGGATATTGTCCCGCCAGGGCTGGTTCCAGAAATTGTCGGAATAGCCCGCCGTCTTGCACATGCTGGCGCCGGTGAAGTTCGCTTCCTCATAGAAGCAGACCTGCTTGCCCGGCACGTTGATATTGGCGCTGACCCCGCCGGTGCCGAGGCAGATCTGATTGCCGCCCGGGCCGGTGAAGCAGAAGTTGACATTCGGCTGGGCCTGTCCGTTGCCGCCGCCCCCGCCGCCATTGGGAAGCGCGGTGAGGTAGGAACACGAGACCCAGGCGGTCGGATAGCCCGAGCGGTTTTGCTGGCACCAGGAGCCCGAGACGTTGATGACTTCGACGGTCGTGTCCGGGGGGAGCACATAGAGGACCCCGCAAGCGGTCGAGCCGCACGAGCGGGCGTTGACATAGGCGGTCGAAATCGCGTTGTCCGCCGCGGTGGCGCTCGCGGTCCAGAGGATCAGGGTGCCCATCGCAAGCAGTGCCGAGGCAACCCAGTGGCGAATGTTCATGACTTTCTCTCCCTCATAAATTGGGTTTTCGCGCCGCCACCCGAGCATTGCCTGCCTGAATGGCCGCTGAACAACCCGGCTTTGGCCGGAATGTCGGCCGCATCACGCCGAGGCGTTGCATGGTGCGGTTAAGCCTTGCGCCTCGCGTCACTTTGAATTTTAGCCAAGAGCCGCCGATGCGCCAACAAAAAAACCGCCGCCCGAAGGCGGCGGCAAGGCAGGAGGCTGGTGAAAGCCTAGCGCCGGACGACGCGGTAGGACGAGATGTCGTTATCCATCGCCCGGCCGATCCAGGGGACATTGCCGGAATAGGTACGGCAGACGCCGGTGAAATAAGCCCCGGTGCAGGCCTGGACGGCAAAGCGCGGCGAGGTCCATATCGAGGAGATGCGGTCGTCCCAGCGGCCGCGGATCTCGGGGACCGAGATCATCGTCTGCCGGCAGAAGGCGTCGGCATTGTAGCTCGGATGATTGTAGAAGCAGGCGGCGGGATTGTTGCTCTCGATCCCGAAGGCGAATGGGAAATTGTCCGGGCCGCTGCCAAACCGGAATTCCGCGCCTTGCCGATATGACGGGTAGCCGCCAAATCCGTTGTAGCCGTTCGGCTGATCGAAGGGGGCGAGCGCCGGCCAGCCGCCATCGCCGCCCCCGTAGCCCTGATCGAAGCCCTCATCATAGCCTGCATACTCCCCAGCGAAGTCGCCATAGGTGTCGTCAAAGCCGCCATAGGCGTCTTCGTCCCCGGCGTAGTAACCGCCATTGCCGCCGCCCGAATAAGCAGGCGAGGTGGGAGCGGGGGCGTTGACGGCCGGGGCCGGGCTGCCGGCGGGGACGAGATAGGCTTCCGAGACGAAGCCGCCGGTATTGAGCTTGCACCAGCCCGACCCGCAGGAGACCACGTCGATCGTCTCGCCGGCGCTCAGCGTGTAAAGGACCGAAGTCGAGCTCGAGGGCCCGACCCTGACATTGAGGGCGGTCGTCGGCATGGCGGCGAGCGCGAAGGCCTCACCTGCGCTAAGCAACAGGCCTGCTGCGGCGAAGGCGAACATGCGGATGGACATTTGGGTCTCCCCGGAATGGGTTTTCTGACGTTCAATGTCGCAAATTCGACCTGAACCGGGACTGAACGATGGCGCGGCGCGACATTCAGCGGGATTTGCCGAGGCACCCGACTGCGCTAGGGTGCGACCGGTCCAAAAACAGGAGGCCGTTCATGCCCGTGTCCGCCCAGGCGCCGAAACTCGGCATCGCGGCGCCGCAATTCAAACTCCCGGCGACGGACGGCAAGAGCTATGCGCTGGCCGATATCATGGGGGCGAAGGGCGCGGTGGTCGTTTTCATCTGCAATCACTGTCCCTATGTGAAAGCGGTGATCGACCGGCTCGTCGCCGACGCCAAAATTCTCGCCGCCGAGGGCATCGGATTTGCCGCGATCTGCTCCAACGACGCCAAGAACTATCCAGAGGACTCGTTCGACAAGATGAAGGCGTTCGCGACGAAGCACCGGTTCTCGTTCCCGTATCTGCATGACGAAAGCCAGGTCATAGCCCGCGCCTACGACGCGGTCTGCACGCCGGACTTCTACGGGCTCAATGCGTCGGGCCTGATTGAATATCGCGGCAGGCTCGACGAGGGCCGGACCGAGCTTCCCCAGCCGGGGGCGCGGCGCGAACTCGTCGAGGCGATGCGGGCGATCGCCGCGACCGGCAAGGGACCGGCGCAGCAATTGGCTTCGGTCGGCTGCTCGATCAAATGGAAGGCGGCGGCGTAGGGATTATGGATCGACTTTTCGCTTCGCGCCCGTCTCGTCGAGGGCTACGTAAACGAACTTACCCTCGGTGACCTTGATCCGGTCAGCGATGCGCTGGCGGCGTACCCAGGCTTCGACCTCGATGGCGATTGAGGTCGTCCCGACCCGCTCGATCGCGGTATAGACGCAGAGCACGTCGCCGACCTTTACCGGCACGATGAAGGTCATAGCCTCGACCGCGACGGTGACGACCCGCCCGCGGGCGCGCTCGTAGGCGGCGATGCCCCCGGCAATGTCCATCTGGCTCATCACCCAGCCGCCGAATATGTCGCCCGACGGATTGGTGTCGGCGGGCATGGCGAGGGTGCGGACGGTCAGGGTGCCGTGCGGCTCGGAATCGTTCTGCGGCGCGTCTTGCATCCTATTCGGCGGCGGCTTGCGGGGCCGCGTCGTCGTCCTCGAGGAAGGCATCAACGACAATGGCGGCTTCGGGCCAGCGGCCGACCTTCTCTTCCCAGTGTTTTCGGCAAAGACTGACGTAGGTCTCATTGCCGCCGATATGTACCTGCGCCCCCTTGGTGAGGACCCGGCCTTCCTCGTCGAGGCGCACGACCATCGTCGCCTTGGCGCCGCATTCGCAGATGGTGCGGATCTCGCGCAGTTCGTCGGCGATTGCGAGCAACTCAGCAGAGCCCGGGAAGAGCTTGCCCTGGAAATCGGTTCTCAGTCCGAAGCACATCACCGGCACTTTCAGCCGGTCGACGAGGCGGGCGAGCTGCCAGACCTGGTCCGTCGTCAGGAATTGCGCCTCGTCGAAAAAGGCGCAATCGACGCGGCGCCCGGCATGGGCCACCGCGATGCGGTCGTAGAGATTGTCGGACGGCGTGTAGAGGTCGGCCTCGCAATCGAAACCGATACGCGAGGCGATGCGGCCGACCCCGGCGCGGTCGTCGAAGGCGGCAGTGAACAAGAGGGTATGCATGCCGCGCTCGCGATAGTTGTACGAGGCCTGCAGCAGCATCGTCGACTTGCCGGCGTTCATCGCCGCATAGGAGAAATAGAGTTTGGCCATGCCGCCCCGCCCCGGAATCGCCCCGCCGCGGCGACTCTAGGGGACGCCACCGGCGAATCAACGCCGCAAAGGCGCGATCAACAGGCTTCTCCCCGGATTTGCGGCCGGCCAAAAGAAAAGGCCGCTGGCGGGGCGGCCTTTTATCGCGCTGAATTGGGGGTAGGTGGCGCGAGGATGGTTGGTGAACCATCAGGACCCGGATGCGGGGTAAGGCAGGAGCGTCCGTTCCATGATTCGCAGGCTAGGCGCGCTGTTTGACGCCCCGGTGTCCGAGTTGTGACGCTTTGGTGACTTTCCACAGGGCCTCGGCACAGCCAAGCAATTGACTCCACAGCAAGTTCGCACCCTCGCGACGGCCGGGAACGAACAATTAAGCGAACTTGGAAACCGGCCTTTGACGTTTGCGGCGCGATAGTGGCGGCCGTCTCGATGGAGATACCCCGGCGTCGGGGTCTCGGCAGGGAGCCGTCAATGAGGGGCTTTTTTCGGTTGCTGATCGCAGCGGTGGTGCTTGCAACCGGGTTTGGCACGCCGGTCGCGGCGGGCGATCTGCGCCCCGACGGCTACTGGATCACCGAGGGGCAAAAAGCGCGGTATTACGTCACCTCCTGCGGCAACGGGCAATTGTGCGCGGTGCTCTTGTGGATCCGGCCCGACCTCGTGACCGAGCGCAACGTCAAGTTCCTCAACACCGCGATCTTCGAAAACCTGCCGCGGCAGGACGAGACGCGCTGGAGCGGCGAGGTGACCCTTGACGGCCACACCGTCCAGGGCCTCGTCGAAATGGTCACCTACGACGAGATCAGGGTCACCGGCTGCGTTTTCATTCTCTGCGACACGGTGGTGATGAGCCGCCTGCCGGACAGCGGCTAAGTCGGTCAGCGCCTTCGCTTCAACGCGCAGGATGGTGTAGGTTCGGCGCGGAACGGGTTGCCGTTCCGGGCCTGGAACCGGAATGATTCATGAGAGTTTTGACCGCGATCGCCGCTTTGATGGTGGGGGTCATCGCCATTGGCACGGCGGTGGGCGCGTCGGCGATGACTCCCACCGGAATCTGGGAAGCTACCAATGGAGAGTCCCGCTACGCCGTCAGCCTTTGCGGCGATCGCACACAACTTTGCGCCTATCTCATCTGGATCGATCCCGACGTGCTCGACGACAACAACCGCAAATATCTCAACCGGTCGATCTTCCGGTTTCTGAACTCGACCGGCCCACATCGCTGGGAAGGCGAGATCACCGTCGAAGGGCGGGCGGTGAGCGGTGTGGTCGAACTGGTCAGCGCAAATGAGTTGCGAGTAACCGCCTGCGTTCTCGCGATCGTATGCAGCAGCGGAATCATGCCGCGCATCGGCAACTAGATGCCGGACCTTCACATTCGCGCCATAGTCGCGCCTTAGCGAAGTCAGCACGGGCGGGCGTGAAACGGAGCGATCAATGAGAATCTTTGTTTCAGTCGCCGCCGCGGCGCTTGCCGCTTGCATTGGGGCCGCGACCGCGCTCGCCCAGGAACCGACCCCGGCGGGGCTCTGGGAAGCCGAGGACGGAAGAACCCGCTACACTGTCGCGCTGTGCGGGGACGGCCAACAGCTCTGCGGCTATCTCAGCTGGATAAGGCCGGACAGTCTCGATGACAGCAACAGCAAGTATGTCGGGCGGGCAGTTTTCGAGGAGATGCCGCAAGCCGGCCGCTACCGCTGGAACGGCGACGTGACCCTCGAAGGCTACACGGTGCGCGGCTCGGTGCAGCTTGTTGCCAGCGATCAGCTGAAAATCGGCGCCTGCATCTACATTTTCATTTGCCGCAGCACCATGTTGACGCGGGTCGACGAGGGCGGCTAGGCCGGGCGGGTGCGCAGAGTCTCACTTATGTGAGGCGAGCCGGAACAGCCGCAACCGGCGCCAAGCCGGAGCGCCCCTATCGCACCTGTCCGATTGTGCTTCGGCCCGGCGGCGCGCCTGTTGGGGACGGCCTGGGGAAATCTCAAGTCCGGCCAACCCGAGGCGCTGCCCGGCCGACATCCCCTTGACGACTTGCGGGCGGCGCAGACCGAGAGCCGCGAGCTCCCGCCGCACAGGAGTACGCAATGCAGTCCCATCTCAATATTACCGCCGCCGCGATGCTTTGGCTCGGCGCAGCCCTTGCGAACGCCGGGCTCGCCTCGGCCGGCGACGTCATTCCCCTCAAAGAGGCCAAACTCAACATCGAATACAACGCCACCGACGACGATACCGGCTTTCAGGGCTTCATCGACAGCGAAGGCCGGCGGAGCCTCGTCATCTCCGGACCGGGGGGCGAGGTGTTGAGGTTCGAGGGATTGGGCAAGCTCGCGAGCCACGGGCTGACCGAACTGTTTTTCGAAACAGTCGAGCCGGCCGGCGCGGACATGCCGATCGAGGCGGTGCTGGCGGTGTTGCCGGAGGGCGAATACGCGATCAGCGGGGAGGCGATCGAAGCCGGCGTCGTCGGCGGGGCGACAAGCGGGGTCGCCTGGCTCACCCACGACATTCCGGCGGGCCCTGTGCTGACGAGCCCCGCCGAAGACGCGGTGGTGCCGGTCGGCGATCTCGTGGTGAGCTGGAGCGAGGTGACGATGACGATCACCGGCGAACCCGTCGAAATCATCGCCTATCAGCTCATCATCGAGAAAGACGGGGAACCGCATCCCGAGATGATCGGCAATTTCGGATTGAGCATGTATCTGCCTGCCTCGGTGTTCGAGATTCGGGTTCCGGCGGGATTCCTCGAGCCCGCGACGTCTTACGCCTGGGAGGTTCTCGCCATCGAAGTGAGCGGCAACCAGACGCTTTCCTCGAGCGCGTTCCGGACCGAGTGACACCATTGCCCGGCCGGCGGGGCGGCACGCGCTGCTCCACCGGACGGGAGCGACGTGCTCCCAGTGCTCCGGGTAGGGGCCCAACGTGGAAAGGCCGGAGCCGATGAAGCGCCTGATCTGGATCGCCGCGCTCGCCGTGGCGCTGTTCTCCACCCTTGCCGTCGTCGAGACGCTGAAAAGCGACGAGCCGTTCTCGGCGACCGGGTTGGCACTCGATCTCTTTGAAGCGGGGGTTCTGGCGCTGGCGGTGGTTGCGACCGCCTTTGCCTCGCTCGAGATTCGCGACATGCGGCGCGAGCGCATCGACCTTCTCAACGACCTCGCCAGGGCCCGCGTCGAGGGCGAACGGTGGCGCACGACGGCGCGGGTGCACCTCGACGGGCTCAGCCGCGCCATTCTCGAACAATTCAGGGCGTGGCGCCTCAGCGAGGGCGAGGCGGACGTCGCGGTCCTCATGCTCAAGGGTCTCTCGCACAAGGAGATCGCGCGCCTGCGCGAGGCGGGCGAGGCGACCGTCCGGCAGCAGGCGGCGTCGGTCTATCGCAAGTCGGGTCTGGCCAGCCGGGCGGAGCTGGCGGCGTTCTTCCTCGAGGATTTGTTCGCTCCGGACAGTGAGCGCGGCGCGACGCCGGCGCGGGCCATGCGGCTCGTCGATTCGAGGGATTGAGGGTCGCGAGGCTCCTAGGCCTGTCGCGGCCGGCGCGTGAGCGGCACGATCTCGACCAGGACGATCGCGAGGAAGATCAGCGCCGCCCCGGCATAGCCGATGCCGGGCAGCCGCTCGCCGAGAATGAGCGCCCCGCCGAGCGCCGCGAACAGCGCTTCGGCCGACATGATGATCGCGGCGTTCGCCGGGGGCACGTGCTGCTGGCCGATCGCCTGACAGGTGAACCCGATGGCGGTCGACACAAACGCCACATAGGCGATCTCGACCCAGCCGAGCCGGAAAGCTTCGAGCGTGACGGTTTCGGTCGCGGCCGCGCCCAGCGCCGAATAGACGCCGGCGAGCAGGAAGATCACCGCGGAGACAAAGATCGGACGGGCGGTGAGGCGCACCAGATGGCCGAGCAGCAGGACATGGAGGGCCCAGAACAGGGCACTGCCGACAATCAAGGCGTCGCCGACCGCGAACCGGTCGAGCCTGGCGCCGTTGAGGAGATAGAGTCCCAAGAGCGCCAACAGGGTCGAGGCCCAGATGATCGGGTGCGGCCGGATGCGGACGCCGATCAGCAGGATGGCGGGAACGAAAAGGACATAAAGTCCGGTGAGAAATCCGCCATTGGTGGCGGTGGTGGTGATCAGGCCTTGCTGCTGCAACCACGAGGCGAGGAAAAAGGCGACCGAGGCCAGCCCGATCAAACGCCAGTCGCGCGCCTCGATCGGGGTGCGCCGCGAGCGGCGCTCGAAGAGCGCGATCGGCAGGACGGCGAGACCGCCAAGCAGACAACGCGCGGCGATGAAGCTCAGCGGCTCCAGCGACTCCATGGCGCTTTTCTGGGCGATAAAAGCGAAGCCCCAGACGATCGAAGCGAAAATCAGAATAAGAGTCGCGAGCCGGCGGGACACTTCAGGGGCGGCCCTTGAAAACCTTGATCAGCGCCTCGATCGCCCGCTCGATCTCGACGGGGCTGGTGTAGTGGACGAAGGAGAGCCGCAGCACGCCACGTTCGGGATCGATACCGAGCGCCTCGAGCAGGCGGACCGAGTAGAAATGCCCGCCGCCGGCCATGATCTTGTGGGCGGCAAGCTGTTCGGCAAGCTCGGCGCCGGGACGGTTGCCGGCGATGGCGACGGTCGGAGCGCGGCCTTCGGGGGTCGACGGCCCGATGAGGCGGATATCGTTGCGGGTACGCAGGAACTCGAGCAGCGGCGCGAGTAGCGCTGTCTCCTCGGCCCGCATCAGATCGTGGGCGCGACGGAACGGGTCGGCGCCATCAGGGATGGGCCCGGGGCTTGCGGCGAGGGCCTCGTAATAGTCGGCGATGCCGGCGCTGGCGGCGATCTGCGCGTGATCGGGGCCGGCGGGCGTCAGACGCTTTCGCAACTGCTTGTCGTTGAAGTAATGGCCTTGATTGGGCAGCGCCCGGGCAAGGTCGGGCTTGACCGCCATCACTCCTTGATGCGGTCCGTAAGTCTTGTAGGTCGAGATCAGATAGACGTCGGCGCCGAT
>JBBECE010000014.1:105088-117219 GCA_040881985.1 Cucumibacter sp.
CGGGGCCGTGGGCGCCGACATCGGGCGGCCCGTGCGGGGCGTAGGAGACCCCGTCGACGACGCTGATCGCGCCGGCCCCGGCGATCTTGCGGCAGATCTCGGCGGCCGGATTAATCTCGCCGACGATGTTGGAGGCGTGCGGGAAGGCGACGAGCCCGACCCGCGAATCGAGCAGCCTGTCGAGGTCTTTCGGATCGAGATGACCGGTCTCGGGATTGACCCGCCATTCGCGGATCTCGAAGGCCTCGGCGGCCAGCCGCCGCAGCGCTCCGGAATTGGCTTCGTGGTCCTGGTTGGTGACAACGATTGTGGCGCCGGGTCGCAAATACCGGGCGAAGGCGCGGGCAAGCACATAGGTGTTCTGCGAGGTCGAGGGGCCGAAATGGATCGCCTCGGTTGGAACGTTGAGGAGCTTGCCCATCCGCTCATGGGCAAAATCCATCGCCTCGCCCGCTTCGGTCGAGGCGGGGAAGGGCGCGTAGGGTTGGACCTTCAGGCGACGGTAATAGGTGAAGAGCCGGTCGAGGACTTGCGCGCAAGGGTAGGAACCGCCCGCGTTTTCAAAGAACCCCCAGCCGGTGAGCGACGGCTCGGCGAAGGCGGGGAAATGCGCCCGGATGGTCTGCGGGTCGAGCGGCAATGGGACTGAAGGCATTGGGTAGCCCTTGATCGAGAGGCTACCTAGCCCGCCCCCGCTTCGCCCGGCAAGTCGAACGGCAGTCGCCCCGGGGGAGGACCCGGGGCGTCTCCGAAGGGGCCGGCCGCACGGGGCGGGGGCAATGCGCGGCCGGCGGTTGTGGATTTACCGCCAGCGGCGGAACATGAAGCGCGGGCCGTCGTCGCCCTGCCAGTTGTGGCGGGCGCCCTGGCGCATTGGCAACAGGGCGAGCTTCTGCCGGTCGGTCAGGGAGTCGTAGAAGGCCTCGAAGGCGGGAAGCGCCGAATCTACCGCCTCGAGATGGGCGGAGACGAGGCTCTGGCGCAGCCGGATCGCATCGACCAGATCATCCGGCCGATCATCGCCGGCGGCGACGCAGGCGTCGGCGAACCCGGTCTGGGCGGCGAGCGCCGCGGTGCGGAAGTCTTCGAAAAGCGGGGTCTGGGCGTCGGTCAGCTCGAGCCGCTCGGCGGCAGCCTCGAGGGCGGATTCAAGGTGGGTCGCGCCGCGTTCCGAACAGGCGATGGCGAGCAATTCGCCGCCCCCGCCGCCGCCCATCATCGGGCCGATCGGCTGGTCGAACGGCACCTGGGCCGGGCCGTGGCGGTAATGGGTGAAGGCGACATCCTGGGCGATGGCCGCGGGCGCCGCGGCGAGCGCAATACCGGCCGCGGTCAGGGCGGAGGCGACGGTCGTCTGGATCAGTCTCATGGGGCGTTCCTCAGCAAGGGGGACGATGCAATAGTGGCGAAGGTAGGCAGCGGCCCCTTGCGACAAGCTTTCCGCCCGGTGAATTGTCGGTAAGGTCGGTAAGGTTGGGCGCGCCGGTCGCGGTGCCGCGAAAAAAGCGGCCGGCCCGAAGGCCGGCCAGTCCCATCCATCAAAGAATGGGTTCGGGTGGGTCCCGTTGTTCAGCGATGCGCGGCGCAATGCCTCCGGAAAGTGGCGCCCGGCTTTCCCGCCCCCCGCCACCGAAGAAAAGCGGCGCCAGCGAGTAAGAGGGTCAAGGGGAGAATCAGACCGGCCGGATCAGGATCGACATCCGGCAGCGTTGCCGCGTACGCGAGAACCAGAAGCGCGGCGGAAATGACGGCGATGTGAACGAACCGGTGAAAACTTCCGCTCCCCATTATGCCCTCGTGCGGTATCGTTTACGCTCTGAAGGTGAGCCGCAAATACGCATGAAGTTGGGGCGGGGTGTGATTTAGTCGGCGCGTTTTCGCGGCAAGTTTGTGTCCGGTTTCGCGGTGCCGCCGCGGCCGTCCCGGACGCGAAGCGAAAAGGAGCGATCGGACCATGAAGACGGCGTTGGCTATTCGCCTCGGGCTTTTGTTGCCGCTGGTTGCGGCGCTGTGGCTGGCCGCGGCGCGGGCCGAGGACGGGGCGCCCGATCCGGCCGCCTGGCAGGAGGTGATCAGCGGCCAGATCGAAGCATTCCGCCAGGGGCACGATGCAGTCGCGCTGTTTTATGCGGGGGCGCTTTTCCGCCGCGCCTATTCCGACCCCGCCGCCTTCGTCGAATCGATCCGGGTTTCGGGCTATGCGGCGATCATCGATTCGGTCGCCCACAGCTTCGGCGGCTTCGAGCTGATCTCCGAGGACGCTGTCCTGCAGATTGTCACCTTCGACGGCGGGGATCTGCATTCCTACCGGGCGCTCTACCAGCTCGATCTCGAGGACCAGGGCTGGCGGGTGCAGGGGGTAATGCTGCGGGAAATTCCCGGCGTCCATATCTAGGCCGGGTCTGCGGCCGTCGGCTTGCGCGGGCCGGGGGCCGGGGATACAAGGGGCGCCGCGTTTTAACCCCCCTTTCCGGTTGAGCCAAAATGCCGATGATCTCCCAGGCGCTGCAGCGCGTGCGGCCGTCCGCCACCATGACCATCACCCAGCTGGCGCGCGAGAAGCAGGCGCTCGGCGACGACGTCATCCAGTTGAGCGCCGGCGAGCCCGACTTCGACACGCCCGAGCATATCAAGCAGGCGGCGATCCGGGCGCTCGCGGCGGGCAAGACCAAGTATACCGCCGTCGACGGCATCCCCGAGCTCAAGCAAGCGGTCGCCGCGAAGTTCCGGCGCGACAACGGGCTGACCGTGCCCGTCAGCCAGGTCTCGGTCGGCGTCGGGGGCAAGCAGATCATTTTCAATGCCCTCGTCGCGACGCTCGATCCGGGCGACGAGGTGATCATCCCGGCGCCCTATTGGGTGAGTTATCCGGAGATCGTGCGGCTGGCGGGAGCGACCCCGGTCACCGTCGAGGCGGGCGCGCATCAGGGGTTCCGGATTTCGCCGCAGCAGTTGCGTGCCGCGATCACCGAGCGGACCAAATGGCTGATCCTCAACTCGCCCGGCAACCCTTCGGGGACGGCGTACACTTATGCCCAGCTCAAGGGGCTCGCCGATGTGCTGGTCGGCCATCCGCAGGTGCATATCCTCACCGACGACATTTACGAGCACCTGATCTACGGGGAGAGCGAGTTCGCCACCATCGCCCAGGTCGAGCCGAAGCTGATGGGGCGGACGGTGACAGTGAACGGGGTCTCGAAAGCCTATTCGATGACCGGCTGGCGGATCGGTTACGCGGCGGCGCCCGAATGGCTGGTCGGGGCGATGCGCAAGCTGATGGGCCAGTCGACCTCCAACCCCTGTTCGATCGCGCAATGGGCGGCGGTCGAGGCGCTGAACGGGCCGCAGGAGTTTCTCGACGATTGGCGGGCGACCTTCAAGAAGCGGCGCGACTACATGGTCGAGCGGCTGAACGCGATTTCGGGGCTGACGTGCCGGACCCCGGACGGGGCGTTCTACGTCTTTCCCTCCTGCGAGGGAGTGATGGGGTCGCGGACGCCGGGCGGCAAGCGGATCGAGACCGACGAGGATTTTGTCCTGGCGCTGCTCGAAGAGGCGAATGTCGCGGCGGTGCATGGGGCGGCATTCGGGCTCAGCCCGCACCTCAGGATCTCCTACGCGACCTCGATGGAGGCGCTGGAAAAAGCCTGCGACCGGATCGATAGTTTCTGCGCCTCGCTCGACTGAGCGGCATCACGGGAACGCTCATTTCAGCATCGCCGGTTCTCGGCCAGCGGGCGCTCAACCGGGCGACGCTCGCCCGGCAGATGCTGCTCGGCTAGTCTTTAAGGCGGCCGAAAGTTGCTGGCGAGGTCAGGTTTTCCGAATAGTTCGAGCGCAGGACACAAGAAAAAGGCTCCGCCCGATGGACGGAGCCCAGGATTGGGGAAGACCCTAATCGCTTTAGTGTGGCAGGTGGCCCAGGGAGGAGGAGAGGGCTTCCCGCCGGTATCGTAACGGGGTCGAAGGAGGAGGAAACGACGCCCGCCCGATGGGTTGAAGATAAGCTCGCCGGGCCGGTCGGCAAGTGCCGATGTTTCATGGGTACCGTGCATTTTGTGCAAGGGCAGCAGGAGGTCGCGGGGGAAACTTTGCGAGAAACTTCAAGAAAGAGGCTCCGCCCGAGGGGAGAGCGGAGCCCGATCTAGAGGTCGATCCTCTGAGCAGGGGAAGCGCGGGCCAAGGGAGGAGGAGGAAATGGCGCCGAGCCGCCGTGCTGCTGCCCAACATCGCATCACGCGCTTTGCGCTGCCATATCTTTAGGCGCATACCAGCCATACAGCTGATGCATGGATAGGGCAGGCCCGCGCCCTAAAACGCCCAGTCGCGGGCCTTTGCGACGAGGAAATCCCGGAACACGCCGACGCGTTTCGAGGAGCGCAGCGCCGGCGGATAGACGAAATAGGACTCGAATTCCGGCAGTTTCAGATCGCTGAGAATGCGGACGAGCGTTGGCTCTCCCTCGACGATATAGTCGGGGAGCATCGAAATCCCGATGTCCTGGCGGGTCGCCTGCACCATGCCGTAGATGGCGTTGACCCTGAGCGCCGGCTGGCGAATCGTCCCGTCGTCGCGGCCGATATGTTCGAGATAGTTCACTTCGCTCAGATAGGAGGGCACCGGCTCGCCGAAGGTGATGATCCGGTGGCGGTCGAGATCGTCGATGGTTTTCGGGGTGCCGTGCTCGGCGAGATATTTCTTCGAGGCGAAGATGTGGAAGTGAACGGTGAACAGCTTGCGCTGGATCATCTCGGACTGGTTCGGCCGGTGCAGCCGGATCGCCACGTCAGCCTCGCGCATGGCCAGATCGAGTTCGGCGTCGTTGAGTTTGATCTCGAGCTGGATCGACGGATAGAGGACAATGAATTCGTGGATGCGCGAGGTAAGCCAGGTCGAGCCGAACCCGACCGTGGTGGTCACCGACAGGTTGCCCGACGGCTCGTCGCGCGCCTCCGACATGGCGGTTTCGACCGATTGCAGGTCCCAGGCCATGCGGTGGGCGGTACGGAAGAGCTGCTCGCCGACTTCGGTCAAGACCAGCCCGCGGGCGTGGCGGATGAAGAGCTTGAGGCCGAGATCTGCCTCGAGCGCCGAAATCTGGCGGGAGACCGCCGACTGGCTCATCGAGAGCTTTTCCCCGGCATGGGTGAAGCTGCCGGCCTCGGCGGCGGCGTGGAAAATCCGCAACTTGTCCCAGTCGAACATCGGCCGGGTCTCCCTCTCGCTTCGGACTACTGGGCCGCTTCGGCGAGGTTGTGGGCGGCGAGATATTTCTCCGCTTCCAGCGCCGCCATGCAGCCGAGGCCCGCGGCGGTGACCGCCTGGCGATAGACGTCGTCGG
This sequence comes from Cucumibacter sp., assembly GCA_040881985.1. GTDB lineage: Bacteria > Pseudomonadota > Alphaproteobacteria > Rhizobiales > Devosiaceae > JBBECE01. The sequence goes on from JBBECE010000014.1 coordinate 110,430, forward strand.
TCACGTCGCCCGCCGCGTAAACGCCCGGAATCGAGGTGGCCGTCGAGTACGGCGCGGTGACGATATAGCCGCCATGCTTCATCTCGAGCTGGCCTTCAAAAAGCGAAGTCGCCGGGACATGGCCGATCGAAACGAAGATACCGCTAACCGGCAGCTCGAACGCTACCCCGGTCGAAACGTTCCGGAGCCTGGCGCCGGTGACGGCGGGCGGCGCGTCGGTGCCGACGACGTCAACGAGCACGGTGTTCCAGAGAACCTCGATCTTCTTGTGCTTGAAGAGACGCGCCTGCAGGATTCGCTCGGCGCGGAATTCGTCGCGGCGGTGGATGACGGTCACCTTGCTGGCGAAATTGGTCAGGAACAGCGCTTCCTCGACAGCGGTGTTGCCGCCCCCGACAACGAGCACATGCCGGTCGCGGAAGAAGAAGCCGTCGCAGGTCGCACAGGCCGAGACGCCATGGCCGCGATATTTCTGCTCGGAGGGCAGCCCCAGCCATTTCGCCTGGGCGCCGGTCGCGATGATGACCGAATCGGCGGTGTGGACGGCGCCGCTGTCCCCGGTCAGCCGGAACGGGCGGGCCGAAAGATCGGCGGCGGCGATCGCCTCGTTGACGATTTTGGTGCCGACGTGGGTCGCCTGCGCCTGCATCTGCTGCATCAGCCACGGACCCTGAATGACGTCGGCGAAGCCGGGATAGTTCTCGACGTCGGTGGTAATGTTGAGTTGGCCGCCCGGCTCGGTGCCGGTGTAAAGGACCGGCTCGAGCATGGCGCGCGCGGCATAGATGGCGGCAGTGTAGCCGGCCGGGCCTGACCCGATGATGACGACGCGAGCGTGCATGGGAGGACTCCGGAAAAAGGGGCGCTGGCCCCACGCATCCATCGGGCCGGCGGCGGAAATGCTCATGCCGCCGGCAAGGGAAATTAGAGCGCTACCTGAAACTGACCTTCAATATCGCGAAGCCGCGTGGCCCGCCGGGCGCCGCGACCTCGATCGATTCGCCGACCGCCTTGCCGATCAGCGCCCGGGCGATCGGCGAGGAGATGGAAATCCGGCCCTGCGAAACGTCCGCCTCCTGGTCGCCGACGATCATGTAGGTTTTCTTCTCGCCGGAATCCTCGTCGGCCAGAGAGACGGTAGCGCCGAATTTGACGGTCTTGCCGCCGAGCTTGGAGACATCGATCACCTCGGCCAGCGCCAGGATCGATTCGAGATCGGCGATGCGGCCCTCATTGTGGCCCTGCTGCTCCTTGGCGGCGTGGTATTCGGCGTTTTCGCTCAAATCGCCATGGCCACGGGCGTCGGAGATCGCCAGGATGATGCGCGGACGCTCCTCGGAGACGCGACGGCGCCATTCGGCGCTGAGCGCGGCGTGGCCGTCGGCGGTCATGGGTATCTTGTCCATTTCGGCCCTCCATGCGTCGTGCGGTCGGGGCGCGGCCCCTTTTTGGCCGGCGCCGGACAATAAAAAAACCGGCCTGTCGAGTAACTCTCCAAGCCGACGGCTCATTCGCTGCCGCCGATCTTAGCCAAGAATCGCCGCTTCTTTAAGGGGAATCTGGCCGCGGCACACAGGGCCGAAGCGGCGCGAGGAGCCGTTCACAGTTTGGTGTTGGGCGGAGATATTTCAAGTGCCCCGGTTATTTGCTTTGCTGGCGTCATGTGCGCGGCGAGCCGAACCCTGGCCGGATTGCTGGTGCTGGCGGCGGCGGCGTTGCTGACGGCTGGCGCGGCCGGCCAGAGTATCGAGACCAGCGCCGGGCCGGTGACCGCCGAAATCGTCGCCTCCGGCCTCTCCCACCCCTGGGCTCTGGCGTTCCTGCCTGATGGCGGGCTTCTCGTCACCGAGCGGCCGGGGCGGCTGCGGATCGTCCGAGGGGGGCGTGCGGGCGAGCCGATCGAAGGGGTGCCGGAGGTCTGGGCCAACGGGCAGGGCGGACTGCTGGACGTGGTGCTCGCGCCCGATTTTGCACAGTCGGGGCGGCTCTACCTCACCTTTGCGGAGCCCGGGCCGGGTGGGGCGGGGACAGCGGTGATGGCGGCAACTTTGGCGATCGAGGACGACACCGGCCATTTGACCGATCAACAGGTCATCTTCCGGATGAACCGGTTCACCCAGCGGGGCCAGCATTTCGGCTCGCGGATCGCCATCGCGCCGGACGGCAATCTGTTCGTCACTCTCGGCGAGCGCGGCGAAATGGACCGGGCGCAGGATATCAACGACCTGGCGGGCGGGGTGGTCCGGATCCGGCCGGATGGGTCGATCCCCTCCGATAATCCTTTCGTCGGGCGCGACGGGGCGGACGAATTCTGGTCGGTCGGGCATCGCAACCCGCAAGGCGCGGCGATCCGGCCGAGCGACGGTTCGCTCTGGACGGTCGAGCACGCGGCGATGGGCGGGGACGAGGTCAACCGGCCGCTAAAGGGCCTCAACTATGGCTGGCCGGTCATCACCTACGGGCGCAACTATGGCGGGGAGAAGATCGGGGTGGGGACCGAAGCGCCCGGCTACGAGCAGCCGGTCCATTACTGGGATCCCTCGATCGCCCCGTCGGGCATGGCCTTCTACGACGGCGATCTTTTCCCCGAATGGCAAGGCGACCTGCTGGTCGGGGCACTGAAGTTCGAGCTTTTGGTGCGGCTCGAACTCGACGGCGACAAGGTGGTCGCGGAGGAGCGGCTTGTCGCCGGCGCGTTCGGCCGGATCAGGGACGTGCGGGCCGGCCCGGACGGGGCGATCTATCTCGTCACCGACGAAGATCCGGGCGTCGTGGTGCGGATTGCGCCTTCGGGGCAGTAGAAAAGAAAACGGCGCCCCGCGGGACGCCGTGTCCTTGTTGACTGGCGAGGCCGTTCAGTCGGCCGAGCTGAGATGGTCGGCGGCGGACTTGCCGGTCCGCTTGTCCTGGACGATTTCGTAACTGACCTTTTGACCCTCGTCGAGCTTGGACATGCCCGAGCGCTCCACTGCGGAAATATGCACGAAGACATCGGCGCCGCCTTCATCGGGCTGGATGAAGCCATAGCCCTTTTGGCCGTTGAACCACTTGACGGTTCCTCTAGGCATGTTTGTAGTTCCTTTCGCGAAATACCGACATTACATGGCCCCGCCTTTCGGCACGACCGTTCAGATCGAAACAATCGAGGGGAAACGTCAGCAGTCGCGAGTAAAGCATCGCGTGGCCCGGTCGCTCGGCCTCATGTTCGACCCCCGATTTATAAGGCGGTTGGCCGGCGCTGGCAATGGCGGGGTGGGGGCACGGGGCGGTCACGCCGCGAAATAGTCCTGCAGCGATCTCACCCCTAACTGCCCGGCTCGGCAGGCAAAAATGCCCTCGACCGCGGCGATGGCGCCGGGAATCGTGGTGTAATAGGGGATTTTTCCCATCAGCGCGGCGCGCCTCAAGTCGCGGCTATCGAGGAGCGCCTGGGTGCCCTCGGTGGTGTTGATGACGAGCTGGACTTCCCCGTTCTTCATCGAATCGACGATATGCGGGCGCCCCTCCAGCACCTTGTTGACGATGGCGCATTGAATGCCCTCGGCGGCGAGGTGTTTTTGCGTGCCGCGGGTGGCGATGATCCTGAACCCGCCCGCGACCAGCTGACGCACGGCTTGAGTGATCGCCTTCTTGTCGCGGTCCTTGACCGAGACGAAGGCGGTGCCTTCGAGCGGCACCTTGGTGCCCCCGGCGACCTGCGATTTGGCGAAGGCCGTCGCGAAATCGGTGTCGAGCCCGATGACTTCGCCGGTCGAGCGCATTTCCGGGCCGAGCAATGTGTCGACGCCGGGAAAGCGGGCGAAGGGAAAGACCGCTTCCTTGATCCCGATATGTTTCAGCGCCTTGTCTTTCAGGGTGAAGCTCGCGAGCTTCTCGCCGGCCATGATCCGCGCGCCGATTTTGGCGATCGGCTCGCCGGTCACCTTGGCGACGAACGGCACGGTCCGCGAGGCGCGCGGGTTGACTTCGAGGACATAGATGACGCCGTTCTTGATGGCATATTGCACATTCATCAGCCCGCCGACTTTTAGCGCCAGCGCCAGCTCGGTCGTCTGACGGCGGAGCTCGGCGATGGTCTCGGCAGAAAGCGTGTGCGGGGGCAGCACGCAGGCCGAGTCGCCCGAATGGATGCCCGCCTCCTCGATATGCTCCATGATGCCGGCGATGAAGACGGTCTCGCCGTCGCAGAGGCAATCGACGTCGATCTCGGTCGCTTCGTCGAGAAACGAGTCGAACAGCAGCGGGTTCGAGGCGATCACCGAATTGATCTGGCCGGTCTTGTCGTTCGGATATTTGTGCCGGATGTCGGGAGGGACAAGCCCGGTGAGCGTTGACTGCACATAGGCTTCGAAGGCCTCGGGCGAATGGACGATCGCCATCGCCCGCCCGCCGAGCACATGAGACGGGCGAATAATCAGCGGATAGGTCAGCTTGCCGGCAACGATCCGCGCCTGTTCGAGCGAATAGGCGATGCCGTTGGCGGGCTGGGCGAGGCCGAGCCGGTGCAGCAACTTGTGGAAGCGGTCGCGGTCCTCGGCGAGGTCGATTGCGTCGGGCTGGGTGCCGAGAATCCGCGCCCCGGCATTCTGCACCGCCTCGGCAAGCCCGAGCGGAGTTTGCCCGCCAAACTGGACGATCACTCCGACAAGGGTTCCGGCGGCCTGTTCGGCCTTGAGGATTTCAATCACGTCTTCTTCGGTCAGGGGCTCGAAATAGAGCCTGTCCGAAGTGTCGTAGTCGGTCGACACGGTCTCGGGATTGCAATTGACCATGATCGTCTCATAGCCCGCTTCCGACAGCGCGTAGGCGGCGTGGCAACAGCAATAGTCGAATTCGATGCCTTGGCCGATCCGGTTCGGCCCGCCCCCGAGAATGATCACTTTCTTCGCATCGGTCGGCCGCGCCTCGTCGGCGGGGTGTCCGGCGAACGGGCTCTCGTAGGTCGAATACATATAGGCGGTCGGGGCCTCGAACTCGGCGGCGCAAGTATCGATGCGCTTGAAGACCGGAACGACGCCGAGTTTGCCGCGCAGCCGCGCGACGTCGGCGGCGGTTTTACCGGTCAGCTCGGCAAGCCGGGCGTCGGAAAAGCCCAAGGATTTGAGCATCCGCAATGTCGGAGCGGTCTCGGGCAGGCCGTTGTCGCGAATCTTTTGTTCCATCTCCACGAGGTCGCGGACCTGGGCGATGAACCACCGGTCGATCCGGCAGGCTTCGTGGATTTCCTCGTCGTCGATGCCGAGCCGCATGGCTTCGGCAAGCAGCAACAGCCGGTTGGGGGTTGCGACCGACAGCGCGGCGCGGATGGCGTTGCGGTCGTCGCCCTGGCCGAGCCCGGGAATGTCAATCTCGTTGAGGCCGGTCAGCCCCGTCTCGAGCGAGCGCAGCGCCTTCTGCAGGCTCTCGGCAAAGGTCCGCCCGATCGCCATGACCTCGCCGACCGATTTCATCGAAGTGGTCAGGCGATTGGAGGCGCCGGGGAACTTCTCGAAGGCGAAGCGCGGCAGCTTGACGACGACGTAGTCAATCGCCGGCTCGAACGAGGCCGGGGTCGCCCCGCCGGTGATATCGTTTTCGAGTTCGTCGAGGGTGTAGCCGACGGCGAGCCGCGCCGCGACTTTCGCAATCGGAAAGCCGGTGGCCTTCGACGCCAGCGCCGACGAGCGCGAGACGCGGGGGTTCATTTCGATGACGACGAGCCGCCCGTCCTCGGGATTGACCGCGAACTGGACGTTCGAGCCGCCGGTCTCGACCCCGATCTCGCGCAACACCGCGATCGCCGCGTCGCGCATCATCTGGTATTCCTTGTCGGTCAGGGTCAGCGCCGGGGCGACGGTGATCGAGTCGCCCGTATGCACGCCCATCGGGTCGATGTTTTCGATCGAGCAGACGATGATGCAGTTGTCCGCCTTGTCGCGGACGACCTCCATCTCGAATTCCTTCCAGCCGAGCACGGACTCCTCGACCAGCACTTCGCTCGTCGGCGAGGCGTCGATGCCGGTCAGCACCATTTCGTAGAGTTCCTCGAGCGTATAGGCGATCCCGCCGCCGGTTCCGCCAAGCGTGAACGACGGCCGGACGATCGCCGGCAGGCCGGTGACTTTCGAGGCATCGAGCGCCTGCAACTGCGCCGAGAGGCGATGCTCCTCGCGGCGGAGTCTTTCCCCTTCGGCCCAGAGCTTTTCGAAGGCGGCGAGTTGCGCAGAATCGCCGGCGACGGCGGCGAGCCTGCTCTGGTGCTCGGCGAGGAAGCGCTGCTTCAGGTCGGTGGTGTTGACGAAGGCGGCGCGGGGGGTCTCGAGCCCGATCCGGCCCATCGCCTCGCGGAAGAGTTCGCGATCCTCGGCCTTGTCGATTGCTTCTGCCGTCGCCCCGATCATCTCGACGCCGAATTTCTCAAGGACGCCCATCTTGCGCAGCGACAGCGCGCAGTTGAGGGCGGTCTGCCCGCCCATCGTCGGCAACAGCGCGAATCCTCCCGGCAGGACGTGCCGCTCCTTTTCGATGATCTTGGCGACGAATTCGGGGGTGATGGGTTCCATATAGGTCGCGTCGGCCAGGTCCGGGTCGGTCATGATCGTCGCCGGGTTGGAATTGACCAGCACGATCCGATAGCCCTCGGCCTTCAGCGCCTTGCAGGCCTGGGTGCCCGAATAATCGAACTCGCAGGCCTGACCGATAATGATCGGGCCGGCGCCGATAATCAGGATCGTGTCGATGTCGGTGCGCTTCGGCATAGCCCGGTTCTGCTCAAGCGTCGGGGGGGGGGGGGGGGGGGGGGGGGGGGGGG
>JBBECE010000014.1:117229-129594 GCA_040881985.1 Cucumibacter sp.
GGCCCGCGCGGGGGTTCGGAAATCGTCGTCTCGCGTGAAGTCGGGGGTTACTAGCCGAACGGGCGGGGATTGGAAAGCGGCAAAGCGTCTGTGGTCGCGGCGCTCGGGGGCGGAGAGTGACCGTCTAGCGCGCCGTCCGATAGCCCTCGGGCACGCCGCTGGTCGACAGCACGAATTGCCAGACATGGATGCCCCGGGCGCGGAAGCCGCCGGCGCAGCTGAGCAAATAGTATTTCCACATTCGGTAGAAACGGTGCTCGTCGGGCGTGTTCGGCCGAGGCCAGTTGGCGTGGAACTTGTCGAACCACGAAGTCAGCGTCCTGTCGTAATGCGGGCCGATATTGTGCAGATCGATGACGTCGAAGAGACCCTCGATCGCCTTGCCGATCTGGGTCAGCGAGGGCAGGACGCCGCCGGGGAAAATGTATTTCTCCATCCAGGGGTCGATGGTCGTGGTCGAGACCGACGAGCCGATCGTATGGAGCATGAAAAGCCCGCCCTCGTTCAGCGCCCGGCGAGCCGCCTCGAAATAAGTGCGGAAATTCTTGTAGCCGACATGCTCGAACATCCCCATCGAGACGATGTGGTCGGCCTTGCCGGTAAACTCGCGATAGTCCTTGACCTGGAATTCGACCGGCAGCGATTTGTAGCGCTCGCGCCCATAGGCGGCCTGGTCGGGCGAGATGGTGACGCCGACGCAATCGGCGCCATATTTTTCGGCGGCAAAACCCATGAAGGCGCCCCAGCCGCAGCCGACGTCCCAGACGCGGTCGCCCCTTTTGAGGCCGATCTTGCGGCAGACGAGATCGAGCTTGGCGTCCTGGGCCTCGTCGAGCGTCGAGGCCCGCTCCCAGTAGGCGCATGAACCCGTCAAGCGAGAGTCGAGCGTCGCCTTGTAGGCCTCGGTCTCGTTGTAATGGATTCTGGCGACGCGCCTGGCGCGGCTGAGCGTTTGCATGTTGAGGAACCGCGCCTGCAAATGCTGCCAGATGAGGTTTGGGGTGATGCCGAGACCGTTGCCGAGACCGGCGCGCAGGACCCGGGCGAAGAATTCGGCAAGGTCGCCGCATTCCCACCAGCCGTCCATATAGGCTTCCCCCAGACCGAGCGAGCCCTGCGCGAAGACCCGGTTCCAGACGTTGTCGTTGAGGATTTGCGGATCCCAGGGGTCGGGCCCGTTGATCGTGACCCCCACGTCCTTGAGCATGGCCACGATCCTCGACTTCTCGCTCATCGCGGCCGCTCAACCCCCTCTAGCCGTTCGCCTTCCGAAGCGCGTGTGTAGAAAGACCGGGCCGGGGGATCAAGCCCCATTGTTGGGCGAGCGCCTCCGCAGGGACCTAATCGATGGCGGCGAACGCTTGCGCCGCGAACTCGGTCACCTTCTTTCGGTCGCGTTCGCCCAGATGCCCGAGCCGCCTCAGGATCAGCCGGTTGGGCAGGGTGAAGAGCTTCCAGCGAATGTAGGATCTGTGGGCGATGCCGGCGCTCGCCCCGTCGGCGATCTCGATGTCGCTCGGCCAGATCGAGCCCGCCGCTGTGGTGATCATGGCCAGAGCGCTGTGATCGTTCTCGGTGTTGAATGCGCGGGTCGAAAAGACCAGCGCCGGCCGCCGCTTCGAAATCGGCCGCTCGACGAAGGGGAAGGGCACGACGACGACATCACCGAACTCACAGATCACGATACGCCCGTTCGTCTTCGGGCGACTCCCACTCGGCAAGCGCCGGGCCGAGCGCCGCGAGGTAGCTGTCGGCGGTGACGACTTCCCGGACGGCCACCTGCCGGCCCGGCTTCTTGCGCATTCGGGCCCAGACCTCGCGCATTTCGGCGACCGGTTTGATGCCGAGGGTGGGGCGCCCGTCGCGCCCGTCGCGCATGCGCTGCCACTTGCCGACAATGCCGTCGATCTCGAGATCGAGCAACTCGCCCGGCTTGAGGGCGGCGAGTCGGTCTTGGAGCGCCGGATTGCCTTCGATGCGAGTGATCCAGATAGCGTCATCGTTAATTCTGGTCGTGCTCATTTCGCAACTCCTTTGCCACCAGTATATAGGTGGGGTGGGGGTGGGGTCAAGGAGTGACCTCGGGCCAAGGGCTTATCGACGCGACCAGGCGCGGTATCGGGCCTTTATTTCTGCGTCTTGCCGGGCGACATTGCAGGTCGGGCAATTGTCGAAGAGGCCGAAATGAAGTGGCGCGGGCGCGAGCGCAGCAGCAATATCGAGGACCGGCGCGGGGCGCCCGGCGGGACGGGCCGCGGCATGGGCGGGCCCGGATCGGGCATGGGCCGCATCCGCATTCCGGTGAGCGGGGGGCGAGGTATCAGCCTTGGCGGGGTGCTTGCCTTCGCGGTCATCGTTCTGGTCGTGTCGTTCTTTTTGGGGGTTAATCCGCTGGCGCTCTTGACCGGCGAGGTGCCGCAAAGCGGCTCGGGCGGATCGGTCAGCCGGCCGATCCCGGAGGCAGGCGAGGACGAGCTCGTCGATTTCGTCGCGGTCGTCCTCAAGGAGACCGAGAATCTATGGGGCGAGGTCTTCGAGCAGAACGCCCTGACCTACACCGCCCCGACGCTCGTCCTTTATTCGGGCCGCGACACTTCGGCCTGCGGGCTCGCCGACGCGGGGGGCGGCCCCTTCTACTGCCCGGGCGACCAGAAGATCTATCTCGACCTTTCCTTCTACGACGAACTGCGCCGGCAGTTCGGCGCGCCGGGCGATTTCGCCCAGGCCTATGTGCTCGCCCATGAGGTCGGCCACCACGTCCAGAACCTGACCGGGGAGATGGACCGGTTCGCCGCGTACCGGCAAGGCGCGAGCGAGACGGACATCAATTCCTATTCGGTCAGGATCGAGTTGCAGGCCGATTGTTATGCGGGGGTTTGGGCAGCCTATGCCGGACAGGAGAATCTCCTCGATTCTGGGGACATCGCGGAAGCTTTGAACGCCGCCGAGCAGATCGGGGACGATGCGATCCAGCGCCGCACGACCGGCTTTGCGGTGCCGCGCACCTTCACCCACGGCTCGTCCGAACAGCGCCGGCGCTGGTTCTCGACCGGCTACTCGTCGCACGATGTGGGGGCCTGCGACACCTTCGAGGCCTCCACGCCGTGAGCGCTTCAACTTCGATGAAGATCGAGAAGCTGACCTTCGCCGATGGCGGGTCGATCCCGAACAGCCGGCTGCCGGTGCTGCTCTATCGCGGGGCGCTGTCGCCAGCGCGCACCAGCCCGGAAGCGCTCGAGGCGATGTTCGCCGAGAACGGCTGGCCACCGGCCTGGCGGGCGCAGATTTTTGCCTTCCACCACTATCATTCGAATTGCCATGAGGCCCTCGGGATCGCCCGGGGGGAAGCGAAAGTGATGTTCGGCGGCCCGGCCGGTCGGCCGTTCGACATTCGCGCCGGCGATGTCGTCGTTATTCCGGCCGGGGTTGGGCACAAACGCCTCTCCTCGAGCGCCGAATTCCTGGTCGTCGGCGCCTATCCGCCGGGCGTGGCGCGGGATTTGTTGCGCGGCGAGCCGGGCGAGCGGCCGGAGGCCGATGTGAGCATTTCGAAGGTGCCGCTGCCGCTTACCGATCCAGTCGAAGGAATCTCGGGGTCGCTGACGAAAATCTGGCGCTGACGGGTTTCAGCGCCCCGAAAGGAACGACGATGCCGATCCCGAGGATTCTCCATTTCACCTGGAAGGACGCACGGTTGCCGCCGAACTTCGCGCGCAATCTTGTGCGCTGGCGAGCGCTGCATCCGGGCTGGGACATTCGCTTCTACTCCGACGCGGACATAAGGGCGTTCGTCGCCAAGGTCGCGCCGCCAACGCCCTTATTCTTCGATGCCTATCCGGTGCAAATCCAGCGCACCGACGTGTTTCGCTATTTTGCGCTCTTCGATCATGGCGGAGTCTATGCCGATCTCGATATTTATCCGCGACAGCCGATCGACGAACTTGTCGCTCAAAGCGAATGCTTCCTGGCGCTCGAACCGGAGGTGCACGCGCTTACCGGCACGATGGTGCGGCGGGCGTTGCCGTTCGTTTTCTGCAATGCCTTCATGGGGTCGGTCGCGGGTCATCCTTTTCTCGAGAAGGTCAAGGAGCTGCTGCCTTCGAGCACGCAAGGGCCAGTACTCGAGACGACAGGTCCGGTGATGCTGATGTCGGCGGCAATGACCGGCGAACGGTCTGTACGGCCCGATCTCGTCGCCCCGGACTGTTGGTCGCCACACACCAAGTATGGCACCCGGCCGGGCACTCGGTCCGAATATTTAAGTCTGGTCCGCGAGCAGTTCACCGTTCTCGGCGAGGACCGGCCGGAGATGCTCGATCACCGCTGGGCCTACAGCTGGGGAGCCTCGGGCTCCGGCATCTGGGATCGCCGCCTTCGCACCCTCGTGCATCGGCTGAGCGTCGGGCTCGGCTGGCGCGTCGAATGGCGCGCCGGCCCGTCGCGGGGCCGGTACAAGGTGCCGCGAAAGGATTACCATCTTCAGGGGTTCACGACGCCCGATCCCTTGCCGCGGATCACGCTGGTGGTGGAAGGCGGCACCGAAGCCGACGCCCGCAGGCTAATCGCGGCGCTCGACTACCCCGACGGATTGATCGACATCGCCGCCTCGCCGTCAGCCCGGGGATCTGAGACCGAGCTCGCGGCATGGCGCAATCGGGCCGGCGCAAAGGCGGCGTCGCGCAGCCGCTACCTCGTGCTCGCCGCACCGGGTCTCACTCATATGCCGGCCGATGCGCTGCGGCTGCTCGTCTCGACAGGACGGGAGGTGAGTGTCGCCAACGCGGTCGACGCACAAGGCAAGGCCGACGAGGAGCGGACCTTCGTGCACAGCTATACGCCGCGTGTGAGGTGGTGGCCGACGCTGCGTCGACCAGCGCGGGACGGGCCTCGCCTCAACCTCTTAACCATGAGCCTCGATGACCGAATGAGCCTTCAAATCGCGCCGCTCGACGCTTTCGGGCCGGGGCTAGTGGTGATCGACAACGCGGTCTTCCGGGCCGGGGTCAGGTTTCCCGAGCGCCCCTACAAGGGGCGGATGGGCAGCGAGGGTTTCACGATGATGGCGCGCGACCGCGGCTTCGAAGTCTGTGGACTGCCGCGCCTCAAAGTCGTGCTGCGACGCTAGGCGGAAGGTGTTCGGCGACGGGCGGAAGCCCTTTTTGCGCCCGCACCAGATTGGCGAAGCGGCGGAAAAGATAGTGGCTGTCGCGCGGCCCCGGCGACGCCTCGGGATGGTATTGGACGGAGAAGACCGGCATGCCGGTGACCGCCAGCCCGCAATTGCTGCCATCGAAGAGCGAGCGGTGGGTCTCGGTGACACCCTTGGGCAGCGTCTTTGGATCGACGGCGAAGCCGTGATTCATCGAGACGATCTCGACCTTGCCGGTGGTGAAATCCTTGACCGGATGGTTTGCTCCGTGATGGCCCTGATGCATCTTCACGGTCTTGCCGCCAAGCGCCAAGCCGAGCAATTGGTGGCCGAGACAAATCCCGAAGACCGGCTTGCGGGTCTCGATCATCTGGCGAATGACGGGGACGGCATATTTGGCCGTCGCGGCGGGATCGCCTGGTCCGTTGGAGAGAAAAATTCCGTCGGGCTTCAGCGCCAGAATGTCCTCGGCGGTGGCGGTCGCCGAGACAACGGTCACCGCGGCGCCCTGATCGGCCAGGCACCGGAGAATGTTCCGCTTTGCCCCGTAATCGATCGCGACCACATGGAATTGCGGATCGCTCAGCCGTCCGAATCCTTCGTCCCAGCGCCAGCCCGTCTCGTCCCAGCGATAGGTCTGGGCGGTGGTGACGTCCCTGGCGAGGTCGAGGCCCTCGAGGCCGGGGAATTGCTTCAGCGCCTTCTGCATCGCCTTGTCGTCGAACCTGCCGTCCGGCGCGTGCGCGATGACGGCGTCGGGCATGCCGGAGCCGCGGATGCGCGCGGTCAACGCGCGGGTATCGAGCCCGGCGATGCCGACGATGCCACGAGCTTTCAGCCAATCGTCGAGAGGCCGCGTAGCGCGCCAGCTCGCGGGCCGGGTGATGTCGGCGCGCAAAATCACGCCGCGTACGCCCGACGTGCCGGCCATGTTGACCGTCTCGATGTCTTCCTCGTTGACGCCGACATTGCCGATATGCGGGAAGGTGAAGGTGACGATCTGCCCGGCATAGGAGGGGTCGGTGAGGATCTCCTGATAACCGGTCATGGCGGTGTTGAAGCAGACCTCGCCCGCCGCGATCCCCGTGGCGCCGAGCCCCCGCCCCTCGAGGCGCGTGCCGTCGTCAAGGATCAGCGCTCCGGTCGCCGCCACGTCCTGCCAGCCGGCCAATTCGGTCTCCCGAGGTGGGTGGTTTGAGCCGCCGGTGGTATAATGCCAGCTCAACCGCCGCACAAGCTGCGGGACCCCCCGCCTTTACCAAGACGGGCGAGGCGAGTTGGATTGGCCTTCGGGCAAGGCTATACCGGCGCCGAAAATCGCAATCAGCTCAGGACCGATCATGCGCGACAGGATAAACGAGGCGCTGAAAGTCGCGACCAAAGCGCGTCAGGCGTTGCGGATGTCGACGCTGCGGCTGATCAAGGCGGCGATCAAGGATCGCGATATCGACGCGCGCGGGGAGGGCCGCGAGGCGGTCACCGACCCGGAAATCCTCTCGATCATGCTGAAGATGGTGCGCCAGCGCGAGGAGTCGGCGGCGATCTATGCCGGGGCCTCGCGAATGGACCTTGCCGACAAGGAGCGCGAGGAGATCGGGATCATTCAGGAGTTTCTGCCGAGCCCGATGACCGACACCGAGGTCGGGGCGGCGATCGAGGCGGCGATCGCCGAGACCAAGGCCGAGGGGCTGCGCGACATGGGCAAGGTCGTCAACGCCCTCAGGCAAAAATTCCCGGGCCGGATCGACCTCGGCCAGGCGTCGAAGCAAGTCAAGACGAAGCTCGGGGCGTAAGGCTCAGCTTTCGGCGGTGACCGGCGAGGGCGCCTTGCGCCGGTCGAGCGCTAGCGTCAGCGCCGCGAGCCCGGTCGATACCACCCCGAAAGCGACCCCGAACCAGGGCAATTGTTGATAGCCCGCGCCGCTATTCAGGGCTTGTGCGCCCGCCCAGGCGCCGGCCGCGATGCCGATATTGAACACCGTCGATATGAGCGTCGCCGCGAAGTCGGGCGCAGCCGCCGCGCCCTGGAACACCCGGCTGATCAGCGACGCGTTGGGGAGGAACATCAGGAAGCCGAGGACGAAAAGCACCGCCGCCATCGCCGGCCCGCTGCCGGCGAAGAGCATCACCGCGATGAAGACCGCGATCTGCGCCGGAAAGGCGAGAAGGATGGTCTGGGTCGGCCAGCGGTCGGCAAGCGGACCCGCCGCGAAACTGCCGGCCGTCGCCCCGACGCCGAAGCCGATGAGATAGGGCGCAACCCATTCCAGCGGCACGCGGCTCACCTCGAGCAGAAGCGGGGCGACGAAAGTGAACAGCGCCCAGAAGCCGATCATCATCGAGGTGATAATCGCGAAGGTGACGTAGACCTTTTGCTGGCCGAGCACGCGAAACTGCGCGGCGAGGTTGCCGCCTCTGCCGTCGCGGGGCTTGTCGGCGGGCAGAAGGATGGTCATCACGGTCGCGGTGACGATGGCGATGCCGCCGATAATCCAGAAGGTCGCCCGCCAGCCAAGCGCGGTGCCGATGGCGGTGCCGCCGGGCACGCCGAGCACGTTGGCGACGGTAATGCCGGCGGTAATCACCGCTATGGCCGAGCCGCGCCGTTCGGGCGGAACGAGGCTCATCGCCAAGACGACGGCAACGCCCATGAACGAGCCGTGGCTGAGGGAGACGAAGACCCGCGCGGCCATCAGCGTCTCGTAGCTCGGGGCCAGCGCGCACCAGACATGGCCGGTGACGAATATCGACATCAGGATGAGGATGGCGCGCTTCTTGGCGACCCGCGACAGGGCGAGGGAAACCAACGGCCCGCCGATAGCCACCCCGATTGCATAGCCGCTCACGAGATAGCCGGCGGTCGGGATCGATACCCCGAGGTCGGACGAAATCGGCGGCAAAAGGCCCGCGACGACGAATTGGGTCGTGCCAATGGTGAAGGCGGCGAGAAACAGCGAGAAGATGGCGATGGGCATCGGGGCACCGGACGGCGAAGCCCGGGAGACAAGCACGGAAGCCAAAGGCTTGCAATCCGCCGGGTTCAGGCCCACCCGCGGTTCCCCGGGGTGAGGATAGCGGGCACGACTTTGCCGCGTCGATGGACGGGGTGAGGGACTCGCGCTAGTCAGATTTATGCGGTTTTCCGACCAGTTTCTGGACGAGGTGCGCGACCGGCTGCCGATTTCGACGGTCGTCGGCGAGTTCGTCAGCTGGGACAAGCGCAAGTCGCGGCCCGCGCAGGGCGATTTCTGGGCCTGTTGCCCGTTCCATTCGGAGAAGACCCCGAGCTTTCATGCCGACGACCGCAAGGGCATCTATCACTGCTTCGGATGCGGGGTGACCGGCGATCACTTTCGGTTTCTGACCGACAAAGCCGGGATGAGCTTTCCCGAGGCGGTCGAAACCCTCGCCCGGCGCGCCGGGGTGCCGATGCCGGCGCGCGACGAGCGGGCCGAGGAGGCCGACCGCCGGCGGACGACGCTGACCGACGTGATGGAACTCGCCACCGGCTATTTCGAGGAAGCGCTTGCCGCCAATGTCGGGGCGCGGGTCAGGGGATATTTGCAGGAGCGCGCCGTCGCACCCGCGCTGCAACGGCTATTCCGGCTGGGTTTCGCGCCCGACAGCCGCAACGGCCTCAAGGAATATCTCGCCCAGAACTCCGTCAGCGCCGAGGCGATGCAGGAGGCGGGGCTGGTGGTCACCGGCGAGGACATCGCGGTGCCTTTCGACCGGTTCCGCAACCGGCTGATGTTTCCGATCGCCGACCTGCGCGGACGGATCATCGCCTTTGGCGGGCGCGCCATGGCCGACGACATGCCGGCCAAATATCTCAATTCGCCGGAAACCCCGCTCTTTTCGAAGCGCCGCACCCTCTACAACGGGCAATCGGCCCGGCAGGCGGCGCATGAGGGCAAGCCGCTCATCGTCGTTGAAGGCTATATGGACGCAATCGCGCTGGTCGGGGCCGGGTTCGAGGGAGCGCTCGCCCCGCTCGGCACGGCGTTGACCGAAGAGCATCTCGAACTCCTCTGGCGGATGGCGCCAAACCCGATACTCGCTTTCGACGGGGACGAGGCGGGCCAGCGCGCCGCCGAGCGCTCGATCGAGATGATCCTGCCGAATCTCAAGCCCGGCTTTTCGGCGTCGATCGTGACGCTTCCCGAAGGGCTCGACCCCGACGACCTGATCCGCAAGCGCGGACGGGAGGCGTTCGGCGAACTGATCGCCGGGGCGACGCCATTGGCCGAGGCGGTCTGGGCGCGGCAGACTCGGGGGGCCTTGTTCGAAACCCCGGAGGCCCGCGCCGCCCTCGAACAGCGGATGCGGCAGATCGCCAACACCATCGCCGACGCATCGGTCAGACGCCACTATGCGCAGGCGTTCGAGGAGAAAATCGCCGGGTTTTTCCGGCCCGAGCCGGCCCAGCGCCGCGAATGGGATGGGGGCAGAAGCTGGGGGCGGGGGCCGCAGGAGCGTTCTCCCCAGCGCCGCTCGCCGCGCTATGTCGTCTCCGACGCGCTGAAGAATTCCCGGATGCTGCGGGAGAAATCCGCTCCCGCCATCACCGCGCGCGAGGCAGCGATTGTCGTCACCCTCGTCAACCACCCGGCCCTGGCCGAGCCCCGGCTCGAGCTTTTGGCAGGGCTCGAGCTGATTTCCTCGACCCCGCGCGAAGTGCTGGCGGCGCTGCTCGATGCCGTCGGCGGGGGAGCGTCGGAGGCTCGCGCGGTGCGCGAGGAAATCGCCGCAAAAGGGCTCAGGGAAGCACTTTTGGCGATGGAGACGCTCTTGACCCGCCAAGGCGTCTGGCAGGCCGGGCCGCAGGCCAACCAGATCGACGCGGAGACCGGGCTAAAGCACGCTCTGGCCTTGCATAACAAGAAAGTTCAACTAAATAGGGAACTCAAGGCGGCTGAGATCGCGCACGGAGACGATCCGAGCGAGGAATCATTCGAGCGGCTGCGCGACATCCAGAACCAGATTTCCAGTGTCGACGGCACGGAAGCCTTGATTGAGGGATTTGGTTCGCTATCCGGGCGTCCGGCACGCAACCTCTAAGGGGCCGCGCCGGCGGCTTTGGCGCACCCGAAAGAGGCGCGCCCCGGACGGCGGACGGCAAGCGGACGATCCAATTCGGCGCCGGGCCAGCCCGGCGGCCAGGAGCTGACTGAATGGCGACCAAGACCAAGACCACCGAGACCGCCGAGAAGCCCGAGACGCCGGCCGAGGCCCCCGACGGGCCGCTGCTCGATCTCACCGATTCGGCGGTCAAGAAGATGATCAAGCTCGCCAAGAAGCGCGGGTACGTCACCTATGAACAGCTGAACGAAGTCCTGCCCTCCGAGGAAGTCACCTCCGAGCAGATCGAGGACGTCATGGCGATGCTCTCGGAGATGGGCATCAACGTCGTCGACGAGGACGAGGTGGAGGAGGCCGACCCGAACGCCGCCGCGGCGGCCGACGAGGAAGAGGAGCCGGGCACCGAAATCGCGCCGGCGCCGGTTACCGCGGTCGCCAGCAAATCCAACGCCCGCGAAGGCTCCGACCGTACCGACGATCCCGTCCGCATGTATCTGCGCGAGATGGGGACGGTCGAGCTCCTGTCCCGCGAGGGCGAGATCGCCATCGCCAAACGCATCGAGGCCGGCCGTGAGACGATGATCGCGGGGCTTTGCGAAAGCCCGCTGACCTTCCAGGCGATCATCATCTGGCGCGACCAGCTCGCCAAGGGCGAGATCCTGCTGCGCGACATTATCGATCTCGAGGCGACCTATGCCGGCCCCGACGCCAAGGCCGAGCCGGTTATTCCGCCCGTCGAGCCGGTTGTTGCGCTCGCCGTCCCCGCCGTCCCCGTCGCGGTGGCGCCGGGCAAGCCGGTGCCGCCGGCGCGCGCCGAAGGCGAAGAAGCCGAGGAGGGGGCGGAGCGGCCCGAAGGGGAGGGCGAGGATGACGATGACGACGACGAGTTCGAGAACAATCTCTCGCTCTCGGCGATGGAGGCGGAACTCAAGCCCCAGGTCGTGGCGACCTTCGACAATATCGCCTCGACCTATCGGCAGATGCGCAAGGTGCACGACCGGCAGTTCACCCGCCAGATGAACGCCCAGGCGATCACCCCGGCCTCGCAGAAGAAGCTCGACGTGTTCGAGACGGCGATCATTGTCGACGTCAAATCGCTGAGCCTCAACAATTCCCGAATCGAGAGCCTCGTCGAGCAGCTTTACGACATCAACAAGAAGCTGGTGCGCCTCGAAGGGCGTCTGTTGCGGCTCGCCGAGAGTTACGGGGTGAAGCGCGAGGAATTTCTCGGGCGCTTCCACGGCCACGAGCTCGATCCCGAATGGACGCGCAAGGCCAGCAAGCTCGTCGGCAAGGGCTGGTCGGAATTCGCCAAGCGCGAGCGCAAGACGATCGAGCCGCTGCGCGGGGAAATCCAGACGCTCGCCCAGGAGACCGGGCTCGACATCGCCGAATACCGCCGGATCGTCCACAAGGTGCAGAAGGGCGAGCGCGAGGCGGCGATCGCCAAGAAGGAAATGGTCGAGGCGAACCTGCGGCTGGTCATTTCCATTGCCAAGAAATACACCAATCGCGGGCTGCAGTTCCTCGACCTGATCCAGGAGGGGAACATCGGCTTGATGAAGGCGGTCGACAAGTTCGAATACCGCCGCGGCTACAAATTCTCGACCTATGCGACGTGGTGGATCAGGCAGGCGATCACCCGCTCGATCGCCGATCAGGCGCGCACCATCCGCATTCCCGTCCACATGATCGAGACGATCAACAAGATCGTGCGCACCTCGCGGCAAATGCTGCACGAGATCGGCCGCGAGCCGACCCCGGAGGAGCTCAGCGAAAAGCTGCAAATGCCGCTCGACAAGGTGCGCAAGGTTTTGAAGATCGCCAAGGAGCCGATCAGCCTCGAGACCCCGATCGGCGACGAGGAGGACTCAAACCTCGGCGATTTCATTCCCGACACCAACGCCGTCCAGCCGATCGACGCGGCCATCCAGAGCAATCTGCGCGAGACGACGACCCGCGTGCTCGCCTCGCTCACCCCGCGCGAGGAGCGGGTTCTCAGGATGCGCTTCGGCATCGGCATGAACACCGATCACACCCTGGAAGAGGTCGGCCAGCAGTTCTCGGTCACCCGCGAGCGCATCCGGCAGATCGAGGCCAAGGCGCTGCGCAAGCTGAAGCATCCGAGCCGGTC
>JBBECE010000015.1:0-29992 GCA_040881985.1 Cucumibacter sp.
ATCCACAATCTAGCGCTCTAACCAACTGAGCTAAGGCGGCCCGGGACGAGACGGGCCGGACCATAGGCAACCCCAGATTCCAGCGCAAGGGTGCCGGCGCGGGCCAGACAGGGGTCTGAGCCGGCCCTTTGGTCTTAACCACACCCGCTTTGCCCTGCCCGCCGCGCCCGGCTTTACTGGACCCTCGGTCCCCGAGCCTATACTGAACTGGGTGTTAATTTCGCGCCCGAAATCGTTCCAGAACGGGACGGGGTGGCGAGGGGGCTTGAGCCGATGGACCCGGACTGGACGAGAGGCGGGAGCGCGGCGCAGGTCCTGGCGCTGACGCTCGACCAGCGCCCGGCCTGGCTGTGGAGCGGCGACGGCAAGACGCTGCTCTGGCGCAATGTCGCGGGCGTGCTTTTCCGCGGCAAATCCAAAAAGCACAAAGCCAGGCTCGCCCCCCTGCCGGTGCCGATCAAGGGGCAGGTGCCGCGGCTCATCAAGCTCGGCACGCCCGGCCGGCCGTCGCTGTCGCGATTGCGGTTCCTGGCGGACAAGAAGCCGGTGTCGGCGACGTGCCTTTGCACCCCGATCAAGTTTGACGGCGAACTGCACCTGCTGATCGTCGACACCGAAGCGCTAGAGGCGGCGATGCTGGCCGGATTGGGCCGGGGCAAGGCGCTCGAGGAAAATCTCTTCGGCGACGGGCGCGCCTACGAAATCGCCGGTGCCGACGGCGCAATCGTGGCGCGGCAGGGCGAAGCGGGCGAAGGCAAAGCGCGGCGGGAATTCGCCATCGGCACCAGCGGGGCAAAACTGGTGCTGATCGAGACGGCAGAGGCCGAACGGCCGGTCGCCGCCGCAACCATTGAGGTGGCGGCGCCGATGCAACGCCGGCAGGCGGCAAGCGGGCTGACCGGACTTGTCGACCGGCTGGCGCTGGCCGGGGCGCTCTACACATCGCTCGACGAGACCGACGACCTGCCGCTGGCCCCGGCTTTGCCCGCCGCGCCCGGCTCCCGGCTCGCCCCGGAAGGGGCGGACCGCTATCTCTTCGCGCTCGGGGCGGGCGGCGAGTATTTCGCGGGACGGGCGGCGGCTTCGCCAGGCCTTTCGTCGCAGGGCAAGGCGGCGGGGTTTTCGGGGATGGCGCCGTTCGCGCTGCCGCTTCGCGGCGAAGGCGGAACGCCAGTCACCGCCATTCCGATCTTCAACCGGTTCGGCGCGACGGCCGGCTGGCGCGCCTATGGGCGGCCCGAGGCGCCCCAGGACGAGACCCCGCCGGCCCCCGAGACCGCGGACACGGACGACCGGCAGAGCCGATACAATTTCGCCGAGCTGTCGCGCATCCTCAACGACCGGATCAGCGGCGAGGAGGCAGGGCCAAGCCCCCTGCCTTCGACCCTGCCAGCCCCGCGCGGCGACCTGGTGGCGCTCAGCGACGAGACGCTGGTTCTCAACCGGCTACCGCTCGGGCTATTGGTCTTCCGTGAACAGGCGATCCTTTTCGCCAACCGGGCGATGGCGGACCTCGTCGGCTTCGGCGCGAGTTCGGCGGTGCGCGAGGCGGGGTTGGAGGCCATTTTCCCGGACGCGGCCGGCGAAGGCGCGGCGATCGGGCCGGTGACCAGGGTACGCGGCCGGGACGGGAAATTCGTTCCGGTCATCGCCCGGCTGCAGACGATTTCCTGGCAGGGACGGCCTGCCTATCTCCTCTCGGCGCGGGCGGCCGACGCGGCGGCGTCCCATGTCGCGGTGAACGCGATGACGACCCGGGCGACGGTCGAGCTGATCGCGGCGCAGTCGGATTGCGGCTTCATCCAGCTGACCCGCACCGGCAATATCGACGGAATTTCCGACCGCGGCGCCGCGATCCTCGGCCCGGCGCGGAACGTCCTCTTGAGCCGGCCGCTGCTCGCCTATCTCGATCCCGCCAGCAAGGCGCGGTTCGCGGGCTTTCTTGCCCATGCCGGGGAAGCGGGCGACGAGGCGATCACGGTCAAGGCCGACGCCGGGGCGGGGCTCGCCGACGTGACGATTTTCGCCGACCGCCGCCGCGACGGGCGGGTCGAGGGATTTCTCGGGCTGGTGCGCAGTGCTCCGGCGGCGGCCCGCGCAACCGCCCCGGCGGTGTCCGATGCCGAACTCGGCACGGTGCTGGCGCAACTCAGTCGTGAGCTGCGGGCGCCGCTCAACACCATCCTCGGATTCTCCGAGCTGATGATCGGGGAAGGCGGCGATGAACTCGCCGCGGCGCGGATCAAGGAGTATGCCCGCGACATCCACAAGGCGGGGCGGCAGATCGGGCTTCTGGTCGACGAATTGACCGATCTCAGCCGGCTCGAGGGGGGGCGATTCGAGCTCACCGAGACCGAGATCGATCTCGGCATTCTGCTCGAAAGCTGCGTCGCGCAAATCCGGCCGCAGGCGAATTCGCGGCAGATCGTGCTGAGAAGCGCGGTGAGCCCGTCGCTGCCTCGCATTGTCGCCGACCGGAGCGTATTGACCCAGACGGTGATGAATCTCCTGGCCAGCGCCATCGCGCTTTCGGGCCGGGGCGGCAATGTGGTCCTCAGCGCCAAACTCGAAGACAAGGGCGGCATCGGCGTGCATGTGCGCGACCACGGCGGGCAGCGCGCGGGGGCGGCGGGGGAAGGTTTCGTCGTCTATCGCGCCCCGGCGGGAGGGGCCGACGACGAAGAGCCGCTGCGCTCGGGCACAGGGCTGGCGCTGACCCGGTCGCTGGCGCGGGCCAACGCGCTTTCCCTCTCCTTCGACGAGCAGGCGGGCGCCGGCACGCTGATGGCGCTCGAAATCCCGGCCGGCAAGATTGTCCGGCACTGAGGCGCGGTGTGGCCGATGGCCGCACTTCCTACCGCGACGCGGCGGGCTAGCCGGTTCAAATCGCACACGATTCTGGAGCGATTCTGGAACCGTTCCAATGTGCATACCTGCCGTTAAATAACTGTATTCATTGAACTTCTTGACTGGGGGCGAGCGAGGGCCGACAACGCCATTCTCACTGAGGGAATTTGAACCCGCAGCGCAGGAGCAGGTTATGACTTTGCTTGGCCGGGCCGCGCTCGCCGTCGCCGCCGGTTGGGGTGGCGTCACCGGGGCCACCGCCCAAACCAGCACCGTCAACATCTACTCCTATCGCGAGCCGGGGCTGATCGCCCCGCTGCTCGACCGGTTCGAAGCGGGAACCGGCATTGCCCCAATAGTCCTGTTCGGCAGCGACGGGCTGATCGAGCGGGTCGCAGCGGAGGGCGAGAATTCGCCGGCCGACCTGATCCTCACCGTCGATATCGGCAACCTCGCCAGCGCCAGGGCGCAAGGGGTGGGCCAGCCGATCGACGCGGCGCTGCTCGCCGGTGTGCCGGCTGCGTATCGCGATCCCGACGGGTACTGGACGGCGCTGTCGCTCAGGGCGCGGGTCTTCTATGCATCGAAGGAGCGGGTGACGCAGCAGACGCTTACCTACGACGACATTGCCGGGCCGGACTGGAAGGGCCGGCTTTGCACCCGCTCCGGCCAGCACCCGTACAACATCGGGCTCGTCGCCTCGCGGATCGCTGATTTGGGGCTCGACGCCGCGCGGGGATGGCTCGCCGCGGTGCGCGACAATCTCGCCCGCAATCCGACCGGCAACGACCGGGCGCAGGTGCAGGCGATTTATTCGGGCGAGTGCGACCTCGCCATCGGCAATACCTACTACATGGGACTGATGCTGACCAACGAGACGGAGCCGGAGCAAAAAGACTGGGCGGGGGCGGCGCGGATCATTTATCCGGACGCGGCGACCGGGGGCACTCATGTCAACGTTTCGGGGGTGATCCTCGCGGCGCACGCGCCCCACAAGGCGAACGCCGAAAAGCTGATCGCGTTCCTGCTGTCGGCGGAGGCGCAGGCGATCTATGCCGGGACCAATTACGAGTTCCCGGTCAGGCCCGAAGTGCCGGCCTCGGCGCTTGTCGCGAGCTGGGGGGCGCTCAAACCCGACCCGACCCCGTTGACCGAGATCGCCGCCTATCGCGACGAGGCGAGCGCGCTTGTCGACGAACTGCGCTTCGACGAAGGCCCGCAGACCCGGGAGTGATCCGATCGCCGCAATCCAGCATCGCGAAGGGGTAATGTCCGGCCGCCTGCCAAAGCCGGCGGACTTGATCATCGCCGCGGTCGCGGGACTGCCGGTCATCGCGCTCCTGGCGATGGCGCTGACGAGCTCTTCGGGCACCGGGGGCCTCGGCGCCCGAATGCTGCCGGTGGCGCTGCGGGATACCGGGCTGCTGCTGCTGACGGTCGGGGTCGCGACGGCGGTGATCGGGTTCGTCGCGGCATGGCTGGTTGCGCATTTCGATTTTCCGGGGCGGCGGATCGCCGAATGGGCGTTCATGCTGCCGCTCGCCATACCGACGTACCTCTCAGCCTATGCCTGGGTCGAAGTGCTGGAATTCACCGGGCCGGTGCAGGGAGCGCTCAGGGCGCTGACCGGGGCAGAGACGCTGCGCGATTACTGGTTCCCGACGATCCGATCGCTCGGGGGCGCGGCCTTTGTGATGAGCCTCGTGCTCTATCCTTATGTGTACCTCACCTGCCGGGCGTATTTCTTCATGCAGTCGGGGGCGATGACGGCGGCGGCGCGAACGCTCGGGGCTTCGCCGTGGCGGACATTCATGACCGTGGTTCTGCCGCTGTCGCGGCCGGCGGTGATCGTCGGAGTGACGCTGGCGCTGCTCGAAGCGATGAACGATATCGGGGCGGTGGAATTCTTTGGGGTCAATTCGCTGACCGCGGTCGTCTATGCGACCTGGATCAACCAGTCGAACCTGCCCGGCGCCGCGCAGCTGGCGCTGACCCTGGTTCTGGTTGTCGCGGGGCTGATCTGGCTCGAACAATACGCGCGGCGGCGGCGCTCGTATCTGATGCCACGCGACAGCCGAACGCCGCCGCCAAGGGTTGCGCTCGACGGCTCGGGCACGGCGCTGGCGGTTGTTTTCGCGGTCGGCGTGATCGGGCTCGGCTTCGGGGTGCCGTTCGGCGAGCTGGCGGTCGGGGCATTGGAGCAGCTTTCGCGGACGGGCGTGCCGGAGGCGGTCTGGTCGGCGCTGGCGCAGACGGTCGGGCTGGCGCTGGCCGGCGCGCTGATCTGCCTTGGCTTCGGCTATCTGACGGCACATCGGCTGAACGCGGCGAAGGGGGCGGCGAGCCGGTCGCTACTGCGGCTCGCAACGCTCGGCTATGCGTTGCCCGGCACGGTGCTGGCGATCGGGCTCTTGGTGCCCCTCGGGGCGCTCGACGGGGCAATCAACGGGGTGACCCGCGGGCTCTTCGGGGTCGGGGTCGGGCTGGTCTTCACCGGCTCGGCGGTGGCGCTGGTCTATGCCTATGCGGTGAGATTCCTGACGGTCAGTCACTCGAGCCTGCTGACCGGCATGGGGCGGCGGGGCGAGCACCTTCTCGATGCGGCGCGGGTCCTGGGCGCGAGCCGATGGACGCTGATCTGGCGGATCGACCTGCCGACGCTCCGGCCGGCGCTGATCGGGGCGGCAACGCTCGTCTTCGTCGAATGCATCAAGGAATTGCCGGCGACGCTGCTGTTGCGGCCGCTCGGCATCGAGACTTTGTCGACCTTCGTTTATCAACAGGCCAAGGCCGAGCTTTTTCCGGCAGCTTCGCTGCCGGCGCTGCTGATCGTCCTGGTCGGGCTGGTGCCGGTGATGCTGGCTGCAAAATTGCAGCCGGCGCAGCGCTGACCTCTCTCAGGAGTGGCGGCCGAGCCAGCCTTCCCATGGGCCAAGCTTGAGCGTTGTGCCGGTACGGGCGGCGAGCGGGCCGATGGCTTCGAGTTCCGCAAACTTCGGCTTGCCCGGTGGGGTGAAGGTGGCGGGCGCGCCGGACATGTTGAAGGCGCAAAGGATCGCTTCGCCGCCGTGGCGGCGAATGTATGCGAGGACGGTTTCGGGACTATCCAGCAATTCGATCGAGCCCATGATCAGCGCCTTGTGCCGGCGCCTGAGACGCACCAGGGCGCGATAGAAACCGAGGACCGAGTTTTCGTCATGGGTCTGCAGGTCGGCGGCGCGGGCCAGATGGTCGGCAGCCACCGGCAGCCAGGCTTTCGGGGCGGTCGAAAAGCCGCCGAGATGGGCGGAGGATTGCCAGACCATCGGGGTGCGGCAGCCGTCGCGGCCCTTGTAGTTGGGCCAGAACTCGATGCCGTAGGGATCGACGAGGTCTGCGAAGCCGAGCTCTGCTTCGGTCAGGCCCAGTTCCTCGCCTTGATAGAGGCAGACCGAGCCGCGCAGGGTCAAAAGGATCATGGCGCAGAATTTTGCGAATCTGGCCTCGCTGCCGTGTTCGACCCCCCACCGGGAGAGATGGCGGACGACGTCGTGATTGGAGAAGGCCCAGCAGGGCCAGCCGTCGCCGATGATCGCCTCGACCGCCGCGATATGGTCGCGGACGTAGGGCGCCGCGAATTCCCCGCCGAGAAAGTCGAACGTATAGGCCATGTGCAGCTTGTCGCCGCCGGAGGTGTAGGCGGCCATCAGTTCGAGCTGGCGCTGGGCGTCGCCGATCTCGCCGACCGAGGTCCTGGCGGGATATCGATCGAGCAGCGTCCGGACCTCGCGGAGAAACGTCAGGTTTTCAGGCCGGGTCTTGTCGTAGATATGGTTCTGCAAATTGTAGGGGTTCACCGAAGGGGCGGTGGAGGCATTGTAGTCCTCGGGGGCAACGGGCGGGTTCGACTCGAGCCCCCGCGAATGAAAAAAGTAGTTCACCGTATCGAGCCGGAAGCCGTTGACGCCGAGGTCGAGCCAGAAGCGGCAGGTCTCGAGGATCGCCTCACGGACCGCCTTGTTGTGGTAGTTGAGGTCGGGTTGGGAAGCCAGAAAGTTGTGCATGTAATACTGGCAGCGGCGGGGATCCCAGGTCCAGGCCGGGCCGCCGAACATGGCGAGCCAGTTGTTGGGGGCGCTGCCGTCCGGTTTGGCGTCGGCCCAGATGTACCAGTCGGCGCGCGGATTGGTCTTGTCGCGTCGCGATTCGACGAACCAGGCATGCTTGTCGGAGGTGTGGCTGAGGACCTGGTCGATGATGACTTTCAGGCCGAACCCGTGCGCCCGCTGCAGAAGCCGCTTGAAATCCTCGATGGTGCCAAAGACCGGATCGACGCCACAATAGTCGGCGACGTCGTAGCCGAAATCCTTCATCGGCGAGGTGAAAAAGGGCGACAGCCAGATGCCGTCGACCCCGAGATCAGCGACATAGTCGAGCCGCTGGCTGATGCCGGCGAGATCGCCGACGCCGTCGCCGTTCGAATCCTGGAACGAGCGCGGATAAATCTGGTAAAGGACGCCGCCCCGCCACCAGTCGGGATCGGCCGCGGGGGCTGGAAGGGTCGCCGCCCCGGTCATTGGCATCGCGGTCATCAGAACCTCTTCCTCCGGCGTGGCGCTCCGCCAAAGCCGCAGCCGAATTGCCAAAACGTTTTAGATCGCTAAACTTAGCCAGCAAGACGAGCCCAGGTCAACGGGGCCGTTGTGGCTTGGGGCATGAGGGAACGAGGGTAAAGTCTTGAAATTCAACCAAGATGAGTAAAGTCAAGACGCGCCGGCCGGCCCGTCCGGGCACCCGCATGACGATCAAGGATCTCGCCCAGAAACTGGGGCTGTCGATCACCACCATCTCGCGGGCGCTCAACGGCTATTCGGACGTGGGCGAGGCGACGCGACAGCGGGTCATCGAGGCGGCGCGAACGACCGGCTATCGGCCGAACCGCAATGCGCGGCGGCTCGTCATGCAGCGCACCCATTCGTTTGGCTGGATCCGCACAGATAGCGAGGGGCTTTTTGCCGACCCGCATTTCGTTGAAGTGTTCGCCGGCGTGCTGCGAGCGGCGGGGCAGCACAACTACGACGTAACCTTCGCCGCCGAGCGCGACAAGGACCAGACCGAGCTCTACGACCGCTACATCCGCGAGCAAAGCGTCGACGGCTTCATCATCGAATTGCCGCGGCCCAACGATCCGCGGATCACGCTTCTGCTCGAGGCGGGTGTGCCGTTCGTGGTGCACGGGCGAGAGGCACGCCATACCCATTACAGCTGGGTCGATGTCGACAATCGCGGGCTTTTTCGAGCGCTGGTCGGCGCGATGATCGATTCCGGGCACAAGCGAATCGCCTTCATCAATGGCGACGAGACCTATTGCTACGCACTCGAACGGCGGATCGGGGTGGGCGAAGCCCTGGCCGAGCGCGATCTGCCGCCGGAGACGGTGAGGGTGCTCAATTCGCGGCATCCAATGGGCATGTTCGGCTTCCAGCTCACCCAGCAGGCGCTCGAGGACAAGAAAGCGACTGCGATCCTCTATTCATCCTCAATCATGGCGGTCGAGGGTCAGGCGGCGATCGCCCGGTCGGGGAGGCGGGCCGGGCGGGACATCGCGGTGGCGACGATGGACGACGAGTTGCGCTATGTCGATTTAAGCCCCTACGCCAACATCTTCAGCTTCGTGCGCTCGTCGCTGCACGCGGCCGGTCAGGCCATCGTCGAGGAACTGGTTCGGCAGTGCGAAAGCGACCCCTCCCCGCACGGCACCATGATGCCGGCGCGGTTCCATATGCTTCCCGGGCTGAAGACCGAGGGGCTTCCCGGCACGGCGGCGGAATAACCCGCCGCCGGCCAGGGAGGAATGTCTCAAGCGCCAAGCGGCCGGCCCGAGACATCGAAACGGTGCAGCAACTTGTCGCTGACCGGGGAGAAACCGATCCTGTCGCCCGGATGGAAGGTCGAATTGCCGGACTGACGGACGCAAATCGGGTCCTGCGAGCCGATGTCGACATAGACGTAGGAATCGGCGCCGAGATTTTCCGAATGGATGACTTCGCCCTTCCAGGTTGCGCCGTTGCGGTCGACTTTCAGATGCTCGGCACGCACCCCAAGGGTATGGGCGCGGTACGGTTCGGCAAATTGTTTCGACAGGAAATTCATTTGCGGCGAGCCGATAAAGCCGGCGACAAACAACGACTGCGGACGTTCGTAAAGTTCGATCGGCGTGCCCACCTGCTCGACGATACCATCGCGCAACACGCAAATCCGGTCGGCGAGCGTCATCGCCTCGACCTGGTCATGGGTGACGTAAATCATGGTGGTGTTGTGCATCGACTCGTGCAGCCGGGCGATTTCGATGCGGGTGGCGACGCGCAACGCCGCGTCGAGATTGGAAAGCGGCTCATCGAAGAGGAACACTTTCGGGTCGCGGACGATGGCGCGGCCGATGGCGACGCGCTGGCGCTGTCCTCCGGAGAGTTGCTTCGGGAGCCGGTCGAGGAGCGGGGTGATCTGGAGCATCTCGGCCGATTTCAGCACGCGCTTCCTGATTTCGTCCTTGTCGCTGCCGCCGAGCTTCATGCCAAAGGCCATGTTGTCGTAGACCTTCATGTGCGGATAAAGCGCGTAGGACTGGAAGACCATGGCGATGCCACGCTTCGAGGGCGAGAGCGCATTGACGAGTTCGCCGTCGAAGAGCAGCCGGCCGGAGGTGATATCCTCGAGCCCGGCGATAAGACGCAAGAGCGTCGATTTCCCGCAGCCGGAAGGGCCGACAAAGACCATGAACTCGCCAGTCTTGACCTCGAGGCTGACCCCTTTGATGACCTCGACGGCGCCGAACGATTTGCGGATATCCTGAAGTTCGATCTCAGCCATTGATTTTCAGCCTTTCACCCCGCCGGCGGTGAGCCCGGAAATGATCTTGCGCTGGAAGATCAACACCAGAACGACCAGCGGCACGGTGACGATCACCGAGGCGGCCATGATGTTGCCCCACGGAATTTCCTGCTCGCTCGCCCCGGAGAGGAGTGCGATGGCAACGGGGGTGGTGCGCGTCGTCTCAGAGGAGGTGAAGGTCAGCGCGAACAGGAATTCATTCCAGGCGGCGATAAAGGCGAGGAGCCCGGTCGTTACCAGCGCCGGCCACATCATCGGCATGAACACCTGGGTGATGATGACCCAGGGGTTGGCGCCGTCGACGATCGCCGCTTCCTCGATCTCGATCGGCAGCTCGCGCATGAAGGTGGTAAGTACCCAGACGGTAAAGGGTAGCGTGAAGATCGTGTAGCTGAGGATCAGCGCCCAAGGAGTGTTGAAGATCCCGAGGAAACGCACCAGCTCGAAGACGCCGGCGAGCACCGCGATCTGCGGGAACATCGAGACCGCCAGAATGGTCATCAGGATGAGGCCGCGGCCGCGGAACTGCACGCGGCTTAGCGCGTAGGACCCGGTGACCGCAAGGGACAACGCGAAGACGACGGTCAGCGTCGCGACGAAAATCGAGTTCCAGATGGAAATCGGGAAGTTTCTCCCGGTCAGCACGGAGAAATAGTTGCTGAGATCGAGCCGTTCCGGCCAGTAGGTGATACGGAAAAGCGCCGTGCCGGATTTGAAGCTGGTGATCACCGCGTAATAGAAGGGGAAAACCGCGATGACGACGATCACCGCGACGAGCGCATAGAAGGAAGTCCATTTCAGGTACTTCATCATCGTGACCCTTCCCCGCTCAGATTCACCCGCCCGAGCCAAATGTAGAAGATCACAAAGATCGCAATCAGCATGAACAACAACGTCGATTGCGCCGAGCCGTAGCCGAACTTGTTGAAGTCGATGAGGTTTTCGCGCGCGATCACCGACATGGTCTTGGTGGCAGAGGAGTTGGGGGTGAGCAAATAGACGAGGTCGAAGATGCGGAGCGCATCGAGGGTGCGGAAGATCACCGCCACCATCACCGCAGGCCGCACCAGCGGCAGCGTGATCTGGAAGAAGGTTTTCACCGGGTGCACGCCGTCAATCTTGGCGGCTTCGTAAATGTCGCGCGGGATCATTTGCAGCCCGGCAAGGATGAGCAGCGCCATGAAAGGGGTGGTCTTCCAAACATCGACGATGAGGATGGCGGTCATCGCCGTGTCGGCGCTCGCCGCCCAGGCGATCTTTTCCGAGATCAGCCCGAGCTTGAGCAGGATGTCGTTGAGGATGCCGTACTGGTCATTGAGCATCCAGCCCCACATGCGCGCCGAGACGATGGTCGGGATCGCCCAGGGAATGAGGATGGCCGCGCGAACGATGCCGCGGCCCTTGAATTCGGCGTTGAGCACGAGCGCGACCACCATGCCGAGAATTGTCTCAAGTGAGACCGAAATGACCGCGAAATAAACGGTGTTGCGGACGGCGCCCCACCAGTTCGGGTCGGCGAGAATACCGCGCCAGCGGATGTCGCCGGAGGACAGCACGCGCCAGCTCAAGTAATTTTCAAAGCCGATCCACTCGCCGCCGTAAAGGTTGTTGAGCGTGGTGTCGGTGAAGCCGAAATAGATCGTGCGCAGCAGCGGCCAGGCCGCGACGACAGCAAGCGCAATCAGCATCGGCACCAGGAACCACATGGCGGCGCGGACGCGCTGCGCCTTGAGTTCGGACGCCTCGCGCGGGGCCGAGACGACCAGAGTGCCTATTGCTTCCGTTGCCATCCCCATTTCCCCCGGCGCCGGAACGTATCAGAGGCCCAAGGCGTGTCGAAAACAGCGTGTCGCGCTTCGGCCGGCATCCCCTGGACGATGTGCTCGTCCAGGGGCAGAAATTGGAAGGGATCGGGTCAGCAGAGCGGGATTACTCCCACTCGCCGCCTTTCACCTCTTCGAGATCGGCGGCGAGAATTTCAAGATTCTCGGCCGCCGAGCCATTGCCGCTCAGCGTATCGTGCACCGCGCTCCAGAACAGCGAGGAGACCTCGTTGTAGGACGTCTTGGTCGGCGCCGACGGACGCGGCACGGCCTGCAGGAACACATCCTTCCAGCGCGGAATGATGGGGACCGCACGGGCGATATCCGCATCGTCATAGAGCGAGACGATCGTCGGCAGATTGGAGGCGATCAGCGACCTGGTTTTCTGCGCTTCCGGGCCAGCGAGATACAGCGCCAGCGAGATCGCAGCTTCCTGGTTCCGGGAATATTTCGACACGGCAACGTTCCAGCCGCCGAGCGTGGCGGCGGAAGTGTCGTGGCCACCGCCGGTCGGCAGGGTAGTCACGTCGAACAGTCCCTTGACGGCGGAGTCATCGCCATTTCCGAGACCATAGGCATAAGGCCAGTTACGCATGAACACCGCATTGCCCGTCTGCCAGACGCCGCGGGACTCTTCTTCCTGATAGGCGAGGACGCCTTCCGGCGAGATCGAGCCCGGCCAGGTCGAGGCGAGTTCGAGCGCGGCGATGGCCTGCGGGTTGTTGATGGAGATAGTGCCGTCCGGTTCGACGATCTGCCCGCCGCCGAAGGATTTGACCCATTCGAGCGCATCGCAGGTGAGTCCTTCATAGGCGTTTCCCTGCCAGACGAATCCCCAGATATCGGAATTGCCGGCAGCGCGTTCGGCATCCTGGATCATCTGGGCGGTCGCAGTGAGCTCTTCCCAGGTCGTCGGCACACTGGCGCCGTATTTATCGAGCAGGTCCTTGCGATAATAGAGAGCCGGCGCGTCGGTGAACACCGGCAGTGCGACGAGCCTGCCATTCACAGTCTGCGACTCGATGATTGAGGGGAAGTGCTGCGGAATGAGATCGGCCGCCGCTTCGGTCAGGTCGAGGAAGTGCTCGGCAAGCTGCGGCGCCCAGATGACGTCGGTCTGGAACACGTCGACGTCAGACGTGCCGGCCGCCAGCCACAACCGGTACTGGCCGAACTGGTCGGTTGTCGAGGCAGGCATCGGCACGAGGGTGACGGTGTTGCCGGTGGCCTGTTCCCAAGGGGCCACGATAGTCTTGAAGTCTTCGACGGCGTTGCCGACCGCACCCGAGACATAGGTGAGCTCGACCGCCATCGCGGGACCCGCCAGCATCGCCGCGCCCGTAAGCCCGGCAATAAGCAGTTTGTTCTTCATGATTTCCTCCCATTAGGACACAAAGGTCTTTCGGGAGGCGGGTGGCGCAGGGCGGCGCCCCAGGCGCCTCGAAGCGGTTTGGATAGAGCCTCCCTAAAACGATTTGGGACGAGCGCGTCATGTTTGCCCGGTTTTCCCAAAACGCTTTGGTAAAAAACTGTCAGAGGCGGCGCACCCTGTCAAGCCGCCTCTTCCGGCGGTTTTTCCCGGCTCGCGGCCGGGCCGAGCCGAAGGCCGCGAAAATGGGTCTAGCGGGTGTTGTGCAGCATGCCCTGATAAGCGCGCCAGGACTGCCGAGGCTTCCTTTCGAGGGTCTTGTAGTCGATCTCGATCAGCCCAAAGCGCTTCGACTTGCCCCTGGCCCATTCGAAATTGTCCATCAGTGTCCAGGTGAAATAGCCGCGCAGGTCGACGCCTTGCCGGACCGCTTCGAGCTGGGCGGCGAAATGGGCGTCGAGATAGGCGACCCGCCTTTGGTCGTCGATGCCTTCGACCTCGGCCATGCCGTTCTCGGTGATGTAGATCGGCAGTTTGGTGTAGTCGCGCGAAACCCGCACCAACAAGTCGGTCATGCCCTTGGGGTAAATCTCCCAGCCCATTTCGGTTTTTTCGAGCGGACCCTCGATCGCCTTGACCGGAAAGGCTGGCGTCGCCGGATCGTAGGCCAGCAGCGAGCGGGAATAATAATTGACCCCCAACCAATCGAGCGGCGCGGCGACGGTCTTCATGTCGTCCTCGAAGCCCTTGGGGAGGTAGCCGGCGAGCAGGCTGGTCAAATCGTCCGGATAGCGCCCCTTGAAGACGCCATCGAGATACCAGCGATTGAAAATCCCGTCGAACAGATGGGTGGCGAGCTTGTCGGGTTCGCTCGGGGTGGCCGGTTCACACTTCTGCAGATTGAGGACGATGCCGAGCTTTTTTGCGCCCTCGGCGCGCAGCGCCTTGACCGCCGAACCGTGGGCGAAGAGGACATGATGCATGGCCCGGGCGGTGGCGCGAAGATCGCGGTAGCCGGGCGCGTGTTCGCCGAGAAAATGGCTCAAAAAGGCAACGCACCAGGGCTCGTTGACGGTCGAGATGGCGTGGAGGCGGTCGCCGTATTGACGCTGCACCAGGGCCGCGTAGTCGGCGAGCCATAGGGCGATGTCGCGGTTCATCCAGCCGCCCCTGTCCTGGAGCGCCGAGGGCAGGTCCCAGTGATAAAGGGTGGCGAACGGCTTGATGCCGCGTTCGAGCATGCCGTCGATCAGCCGGTCGTAGAAATCGATCCCGGGCTGATTGACCGCGCCGGTCCCCTCGGGGATCAGCCGCGGCCAGGCGATCGAAAAGCGGTAGGCATCGAACCCCGCGTCGCGGAGCAGGTCGAGGTCCTCCGGCCAGCGGTGATAGTGATCGACGGCGATCGCGCCGGTGTCGTTGCCGGCGATGTTGCCGGGGGTCGAGGCAAAGGTGTCCCAGATCGAGGGGCCGCGCCCGTCGGTCCAGCCGCCTTCGATCTGATGGGAGGCGGTGGCCGCCCCGAATACAAAGCCTTCGGGGAAGTCGCTGCGCTTATGAGTGAACATGGGTTGGTTCTCTTATTGTTGGCCTTGCGGCGGCGGGTTCAGCCAGCGAGCGCCGGATGGGCGAGAACCGCGCGGGCGATGGCGCGATAGGCGCCGGCGCGGGGGCCCAGGGGCTCGGAGGCGACGACGGGGGTGCCGGCGTCCGAGGTCTCGCGGATGACCATGTCGAGCGGAATTCCCCCCAGATACGGCACCCCGAGTGTCTTCGCCTCGGTCTCGGCACCGCCATGACCGAAAATGTCGTAGCGTTTGCCGGTGTCCGGAGCGATGAAATAGCTCATATTCTCGACGATTCCCAGCACCGGAATGTCAAGGCGGCGGAACATGTCGACCGCCTTTCGAGCATCGATCAGGGCGAGATCCTGGGGGGTGGAGACGATCACCGCGCCGGCGAGCGGCACCTGCTGGCAGATCGAGATGTGAACGTCGCCGGTCCCGGGGGGCAGATCGACGACGAGGATGTCGAGCTCTCCCCATTCGGTCTCGCGCAGCAGCTGGCGGAGCGCGGCGGTCGCCATCGGGCCGCGCCAGACAACGGCCTGGCCGGGCTCGACCATCGAGCCGATCGACATGACTTTCAGCCCGAAAGCCTCGTGCGGCTTGAAGGTGCCGTCGGCGCGCACCGCCGGTTTGCCCTCGATACCGAGGAGCCGGGGAAGCGAAGGCCCGTAAATGTCGGCGTCGAGAATGCCGATCTTGAGACCGGTCTCGGCAAGGGCCAGCGCCAGATTGACGGCGGTCGTCGATTTGCCGACCCCGCCCTTGCCCGAGGCAACCGTCAGGATGCGCTTGAGGCCGGGAACGTCCTGACGTGGCGGGGGCGGCGCGCGCCCGGCCTGTGCGGCGCGAGAGGTGCGTTTCGCGGCCGCCGGAGCAGGCGCGTCGGCGGTCAGGGAGATCAGCGGCTTGCGGCCGGACGCGGCCTTGGCGACCACGCCGGCGGCGGCCTCGCGGACAGGGGCGAAGGCTTTCTCCATGCCGGGGGCGACAGAAATCGCGAACGCCACGGCGTTGGCGGTGACGATGATCTCGCTCAGCCCCGAATAGTCGGCGAGCGTGCCTCCGCCCGGCACTTCGATGCCGGCGAGTGCCGCGCGCACCGCATCTGCGACTTCCCTGTCCGCCAAGTTGTCAGAGGATCGACTGGCCGGTCGACTTCCAGTCCTTGACGAAGGAAGCCAGGCCCTTCTCGGTCAGCGGGTGGTCGTAGAGCTTCTTGAACACCGAGGCTGGAATGGTCGCGACGTCGGCGCCGGCCAACGCCGCCTGCGAGACATGGTTGACGCCACGGATCGAGGCGGCAAGGATTTCCGTCGTGAAAGCAAAATTGTCGTAGATCTGGCGAATCTCGGCGATCAGGTCCATGCCCGGCAGGTTGATGTCGTCGAGCCGGCCGATGAAGGGCGAGATGAAAGTGGCGCCCGACTTGGCGGCGAGCATCGCCTGGTTGGCCGAAAAGCACAGCGTCACATTGACCATGGTGCCGTTGGCCCTGAGGTGCCGGCAGGCCTTCAAACCGTCCCAAGTGAGCGGGACCTTGACGCAGACGTTTTCGGCGAGCCTGGCGAGAATCTCGCCTTCCTTGATCATGGTCTTGAGATCGGTTGAGGCGACCTCGGCCGAGACCGGTCCCTTGACGATCGAGCAAATCTCTTTGATCGCGTCCTTGAAGTCGCGGCCCGACTTGGCGACGAGCGAGGGATTGGTGGTCACCCCGTCGAGCATGCCGGTCTCGTTGAGCTCGCGGATTTCGTCGATTTCAGTGGTGTCTACAAAGAGTTTCATAAGCTCCTCCCGAAGGTACGGGAATGGTTTCGTGGCGCTGTTCTCCCACGCGACGCCGACCGCGGCAAGCCGCCGCATCGGGGCGGCGGGTGCGGCTTGACGTTCACTGCTCTCCGGGCGAGAGGATGGGGTTTGCCGCCCGAGGTTCCCATGCCCGTGATCAACCGGTTTGCCGATCTGCACGCGGAAATCGCCGAATGGCGGCAGGATTTCCACGCCCATCCCGAGCTGATGTACGACGTGCACCGGACGGCGGCGCGGGTGGCCGAGCTGCTGCGATCCTTCGGGGTCGATGAGGTTGCGACCGGGATCGGGCGGACGGGGGTCGTCGGGGTCATTCGCGGCAAGGACGCCGCGGGCGGACGGACGATCGCGCTTCGCGCCGACATGGACGCCTTGCCGATCCGGGAGGCAACCGGCAAGCCTTATGCCTCGACGGTCGAGGGCCGAATGCATGCCTGCGGGCATGACGGGCACACAGCGATGCTGCTCGGGGCGGCGCGGTATCTCGCCGAGACGCGGAAATTCTCGGGCACCGCGGTCGTCATTTTCCAGCCGGCCGAGGAAGGCGGGGCGGGTGGCAAGGCAATGGTCGAGGACGGGCTGATGGAGCGGTTCGGGATCGAAGAGGTCTATGGGCTGCATAATTTCCCGCAGCTTGCGCCCGGCACGTTCGGCATCAGGCCCGGCGGCGTGCTGGCGGCGACCGACGAATTCGCCATCGAGATCGAAGGGGTCGGCGGGCATGCGGCGCAGGCGCACCGCGGCGTCGATCCGGTATTGATCGCGGCGCAGCTGACGGTGGGGCTGCAATCGATCGTCTCGCGCAACGTCGATCCGCTGCAATCCGCGGTCGTCTCGGTGACGACGATCCATGCGGGGGAAGCCTTCAACATCATTCCGGGCACCGCCAAACTGACTGGCACGGTCAGGAGCCTCGACGAGAAAGTGCGCACGCTGCTCGAGAACCGGATGCGGGAGATGGTTCCGAAAATTGCCGAAGCGTTCGGCGGCACGGCGACGATCGAGTGGAGGCGCGGCTATCCGGTGACGATCAATGCGCCGCGGCAGACTTCGTTCGCGGCCGAGGTCGCGGCGCGGGTCGCCGGCCGGGACAAAGTCGATGCCGAGAGCCCCGCGACCATGGGGGGCGAGGATTTCTCGTTCATGGCGCAATCGCGGCCGGGCGCCTATATCTTTCTTGGCCAGGGCGGGACGGCGCAGCTCCACCAGAACACTTACGATTTCAACGACGAGATCATTCCGGTCGGCTGCTCCTATTGGGCGACGCTGGTCGAGACGGCCATGCCGCTGAGATGAACCTCGCCGCCGGCGCGAAGGCGGCTTGGCCGGCGGGACTGGCTCTCGGCTTGTCGCTGCTCGGCGGGCTCGCCGCCGAGGCGCTTGGCCTGCCGGCGGGGTGGCTTGTCGGCGGGTCGGCGGTGGTGACGGTTGCGGCGCTGCTGGGGGTGCCGCTGGCGATGCCCGCTCCGCTCCGCGACGCGGGTTTTATCCTGGTCGGGCTGTCGATGGGGTCATCGGTGGCGCGCGACACGCTGGCGCTGATCGGGCAATGGCCCATCACCATGGCGGCGCTTGCCGTCTCGCTTGCGCTGATCGTCGGGGCGACCGGCTGGGTCCTGACCACGCGCCTCGGTTTCGACAAGCGGACGGCGCTTTTGGCCTCAACGCCCGGCCATTCCTCCTTCATCCAGGGGCTGGCGCTGTCGGGGCTCGGGGATGCGCGGCAGATCGCGGTTGTCCAGTCGATCCGGATTCTGACGCTCGTCATCGCGGTGCCGCTGTTCGTCGCGGTCTCGGCGCCGTCAGCACTCGTCCCGGTGGCAGACCCCGCGCCGATGGACTGGTTGACGCTCGCCTGGCTGGCGCCGGTATGCGCGCTCGCCGGCTGGATCGCGATCCGCCTCAAGGTGCCGGCGGGGTTTGTGATCGGGGCGATGGCGGCGTCGACCGCAGCACGGCTCGGCGGGCTGAGCGAGGGCGCTGCACCCTGGTTCGTCGTCATTCCCGGTTTTCTGGTCATCGCGGCGCTGATCGGTTCGCGTTTCGCGGGGGTGACTGGAGACCTGCTGCGCCGGTCGCTTGCCGGCGGGCTGGTCGCCACGGTGCTGGCGGTCGCGATCTCGGGTAGCGCGGCGTGGGTTGCGAGTTTATTCGTCGATTTTTCGTTCAGCGAAATCTGGATCGCCATCGCCCCGGGCGGGCTCGAAAGCATGGCGGGGATGGGGCTGGCGCTCGGCTACGACCCGGCTTTCGTCGTCACCCATCACGCGGCGCGCCTCTTCATGTTGGCGCTCGCCATGCCGATGCTGATGGTGGCGATGCGGCCTCCGCCCGAGCCGCGCGGGCGCTAGACGACCGGGGAGAGGAGCGGACGCCCCTCGAAATGTGCAAGCAGGTTGGCGACGATCAGATCGCCCATGGCGTCGCGGGTCTTGATGGTGGCGCTGCCCTGGTGGGGGGAAAGGACGACATTGTCGAGGACAACGAGTTCGGGTGGCACGTGGGGCTCCATGTCGAAAACGTCGAGCGCCGCCCCGCCGAGGCCACCCGATTTGAGCATTTCGACCAGCGCCTTCTCGTCGACGAGCGTGCCGCGCGCCATGTTGACCAGCATGCCGTCGGGCCCGAGCGCCTCGAGCACTTTGCGGGAGACGATGCCGCGCGTCCCCTCCCCGCCGGGAGCGACGACGACGAGCCAATCGGCCTCGCGCGCCATCTCGAACAGATCGCCGTAGTAGACGTAAGGCTGATGCGGCTGCTGGCGGCGGCCGAAATAGACGACCCGCATTTTCATGGCGAGGCAGCGCCGGGCGATTTCCTTGCCAATCCGGCCGAGTCCGATTATGCCGACGGTCTTGCCGGTCAATTCGCCCATCAGCGGGAAATTGCCCTGCTTCTCCCAGCGGCCGTCACGCACATAGCGGTCGGCCTGCGGAATGCGGCGGCAGAGCGCGACCATCAGCCCGATGGTGATCTCGGCCATGGCGTCGTTGAGAACGTCGGGGGTGTTGGTGACGCGGATGCCGCGCTTTTTGCACTCGGCGATATCGACTCCGTCATAGCCGACCCCGGGATTGGCGACAATCTCGAGATTGGGGAGTGCGTCAAGGAGCTTCTTGTCCATATGCCAGGCGGCGGCACCTCGAATCCGCGGGGCGATTTCGGCAAGATAAGCCTTCGAATCGGCGGCTTCGTGGAGGCGATGCACGGTGAAATGTTTCGGCAACCCCATTTCGGCCGACCGGTGCAGCTTGTGATTGGTCAAAATCTCGATCGGCAAGGCGCTCCTCCCTCTTGCGCGGTACAATTCCCAATGACCGGCCGATGGCCTAGTCTTCGCCCCATCACAATGGCGGGACGGGCCGATGTCCACCCCTAATCTCTTTTCGCTTGCAGGGCGCGTGGCGCTGGTGACTGGGTCGAGCCGGGGCATCGGACGGGCAATCGCCGGCGGCTATGCCGACGCGGGAGCCTTAGTCGTGGTCAATGGCCGCAAGGCCGAGGCGGTCGACCGGACGGTGGCGGAGCTGCGGGCGGCGGGCGCGAACGCCCACCCCTCGGTCTTCGACGTGACCGACCCGGAAGCGGTTGCGGTTGCCGTCGAAGCGATCGAGACGGAGGTGGGGCCGATCGACATTCTCGTCAACAACGCGGGCATGCAATACCGCGCCCCGCTCGAGGATTTCCCGGTCGAGCAATGGCAGCGGCTGATGCGCACCAATATCGATAGTCTCTTCTATGTCGGGCAGGCGGTGGCGCGGAAGATGATCCCGCGGCGGCGCGGCGCCATTGTCAATATCTGCTCGATTCAGACGGCGCTCGCCCGCCCGACCATCGCGCCTTACACCGCCAGCAAGGGCGCCGCCGGCAACCTCACCAAGGGCATGTGCGCCGACTGGGCGAATTACGGGCTGAGGATCAACGGGTTGGCGCCCGGCTATTTCTCGACCGAGCTCAACAAGGCGCTGATGGACAACGCGGCGTTCAACGCCTGGCTAGTCAAACGCGTGCCGACGGGCCGGTGGGGTGAGGTCGGGGAGTTGATCGGGGCGGCGGTGTTTCTGGCATCCGACGCGGCGAGCTATGTCAACGGACACATTCTCTATGTCGATGGAGGCGTCAGCGCAGTTCTTTGACCCTGGCGCGGATTGCGGCGGCCGGGCAGGAATCGGGCCGCCAACGCTTTACCGTTCCGGCCGAATATGCCCAAATCCGGGCATCGAGGGCCGTGCCCGCGGAGCACCATGGGGCCAAACAGCTATTTCGACGAGATGACCGAGGCGGACGGCTCGATCCGCGAACCCTACCGGATCGTCTCCGAGTGGCTCAATTCGCAGCCCTCCCGCTCGCTCAACGAACTGGCGCGGGACGCCGACATCATCTTCCGCCGGCTCGGGATCACCTTCGCGGTCTATGGCGATGAAGCAGCAGCCGAGCGCCTGATCCCTTTCGACATCATCCCGCGCATCATCACCGCGGCCGAGTGGCGGCGGCTGGAAAAGGGCATCCTGCAGCGGGTGCAGGCGCTCAACGCTTTCCTCAACGACATTTACAACCGGCAGGAGATCGTCCGGGCGGGGCGCGTCCCGGCCTCGCTCATCGTCCATAACGAGGCATTCTGCCCCGAAATGATGGGGTTCACCCCGCCGCGCGGGGTGCATGCCCACATAATCGGCATCGATATCGTCAGGACCGGCCCCGACCAGTTTTTTGTGCTCGAGGACAATGTGCGGACCCCGTCGGGGGTCTCCTACATGCTCGAGGACCGTGAGGCGATGATGCACCTGGCGCCCGATCTATTCACCAAGCTAAGGGTCCGGCCGGTCGAGACCTATCCCGAACACTTACGGCGAACGCTCGAAAGCGTCGCCCCGGCCGCAGCCAAAGGGACGCCGCAGATCGTGTTGCTGACGCCGGGCATCCACAACTCGGCCTATTTCGAACACTCATTCCTAGCCGACCAGATGGGGGTCGAGCTCTGCGAGGGGCCAGATCTTTATGTAGATGACGGGTTTGTTTACGCGCGCACGACGCGCGGGCCGTCCCGCGTCGATGTGATCTACCGGCGGATCGACGACGATTTCCTCGATCCCCTCACTTTCAAGCCGGATTCGCTCCTCGGCGTGCCGGGGGTGTTCGATGCCTACCGGGCGGGCAATGTGACGCTGGTCAATGCGCCGGGCACCGGAATCGCCGACGATAAGGCGGTCTACACTTACCTGCCGGAATTTATCGAATTCTACCTCGGGGAGCGGCCGGTGCTCTCCAACGTGCCGACCTACAATTGCGCCATCGAGGGCGAGCGCGAGTATGTGCTGGCGCATCTCGAGGAGCTGGTCGTCAAGGAAGTGCATGGCTCGGGCGGCTACGGGATGATGGTCGGGCCGACCTCGACCAAACGGCAGCGGGCGGAATTCGCCAGAAAGATCAAGGCCCGGCCGGGCAATTACATCGTCCAGCCGACGCTGGCGCTTTCGACCTGCCCGACGTTTGTCGCTTCGGGAATCGCGCCGAGGCACGTGGATCTGCGCCCGTTCGTACTGGTCGGCGACCAGATCCGGATCATTCCGGGCGGGCTGACGCGGGTAGCGCTCAAGCAGGGCTCGCTGGTCGTCAACTCGTCGCAGGGCGGGGGCACCAAGGATACCTGGGTGCTGGAGGACTGATGCTCGGGCGCAACGCCGCAAACCTTTTCTGGCTGTCGCGCTACATGGAGCGGGCCGAGAACATGGCGCGGCTCCTCGACGTCGCCTACCGGATGGCGATCACCGCCGGGACGGCTGGCGGGGGGGACCATCTGCGCTCGATGCTGCAGGCCGCGGCGGTCGACAAGCTCTACGACAAAAAGCATGCCGAGACGGCGCTGGCAACCGTCGCGCATTTCATGCTGTTCGACCGCGAAAACCCCTCCTCGGTCGGCAATTGCCTCCTCAACGCCAGGTCGAATGCGCGCTCGGTGAGGGTCGCGCTCACCCAGGACATGTGGTCGTCGCTCAACGACGCCTGGATGGAATTCGAGCGAACGCGGCCGAACACGATTACTGCCAACCGCCTGCCGGCTTTCCTTGGCTGGATCAAGCAGGCCGCCCACCAGTTTCGCGGCGCGCTGCTATCGACGCATCTCAGGAACGACGGCTATTGTTTCGCCCAGTTCGGCAACTTCATCGAGCGCGGCGACAACACCGCGCGCATTCTCGATGTGAAATATTACGTGCTGCTGCCGCGCTCCGATCCGGTGGGCGGGGAAGTCGATATCCATCAATGGACGATGATTCTGCGGGCCGCCTCGGCGCACCGCTCCTACCGGCACGTCTACCACGACCGCTACCGGGCGTTTAACATCGCCGAGTTCCTGATCCTGAAGCGCGAGATGCCGCGAAGCCTAGCCTTCTGCCACGACTGGATCGCCTCGACGATGATCCGGCTCGACGGGCTTTATGGCGAGCGCACGCATAGCCACGATATTGTCGACAGGATGGGACAAACTTTGTTTTCACAGTCGATGGAATCGATCTTCCAGTCGGGGCTGCACGAGTTCTTATCCGACTATATCGACCAGAACAGCGCGCTCAATCAAGCGATCGCGGTGAGCTACAACTTTCCCTGAGAAGATGCACATCCGGATCTTCCACGAGACCTGCTACGCCCACGAGTTCCGCGCCAGCTATGCGATCCAGCACCTGCTGCTGACCCCGGTCTCGGGGCCGTTCCAGAACGTGCTCGAATGGCAGATCGAGGCGCGGGGCTTCGCCCATGCGGCGCAATATGTCGACGGGTTCGGCAATCTCGCGCACCTCGTCAACCAGACCAATCCGGAGGCGGATTTCGCGGTGACGGTCAGGGGGCTGGTCGAGACGACCGACACCGACGGCATTGTCGGGCGGCTGGCGCACGATCCAGTGTCGTGGATTTTTCTGCGGCAAAGCGAGCGGACACGTCCCTCGGGCGCGATTCTGTCGCTGGCGCGCGCCGCGGAAAGCACCCAGGGCTCGATCATCTCGAAAATGCATGCGCTCATGCAAGCCTTGGGTGAGGTCATGCGGTTCGATACCGGAGCGACCGATGCCGACACGACGGCTGTCGAGGCGTTCGAGCTCGGCCATGGAGTCTGCCAGGATTTCTCGCATGTGATGATCGGAGCGGCCCGGTCGATCGCCATTCCGGCGCGCTATGTAACGGGCTATTTGCTGATGGGCGGGGACCAGATGGCGGACGCCCATCATGCCTGGGCGGAAATCTGGGACAACGAGCTCGGCTGGATCGGGTTCGACGCCGCCAACAAGATCTGCCCCACCGACCGGTATGTGCGGCTCGCCTCGGGGTTCGACGCGGCGACGGCCGCGCCAATCCGGGGAATCCGGCGGGGCGCCGGCCCGGACGCGCTCAGGGTTTCGGTCGGAGTACACGCGGAAAGCGCTCAATAGCGGCAGAGCGAGGCAAAATCACCCCTCGCCGCGATCCGGAATCGCGCTAACATGCGCCTGCCTGCCCCACGTCCGGTTCTTCCATGACTTATTGCGTCGGCCTGAAGATTGACCGCGGCATTGTTTTTGCGTCCGACACCCGCACCAATGCGGGGGTCGACGACGTTTCCCGTTTCAAGAAAATGAAAATCTGGGACGCAGCCGAGGACCGGACGCTGGTGCTCTTGTGCGCCGGTAATCTGGCGGTGACGCAAGCCGTGGTGACGCTGCTCGACGAGCAGATGACCGGCGTCGAGGAAGGCCAGCAGACGCTCAACAATGTCTCGACCATGTTTCAGGCGGCACGGCTCATCGGGGCGGCGCTGCGGCGGGTGCGCGAGATCGACGGGGAAGCGCTCGGCGCGGCAGCGGATTCGCTGAGGTGTTCCTTCATCCTCGGCGGACAGATCAAGGGCGAGACGGCGCGGCTGTTCCATATCTATTCGGAAGGCAATTTCATCGAGGCGACCCCCGACACGCCATATTTCCAAATCGGCGAGCACAAATACGGCAAGCCGATCCTCGACCGGGTGGTGGTGCCGACGATGCGAATGGGGGAAGCCGCTAAATTGGTGCTTTTGTCCTTCGATTCGACGATCCGATCGAACCTCTCGGTCGGGCTGCCGATCGACATCGCGATCTATCGCAACGACACCTACAAGATCGGCGAAGTGCAGCGGATCGGGGCGGACGATCCCTATTTCCGGGCACTATCGCAGGCCTGGTCGGACGCGCTGAAACGCGCCTTCGACGAAATCAAGGCCTATCCCGACGGCAAATAGGCCGTCAGGGGAGCGTCAGCAGCCACAGCCAGAACGAGATGGTGAGGAACCCGGCGACGGTGGTGATCAGCACCGAATTGGCGGCCATCCCGGTATGACGATTGTAATAGGTCGCAAAAATGTAGGTGTTGATGCCGGCGGGCATGGCGGCCAGAAGCACCACGACCTTGGCGATGTCGTGGGGAACGCCGAGGATCGGCACCATCAGCACAAAAGCGATGGCGGGGTGGACGATGAGCTTGATTGCAGAGACGACGACCGCTTCCTGCCAGTTCTCGACGATTTTGTAGTCGGTCAGCGCGCCACCGAGACCGAAGAGCGCCGCCGGGACGACGGCAATGGCGAGGAGCGCGGTGGTGTCGTCGACCAGCTTCGGCATCTCGAAGCCCGAGAGATTGCCGAGAACGCCGAGAAAGACGCCCCAAAGGATCGGATTGGAGACGAGCGAGCGGACGGCGCGCAGCAGCGTCGCCCCGAGCGGGGCACCGTCGCGGCGGGCGAGCTCCATCGCGATCATTCCGGTGGTGAAGAGCACCGCCGCATGGATCGAGATGATGGCGAAGGCGGTTGTGAGCGCCGCCCCTCCATAGGCGCGCTCAATGATCGGAATGCCGACGAGCACGGTGTTGGAGAAGTAGGCGGAAAATCCGGAGACGATCGATTCGCCGGGGCGGCGATGGAACAGAGTACGCGCCGCGACAATGCCGAGGGCGCCGCAGGCGAAGGCGCCGATGTAAAAGGGCAGCAAGGTCGAGGCGCGAAATGTCTCGGTGAAATCGACTTCGTACATGGCGCGGAACAAGAGGCACGGGGTCGCGAAATTGTTGACGAAGGCGATAAGCCCTCCCACCCCTGCCTTGGGATAGAGGCCGAACCGCACCGCCGAATAGCCGAGGGCGACGAGGATGAAGACCGGGGCGATGACGCCGAAGACGAAGAGCATGGGAAGACCGGGAGGGAAAGTGACGCGGTCTTAGTCGGTTAGGCAAGCGAGCGCCAGAGGCGCCGGCTCAGGCGGAAGT
This sequence comes from Cucumibacter sp., assembly GCA_040881985.1. Classification (GTDB taxonomy): domain Bacteria; phylum Pseudomonadota; class Alphaproteobacteria; order Rhizobiales; family Devosiaceae; genus JBBECE01. The sequence goes on from JBBECE010000015.1 coordinate 25,554, forward strand.
GACGGCGAGCCAGGTTTCGAGGCGGGCAATTTCGGCTTCGGTCATTGCGAGGCCGCGCTTGGTGCGGCGCCAGACAATGTCTTCGGCAGTTTCGGCCCATTCATATTGGCGGAGGTAGCGCACCTCGGCGCCGGTCAGCCCGCCGCCAAAATCCTGACCCAGATCGGCGGCGGATTTGGCCGCGCCGAGCAAGGTCCAGGCGTCGAGGCCGTAGTGGCGAAAAAAATGGGTGACTTCGCGGGGCGAAAGGAACGGGAAGTCGCGGGAGAGCCGGCTCCGGGTTGCGGCAATGTCGTCGAGCGAGAATTCGCCGCCGGGCAACGGCGCCCTGCCGGTCCAGCCGCGTCTGGCGGCAAGACCCGGAAACCAGTTGCCGAGTTTTTCGAGCGTCGCCTCGGCGAGCCGCCGGTAAGTGGTGATCTTGCCGCCATAGACCGAGAGGAAGGGCGGTTTGCCGAGGCCCGCATCGAGGCCGAAACGGAAATCACGGGTCGCCTCCTGGGCCCGCGACGTGCCGTCGTCGAACAACGGCCGGACGCCGGAATAGGTCCAGAGCACGTCGGCCGGGGTGACGGATTTGGCGAACCAGTCCGAGGCGGCGGCGCAGAGATAGTCGATCTCGTCCCCGCCGGCGGCGGGGACATCAGGGGGGCCGGGATGGTCGTGGTCGGTGGTGCCGATCAGGGTGAAGTCGCCCTCGTAGGGAATGGCGAAAAGGACCCGGCCGTCGGGATTCTGGAAGAAATAGGCCCGGTCGTGGTCGAAGAGTTTTCGGGTGACGATGTGCGAACCCTGCACCAGCCGCACGTCGCCCGGCATGTCGATGCCGAGCGCCTCGCGCTCGACGCGATCGACCCAGGGGCCGGTGGCATTGACGACGGCGCGGGCGAAGATTTCGGAGGTCGCACCGGAGCGGGCGTCCTCAAGGGCAAGTCGCCAGCGGTCGCCGTCGCGCCAAGCCATGGTGCATTTGCTGCGGGGGCGAATGGTCGCACCCAGCCGAAGGGCGTCGCGGGCATTGAGGATGACGAGACGATTGTCGAGGACAAAACAGTCGGAGAATTCCCATGCCAGACGTCCGCCCTTTTTGAGCGGCGCGCCGGCCGGGTCAAGTGCGAGATCGAGGGTTGCGGTTGGCGGCAGGCGCTTTCGGCCGCCGAGATTGTCGTAAATCAGCAGGCCGGCGCGCAGCAGCCAGGCGGGCCGCAGTCCCTTGCGCCAGGGCAGGACGAGGCGGAGCGGCCAAATGATGTGCGGGGCGATGGACCAGAGTCGCTCGCGCTCCAGCAGCGATTCGCGCACCAGCGCGAAATCATAGTGTTCGAGATAGCGCAAACCGCCATGAATGAGCTTGGTCGAAGTCGAAGACGTGGCCCCGCCCAGATCGCCCTTGTCGCAGAGAAAGACGCTGAGCCCCCTGCCCGCGGCGTCGCGGGCAATGCCGCAGCCGTTGATCCCGCCGCCAATGATGGCGATGTCATAGGTCGCTGGGTTGGCCGGCATGGGCGCGTGTTGTCCGGGACTGGTCACTTGGGAGGGATCGTGGTTCAGTCCGGCGGTTTTAGTCACTCCGGGCGGGCCGCGCAAACCTCTCGAACATGAACGTCAACCAGCCCAGCGAGATCGGCAAGCGCATCCGCCTGGGCCGGATCGGCTGGCGCTGGATCATCACGCTGCTCGTCGCGCGGTTCATCCTCGCGTTTGTGGCGCAGCCGCTTGTGGCGCTGATTTTCTTTCGCGGGGCGGCAGGATCCTGGGCGGAAGCCGGGCGCTTCTGGACGGTTTATGGCACCGCGATCGACCTTTGCTGCCTCGCTCTGCTGCTGCGGGCGACGCAACGCGAAGCAATAGGCATCATCGATCTTGTCGGCATCAGCCGGCGGCTGCTTGCCCGCGATGTGCTGATCGGTGGCGGCCTGACGCTGGTCTTCCTGCCGCTGGCAGGTCTCGGCACGTTGCTTGCCAGTGCGGTCTTCTATGGCGGGCCGGCGCCGGCTTCGGTCGGGAGCCTGCCGGGCTGGGCGCTCATCTATTCGCTGGTCGTCTGGCCGATCATCTGGGCGGTGGCGGAGCAGACGGTCTATGCCGGCTATGGGCTGCCGCGAATCGAAGTGATGACCGGCAGCGGCCTCGCGGCGGTGGCGATCGTCGTCGCCTATTGGTCGCTGCAATATGTGGCGCTGCCGCTCGACCCCGATTCACGAGCGGTCGGCACGCGATTCTTCGGGCTGGTGCCGATGCTGGTCGCGGCGGGGATCGCCTATCTGCGGCTGCGGCGCCTGTTGCCGCTGATCATCGCGCAGGCAGCGGTCAACATCTGGCTCGTCGTTTCGATGAATTTCGCGGCCGCCTGAGGCTTCGACGGAGTGGGGCGCGTCCAGCAGTTGCCAGGCGCGACAGCCGCCAGGAAACTCTCCCCGGGCCTCAGTCATTGCCTGGGGCGGGAAACGCTACCGGCCGAAGGTGTTTCGGAAGGCGTCGGTTCTGCCAATCACGTTCCCTGGCGGTGGCAGCGGCGGCGTTGGTGGGGCCGGCGGCGAAGGCAGCAGCGGCGATAGCATAGGCGGCGGCGTGACGGGCGTGGCCAGCCATGTGGGGGGTTCCGGCGGCCTGACCGGCGGCACGGGCGGCGGCGCGGGCGGCACCTTGCCCGGCGTCGCGGGCGGCGGCGTGGGCGGCAGACCCAGCTGAGCGCGCCTCGCCCACCTTTATCTCACCACGCACCCAGGCTCGTCCTGCTTCGATAGCTTTCCGGGGCCGGTCGTCGGTTGGATACATCTGCTCGAAGTATGGGAGCACATGCTCGGCGCAGCCGGACGCCCAGAGGGCCAATGACCTGTGGTCCGCTTTGTCGAGCCGCATTTCTTATCCTCTCACTGCTTCACTTGCCCTCGATGGGGTGCCGCTCAACGCCGAGTTGCCACCCTTTCGAACCCCCACTCCGGTGATGGTTTCGAGGCAGGACCACTGCCGGGTCGGTCAACTCCCGTTGGATAGCTCACCGCTTTTACGGTGCCGGCATCTCGCGATCGGACGCTCGAGACCAAGACCTGTCCAATTGGGAGACACGCCCTAGTCGGCGAGGAAGCCGATCTTCTTGTGGGTGTTGTCGCAGAAGGGCTTGGTGTGGGAGGCACCGCAGCGGCAGAGCCGAGCGCGGGTCACCCGGTCGATTGTCCGCCCGGTGCCGGCGCAGATTTCGAGATTGCCGGTTATGACCAGCGGGCCGTTTGGCTCCGGCTCAATGGAAAGTTCGCCGTCTCGGATGGCGAGCACGGTGGTGTTGCGCGTCTCGGGCTCGCCGGTTGCGCTAAAACCGATGTCATGGTGCGAGCTGTCGCAGAAGGGCTTGCGCTTCGAGGCCCCGCACCGGCAAAGCGTCGCCCGGAAGCCGATGTCGACGCCCTTGAGGCGCATCGGCGCGTGGAAAGCGTATGGGCCGTTTTCCCTCAGGTGCGCGGTGTTGACCGGGGGCGGGCCTTCAGCAGCGATGTCGCCCTTCGGCGCATAGGTCAGCGCGCCCGACGGGCAATTCTTGACGACATGGATCAGTTCCTCGGCCGGCATCGTGTCGGGGAAGATCCATTCGCCCGGCGTATTCGCCTTGAAGACCGAGGGCGCGCCGAGGACGCAGAAGCGCGCATGGATGCAGCGCTTGCCCTCGTAATTGACCGTCAGCTCCTTGCCCTCGGCGCTCTCGACGGTGGCGTTCTTGATCGGGACGTCGTGATTTTGCGGGGCGGATTTCGGCTTCTCGGCCACGGCGCCGACAGCGGGAAGCTCGAATTTTTCGGCGATCTTCATCAAGCGTTCGGGGAGTCCGGCAAGCTCATGTCCAGCGGGGAACATGTATGCCGCGTGGTGCGATAGCTCGACCACCCGCTCGCCAAGCATCCGGAGCTCGCCAACTCCCGTCGGCACCCGCTGCAGATCGCGCAGCATGGTGAAGGTGATCCCGGCATTGACGCCCGGGTGGTCCTTGCCGGCGGGGAGCGAGGCGAGGTGACCCGCGACCTTGTCGATGACCCCCATCAGTTCGCGGGCCGTGTCGACGAGCATGCGTTTGTGCTGCTGGTCGTCGGCATGGCGTCCCCACGCCTGGGTGAGGCACCGCAGCATGTGGCCGTAAGTGGCGTTGGCCAGATCGAGGACCCGGGCGGCCTGCGGCTCGTGGATGAAGACGCGGCCGGCCGGGTCGATCGGCCGGCGCATTACCGGATTGTGGGCGACCGGGAAGGCAGGCTGGAAATTCGGGTTGGCGGCGCTGAGTTCCTCATATTCGCGGCGCACGTCGAGGAACCGCTGATAGTGGCTGTGCTCGGAACGGGCCGGGGCGCCCTCCCCCTGCTCGATGATGGTCTCGATCGCCGCTTCGGCGCTCTTCAGATCGGTGACGATGGAGAGGCCGGGGAGCGCCGCGTCGCCCGGCCCGATCTGGG
>JBBECE010000016.1:0-47524 GCA_040881985.1 Cucumibacter sp.
GCCCCCGCCGAGCCGGGCCGCCCGCCCCGCCCCCCCCCTCGCCCGGGGCCCCCCCCCCCCCCCCCGGGGGGGCGCACGGCCGCCGAATCCATCGCCCGCGAGCGGGCCCTCAAGCAGGCCGAGGCCCGTTCGGTTACCGAGGTGCACGAGGCCGAGGTCGGCGTCCGCCGCCGCGCCGAGGAAGACGGGCGCCGCCGCGCCGAACGCGAGGAAGCCGACCGCCTCCGCGTTGAAGCCGAGGCGAAAGGCGAAGCCGAACGAATCCGCGTTGAACGCGCCGAAGTGAAGGGCCGCGAGAAGCCGCGCGAGGAGGTCACGCGTCCCGCCCGCGACGGCCAGGCGGCCGACGACGACGAAGTCGAGAAGGCGCGCCGCGCCGCCAAGCCCGCCCCCGAGCGGGCCCGCCGGCCAACGACCGACAACCGCCGCCGCACCAGGCTGACCATTGGAGACGCGCTGTCGGGCGACGCCGAGCGCGAGCGCGCGCCCTCGCTCGCGGCGCTGCGCCGCCGCCGCGAAAAGGCCAAGGCCAAGCCCCAGGGCCCGGCCCTCAGGGTCGTCCGCGAGGTCACCATTCCCGAAGCCATCACCGTCCAGGAACTCGCCAACCGCATGGCCGAGCGCTCGGTCGATGTCATCAAGCTGCTGATGGAGCAGGGCCAGATGGTGACCATCAACGACGTGCTCGATACCGACACCGCCGAACTGGTCGCGACCGAAATGGGCCACGCCGTCAGGCGCGTCGCCGACGCTGACGTCGAGGAGGGCCTCTTCGACGATACCTCGACCGACACCGAAAAGGACCTGACCCCGCGGCCGCCGGTCGTCACCATCATGGGCCATGTCGACCACGGCAAGACCTCGCTCCTCGACGCCATCCGCCAGACCAACGTGGTTGGCGGCGAGGCCGGCGGCATCACCCAGCACATCGGCGCCTACCAGGTCGAAAAGAACGGCCAGAAAATCACCTTCCTCGACACGCCGGGCCACGAGGCCTTCACCGCCATGCGCGCCCGCGGCGCCCAGGCGACCGACATCGCCATCCTTGTCGTCGCGGCCAACGACGGGGTGAAGCCGCAGACCGTCGAATCGATCAAGCACGCCCGCGCCGCCGGGGTTCCGATCATCATCGCCATCAACAAGGTCGACCTCGAAGGCGCCGACCCGATCCGCGTCCGCAACGAATTGCTGCAACACGAGATCGTCGTCGAGGCGCTCGGCGGCGACACCCTCGAGGTCCAGGTCTCGGCGCTGAAGAAGACCAATCTCGACAAGCTCCTGGAAGCCATCGGCCTGCAGGCCGAGGTGCTCGAACTCAGGGCCAATATCGACGGGCGCGCCCAGGGCCTCGTCATCGAGGCCAAGCTCGACCGGGGCCGCGGCCCGGTTGCCACCGTCCTCGTCCAGCGCGGCACCTTGCAGGTCGGCGACATTGTCGTCGCCGGCGCCGAATGGGCCAAGGTCCGCGCGCTCATCGACGCCAAGGGCGAGCAAATCAAATCCGCGACCCCCTCGACCCCGGTCGAGGTTCTCGGCTTCACCGGCGTTCCGGTTGCCGGCGATCGCTTCAGCGCGGTCGCCACCGAGGCGCGCGCCCGCGAGGTCACCGAATACCGCCAGCGCCAGCTGCGCGAGAAAATCGGCGCCGGCGGGGTCACCTCGCTCGAGCAGATGATGAGCCAGCTGAAGACCGCCGGCATCGCCCATTTTGCCCTGGTCATCAAGGGCGACGTGCAGGGCTCGGTCGAGGCGATCGAGGGGGCGCTGAACAAGCTCTCGACCGGCGAGGTAACCGCGCAAATCATGCTCGCCGGGGTCGGCGCCATCACCGAATCCGACGTCACGCTCGCGACCGCCTCGGGGGCGGTGATCATTGGCTTCAACGTCCGCGCCAACAAGCAGGCGCGCGAGCTCGCCGGGCGCGAGGGCATCGAAATCCGCTACTACAATGTCATCTATAACCTCGTCGACGACGTCAAGGCGGCGATGTCGGGGCTGCTCAAGCCCGAGCGCCGCGAGACCTTCATCGGCAACGCCGAGATTGTTGAGATCTTCGACATCTCGAAGGTCGGCAAGGTCGCCGGCTGCCGGGTCACCGAAGGCATGGTCGAGCGCGGCGCCGGCGTCCGGCTCATCCGCGACAGCGTGGTCATCCACGAGGGCAAGCTCTCAACCCTGAAACGCTTCAAGGACGAAGTCCGCGAGGTCCAGTCCGGCCAGGAATGCGGCATGGCCTTCGAGCGCTACGAGGACATGCGGGTCGGCGACGTCATCGAATGCTTCCGCGTCGAGGAAGTCGAACGGACGCTCTGAGGCGCCGCCTCGCCCGGCCGATGGCCCGCTCTCCGAAAAAATCCTCCGCCCCCTCCCAGCGCATGTTGCGCGTCGGCGAGCTCGTCCGGCACGCGCTTGCGGAGTTTTTCGCGCGGGAAGAGATCGCCGCCGAAGCTCTGAGGGGCGTCGCGATCACCGTGCCCGAAGTCCGCATGACCCCCGATCTCAAGCGCGCCGACGTTTTCGTCATGCCGCTCGGGGGCGCCCACGCGGAAGAAGTCATCGCGGCGCTCAACCGCCACCAGAAATTCATCCGCGGCCGCGTCGCCCCGCTGCTCGGCCTGCGCTTCGCGCCCGAACTCAAATTCCTAGTCGATGCGACTTTTGGCGAAGCCGACCGCATCGCGACGCTTTTGAAGTCCGAGCGCGTCGCCCGCGACCTGAAGCGCGAGCCGGACAAGCAATGACCGGCGCCGCCGCCCGGCCACCCAAACAATCGATCTCGGGATGGATCGTCCTCGACAAGCCCGCCGGCATGACCTCGACCCAGGCGGTCGGCCGGGTCAGGCGTCTCTTTCACGCCAGCAAGGCGGGTCACGCCGGCACCCTCGACCCGCTCGCGACCGGCATCCTTCCCATCGCGCTCGGCGAGGCGACGAAAACCGTCCCCTTCGTCCAGGACGGAACGAAAACCTACCGCTTCGACATTATCTGGGGGACGGCGACCGATACCGGCGATTCCGAGGGAGGCGTCACAGAGACCTCGGACAAGCGTCCAGAGATGGCAGAAGCTCATGGAATACTGCCGAACTTCCGTGGAACAATCACCCAGGTTCCACCGGCGTTCTCCGCTATCAAGATCGGCGGCGAGCGCGCCTACGCGCTGGCCCGCGCCGGGAAAAACCCTGAAATGCCAAGCCGTTGGGTCACGATCGACCGGCTCGAGCTGTTCGAGCACGGCCTCGACCGCTCGACCCTCGAGGCCGACTGTTCAAAGGGCACCTATGTCCGCTCGCTCGCCCGAGATATCGCCGAAGCCCTTGGAACCAAAGGACATATCGGCGCGCTCCGGCGCCTCCGGGTCGGCCGGTTCGGCCTTGATGCCGCTATCTCCTTGTCAGAACTGGAGAATCTCCCCGACCCCCGTTCGGCGCTGCTGCCGGTGGCGGCGGGGCTCGCGCAAGTCCCTGAAATCGCACTCGATTCCAGGCAGGCCGCTTTGGTCCGGCTCGGCAATCCGGTGCTGCTCGTCGGCCGCGACGCCCCGGCTTTCCTCGATCCCGCCGCCGCTTTCTGTCGCGGAACCCTTGTCGCCATCGGCCGCATCGAACAGGGACAATTCAAGCCCAAGCGGTTGATTTTGAACGATTAAGCGCAAGGCTATGCAACTACGCCGCAATCGCGTATAAGCCGCGCCAACCGCCATGAGGCGGCTACGGCCCGCGCTGGACGACATCCCGGCCCTGGGCGCCAACAGCCTGAAATCAAAGGATAATCCGATGTCGATTACGACCGAACGTAAGGCCGAACTGATCAGCGCCTATGCGACCAAGAAGGACGATACCGGCTCGCCGGAAGTCCAGGTCGCCATTCTCTCCGAGCGCATCGCCAATCTGACCGAGCACTTCAAGACGCATTTGCGCGACAACCATTCGCGCCGCGGTCTTTTGAAGCTTGTCAGCACGCGCCGCCGGCTCCTCGACTATGTCCGCCGGACCAGCGAGGCGCGTTATCAGGAACTGATCGACAGGCTCGGCCTGCGCCGTTAGGGCGCAACCCCGCTGCCGCGCGGCATGAGGCCGCGAGGCGAGCAAAAGGCGTGGGGCATGGCAGGATCGCCAGCCGCTCTTGTGAGATCGATGCCGCCAGGAGCGCCTTGCCGTCTTGCCCATGTTCCACGTGCTGCAACCGCAGCATCGGCCAGACGCCATTGGGCTGCCGGGCCGGTGGAACATGAGGAACAGGAATGTTTGATTACCACAAGGTAGAACTCAACTGGGGCGGACAGCCCCTCACCCTCGAGACGGGCAAGGTTGCCCGTCAGGCCGACGGCGCGGTGTTCGCGACCCTTGGCGAGACGGTCCTGCTCGCGACAGTGGTCTCGGAAACCGAACCCAAACCCGGGCTCGATTTTTTCCCGCTGACCGTCAATTACCAGGAAAAATTCTTCGCCGCCGGCAAGATTCCGGGCGGCTATTTCAAACGCGAAGGCCGGCCGACCGAGGCCGAAACGCTGATCTCGCGGCTCATCGACCGCCCGATCCGGCCGCTTTTTCCGGCCGGCTACAAGAACGAGACCCAGGTCATCGTCACCGTGCTCCAGCACGATCTGGAGAACGAGCCCGACGTGCTCGCCCTGGTCGCCGCTTCCGCGGCGCTGACCATTTCCGGCATCCCCTTCATGGGGCCGATCGGGGCGGCGCGCGTCGGCTATGTCGACGGCCAGTATGTGCTCAACACGTCCGTCGACAAAAAGCCGGACTCAAAGCTCGATCTCATCATGGCCGGCACCGCCGACGCCGTGCTGATGGTCGAGTCGGAAGCCAAGGAATTGACCGAGGACGTGATGCTCGGCGCCGTCATGTTCGGCCACGAGCAGTCGAAAAAAGTAATCGAGGCGATCATCAAGCTCGCCGAGCTGGCCGCCAAGGACCCTCGCGACTTCACTCCCCACGACGGCTCCTCGCTCGATGAGAAGGTCAAGTCGCTGGCCGAGGCGGATCTCCGCGCCGCCTACGCGATCAGGCAAAAGACCCAGCGCCAGGACGCAGTAAAAGCCGCAAAGTCCAAAATCATGGAGGCGCTGTTCAATCCGGAAAACGCCGGCGGGCCGACGGCCCAGCAACTCGGCGAGGCCTTCAAGACGCTGGAGAAGTCGATCGTCCGGTGGAACATCCTCGATACCGGCCACCGCATCGACGGGCGCGATCTGAAGACCGTCCGCCCGATCGTCGCCGAGGTCGGAGTGCTGCCGCGCACCCACGGCTCGGCGCTGTTCACCCGCGGCGAGACCCAGGCGCTGGTCGTGGCGACGCTGGGGACCGGCGACGACGAACAATATGTCGACTCGCTCGAGGGCACCTACAAGCAGACCTTCATGCTGCATTACAATTTCCCGCCCTATTCGGTGGGCGAGACCGGCCGCATGACCGGCCCCGGCCGCCGCGAGATCGGCCACGGCAAGCTCGCCTGGCGGGCGATCAATCCATTGCGACCCTCGATCGAGGCGTTCCCCTATACGGTGCGGATCGTCTCGGAGATCACCGAGTCGAACGGCTCGTCCTCGATGGCGACCGTCTGCGGCACTTCGCTCGCGCTCATGGACGCCGGCGTGCCGATTCCGCGGCCCGTCGCCGGCATCGCCATGGGGCTCATCCTCGAAGGCGAGAAATTCGCCGTGCTCTCCGACATTCTGGGCGATGAGGATCATCTCGGCGACATGGACTTCAAGGTCGCCGGCACATCGGAGGGCGTCACTTCCCTGCAGATGGACATCAAAATCGCCGGCATCACCGAGAAGATCATGCAGATCGCCCTCGGTCAGGCGAGGGAGGGGCGCCTGCACATTCTCGGCGAGATGTCGAAAGCCATCGACCACGCCCGCGACGAGGTCGGCGAATTCGCCCCCCGCATCGAGACGCTGAAAATCCCGACCGACAAGATCCGCGAAGTGATCGGCTCGGGTGGCAAGGTGATCCGGGAGATCGTCGAGAAGACCGGCGCCAAGATCGACATCGAGGACGACGGCACCATCAAGGTCGCCTCAGCCGACGGCAAGGCGATCGAGGCCGCGATCAAATGGATCAAGTCGATCACCGACGAGCCCGAAGTCGGGCAGGTTTATCAGGGCACTGTGGTGAAGACCGTCGATTTTGGCGCGTTCGTCAATTTCTTCGGGCCGCGCGACGGGCTGGTCCATATCTCCCAACTCGCGGCGGGCCGCGTCGAAAAGACCACCGACGTCGTCAAGGAAGGCGACAAGGTCTGGGTCAAACTGATGGGCTTTGACGACCGCGGCAAGGTGCGGTTGTCGATGAAGGTGGTCAATCAGGAAACCGGCCGCGAGATCGAGCACCAAGCCGCCGAATAGCGGCCGGGTTATCGGCTTGCCAAGGACAAGGCCCGGATCGCCGATCCGGGCCTGTTTTTATTGAGGCGCTCGGGAAGCGAGTGCTAATTTGTCGAAACGGACAGTGGCCGTTCGACTTTAGGACGAGCGGGAGGGGGTTCTCTCCCGCGCCACGCCAAGGAGGATTTCCCATGCGTTTTATGATGATTGTCAAATCGACGCCCGAAACCGAGGCGGACGTTCTTCCCTCAAGCGAATTGATCGCCGCGATGGGTCGCTACAATGAAGAGCTGATCAAGGCGGGCACGCTTCTCGCCGGCGAGGGTCTGAAGTCGAGCCGCAACGGCGCGCGCATCAAATATGCCGGCGGCAAGTTCAAAATCACCGACGGACCGTTCACCGAGACCAAGGAACTGATCGCCGGCTTCTGGATCATCGAGGTCAAGTCGAAAGACGAAGCCCTGGCCTGGGTACGCCGCATTCCTTTCGAGGAGGGCCAGGAAATCGAGTTGCGCGAGGTCTTCGAAGCCGAGGATTTCGCCGTCGATGCCATCTCCGAGGAACATCTCGCCAAGGAAGCGGCCTGGCGCAAGGAGAACCAGAAGCCATTGAAGGGCTAGGCTTGCATTTTCTCCATCGACGGCAGGCCGTCGGGCAGCGGCAGCCAGTGATGCTGGTGGACGGTCCAGTAGAAACGATTGGGTGGCGGGAAGGACGGATCCTTGAAGGTGCCAGCCGGGATGCCGATCAGGCCAGTCATGTCGGCTACGTACCTGAACATGCCCGAGCAGCAGGTAGGGCAAAAGCCCCCGTCCCCTTCCACCGCACGGCCGGCCCTTCGATCCGTGCCACCCCGACCGGGAAGAATGCCGTGTAGCTGAAGGCCGAGGCCGAGCGCGTCTGACAGCGAAAGCAGGAGCAGGCATTGATCCTGACGGGATCGCCGCTGACGGTCACCGCCCAGGCCCCGCAGGCGAAACTAGCCTTGCGATCTTTAGCCATAATCCCTTCCTTGCCCGGGCCCATTTGTCGCGCGGCGCAAGCCCCGGTCGACATTGTCCGGGAATTTTCTTGGAAATCCGCTCAGCTTTGTCGATCCTTGGGCCCGCCGAGCGACAAGGAGCACCTTCAGAGAAAGGAACTCCCATGAAATATCTCTGCCTTGTGCATTTCGAGGGCAATGCTCTTGCCGCGCTCACCCCCGACGAATCGCGCCGGCTCGACGCCCGTTCGCTCGCCTATGACGAAGAGCTACAAGCGGCAGGCCATTTCATCCACGCCCAGGCGCTGCAATCGTCCGACGCCGCTGTGCTGGTGAAAGTTCGCGACGCCAAAACCATCCTCACCGACGGGCCGTTCACCGAGACAAAAGAACAGCTCGGCGGGTTCATCCTCGTCGAAGCCCGCGATCTCAACGAAGCGATCCGCCTCGCCGCCGGCATTCCGCTCGCCGAACTCGGCACGATCGAGGTCCGCCCCATCTACGACATTCCCGATCCGCGAGAATGATCGATCTCGATGCTCTTTATCGTGCCGAGTCGCGCCGGGTGCTGGCGACGCTCATTCGCCTCATCGGCGATTTCGACCGCGCCGAGGAGGCGCTGCACGATGCGTTTCTCGCCGCCGCCGACCAGTGGCCGCGAACCGGGGTGCCGGCCAATCCGCGCGCCTGGCTCGTCTCGGCGGGTCGCTTCAAGGCAATCGACCGGCTGCGCCGGCGCATACGCTTCAGGCGGGTCGAGACCGACCTGGTGACGCTCCAGGAAGCGGCGGTCGATCTGCCCGGCGAGGCCGAGGAGATCGCCGACGACCGGCTGCGGCTCATCTTCATCTGCTGCCATCCGGCCCTGCCGGCGCCGGCGCAATTGGCGCTGACCTTGCGCGAGGTGTGCGGGCTGACGACCGAAGAAATTGCCGCGGCCCTGCTGGCCCGGCCGTCGGCCGTCGCCCAGCGCATCGTGCGCGCCAAGGCGAAGATCAAAGACGAGGCAATCAGCTACGAAGTGCCGGAGGCCGCTGATCGCTCCGCCCGGCTCGATCGCGTGCTGCGGGTGATTTACCTCCTCTTCAACGAGGGCTATTCGGCCTCCCAGGGCGAGGAGGTGACGAGGCCGTCGCTGAGCGCCGAGGCGATCCGTCTGGCGCGCCTGCTTGCCCAGCTCCTGCCGGAGCGCGAAGCGGTCGGGCTCTTGGCGTTGCTGTTGCTGCAGGATTCGCGGCGTCAGGCGCGGACGAGCCCGGAAGGCGAACTCATCCTGCTCGCCGATCAGGATCGCGCGCTTTGGGATCGCGCCGAGATCGAGGAGGGCGTGGTCTTCGCCCGGGCGGCGCTTGCCCGACCGCCTTTCGGCCCTTATGCCCTGCAGGCCGGCATCGCGGCCATCCATGCGACCGCTAAGGACACCGAAGCGACCGATTGGGGCGAGATCGTCGCCTATTACGATCACCTCGCGGCCGCCGATCCGAACCCCGTCATTGCGCTCAATCGCGCGGTGGCGATTGCCATGCGCGACGGGCCGCAAGCGGGTCTTGACCTTATCGACGCGTTGCTCAGCGGCGACCGGCTTGCCGACTATCGCTTCGCCCATGCGGCGCGGGCCGATCTGTTGCGGCGGCTCGGGCTCACTGACGACGCGCGCGCCGCTTACCTGCGCGCCCTCGAGTTGACCCGCCAGGCTCCGGAGCGGCGATTTCTCGAACGGCGTCTAAGTGAACTCGATCGCTGAAGCTCAGCCTTCGGCGGCCAGTTGCGCCGGCCGCTCGGGCAACACCCGGTTGGGCGGCGTGTGTCCATCGACGAAGGCGCGGATATTGACGATCACCGTCTCTCCCATCTCGATCCGGCTTTCCAGCGTCGCCGAGCCCATATGGGCGGTCAGCACCACCTTGTGAGCGCGTGCCAGCGCCAGAAGTCTCGAATTGATCGAGCTCGTGTAGTCGAAGACGTCAAGCGCCGCCCCGCTTAGCCTGCCTCCCTCAATGGCCGCGATCAGCGCGTCCTCGTCGACGAGCTCGGGCCGGGCCAGATTGACGAGGAACGCCTGCGGCTTCATCAGGGAAATCCGCGCCGAATTGATAATGTTGCGCGTCGTCGCCGAGGCCGGCACATGCAGGCTGACGATATCGACATGCGCCAGCATCTCGTCGAGCGAAGCCCAGAAGCGCGCCCCGAGCGGCTCCTCGAGCGTCTTGGGCTTGCGGTCGCGGGCATAATAATTGATCTCGAGCCCGAAGGATTTGGCGCGCCGCGCCACCGCCGCCCCGATCCGGCCGAGCCCGACGATGCCGAGCGCCTTGCCGCTCAGCCGCCGCCCGAGCATCCAGGTCGGCGACCAGCCGGCCCATTTGCCGTCCTTTAGGAGAACCTGCGCGCCTTCGATCAGCCGCCGCGGTACCGAGAGGATCAGCGCCATGGCCATGTCGGCCGTGTCCTCGGTCAAGACCGACGGCGTGTTGGTCACCGTGATGCCGCGCGCCGCCGCCGCCTCGATATCGATGTTGTCGTAACCCGCCCCGAACTGCGCGATCAGCCGCACATTGGCTCCGAGCGCCGCGATGGTTTTCGCATCGAGCGGGTCGGTGATCGTCGACACCAGCACATCGCACTCGGCCGATTGCGCGACGAGCCCGTCGCGGCCAAGCGGCCTGTCGGCGGAATTGAACCAGACATGGAAGAGATCCCGCATCCGAGTCTGAACTGGGTCAGGCAGGCGCCTCGTCACCACGACACGGGTACTTCTGACCGCCATGAAGGGCCCTCTTTCAGCGACCGTTAATCTGTTGCGGGGTAAGTCTAGGGGAAATTCGCGTCCAGGTGCAAAGGGAGAGCGGCGTGCGCGACGTGAACGGCCAGGACGATCTGTGGGCCACCTATTCGGGCCGGGGGATCCTGCTCTTGTGTGCGCTGCTCATGGTCCTGCTCTTCGTCCTGCCGTCCCCCGCCCAGACCGAAATCGCCCCGAGCGGTCTGCCGTTGCCGCGCTTCGCCTCGCTAAGGGCCGATGAGATCAATGTCCGGGTCGGGCCGGGCCAGCGCTACGTGGTCGCCTGGATCTATGTGCAGCCCGGCCTGCCGGTTGAGATTGTCCAGGAATTCGACAACTGGCGGAAAATCCGCGATTTCGAGGGTGCCGAGGGCTGGGTCCACAAGAATTTACTTAGCGGGGAGCGCACCGCGCTCGTCGCGCCCTGGCTGGGTGACGGTACCGAGCCGCTGTTCGCCCAGCCTGCCGAAGGCGCCCCGGTGCGCGCCTACGCCGGCGGCATGGTGCTGGTCTCGATCAAGGAGTGCGAAAGCGCCTGGTGCGAGGTCTCCGGCACCTTCACTCCCCAAGGCGCCTCCCGGCCGGCAAGCTTCGGCGGCTGGATCGCTCAGGACAAGCTTTGGGGCGTCTACCCGGGCGAGGCCGTCAACTAGCCTTAGCGCGCCGGCTGGTCAGCTCTTTCTGACTCGCACCACCACATCGACATGGGTGACTTCCATGCCTCGGGGCGCCCTCGGCAGCCCCTGGATGACGATCGAGTCGGAGGGAATGTCGACCACCCGCTGTTCGTCTTCGATGAAGAAGTGATGGTGGTCCGAGGTGTTGGTGTCGAAATAGGAGCGCGCCGCATCGACCGTAATCTCCCGCAGCAGCCCCGCGCCGCGGAATTGGTGGAGGGTGTTGTAAACCGTCGCGAGCGATACCTTCACCCCGGCTCCGGCCGCCTCCCCATGCAGCTGCTCGGCGCTCGCATGCCGATGGCCGCCGCCATAGAGCAGCTCCGCCAGCGCCACCCGCTGCCGCGTCGGCCGCAGCCCCGCCATTCTCAGGACGGCCGTCAGGCAGGGACGCCGGGAGGACAGGTAGAATCGGTTGTCGGCGACGAGGTTCATGGGCGCGATTATGCGGCTCTCCTTACACGTTGCCCGAGAATATAGTCGGGGCTTCGTGCTGACTCAAGCAAGCCGGTGCGACATAATCGACCCGGGCGTCCACAGGCCCCGCCCGCCGACCCCCGCCGCCCGGCTTGGCGGAGCAAACTTAAAGATGCTAATGAGCCGCGCCAGGAACCAGGACGCACCGGAATCGGCTATGACAGAACAGACGGTGCCCGCCCGGGCCAATGACTACGATTACGAGCACCTGCTGATGAGCGGGCGGGGCGAGTTGTTCGGGCCGGGTTTCGCGCAGCTGCCGCTGCCGCCGCTGCTGATGTTCGATCGGATTACAAGGATCGAGAAGACCGGCGGCAAATTCAATCGCGGCTTCGTGCGCGCCGAGCTCGACCTCAATCCGGACCTCTGGTTCTTTAAGGTGCATTTCAAGGGCGATCCAGTGATGCCGGGTTGTCTGGGGCTTGACGCACTGTGGCAGATGACGGGATTCTTCCTGTGCTGGACCGGCGCGCCGGGCCGCGGCCGCGCGCTCGGCGGAGAGATCAAGTTCATAGGGCAGGCGACCTCGGAAATCAGCCTTCTGGAGTACGGCATTGACATGCGCCGAATGATGCGCTCGGGCCGGGTGACATTGGGCATTGCCGACGGCTACATGAAGGCCGACGGCGAAATCATATACGAGGCCAAGGAACTTCGGGTCGGCTTGTTTCGGGACCCGAACGTCCGGTAGCCTGAGTGCGGGGGCAAACAGAGACATGAGACGTGCGGTCGTCACCGGCATGGGGATCGTCTCCTCGATCGGCAACAACACCCAGGAAGTGTTGGCAAGCCTGCGCGAGGCGAGGTCGGGGATTTCTTTCTCGCCAGACTATGCCGAACGCAATTTCCGCTGCCAGGTTCACGGCGCCCCCAGTCTCGATCCCTTCACCATCGTCGACAAACGTATCGCTCGCTTCATGGGCAAGGGTTCGGCCTGGAACTATATTGCCATGCAGCAGGCGATCGCCGACTCCGGGCTCGAGGAAACCGACATCAAGAATCCGCGCACCGGCATCATCATGGGCTCGGGCGGGCCCTCGACCTCGGCCATCGTCGCCGCCGCCGATATAACCCGCCAGAAGGGCCCGAAGCGCGTCGGCCCCTTCGCGGTGCCGAAAGCCATGTCTTCAACCGCCTCGGCGACGCTCGCCACGCCCTTCGGCATCAAGGGCGTCAACTATTCGATCTCTTCGGCCTGCGCGACCTCCAACCATTGCATCGGCAACGCCTATGAGCAGATCCAGCTCAACAAACAAGACATCGTCTTTGCCGGCGGCTCAGAGGAGCTCGACTGGACGCTGTCCAACCTTTTCGACGGCATGGGGGCGATGTCGACCCATTTCAACGCCACCCCTTCGGTCGCCTCGCGCGCTTACGACAAGAATCGCGATGGCTTCGTGATCGCCGGCGGGGCGGGCGTGGTCGTGCTGGAGGAACTCGAACACGCCAGGGCCCGCGGCGCCCGCATCCATGCCGAACTCATCGGCTACGGGGCGACCTCGGACGGCTACGACATGGTGCAGCCATCGGGCGAGGGCGCCATCCGCTGCATGCGGCTGGCGCTCGAGACCGTCAAAATGCCGGTCGACTATATCAACCCGCACGCGACCTCGACCCCGATCGGCGACAAGCGCGAAATCGAGGCGCTGCGA
Organism: Cucumibacter sp.; assembly: GCA_040881985.1. Classification (GTDB taxonomy): domain Bacteria; phylum Pseudomonadota; class Alphaproteobacteria; order Rhizobiales; family Devosiaceae; genus JBBECE01. Next base: position 12,914 of record JBBECE010000016.1, read on the forward strand.
GAAGTGTTCGGCTCGGGCGACAAGTGCCCGCCGATCTCGGCGACCAAGTCGCTCACCGGCCATTCGCTCGGGGCGACCGGGGTCCAGGAAGCGATCTATTCAGTCCTGATGATGCGCAGCTCGTTCCTCTGCAAGAGCGCCCATATCGACGAGCTCGACCCGGAATTCGTCGACATGCCGATCCTGCGCGAACGCCACGACAATATCGCAATCGGCTGCGTGCTCTCCAACTCCTTCGGGTTCGGGGGCACCAACGCCACGCTGGTCTTCAAACACCCCGAGGCGTAAAACGCGGACAATCCGCTGGGAGGCGTTCCATCGCTCAGGTCGAGACTGCCTGTTTCGTGATCGCCGACATCTCCGGCTATACGCGGTTTTTGGCCGGTGTGGAGCTGGATCATGCCCAGGACATTCTGGCCGACCTGATCGGCACGGTTGTCACCGGGCTGCGCCCGCCCTTCCGGCTGGCCAAGCTCGAAGGCGACGCGGCCTTCGTCTATTCCCTGGCCGATGCGGTGGACGGATCGCTGCTGCAGGATTCGATCGAATCGACCTATTTCGCTTTCCGCCGCCGCTTGCGCGACATCAAACAGGCGACCGTCTGCCAATGCGACGCCTGTCGGCAGATGGCGACGCTCGACCTGAAGTTCGTCGTCCATCACGGCCAGATGGCGATTCAAGCCATGGCGGGTCAGGAGGAATTGGTCGGTCGCGACGTTATTCTGGTGCATCGCCTTCTGAAAAGCGCGGCGGGCGAAAAGACCGGCAGGCATGCCTATGCGATGTTCTCGGACGCCTGCATCAGGGCGATGGGAATTGACGCAGCGCAGCACAGGATGCTCCCGCATTCGGAGATGATCGACGCCATCGGCGAGGCGAAGCTCTGGATCCGTGACCTCGAGGACGCCTGGACAGAGGAAAACGGGCGAAACCGCGTAATCGTCGCCCGCGAGGACGCAGCGCTGCTCTTCGAGGGCGATGTCGATGCGCCGCGCCCGCTGGTCTGGGAATATTTCACCCTTCCCGAGCACCGGCCCAAATGGCAGGGCTCGATCAGCATCGAGGAGCAGTTCGCCGACGGCCGGCGCGGCGTGGGCACCGTCGCCCATTGCGCCCATGGCGCCTTCACCCTTATCGAGCATGTGCTCGATTTCCGCCCTTTCGACTATCTAACGGTCTCGCATCTGATCGGGGTGACCGAGGGCGACCCGATCTTGATCACCTATGTGCTGTCCGACGCCCCGGGCGGCGGCACGCATGTGGAAGCGCGGTTCGGCGAGCCGTCCGAGGCGGCGCGCGTGCATTTCGAGGCGCTGCGTCCCGTGCTGGAACAGGCCTATCCGCTGCCCATCGACACGCTGAAAGGGCTGATGGCCGGTCGTCAGGAAAGCGAAGGGGTGATCGCCGAGCCGTCCCTGCCGCAATCTTCGGAACGCTTCATCTCCCAGCCGGTGACCTAGCCGCCCCGGTCAACGGATTGCCGGCGCGCCAGGGGTAGCGCATTTCGCTGAAGCGGGCCTCCTGCCCGTCATAGATCAGCAGCCTGCCGACGAGCGGCTCCCCGACGCCGGTGATGAGCTTGATCGCCTCCATCGCCATCAGCGAGCCGATCACCCCGGCGACCGGTCCGAGTACGCCGACATCCTCGCAAACGGGCAGGCTCCCGGGATCGGGCCGCTCGGGATAAAGACACCGGAACGTCGGCAGCGGCTCGCCGCCCTTGCCGAGCCGGTGCGCGAGGATTGTCGTCAGCGTGCCGTCGTAGAGTGCAATCGCCCCGGTCACCAGCGGGGTGGCCTCGAGGAAGCAAGCGTCGGAGACCGCCAGCCGCGTGTCGAACGTGTCCGAGCCGTCGAGCACCAGATCATGGCCCGCGATGAGCGCCCGAGCATTCTCGGCAGTCAGTCGCCGCTCGATCGGCTCGATCATGACCTCTGGATTGAGCGCCTCGGCGAAACGCTTCGCCGATTGCGCCTTGGCGGCCCCTTTGTCCTCGGTGCGGTGGATCACCTGCCGCTGCAGATTTGCGAGCGCGACCCTGTCGTCGTCGATAACCGTGATCCGCCCAACCCCTGCCGCCGCCAGATAAGCAATCGCCGGGCTGCCGAGCCCGCCCGCCCCCACAATGAGCACACTTGCGGCTTTCAGCTTTTGCTGTCCGGCCCCGCCCACCCCCTTGAGCACGATATGCCGGGCATAGCGCCGGATTTCGTCCGGGCCGAGTACCATCAGGGGCCGGGCAGGGTGAGTGGCACCGCCACGAATCTCCGGTCCACCCCCTCAAAACCGAAGGCATAAACCGAAATCAGCGCCACCGCATGGGCAAGATCGTAGCTCTGATACGGCACCGCCACGGCATGAATGCGATAGGTCGTGGGGCACCCGCGCGAGCCCGGGATCGCGGCGTCGCGATAGATTTCCCGATCGAAGTCGTCACTGCCGAGGATCAGTCCAAAACCCATCGGGTCATCGCCGAGATAGGCAATGCAGTCGAGCGGGGAGGGTGCCTTGAAGATTTCGAGTGACAGGCGATAGGACCCGAAGACGTGCCCTGGATCGGAATAGCCCGGCACCCCGAAATCGAGGCTGAGCCCGTCGGCCCCCGTCTCGCCGTCGCCGTTCATGGCGATCAGGACGGCGGGATGGAGAACGTCGAGCGCGCCAAGCGCCTCGGTTGCGTCCTCGAGCGCCTCGTCGCGGATCGTCGCCAATGTGGTGATCTCGTCGGGCGCCTGCCGCCGGAAGGGACCGGCCGCCCAGTCGTCTTCTGCAAGATCGACGACATAGACGCTGGAATAGGCAAAGCCCGATCCGTCCTGGATGCCGAATTCCTCGAAGGCGAAATAGCGCCCATCCGGGGAATAGCCGATGAGATCGAGCTCGGCCCGTTCGGCCGCCGGCGCGCCAAGCGAGAGGATCGAAAGTCCGAGCGCGATCAGGAACCGTCGGGCCATGGCCATCTTTCCGTCACCCCGTTCCCGGTCGAGCCGAACCTGGTCGCCCCGCGCGCCGTCATGTCGGGGGAATCCCGTTCTACGAATTCGGCCTCGGTAAAGCGGGCGACGACAAGCTGGGCGATCCGGTCGCCGCGCCTGACCGTGAACGGCGCGTCCCCGTGATTGATGAGGATGACCATCACCTCGCCGCGATAGTCGGCATCGATCGTCCCCGGCGCGTTGAGAACCGTCACCCCATGCTCGGCCGCAAGGCCCGAGCGGGGCCGCACCTGGCCCTCCGTGCCGGGCGGCAGCAAGAGCACGAGCCCCGTCGGCACCAGCGCCCTGGCCCCGGGCGCAATCGTCAGCGGCCGGTCAAGAGGCAAGGCGGCGGCAAGGTCGAACCCCGCCGCCCCCTGGCTTGCGGCGCGGGGCGGGGCAAGGCCCCGCCCGTGATCGAGCCAGGCAAAACCGACCGTACTGGTCATGCCGGCGTCCGCATCTGCTATTTCTGCACCACGGCGTAAGCTTCGTCGGGAACCGTCGCCTTGCCGCTGATAAGGTCGACGAACGATATCGTGAGCGACGCCGAGTTGCCGTCGGGGGCGATCTCCATATTGGTGTCGACGATCCGTCCGCCCGAAACCCTCAGTACCAGCGAGTGGCCTTCGAACATCGCCGTCATCATCGCCAACGCCTGCGGATCGGTTGCCTCTTCACCCATGCTTTCCCCAAGCGTGTTGGTCGGGAAGGTCACCCTCACCCGGCCGCCTCCCTCATTGACGATCGCCGGTTGCGCCCCCTCCGCGTCCTCGTCGAAGATCAGATCGGCGAAGGCGCCCTCCTTGACCTCGCTGCATTTGACGATCGTCTCCTCGATCGTCAGCTCGCCGTCCTCGCAGAAGTCGGCCGCGCCGCCTTCCTGGGCTGCCATCATGTCGTACATCTGCTTGTCGATGCTGGCGGTCATGGTACCGCGCGCGGTTGTGTCGCTCAAAACCGTGATGTCCATTTCGACATCGATGCAGCCCGCAAGGCCGGCCGTCAGGGTCACGAACCCGGCGAGCCGGGCAAGGGTGGAAATCTGCATGGCAATCGTCCTTTCAATGGCGCCCGGAGCGGGCTGCAAGTCCCCTAGGCCACTTTATTGGCGCCCCGGTTTGCCGACAAGCGCGTCATGGCGCCCGTCGCTAATTTCAGAAAATCGTCACAATCGCCGCGATTCCGGCGAGTCCAATGACGATCCAGACCGTCGCGATAAACCAGGAGTTGAGATAGGCCGGCCGGCCGCCCCGTTCCCGCTCCGCCGCCACGAGCAGCCTTTCATAGCGTTCGATCAGGGACAGCGCTTTGCGGGTCGCGGCGGCGAGGTCGCCGAAGAGCTCGAGCGCCTTCTCGACCTGTCCGAGCGGTCCAACCTGCCGCCTCACCCACTCCGAGACGATCGGCTCGGCGGCCGTCCACATGTCGAGATCTGGGTCGAGCGACCGCGCCACCCCCTCGACAACAACCATGGTCTTCTGCAGCAGCAAGAGTTCAGTCCGGGTTTGCATGTCGAAGAGTTCGGTGACTTCCATCAGTTGCGCCAACACCCGCCCCATCGAGATCTCGCGCGCCGGCCGGCCAAACATCGGCTCGCCGATCGCCCGCAGCGCCTGGGCGAAATCCTCGACCGAATATGTGTTGGGCACATAACCGATTTCGATATGCAGCGCCGCCATCCGCCGGTAGTCGCGAGTGATGAAGCCGAAAAGGATTTCCGCCAGGAACCGCCGCTCGCGCTTGCCGATCCTTCCCATGATCCCGAAATCGACTGCGCGGATGGCGCCCGTCGCCGGATCGACGAAGAGGTTCCCCGGGTGCAAGTCGGCATGGAAAAAGCCGTGCTCGATCGCCTGGCGCAGGAAATGCCGCATCAATTCGCGGGCGAGTCGTTTGCGATCGACCCCCGCCGCGTCGAGTCCCGGATGATCGGCGATCGGGACGCCAGCAATCCAGTTGGTCGTTAGAACATTCCGCGCCGTATGCGCCCATTCGACGACCGGTACCTCGAACCCATTCGTCCCTTCGAGCATGCCTGCCATTTCCGATATCGCCGCCGCTTCGAGGCGCAAATCCAGCTCGATCAGGGCGGTGCGTTCGAGAGTCTCGGCGACCGCCACCGGCCGCAGGCGCCGCGCGGGCGGAGAAAACCGCTCGACGAGCCGCGCATAGGTCATCACCGTGTCGAGGTCGCGGCGGAATCTTTCCTCAATCCCCGGCCGCAGGATTTTGATCGCCACGGCCCGCGCCGTGCCGCGTCCGTCGTCGAGCGTCGCGCGATGCACCTGGGCGATCGAAGCCGCCGCGACGGGCGGCGACAAATCCTTGAGTTCGCCGGCACGGGCTTCCCCCAGCGCCGCCCGAAGCATGCCCGGCACGAGCGCCGCGTCGAAGGCCGGCATCCGGTCCTGCAGGGCGCTTAGATCCTCGGCGATTCCGACCCCGACAATATCGGGTCGGGTCGCCAAAAGCTGACCGAGCTTCACCCAAGTCGGCCCGAGCCGCTCGAGGGCCTTGGCGAGCCGCTCGACGCGGCCGGTCCGGCGCACGCTTCGGCGCTCGACCAGTCGGGCGAACAAGATCAGCCGCAGCGCGCCCGCCGGGAGAGGCTGGCCATCGGTCGCTGCCAGCGCACCTTCCCGCGCCAGCACGAACCCGGCGCGCAGCAGCCGCCAATAGACCCCGATGCTCATCGCGGCCTCAGAGTTTCCAGCCTGAATGGATCGCGGCGATGTTGCCGCTGAGCGGGGTATGGGTGACCCGCGCGAACCCGGCCACCCCGATCATCGAAGCGAACACCGCCGGCCCGGGGAACTGCCGGATGCTCTCGACGAGATAGGTGTAGGGCTCGGTGCTGCCGGTCACCGCCCGCCCCAGCGGCGGGATCGCCCGTTCGCAATAGAGCTGATAGAGCCGGTCGAGGACCGGCACGTCGGGCTTCGAGAATTCGAGGCAGAGGAACCGTCCGCCGCGCCTGAGTACCCGAAAGGCCTCGCCAAGCGCCGCCTCGATCCGCGGCACGTTGCGGATGCCGAAGGCGATCGTGAAGGCGTCGAAGCTGTCGTCGTCGAAGGCAAGCGCCTCGGCATTCGCCTCGACGAACCTGACAGCGCCGGGATGGCGCCAGCCCGCTGCCCGCTCCGCCCCGACCGCCAGCATGTCCCTATTGACGTCGGCGACGATGACCTCGGCGTTACCGTGCGCCGCCTCGATGATGCGCTGGGCGACATCGCCGGTACCCCCGGCCATATCGAGCACCTTCAACGGGCGGCCCATCCGGGGCGGGGAAAGCATCGCCACCAGAGCGTCCTTCCACAGCCGATGCACCCCGAAACTCATCAGGTCGTTCATCAAATCATAGCGCCGCGCGACCCGGTCGAAGACCGCGTTGACAAGCCCCTGCTTGTCCTCTAGCGCAACCTCTCTGTCGCCGAAATGCGTGGTCTCTCGCGCCCTCGCCATGAACTCCAACCCGCCGCGAATGCTCACCTTTGATGCCCCGCTGCCGGGGGGCGGCGGCACCTTAGCCGAGGGGCATGCCCGAATCCATCGCGCGCCCGCAGAGGAAAAGCGAAGGGTTAAGGGCGCCCGATGCCATGCCTGAGCTGCCCGAGGTCGAGACCGTCCGGCGGGGGCTTGAGCCCTTCGTCACCGGCGCCCTGATCGCCCACGTTGCGGTCAACCGGGGCGACCTGCGCTTTCCCTTCCCCCGCAACTTCGCGAGACGACTGACAGGCCAGCGCATCGAGGCGATTGGCCGCCGCGCCAAATATCTCCTCTTTTCGCTCTCCGGCGGACAGACATGGCTCTCGCACCTCGGGATGACCGGCAGCTGGACCATCGAAGCCGGTGCCGAACTTGCCGTCCGCCGCCACCGGCCGGCCCCCAACGGCGCCGCCCACACTCACCTGGTCCTCACTCTTGAACAGGCGGACGGGACGGGGGTCACCATTTCCTATGCCGACGCGCGCCGCTTCGGCTTCATGGACCTTTTCGCCGACCCTGCCGATTGCGCGTTTCTGCGCCATCTCGGTCCCGAACCGCTCGGCAACGAGTTTGGCGCGGCGCATCTGGCCCGCGCCTTCGCCGGCAAGAAAGCGCCGATCAAGGCGGCGCTCCTCGATCAGCGCATCGTCGCCGGACTCGGCAATATCTATGTCTGCGAGGCGCTGTTCCGGGCCAATATCTCGCCGCGCCGCCGCGCCTCGACGCTGGTTGCCCGATCGGGTGCGCCAAGGGAGTCTCTGGAACGGCTTGCCGAGGCGATTCGCGCGGTGTTGATCGAGGCGATCGCGGCGGGCGGCTCAACGCTCCGGGATTTTCGCGCCGCCTCCGGCGAACTCGGCTATTTCCAGCACCGTTTCGAGGTCTACGACCGGGAGGGCGAGCATTGCCTGAGGCTGGCCTGCACCGGCATCGTCCGGCGCATCGTCCAATCCGGCCGCGCCAGCTTCTACTGCCCGGTCTGTCAGCGGTGACGCCCAGCCCCCGCGCCCGTTGACGGGCCGCGCTCGCCTCTCTATAACCGCGCCAGTTCGGGCGGCAGGGTTGCCGCCCCTTTGTTTCGGGGGCTTTCGGCCCCGACCGTGATGAGGATCAGATGGCCAATACCAAATCGGCGAAAAAGGCCGTCCGCAAAAGCGTCCGCCAGACCGAAGTCAACAAGTCGCGCCGCTCGCGGATGCGCACCTTCGTTCGCAAGGTCGAGGAGGCGATCGCCAAGAACGACGCCAAGGCGGCCCGCGAGGCGCTCGCCACCGCCCAGCCCGAGATCATGCGGGCGGCATCTGCCGGCATCGTTCACCGCAACACCGCGGCGCGGAAGATTTCGCGACTTGCCGCGCGCGCCAAGGCACTGCGCGCCTGAATCCATCGTCCGGCCGCTCGCGGGCGGTCCGGCGATTTTCATTTCGCTGTAGCATTACTGTCACAGACGCGGCGTTTGCGCCGGCAGTTGGCGCCTTCCCATGCGGGCGAAACCGCGCCGAGCGACACCCGCGCCGGCGATTTCGGCGCACCGGAAGAAACCGCAAAAAATTTTCCGCTACTGTCGAATTTGAACCCGGAAGCGAATCCCGGTTGATTCACAGCCCGTTATTTTCACGAGGTTCCCACCCAGCGCGGAAGCCAAATTCCTTTCGCCGGAGTCAAGCCCCCTCGCGCGAGATTCCCCGGTTGAATCGCCAAAAACCGCGCTCTAAGATGCCGGCCATTGAAGGTAATGTTGCAAGTATCGGAGCGTTCGAGTTTTGGCCGGTGCGAAATAATGGGGGACGGAAAATGCGGATGGATGCGGTCGGCGAATTGAGTTTTCAAAATCCCGTCAGTAGACCTCCGCACCGCTCCTTCCGCTAAGCGGCGTTTCACCGGCGAAGAGTTTTCGAAGTCAGAGCACCGGGGCGCCGAGGCGCCAAATCTGAAACACAGTCAAGTAGTAAGTCTCGCCAGGGTCATTGCGGCGATCCGGTGAGGTGCATCCGGAATTGCGGGTGCGAAGGGGGCGGCCACCAGAGCCGGCACGAAGCCGGTCCGTGGACTCAAGAAGGGGCACCGTAATGAAGGGCACACAGATGCTGGTGGGCGGCCAAAGCGCCGTCAACGCCGGACCGATTGCCGCTGACGCCAAGCGCGCGGCCGCCGGAAGAGCTAAATTGAAGATCGATCCGCAGGCGCTGTGGACGCGGGTCCGCAAGCGGCTTTGGGCGAGCGTTGGCGACGACGTTTACAATTCCTGGTTTGCCCGGATTGAGCTCGAGGAGATTTGCGACGATCTCGCGCATCTGTCGGTGCCGACCCGGTTCCTCTGTTCCTGGATTCTGTCGAACTATCAGGACCGCATCCTCGATGCATTCATCGCCGAGACCGACGCGGTCTCGCGCTTGCAGGTCACTGTCAGGATCAACGGCCAGGCTCGCCCGCGCATCAATCCGCTGGTTGAGGCAAGATCCGTACGGCCCGTCCTCGCAGAGACGCCGCAGCGACACGGGATAAGGCCCGCCGCCGCACCGCTCGACGCGCTCTCGGGCTCGGCGCTCGACCCGAAACTGACCTTCGAAAGTTTCGTACCCGGCCAAGGCAACGAAATGGCGCTCGCCGCTGCCCGCCAGGTCGCCCATGCCGCGATCCACAACACGGTCACCTTTAATCCGCTCTACATTCATTCCTCGGTCGGGCTCGGAAAGACCCACCTCTTGAATGCGATCGCCTGGGCGGCCGGCGCCGCCGACCGGTCGCGCAACGTCGTTTATCTGACCGCCGATCATTTCATGTACCACTTCGTCAACGCCGTGCAGCGGCAGTCGGCGATCGGCTTCAAGGAATGGCTGCGGCGCATCGATCTTTTGCTCATCGACGACATGCAGTTCCTGCAAGGCAAGTCGGCGGTGATCGAGTTTGGCCACACGCTCAACGCGCTGCTCACCGGGGCCAAGCAGATCGTGGTCGCCGGCGACACCACCCCGACCGGGCTCGAGCTTCTCGACGAACGGCTGCGCTCGCGTCTTTCCGGGGGCCTCGTGGTCTCGATCCAGGGGCTTGACGAGGATCTGCGCCGCGCCATTCTCGAAAAACGCGCTGCGCACGCCGCCCAGCGTTTCGCGGGCCTTCACATTCCGTCGCTCGTGCTCGATTTCGTCGCCCACAAGATCGTCAGCCACGGCCGCGATCTCGACGGGGCGATCAACCGGCTCGTCGCCGCCAACCAACTGACCGGCGAGGCGATCACCATCGAACTCGCCGACAAAGCGCTGCACGACCTGATGCGTTCGCGTGAGAGCCGCCGTATCAAGATCGACGATATCCAGATCGCGGTCTCCAAACACTTCAAGGTGTCCAAACCCGATCTTCTGTCGGCGCGGCGCTCGCGCTCGGTCGTCCGGCCGCGCCAGATCGCGATGTATCTGAGCAAGGTCCTGACGTCGCGTTCCCTGCCCGAGATCGGCCGCCGCTTCGGCAACCGCGACCATACGACGGTCCTGCACGCCGTCCGCAAGATCGAGCAGCTGATGTCCGAGGATACCGGCTTCGCCCAGGAGGTTGAACTGTTGAAGAGGATGCTGGAGGAGTGAGGACCGGCGGCGCTTGGCGCCGCAAAATCGCTCCGGTGGAGCGATTTTAGGTTCGAACGCCCCGAGACCTGTGGGCGAGGGGCCGGAGCGGCGCGACGAACGCCCCGAGACCTCTGGTCAAGGGGCAGGCGCGGGCCGAGAGGCTGACGGTGCGCTTGCCTTTTTGCCCAGCCCGGTTCAATTTCCGGTCCCCGGGTGCTGGCATCGACACGCGCGAGGCGGCGGCCGGGTGGGGCGGCACGACAATCACAGCAAGCGGAGCGGATGATGAAGGTCACGCTGGAGCGCAACCATCTGCTGAAATCCCTCGGTCACGTGCACCGGGTGGTTGAGCGCCGCAACACTTATCCGATCCTTTCGAACGTGCTCATTGCGGCCTCCGGCGACAGGCTGGAGCTCCGGGCGACCGACCTCGACCTCGAAGTGACCGAATTCGCGCCGGCTCTCGTCGAAGGCGCGGGCAGCACGACGGTCCCCGCCTACACATTCTACGAAATCGTCCGCAAGCTCGCCGACGGCGCCGAGGTCCGCCTCGAGACCGACGGGGAGGGCAACCAGCTCGCCATCGTTTCCGGCCGGTCGCGCTTCTCGCTCGCTTGCTTGAGTCCCGACGGCTTCCCCGATCTCAAATCCGGCGAATTCTCCCATTCCTTCGTCGTGAAGGCGGCTGGACTGCGCGAGCTGATCGAGCGCACCCAGTTCGCCATCTCCTCGGAAGAAACCCGCTACTATCTCAACGGCATCTTCATCCACACCGTCGCCCCGGCCAAGGGCAAGGCGAAGCTCAGGGCGGTCGCAACCGACGGCCACCGGCTCGCCCGCGCCGAGACCGAAGCCCCCAAGGGCGCCGCCGGCATGCCCGCGGTCATCGTGCCGCGCAAGACCGTTGGCGAGGTCCTCAAGCTCCTCGAAGACGGCGAGGCGGAGGTAAAGGTCGATCTCTCGGACACCAAGATTCGCTTCGAGGTGGGGGGCGTGGTCCTCCTTTCCAAGCTGATCGAGGGAACTTTCCCCGACTATGAGCGGGTCATTCCGTCCGGCAACGACAAGAAGCTCGCCGTCGATACCGGCAGCTTCAAGCAGGCCGTCGACCGGGTCTCAACCATCGCCTCGGAACGCGGCGGCCGCGCGGTAAAGCTGTCGATGAATTCGGGGCTTTTGGAGTTGACCGTCACCAATCCCGATCACGGAACGGCCCGCGAGGAACTGCCGGCGAGCTTTGACGCCGAGCCCTTCGAGATCGGCTTCAACGCCCGTTATCTGATGGACATTGCCGACCAGATTCACGCCGACAGCGCGACTTTCCTTTTCGCCGATGCCGGCTCGCCAACCCTCATCAGGTCGGAGGACGAGCCCGACGCGCTCTACGTCCTGATGCCGATGCGCGTCTGAGGGCGCCTGTCGGAAGGGCGCGATGACCGACAGAACGCCGCCGCAGCGCCATATTTCCCGGCTCCGGCTCCATGCCTTTCGCAACTATCCCACCGCCGCCCTCGACCTCGATTCCCGCCACGTGGTCCTAACCGGGGAGAACGGCGCCGGCAAGACCAACCTTCTCGAAGCCATCTCGCTGCTTTCCCCGGGCCGGGGCCTGAGGCGCGCCAATTTCGAGGACCTGCCCATTCACGGCGGGGACGGCGCCTGGGCGATCGCCGCGACCGTCGAGGGCAGCGCCGCCCCCGTCGATATCGGCACCGGCCTTGCTCCCGGCGGGGGCGATCGGCCGCGGCGGGTCAGGATCAACGGCGCGGACGCAAGACTCGTCGAGGAATTGGGCGAGCATCTGCGCATCCTCTGGATCACTCCCTCCATGGACGGGCTGTTCAGCGGCCCCGCCGCCGAGCGCCGGCATTTTTTCGATCGGCTGGTGTCGACCCTCATTCCCGGCCACGGGGCCGAACTCAACGCCTATGAGCGCGCGATGCGACAGCGCAACCGGCTCCTGACCGAGAATCCCGACTCCGAATGGCTCAACGCGATCGAGACCGAAATGGCCGCCCACGCCGCCGCCATCCATTTCGCCCGCACCGATACGCTCGCCCACCTCGCCGCGCTCTTCCGGGCGACGACCGACACCGCCTTTCCTTCCGCCCTGGTGGAACTGACCGGCCTCGCCGATTTCGAGAGCGCCTCGGTGGTCTCGACCGCCCTCGAGGGCGCCTATCTCGACATCTGGAAAAAGGCCCGCAATGTCGATCGCGCCGCCGCCCGCACCACCATCGGTCCGCACCGCATCGACGTTGTAGTCACCCATGTTTTGAAGCGCATACCGGCAAAACTCTGTTCGACCGGCGAACAAAAGGCGCTGCTCGTCAATCTGGTGCTCGCCCATGCCAAACTCGTCGGGCAAATGACCGGCATGACCCCGATTCTCTTGCTCGACGAAATCGCCGCCCATCTCGACGCCGCCCGCCGCCGCGCCCTCTATCAGCGCCTCGACCGGCTCGGCACCCAGTGCTGGCTGACCGGCACCGATCCGCAGCTTTTCGAGCCGCTCGGCAACAGCGCCCGCCGGTTCACCGTGGCGCACGGAAAACTCGCGCCGGCGGGGTGAAATCGGGGCCGGAAATACCCATATTGGGGAGGCACAAATCTTCAGAAATTTCGGCGCCTTAGCTTTGGTCTGGCGGCGAAAAAGGGGTAGATTGTGACACTCCCCTCAGGAAGCGATTCGTCGATGAACGGCAAAACCGAGCAAACCGCCGGGAATACCCCTCGAAAGGCCCGCGGCGACGGAGGGTACGGAGCCGAATCCATAAAGGTTCTCAAGGGCCTGGATGCCGTCCGCAAGCGGCCAGGCATGTATATCGGGGACACCGACGACGGCTCGGGCCTGCATCACATGGTCTACGAGGTCGTCGACAACGCCATCGACGAGGCGCTTGCCGGCTATGCCGACTTCGTCGCGGTCACGCTCAACGCCGACGGCACGGTCAGCGTCGCCGACAATGGCCGGGGCATTCCGACCGAAATCCACTCGGGGGAAGGGGTCTCCGCCGCCGAAGTGATCATGACCCAGCTCCATGCCGGCGGTAAATTCGACCAGAATTCCTACAAGGTCTCCGGCGGCCTGCACGGGGTCGGCGTCTCGGTCGTCAATGCGCTTTCGGCCTGGCTGAAGCTCAAGGTCGTCCGCGACGGCAAGGTCCACGAGATGCGCTTCACCCACGGCAAGGCCGACGCGGCGCTAAAGGTCACGGGCGAGGACGAGTCGGGCGAAACGGGCACCTTCGTCACCTTCATGCCTTCGACCGAGACCTTCACCATGGTCGAGTTCGATTTCGCGACCCTCGAACACCGGCTGCGCGAACTGGCCTTCCTCAATTCCGGGGTGCGGATTTACCTCCTCGACCACCGCCATGCCGAAGAGCGCGAACTGGCGCTGCATTACGAGGGCGGGCTGATCGAATTCGTCCGCTATCTCGACAAGGCGAAGACCCCGCTGATCTCGGCGCCGATCTATATCTCCGCCGGCAAGGACGGCATCAATGTCGAGCTCGCGCTCTGGTGGAACGACGGCTACCACGAGAACGTCCTCTGCTTCACCAACACCATCCCGCAGCGCGATGGTGGCACCCATCTCGCCGCCTTCAGGTCGGCGCTGACCCGGCAGGTGACCGGCTATGCCGACGCCTCGGGCATCCTCAAGCGCGAAAAGGTGCAGCTGACCGGCGACGATTGCCGCGAGGGGCTGACCTGCGTCCTGTCGGTGAAGGTCCCCGACCCGAAATTCTCATCCCAGACCAAGGACAAGCTCGTCTCCTCGGAAGTCCGCCCGGCCGTCGAGGGCGTCGTCAACGAGAAGCTCAATCAGTGGTTCGAGGAGCACCCCAGTGAGGCCCGCGCCATCGTCGGCAAGGTCGCCGAGGCCGCCGCCGCCCGGGAGGCCGCCCGCAAGGCCCGCGAGCTGACCCGCCGCAAGTCGGCGCTCGACATCTCGTTTCTTGCCGGCAAGCTCAAGGACTGTTCGGAGCGCGATCCGACCAAGACCGAGCTCTTTCTGGTCGAGGGCGATTCGGCCGGCGGCTCTGCGGTACAGGGCCGCGACCGTTCGGTCCAGGCGGTCCTGCCGCTCCGCGGCAAGATTCTCAACGTCGAGCGCGCCCGCTTCGACAAGATGCTGTCGTCGCAGGAGATCGGCAACCTCGTCATGGCGCTCGGCACCGGCATCGGCCGCGACGAGTTCAACATCGCGAAATTGCGCTATCACAAGATCATCCTGATGACCGACGCCGACGTCGATGGCGCCCATATCAGGACCCTGCTGCTGACCTTTTTCTACCGGCAGATGCCGGAGCTGATCGGGCGCGGCCACCTCTATATCGCCCAACCGCCCCTCTACAAGGTGCGCCGCAACCAGTCGGAGCAGTATCTGAAGGGCGAGCGGGAAATCGAGGATTACCTGCTCTTGACCGGCATCGAGGACGCGGTGCTGACGACCCAGACGGGCTCTTCCCATGCCGGCAACGATCTGCTCGACATCGTCCGGCGCGCCCGCGATATCGTCCATCTCATCGACAATCTCAACACCCGGTACAACCGCCAGATCGTCGCCCAGGGTGCGATCGTCGGGGCCCTCGACGTCGAGGCGCTGAAGGACCCCGAAACCGCCGCAAAAATGGCCGAGCGCGTCGCCCGCCGGCTCGACCGCCTCGCCTCCGAGGTCGAGCGCGGCTGGCAGGGTAAGCCGGGTTCCGACGGCGGGCTCGAATTCACCCGCACCGTGCGCGGGGTCACCGAGACCCATAAACTCGACGCGCCGCTCCTCAATTCCGCCGACATCAGGATGCTGCAGACGGCGTCGACCTCCCTCGACGAAATCTATGCCGGGGTCGCCACCCTTGCCCGCAAGGAGGAGATGATCGAAATCCATGGGCCCTATTCGCTGTTCGGCGCGGTCACCGACTTCGGCCGCAAGGGCATCGCGATCCAGCGCTACAAGGGCCTCGGCGAGATGAATCCCGGGCAGCTCTGGGAGACGACCATGGACCCCTCTGCCCGTTCGCTGCTGCAGGTCCATGTCCGCGAAACCGACATCGCCGACCAGACTTTTTCCCAGCTGATGGGCGACCTCGTCGAGCCCCGCCGCGATTTTATCCAGGAAAACGCGCTCTCTGTCGCCAATCTCGACGTCTGATCGGCACCTCTAGAGCTCTTGGCTCCTGAGTCGTAGAGCGTTGGCGATCACCGAGACTGACGAAAAGCTCATCGCCGCCGCCGCAATCATCGGCGACAGCAGCACACCAAAGACCGGAAACAGCACGCCCGCCGCGATCGGCACCCCGGCCGCGTTGTAAACGAAGGCGAAGAACAGGTTCTGCTTGATATTCCGCATCGTCGCCCTGGCGAGCTTTCGCGCCCGGACGATGCCGGCGATGTCGCCTTTGAGCAGCGTGATTCCGGCACTCTCGACCGCGACATCCGCCCCCGTGCCCATGGCGATCCCGACATCGGCGGTGGCGAGCGCCGGGGCGTCGTTGATCCCGTCCCCCGCCATCGCCACCTTGGCGCCCTTCGCCCGGAGCGCCGTGACGAGCGCTGCCTTGCCCTCAGGGGTGACCCCGGCGTGTACCTCGTCGATGCCGAGCCTGTAGGCGACAGTTCGCGCCGTGACCTCATTGTCCCCGGTCGCCATGATGATGGCGATGCCGTCGCGCTTCAGCGCCTCGACCGCGCCCTTGGCCGACGCCTTGATCGGATCGGCGACCGCGATCAACCCGGCGGCCTTGCCCCCGATCGCGGCCTGCATCACCGTCTTGCCTTCGGCCCTGAGCGCCCGCGCTTGTTCCTCGAGGCCGGAATCCGCGAGCCCCATCTGCCGCATCATCGCGTCATTGCCGAGCGCAACCGGGGTGCCGCCAACGCGGCCCACGACCCCCATCCCGATCTTCGCCTCGAACTCTTCGACCGGGTCGAGCGTGAGGCCGCGCTCCTCCGCGCCCTCGACGATCGCCTCGGCCAGCGGATGCTCCGATCCCCGCTCCAGCCCGGCCGCGAGCCGCAGCAGCTCGTCGGCCTCGACCCCGCCGGCCGCGACCACATCAGTCAGCTTCGGCTTGCCCTCGGTCAGGGTGCCGGTCTTGTCGACGATCAGCGTGTCGACCGCGGCGAACCGTTCGAGGGCTTCGGCGTTGCGGATCAGCACCCCCGCCAGCGCTCCGCGCCCGGTCGCCGTCATGATCGACATCGGGGTCGCGAGCCCGAGCGCGCAAGGGCAGGCGATGATGAGGACGGAGACTGCCGAGACGATGGCATAGACCATCGAGGGCGCCGGCCCGAAGATTGCCCAGGCGGCAAACGCTGCGATCGCAACCAGCACCACCGTCGGCACGAACCAGGCCGACACCCGGTCGGCGAGCTTCTGGATCGGGGCGGCGCTGCGCTGTGCCTTGGCGACGAGTTCGACGATCTGGCGCAGGACCGTGTCGGCGCCGACGCGCTCGGCGCGCATGACCAGCGTGCCGGCCTTGTTGAGGGTGCCGCCCGTCAACTTGTCGGTTGCCGATTTCTCGACCGGCACCGGCTCGCCGGTCAGCATCGATTCATCAACCGACGAATGTCCCTCGAGCACGAGCCCGTCGACCGGCACGGCATCCCCCGGCCTGATTCTCAGCCGGTCGCCGACCGCGACATGCTCGAGCGGCACATCGCGTTCGCTCCCGTCCGCCCCGAGCCGCCGCGCGGTCTTGGGAGCAAGATCGAGCAACGCCCGGATTGCCGAGCCGGTGCGCTCGCGCGCCCTCAGCTCGAGCACCTGGCCGAGAAAAACCAGCGCCACGATCACCGCCGCCGCCTCGAAATAGGTCCCGACCGATCCCGCATGGCTGCGGAACGCCATCGGGAAGAGGCCCGGGAAGGTCGTCGCGACCGCGCTGTAGCCATAGGCCGCGCCGACCCCGAGCCCGATCAGCGTCCACATGTTGGGACTGCGAAAGGCGAGCGAGTCGATTGCCCGCTTGAAGAAGGGCAGGGCGGCCCAAGCAATAACCGGCGTTGCCAGCGCGAATTCGAGCAAGACCGCGACCGGCTCACCGATCCAGTCCCGCACCGGCAGGCCGAATAATGGCCCCATGGTGAGCGCGAGCAGCGGCACCGAACACGCGACCGAAATCCAGAACCGCCGGGTGAAATCCACGAGCTCCGGATTGGGCCCGTCGTCGGGCGTGGGTACGCCCATTCGCTCGAGCGCCATGCCGCAGATCGGACAGGCGCCGGGCGCATCGCGCACGATTTGCGGATGCATCGGGCAGGTGTATTTCGTGCCGGGCCGGGCGGGTAGGGCGGGAACGGGTTCGGGCGCCTTGGCCTGCGCATAAGTCTCGGGCGAGGCCTCGAACTTGGCCTTGCAGCCGGCCGAGCAGAAATACCAGGTCTCACCGCGATAGATGCTCGTATGTTTCGCTGTCGCCTTGACGACTTTCATGCCGCAGACCGGATCGATCGCAATATCCCCGTCAGCGACCGCCGCCGCGGTATGGGCGATGTGATGGGCATGGCGGTCGTGGCGCATCGGGATTCTCCGGGCGGGGATTATCGCATACCTGTCAAGCTGCTCCGAACGGCCGGGTCAATCGCCTTTCGCTCGCACCCTTCATTAATCTCTTCTTAACCCGCCCTTAAACCAGCCACATTTACTGTGGAGATGGAGGGGCGGCCGGGCGTCGGGCCGGTGCCGCCGCCTCGTGCTGCCTTTCCGGCAAAGGCTTGGGATTTTGGTTTCGAACCCGCGCGGCGCCCTCGATATCGGGCTCACTCCTGACGATCGGGTCGGCAGTTCCGGCTCGCGCGGCAAGAATCGCGGCCGCGGCAAAACTCCCAAATCCGGCCGCAAGCCGCCCCTCGAACCTTCCAGCCGCTCCCGCCGTTCCCGCGAACGCCGGCCGCTAACGCTCGGGCGCGTCTTCGGCCGGCTCTTCTATTGGGGCTTCATTCTCGCCGTCTGGGGAGGCGTCATCGTCGCCGGGGTCGTCGCTTACTATGGGCTGCAGCTGCCCTCCTCGGACTCTTGGGCGGTTCCCGACCGCCCGGCCAATATCCGCATTATTGCCGCCGACGGCCGCCTCATTTCCAATCGCGGCCAGATGGGCGGGGAGGCGGTCTGGCTGCACGAGCTGCCCCACTACGTCCCCGCCGCGGTCATCGCCATCGAGGACCGGCGCTTCTACGATCATTTCGGGGTCGACCCGATCGGCATCGTCCGCGCCTTCATCAACAACACCATCGCCGGCCGCATCACCGAGGGCGGCTCGACCATCACCCAACAGGTCGCCAAAAACCTCTTTCTGACCCCCGACCAGACCTACCCCCGCAAGATTCAAGAGGCCCTGCTCGCCATCTGGCTCGAACAGAATTACAACAAGAACGAAATCCTCGAGCTCTATCTCAACCGTGTCTATTTCGGCGCCGGCGCCTACGGCATCGAGGCCGCCGCCCAGCGCTATTTCGGCAAGTCGGCGCGCAATCTCTCGCTCGGCGAGGCGGCGATCCTGGCGGGGGTTTTGCAGGCGCCCTCGCGGCTCAGCCCCGACCGCCATCCCGAGGAAGCCGCCGCCCGCGCCCGCGTCGTGCTCAATGTCATGGCCGAGGAAGGCTACATTTCCGCCGCCGAGGCGAGCGCCGCCGCCATCGATCCCAACAAGCGCATCCGCACCCGCATCGCCGGGGCCGAATATTACGTCGCCGACTGGGTCGAGACGCTGATGCAGTCCTACATCGGCGAGGTCGGCAAGGATGTCGTCGTCTTTACTTCGATCGACTGGGACCTGCAGAAGCAAGCCGAGTTCGTCGTCCGCGAGGTGATCGCGCGCGAAGGCGAGGCGAAGAAGTTCTCGCAAGGCGCCCTCGTCGCCATGGAGCCCGACGGCACCATCCGCGCCGTCGTGGGTGGCACCGACTATTCGCAGAGCCAGTACAACCGCGCTGTCACCGCCCGCCGCCAGATGGGATCGGCCTTCAAGCCGATCGTCTATCTCACCGCGCTTGAGGCCGGCTACACCCCCGACACCATCGTCGACGACAGCCCCTTCGCCTACAACGGCTGGTCACCCGAGAATTTCAACGGCGAGTATCACGGCCCGGTCGCGCTGCGTGATGCGCTCGCCAATTCGTTCAACGTCGTCGCCGCCAAGCTCGCCATCGAGGTGGGGCCGCAGAACGTCGTCAACACCGCTTACCGGCTCGGCATCTCGACCCCGCTCGAGCCCGTCCCCTCGATCGCGCTGGGGACCGCAGCGATTTCGCTGCTCGATCTGACCCAGGCCTATGCGCCGTTCGCCAACGGCGGCATTGGGGTCATCGCTCATGTCATCAACCGCATCGAGACCGCCGAGGGGGAGGTGCTCTACGACCATATCCCCGCCGGCCCGGGCCGCGTTGTCGCCGAGGAAAACGTCGCGCGGATCAACGACATGCTCACCTACGCGGTCGAGACCGGGACCGGCCGGCGCGCCGATGTGGGGGACTGGCCGGTCGCGGGGAAGACCGGCACCACCCAGGATTTCCGCGACGCCGTCTTCATCGGTTATTCGGCCCGCATGGTCGCCGGAGTTTGGCTCGGAAACGACGACAATTCGTCGATGGAAAGCGTTGGCGGGGGCTCCCTGCCGGTCGAGGTCTGGTCGGAGTTCATGCGCAAGGCCCATGAGGGTTACGCGGTGGCGGCGCTGCCGGGCACCTATTCGCGCTTTGCCGAAGCTCCATCCGACCAGCCGGCCGAAGCCCCGCGCCGGCGCAATATCGGCGATTTCCTGCACGACCTTTTCGGCGGCAACTGATCGGGCTCACCCGCCATAGGCGTGCAGCGTCTTGCCGTGCGCCTTGAGCCAGGCGCGACCGTGATCCAGCTCCGGCAAAGCGCGCCTGAGCACCGCCCAGAAGTCGGGTGAGTGGTTCATCTCAAGGAGATGGGCGACCTCGTGGGCGGCGACATAGTCGAGCACGAAAGGCGGCGCCAGAATCAGCCGCCAGTTGAAATTGAGTCGCCCCGCCTCTGAACACGATCCCCAACGGGTCGACTGGTCGCGGACGCGCACCGGTCCCGGCTCCACTCCGAGTGTCCTTGCGTGGCGGCCGACCGCCGCTTCGAGATCGGCCCTGGCTTCCGCCTTGAGCCAGTCGGTGAGCCGGCGTGGCAGATGAGTCGCGCCGCCCGGCACCAGCAGCACCGGGGCGCCGCCATCCTCGCCGGACATCACCCGGCCTCGCAGCGTCGCGATCGAGACGATCCAGTGCGGCACGCCCCGCAGCGGGATCTGAATTCCCCCGATGAACGATATCGGTGGGCTTGTCCGTTTGAGCCGGGCCTTCAGCCAGTCGCGGTGCTGGGCGAGGAACGCCTCGGCTTCTGCCCAGCGCCCGCCACCCGGTACCGTCAACACCGGCCCCTTGCGTACATCGACCGCCAGCCGGTAATGCCGGGCCTGCCTCACCTGGCGCACAACGACGCTGACCGCCTTCCCGTCGATGTCGAGCGTGGCGCGTTCGGGCATACTTTGGCGGCGGCGGAAAAGCCGGTTCATCGGCAACCCGTGATTCGGATCCCATTATGCCCGGCCCGCCGCCCCGGCGACAAAGAAAAGCCGGGTCAAACGACCCGGCTGCTGCCAGTTTTGACTGGGGCTCGAAAGCCTCAGGACTTCTTCCCGTCCCCCTCCGGCCGGCGGGAATGTTCGCCGTTCGGATCGTTGTGGCGGCGCGCTTCACGGTCGGCCATGAACCGGTCGAATTCCTCCCGGTCGCGAGCCATGTGCAGGTTGCGCAGGAATTCGGCGAATTCCTCGCGCTCTTCCTCGAGCCGCCGGCGTTCCTCATCGAGGCGCCGGAGTTCGGCCTCGCGGTACTCGTCGAACGCCCGGTTGCCGCTCATTTCGTGGCGGCGATGGCGGGCATGGTACTTCATGTCCTGCATGCAGGAGCGCCCCCGGCTAATCCAGCTTCCGGCCTTCTCGGCGGAGCCGCCGAAATGCTCGCCCCACAAAATGTAGGCCAGCATGGCGAGCCCGAGCGGCCACCACACGATGAACCCCACAACCATCAGCGCGATGCTGATCGGGGACCAGGAGGGTTTGATGATTGCTGTGTTCATTGTCTTCACCTTTCTGTCAACGACCAGCTTGATTTGGGGACTGCGGCCCCCGGTTCAAGCCGGGAAAATCGGATTTCTTGGTCTTGAAATCGGCGCCGGAAAATCCCATCGGTGCGGGCAGCGACGAAAAAAAACGCTAGGAAGCGTGCGAAACCGGAGCGAAATGGCCCCTTGATCCTGGAAGGCGCGACCCAAATACCCTCTCACAACCGCTTGCGGCTCGAAACCCTCGTCCGCCTGCGCTGGCTTGCTGTCGCCGGCCAGTCGCTTAGCGTCCTCTTTGTCGCCTTGGTGCTGCGCTATCCGCTGCCGCTCGTCCCGTGCTTCGTCTTCATTGCACTTTCGGCGTTGCTCAACGTCGGGTTGTTGCTGCGCTATCCCCCGACCCACCGGCTGCGCTCGGGGACAGCGGCGCTGCAGCTCGCCTATGACTGCCTGCAGCTTGCGGGGCTCTTGTACCTCACCGGCGGACTGCAAAATCCCTTCTCAATTCTCTTCCTCGCCCCCGTCTCGGTGTCCGCCACGACCCTGCCGCCGCGGTTGACCGCGACGCTGAGCGCGCTCGTCGTCGGTCTTGCGACGCTGCTCGGCTTTTCCCACCTGCCCCTGCCCTGGAACCCCGCGCGGGGGCTCGAAATCGACGCGCTCTATGTGGCCGGGATCTGGGTCGGGCTGACCTCGGGGGTGGCGTTCATCTCGATCTACACCAACCGCGTAGCCCACGAGGCGCGCCAGCTCGCCGCCGCGCTCACCGCCACCGAACTGGCGCTCGCCCGCGAGCAGCATTTGTCGACGCTCGACGGGCTCGCCGCCGCCGCCGCCCACGAACTCGGCACCCCGCTCGCCACCATCGCGCTTGCCGCCCGCGAGATGCAGACTGACACTGAAACACGGGCCGCCTTGCGCCCGGACATCGATCTGATCGCCGAACAGGCGGCACGCTGCCGCGCCATTCTCGCCAAGCTGCGCAGCCTCGATCCGGCCGAACCCTCGCTCTTCTCCGCCTCCTCCCTCAGCGATCTCGTTGCCGAGGTCGCCGCGCCGCACCGTGATTTCGGGATATCGATCGACGTCACTCTTGGCGAAACCGACGGGCCGGAACCCTCGATCCGCCGTAACGCCGGATTGATTTACGGGCTCGGCAACATCATCGAAAACGCCGTCGACTACTCCAGAAATCGCGTCACCGTCACGCTGAGCTGGTCGGCGCGCCTGATCTCGGTCGAGGTGGTCGACGATGGCGAGGGGTTCCCTGCGGAGTTGTTCGCACGCCTGGGCGAGCCGTACCTGACCACCCGCCCGAGAACGGCCCGCCCTTCCGACCCCGCCGAGCCGGGCGGATTGGGGCTTGGCATCTTTATCGCCAAGACTCTGCTCGAGCGCTCCGGCGGCAGGCTCCGCTTCTCCAACGCCGAGGCGGGTGCCCGGGTGTCCATCGCCTGGCCGCGCCAGCGGCTCGAAGTCGGGCTCGACCCATTGAATTTTGACGCCAAAGCCTGACGGGACTAAAAGAGTGCCGCGCGCGGAAGGACAGATGACAGGGTTTCAGGACCTTATCGGCAAGGATCGTTCGCTGCTCCTTGTCGAAGACGACAAGTCGTTCCTGAGCCGCCTCGAACGGGCGATGGAGCGGCGCGGCTTTGAGGTCATCACCGCCGAATCGGTCGCCGCCGGACTTGCCGCGATCAAGGCCGGCCCGCCGGCCTATGCGGTTGTCGACATGCGGCTCGCCGACGGCAATGGGCTCGACGTTGTCTCGGCCCTCAAGGACATGCGTCCCGACGCCCGCGCGGTGGTATTGACCGGCTACGGAAACATCGCGACCGCCGTGACTGCGGTCAAACTTGGCGCCGTCGATTATCTCGCCAAGCCCGTCGATGCCGACGATGTCTTTCGGGCGCTGTTGGCCGACGAATCGGTCAAGGCCGAGCCGCCCGAGAACCTGATGTCGGCCGACCGGGTGCGCTGGGAACATATCCAGCGGGTCTATGAGCTCTGCGACCGCAACGTCTCCGAGACCGCCCGGCGCCTCAACATGCATCGCCGGACCCTGCAGCGCATTCTCGCCAAACGCGCCCCCCGCTAGGGCGCCTCTCAGCCCGGCCCCGGATCGAGGAGTGCATGAATCCGGTCGGCCCCCAGCCGGGCGAGTTTCAGCATCATCGTCTTGCGCCGCGCCGGGGCGAGCGGGGCCTCCCGCGCCTCGCGCAACATCTCGGCCCCGTGTCCGTCGGCGACGATCAGTCCCTCATTGTGGGGGAAGATATCGGGGCTGAGCTCGACCGGCTTGGCGAAATAGAACCGGTCGCAGAACTCCTTGTATTCGGGCCATTTGCCGTCGATGCGAAAATCCTCGATCGAGGTCTTGATTTCGACGATCCAGAGCTCGCCCTTCGGGCCGACCCCGAGCACATCCGCCCGCCGTCCGCTGGCCAGCGTCACTTCGGCGAAGCAACAAAAATCGAAGGTCTCGCGCAGGAGCCGCATCACTCCGCGCTGCACCCTGAGCGCCCGCTCCGACTGGCGTCCGTCGACGATCAAGGGTCCGTCAGGCATGGCCGGGCTGGGCCTGCATGAGCGGTGGCCGCAACAGGGCCCGCGCTGCGAACCAGCTCACCACCACCAGCGGCAGGCAGAGCGCGAACGACATCCTGACCCCGAAATGCTCGGCGACGAACCCGAGAAGCGGCGGTCCGACCAAGAAAGCAACAAACGACATTTGGGCGAGCGCCGCCACATTGATCGCCGCCGCCCGGTCACTGCGCTGCGCCGCCGCCGACATGGCGAGCGGGAAGATCGTCGAGGTCCCCGCCCCGACCAGCGCGAAGCCAAATAGTGCGATCGCCGGGTGCGGTGCGAACGTCACCAGCAAGCCCCCCGCCATCATCAATCCGACCGATCCTCGCGCGATCGCCAGCGGGCCGTAGCGTTCGACATAGCCGTCGGCAAAATAGCGGGCCAGCGCCTGCGCCAGGGCGCCGGCCGCAAAGGCAAGCCCGTTGACGAAGGGCAGCGCATTGAAGACATCGCGCATATAGATCACCGACCAGTCCGCCCCCGCGCCTTCGAGCAGCATCGAGGACAGCGTGAACGTGACGAGGATCATGATCCCAAGCGTCGGGGCGGCGAACTTCGGACGTCTCTCGGCGGCTTTGCTCGTCCGGGCCGCGGCAGGGGAGAACCGCCCGAGCAGCAGGATCGTCGCCACCACGACCAGCGGCACGATCAGCATCAGATGCAGCTGCGGGCTGAGCTCCGCCTGTTTGGCGCCCGCCCCGATCAGCCCGGCCAGGAAGAAGCCAAAACTCCAGAAAGCATGGCTGCGGTTCATCACTCGCCGGCCGATCGCATGCTCGGTGCGGTCGGCCTCGACATTGATGACGACTTCGATCGCCCCGATAGCGAGGCCGTTGAAAAGGAGGATCGCGAATAGCATCAGCGGCGAGACCGAAAAGCTCGCGAGTGCGATCAGCCCCGAAAGCGAGACGATCCCGGCGGTCAGCGTCGGGCGAAAACCGATCCGCTCAAGGAGCGGGCTCGCGAAGGTCAGCGAAATGAAGGTGCCGATCCCTCCCCCGATCAGCGCCGCGCCCAACGCTCCTTCCTCGACGCCCATCGCCAGCTGGATATCGCCGAGCCGCGAATAGAGCCCGCCGAGCCCCAGCGAATAGACGAAAAAAGCGCCGTAAACCCGCATTTGCGGCGGCAAGTCGAGACCGAACCGCATCGCGTGTTTCTCAACTTTTGCTGGGGCGGCACCATAGCCGCAGGTATTCGGCTTGCCTAGCGGGGCGGACCCTGCCACCCCGCGGGGCCGGCCTTCGCCGCCAAATAGCGCTTCCCATTGGGCCGGAATCGCCTGTAATGGCCGAGAACCGCGGGGGCCGAGGGAGACGTTTCCATGCTGAGGACCGTCCGGCACGGCCTTGTCCCGATGCTTGCGGCAATCGCGCTCTTGGCGGCGATGAGTGCTGCGACCGCCGCGACCCGTATCCTGACGCTCACCCTTGTCCCCGCCACGACCCAGCTGTCCGCGATCTATTTCAACGGCCTGCCTGCCCAGATCCTCTCCTCGGCGGGCGACTTGACCTTCGCGCGGGTCGAGGATGGCGGGGCAGGGTTTGAGTGCCGCAACAGCATCGCGCTGGTCACCGTGACCGGCCGCACCGCCTCGGCCCGGATCGATGTTTGCGAGTCGAATTGGCAAGCGACATTCGACTTGCGTGACACTGGGGCCGGTCCCTCACTCCGCCGGGTCACGGTGACCCCCGTCAATCCGGAGCTACGAATCCTGTCGCTGGCGCTCGACGGCGCCCCGCAGCCCTTCACCGCCTATCCCGAAACCAACCGGATCGAATTCGACATCCGCCGGACGCCCTCCGGCTTCCTCTGCGCGCGGCAGATGCAGGCGCTGCTGTCGAACGGCCGCTCCTACTTTGAGGCCGGCGACCTCTGCGCCAACGATTACGAAGTCATCATCGACGACCGGCCGGTCTCCTGGTTCGAGGTTCTGACCGTGCATACCGCGGCGACCGACCGTATCGTCGCCGTCTCGATCGATGGCGGAGACGTCTCGATCTACTCGTCCATCGCCGACGGCGTGAAGGTCCGGGTCTTTGCCGGTCCAGACGGCATTGCGTGCCAGGTCCAGCTCGGCGCGCGTTTCGCCTCGGGGGCCATCGCCAGCCGCAACGTCAATCTGTGCGATGCCAACTGGGACATAACCCTCAATCCGACCCGCTCGTTTGAGACCGATCGCAGCTACGGGGCCCCGCGAGTCTGGCAGCATGTGCCGTCCGGGGACGCCGGGGTGCCGACCCGCCTCATTTACATTGCGCCGGGCCGCCAGCCGGCCTTCGAGGCCCGCTGCGTACCGGGCACCGCGACCGCGAGCCTCTATTTCTCAGGGTTCCTCTCGGGCACGGTGAGCACCTCGCGCCCGCTTCTTGCCTTCGAGGCGGGCACGCATCGCGGCCAAGCCGAAGGCCGGCTCGGCACCCTTCCCGGCACGACCGTCGGCAATATTCCGGCAATCGATCTCAGAACCTCATCCAGCCTCTGGAACGGCATGATTGCCGGCACCCAGCTTGTCATCGTCGCCGACAATCGCCACCGCATCGCCTATTCGCTCGCCTCCAGTGCCAATCCGGTCCGCGCCTTCCTTGCCAACTGCAACAGCCGGCCACGCGTTTTCGGTCCGACGGTCTTCGGCGACGTCTCGGGCGATGTGAGGCTGCGCTGGATATTCACTCCGGGCGCCAGCTCGCGCCAGCCGCGTCTCGTCTTTGGCGACCCGGCGACCGGCCGGCTCGGCTTCGAGGTGACTTGCGTTCCCGCTTCGGGGGTGACCGAGGCGACTTTCCACTCGGTTCCCGCCCGCCTGCCACCCGACCAGCAGGGCGGCATCGGCTGGGACATTTTGAGCCGCGCCGGCTTTCTGCCAAGCCGCACCGTCCTTCGGCCGGGGATCGACTGGGGGGCGGTCGCCTTCAGCCGCATCGGCTTCGACCACAGTTTCTATTCGGCGATCATCGCCGGCAGCGTCATGCGTGTCAGCTACAACGGCACCCCGGTGGCGACCTGGTCGCTGCGCGCCAGCGGCGCGCCGACCCGCGCCTTCATCGACGCCTGCCGGCCGCAATTCATCTTCGGCGGCCCGGGCGGCGGCTCGCCGGCGGGCGATGCCTTCCAGATTCTCCTCGAGATTTTCGCCGCAATCCAGGCGACGAGCGGCGGCGACGGCGCAGCTGAGGGTTCGGACCCCGCTGCCGAGGCGCTTGCCGCCTATCAGGCCCAGCCCAACTTCGCCTGCGCCATCGAGCGGACGCTGACCCGCGCCGGCGGACTGCCGGTCGAGGCGGTCTTCACCAATGGCCGCTTCGCGCCGGTGTGGCTTTTCGTGATCGACAGCGCCGGCAATCGCCAGTTCGTCGCGACCGTCGGGCCCGGCGGCTCCGTGAGTGTGCCAGGCCGGGTCAATCAGGGCTGGGTCGTCACCGATCCCTTCGGCAATTGCCTGACGACCTTCGCCTCGCCGCGCAGCCGAACCGAGCTGCAGATTCGCCCTGAAGTCGAGCAGCCCGACCCGGACGTCTATGCGCGCTCCTATGTGTGCGAAAGCGGCGACCAGATCGCGGTCATCGTCGAGCCCAATCGCGGCAAGGTGCTGATCGCCGGCGAATTTCCGATGCAGTTCGCCCGCGACGATCGCGGCGAACGCTATGTCTGGGGGACGAGTGGCGCCTTCATCGAAGAGACGGTTCTGAGGGTCGTCGCCGACGGGGTGCCGCGGCTCGTCTGCGACGCAATCGCCGGCTGAGCTAGGCCGCGCGCGGGCGGATCGCCCAAGCGAGGACCAGTACGCCCGCGGCGATGGTCGCGGGCACGATCACCAGCACCGAACCCGCCGCCGCCAGCGCCGCGGTGCCCGCCCACATGATCGAGGCGAAGGCTTCGGAGATCGTCGCGGCGCGCGAGGAAATCTGTCGGCGGCGGAACATCGAGCGCTTCGCCTGCACCCGGAACCACATCTGGATTGCCGTCGCCGACCCCGCCGCGAGGATTACGCCTGCAGCCGTCACCGCCCCCGCGACCGGGGCGGCAAGCGCGATGCCGAGGATCAGCGGCGCGGTGACGAGCGCCATCGCCCCGAGCACCGACTCGATCTTCGCCGAGAGGATCATCCGCGTCGTCACCGGCGCCGAGACGATAAGATCGTGGGCGTCCTCGCCCGAGACCGCGAGCCAGGCGAGCCCGCCCGCGAGCTGGCCAGCGGCCATCACGACGACCGGCACGATGACGATCACGGCGCCGGCGCCCTCGCCGAAATTGAGCCAGAGCAGTAGCGCCGGCGGAATAAGATAGAGCACCTGCATCAGCGTCTGCGACAGGAGCCACGGATCGCGGCGCAACAGCGCCCATTCCTTGCGCCGCAACGCCTGTTTGGCGCTGCCCGGCCGGAACCCGCTTTGCGCCGGATTTTGCCGCCCCCGCGCCGCCGAAACCCCGGCGGCCGCGATGGCGTGCCGCCCGAAGCTCGACGAGGTGACAAAGATCACCGCTGCGAGAGCGCCGAAGCCGAGCGCCATCACCGCGACCAAGGCCGGAATGTCCCCCATCGCCGCCTTGGCCGGCAGCCACAAAAGGCTCTCCGACCCCGGCGCCATCGCCACGACTTCGGCCGACTGGAACAGGGCGAAGCGCGAATGGCCTCCATAGGAGACAATCGCCACCGCCTGGATGCCGATGATGAAACCGGCGCCAACGACCGACGCCGCGATCTGCGCGATCAGCCGCGTTCGCTTTGGCCCGACGAGCGCAAAAAGTCCGATGGCGAAGACGACCGCGAGCGCCGTCGATAACGCGCTCAGCGCCGCCAGCACCCCGAAGGCGCCGAACCAGCGCGGCCCGTCATGAACGATCAGCATATCGATCGCCGGCCCCGCCAGCAGGAACGAAAGGATCAACGTCGTCAACGCGATCGCCCCGGTGCGGATCGCGAAGAGGCGCCGTGAGGAGGCTGGAGAGGACAAGATCAGGTCGAGATCGGCCCGCGCGTAATAGGCGCGCGTTACCGATTCCATGGCCTGGCTCAGCATCAAGGAGACGAACAGCGCACCCGCCCCGCTCAACAGGACGAGCGTTGCCGGGTCGGGGCCGACCCCTGTCGCCGCCCAGGGCGCGACGAACGCGTTGGCGATCAGGTGAGCCACCCCCACCACGATCAGCAGCACCGCCACGAGCACCACGGCGCGTTGCGGTCGGCCGGCCGTCATCATCGCCACAAAGTCACGCCAGAACAGCGCGAGTTCGTGCCGGGCGAACCAGGCGAGCGATGGGGACGCCGCGATCATGCCGCCGCGATCGTCGCCGACTCGTCCTCGGCGACCAGCGTCAGGAAAATATCCTCGAGGGTCGTCCCAGTCATGCCGGCTTTCTCCCGGAGTTCCGCGAGCGTGCCCTCGGCAATTAGCCGGCCGTGCGAAATCACCCCGATCCGCTCCGCCATCCGCTCGGCGACTTCGAGAATATGGGTCGTCATGATGACGGTCACGCCTTCGTTCACCTTGGCCTTCAGCACGTCCTTGACCTGCCGGGCCGAGCCCGCATCGAGCCCGGTCAGCGGTTCGTCCAGAATGATCAGCCGCGGCTCATGCACGAGCGCGCCGGCGAGGGCCACCTTCTGCAGCATCCCCTTCGAGAACCCGCCGCAGCGCTCATGCGCGAAGGGGGCAAGCCCCAGCCAGTCGATCAGTGCGCGGGCGCGCGATTCCGAGTCCTTGGGCTCCATGCCCCACAGCCCGGCGATGAAGTTGAGATATTCGAACGGAGTCAGCCGGTCATAGACCATTGGTTCGTCGGAAACCCAGGCGATGATCTGCTTCGCCGCTATCGGGTTGCGCTTCACGTCTATGCCGAAAACTTCGATCGTACCCGCATCAGGCTGCAACAGCCCGGCGACCATCCGCAGGATCGTCGTCTTGCCCGCCCCGTTCGGCCCGAGCAGCGCATAAAACTCGCCGGCCTTGACCTGCAAATCGAGCCCGTCGACGGCCGGCCGGTCGAAGCATTTACTGAGCCCGGTAATGTTGAGGCCCCATCGGGGATCGCCCATGATTTTCGCTCCATGGCGCCCGCGGCAAGCGGGCCAGCCCGCCAGTCCTACGCGCCTTCGATTGCCCGAAAGTGAATCCGCGGTCTCAAATCCGCGCGGGCGGGGGAAGGCGGGCCTCGGAACTCCCGGATTTCCGGCTTGCAATCGAGGCGTGTCGCCGTCAGCCTCGATCCATGACCATCCATCTTTCGCTCGCCGCGCTGCCCGATCTCCCCGCGGATGTTCGCGTTCCCGCCTACGCGCGAGGCGACCTGTCGCCGGGCATTCTGCATTTCGGGGTGGGTAATTTTCACCGTGCCCATCAGGGGGTCTATCTCGACGAGCTGTTCTCGCTCGGGCTCGACCGCGACTGGGCGGTGATCGGCGCCGGCGTCAAGCCCGTCGATGCGCTGATGCGGGAAAAACTCACGGCACAGGATTGGCTGACGACCGTCATCGAGCGTGATGCCACCGGCCGGCGGGCCCGCGTCACCGGGGCGATGGTCGATTTCATCGCTCCTGGCGACAGAGCCGCGCTGATCGCCCGGCTCGCCGACCCGAGAATCCGTATTGTCTCGCTGACCGTCACCGAAGGCGGCTATTTCATCAACGCGGCCGGCCGCTTCGACGCCACCCATCCCGACATTCGCCGCGACGCCGAAAACATCGCCGCGCCTGAGACAGTCTTCGGCCTGATCCTCGCCGGACTGATTGCGCGGCGGAGGCCAGGCACCCCACCCTTCACGGTGATGAGTTGCGACAACATTCCGGGCAATGGCGATGCCGCGATGGGCGCGGTCGCCGGCCTCGCCGGCCTCTTCGATCCGGCGCTCGCCGCTTGGGTGAGGGGCCATGTCGCCTGCCCGAATTCCATGGTCGACCGCATCACTCCGGCAACGACCGACCATGAGCGGGCACTGGTCGCCGAGGTTTGGGGCATCGAGGACAATTGGCCGGTCGCCTGCGAGACGTTCAGACAGTGGGTCGTCGAAGACCAATTCCCCGCTGGCCGCCCGGCGCTCGAAAAGGTCGGGGTGACGTTCGTCGCCGACGTCGCGCCGTTCGAGTTGATGAAGATCCGCATCCTTAATGGCGGCCACGCCGCCATCGCCTATCCTGCCGGGCTCCTCGACATCCATTTCGTCAGCGACGCCATGGCCCACCCGCTCATTGCCGGCTTTCTCGAAAGGCTCGAGCGCGACGAGATTGTCCCCATCGTCCCCCCGGTCCCCGGCGTCGATCTCACCGCCTATTTCGTAAAGGTCGCCGAACGCTTTGCCAATCCCCAGGTGGGCGACACCGTCCGGCGCCTCTGCTTCGACGGCTCCAATCGACAGCCGAAATTCATTTTGCCCACAGCCGCCGACCGGCTGGCGCGCGGCGCGCCAGTCACCGGGCTGGCGCTCGTCTCGGCGCTGTGGTGCCGCTATTGCGCCGGGGCGACCGAGTCGGGCGCCGAAATACCGCCGAACGATCCGGCTTGGGATCGCCTTGAAACCCAGGCCCGCGCCGCGAAATCCGACCCGGCCTCGTTCCTGTCGATGCGCGACATTTTCGGCGACCTCGCCACCAACCCGGCCTATGTCTCGGCCTTCTCGAAGGCGCTGGCGTCCGTCTGGTCCGTGGGCACCGCTGCGACTCTGAAGCTTTACCTCGCCGGCGTCCTCAAGGCCGACCGATAGTTCCCACGAGCCAGACCCGGGCCGCAAGACTGTCGCGCTTGGCGGCGAGGACGGCAACTGGCACCAGCTCGCCGGTAACGGTCGGCAGGGCGCCGAAGGCGACGGTCACGGTCGATGGCCGCCGGGTCTCGTTAACGCTGGCTGGGCCCTGCCGCAGCGCCGAAATCGCCGCTCCCGCATGTCGGCGCAAGGCCTCGCCCTGCGGGGTGAGAGCGACGCCGGCCCGGCTGCGGATGAAGCGCTTGACCCCCGGCGCCCCTTCCGGTTCCCCGATGGCTTTCGAGACCGCCGGCTGGGTGATCCCAAGGGCTGCCGCTGCGCCGACAAAGCTCGCCCGGCTCGCCGCATCAAGATGACAATTGAGTTGCCGGCACTCGATGCAGCTGGCGGCAGGCATGCCACGAGCATATCAAAACGGCTATGGCTGCATGCTATGATTTCGTTTTTCATTCGAAATGGGAATTCGTAATCTCGGTGGCCAGCAGGAGGCGGGTGCGGTGGATTTCGGGCGCGTTAACGGCATCACCTGCCGCTTTTCCCTGAGCCGCGCCCGCACCAAGAGCGTGCCGGCTCGGCTCGCCCTCGTCAATTCGGTCGACATCCGTCGACAGTGCGAGAGGAAACCGTCTTCCCGGACGATTGAGCCATGTCCGCGTTCCTGAGCCTCGCCGAGGCGATCGGCACTCACCTGCACGATGGCGACACGGTTGCCTTCGAGGGATTTACCCATCTCATTCCGCACGCCGCCGCGCACGAGGCGATCCGGCAGCGACGAACGAACCTCACCCTCATCCGCATGACTCCCGACATCGCCTACGACCAGATGATCGGCATGGGCATGGCGAAGAAACTGGTGTTCTCCTACGCCGGCAATCCCGGGGTCGGGCTCTTGCGGCGACTGCGCGACGCGGTCGAGAACGGCTGGCCGGCGCCGCTCGAGATTGAGGAACATTCCCATTCTGCTCTGGCCAACGCCTATGAGGCGGGTGCCGCCGGGCTGCCCTGCGCGATCTTCCGCGGCTATCGCGGCGCCGAGCTGGCGAAAGTCAATCCGAACATCCGGTCGGTCGCCTGTCCCTTCACCGGCGAGGAGCTCGCCGCCGTCCCCGCAATCCGCCCGGACGTCACGGTCATTCACGCCCAGCGGGCCGACCGGCGCGGCAACGTGCTGATCGAGGGCATTGTCGGCGTGCAGAAGGAAGCCGTGCTCGCGGCAAAGCGCGCCGTGGTCACTGTCGAGGAAATCGTCGAGGATGTGACCCACGTCCATCCCAACGCCTGCGTCCTGCCGCACTGGACGATCGCCGCAATCGCGCTGGTGCCGGGCGGGGCGCATCCGAGCTATGCCCATGGCTATTACGACCGCGACAATGCCGCGTACCTCGACTGGGACCGCATTTCGGCCGACCGCGACGCCTTCCGCGATTGGATGGAAGCGAATGTTCTCAATTCCTCGCCGGAAGCCTTTGTCGGACGGGTCGCCCATCTCAGGCGGAAGGCGGCATGAGCGACTTTTCGCCCGAGGAGATGATGACTATCGCCGCGGCGCGGGCGCTGCACAATACCGACGTGTTCTTCGTCGGCATCGGAGCGCCGTCCGCCGCCTGCAACGTTGCGCGCTGACCCACGCGCCGGACATCACGCTCATCTATGAAAGCGGCACTATCGGCACCGCGCCGAATGTGCTGCCGCTCTCGATCGGCGATGGCGAACTTTGCGAGACGGCGGTGACCACGGTCGGGGTCCCGGAAATGTTCCGCTACTGGCTGATGGGCGGCCGGATCACCGTCGGGTTTCTCGGCGCGGCGCAACTCGATAGATTCGGCAATATCAACACCACCGTCATCGGCGACTATGCCCACCCGAAAACCCGCCTGCCGGGTGGCGGCGGCGCCCCGGAGATCGCGACCTCCTGCGCAGAGGTCTTCATCACCGTCAGGCAATCGCCGCGGGTGATGGTCGAGAAGATCGATTTTGTCACTTCCTTCGGCCACGGCGCCGGCGGGAACGGCCGCAAGAAGCTCGGGCTGACGACCGCCGGACCCACCCTGCTCATCACCGATCTGGCGATCTGGAAGCCGGACCCCGAGACGAAGGAATTCACCGTCACCGGCCTGCTTCCGGGGGTGACCTGCGACGCGGTGCAGGCCAATTGTGGCTGGAAGGTTCGCTTCGCCGAGCAGCTCGAAGCCACCCTGCCGCCAACCACGCCCGAACTCGGCACGCTTTGCGACCTGCAGGCGCGCTCCAGGGCCGCCCATGCGGGTAAGGCGGCATAGCATGGCCGAGGCCTTCATCTGCGACTATCTCCGGACCCCGATCGGCCGGTTCGGCGGCGTGCTCGCGACGGTGCGAACTGACGACCTCGCGGCGATCCCGCTCAAGGCACTTATCGCGCGGCACACGGGTATCGATTGGGCAGCGGTCGACGACGTGATCCTCGGCTGCGCTAACCAGGCTGGAGAGGACAATCGCAACGTTGCCCGGATGGCGGTATTGCTGGCGGGCCTGCCGGAAAGCGTCTCCGGCACCACCATCAACCGCCTCTGCGGCTCGGGGCTCGACGCGGTGATCGCCGGGGCGCGGGCCATCCGCGCCGGCGAGGCCGAACTGGTCATTGCCAGAGGGGTTGAGAGCATGAGCCGAGCGCCGTTCGTCATTCCAAAAGCCGAGATGGCGTTCTCCCGCAACGCCGAGATTTACGACACGACAATTGGCTGGCGGTTCGTCAATCCGGTTCTGAAGGCGCAGTACGGCGTGGATTCCATGCCCGAGACCGGCGAGAATGTCGCGACGGATTTTTCCGTGAGCCGCGAGGATCAGGACCAATTCGCCCTGCGCTCGCAGCAACGCGCGGTCGCCGCGCGGACAAATGGCAGGCTCCAGCGCGAGATCGTCCCGGGCGCCATTCCGACGCGCAAGGGCGAGCCGACGATCGTCGAAATGGACGAGCATCCACGCGTCGGCACCACGCTCGAAAAGCTCGCAAAGCTGCCGACGCCGTTTCGTCAGGGCGGAAGGGTGACCGCCGGCAATTCGTCGGGGGTCAATGACGGCGCGGCGGCGCTGATCATCGCCTCAGAAGCCGCGATCAAAGCGCACGGGCTTGACCCGATCGCGCGGATTCTTGGCGGCGCGGCGGCGGGCGTTGCCCCCCGCATCATGGGCATGGCACCCGTCCCGGCGACGCGTAAACTTTGCGCCCGCC
>JBBECE010000016.1:47624-100887 GCA_040881985.1 Cucumibacter sp.
CCCCGCATCATGGGCATGGCACCCGTCCCGGCGACGCGTAAACTTTGCGCCCGCCTCAAACTTGCGCCCGTCGATTTCGACGTGATTGAGCTCAACGAGGCGTTCGCCTCGCAGGCGATCGCCGCCTTGCGCGAACTTGGACTGCCGATCGATGCCGAACACGTCAATCCGAATAGCGGGGCGATAGCGCTCGGCCATCCGCTTGGCATGTCCGGCGCGCGGATCGCGGGAACGGCGGCGCTGGAGCTACAGGAACGCGGTGCTAAACTGGCGCTCGCCACCATGTGCATCGGGGTGGGGCAGGGGATCGCCATGGCCCTTGCTGGCGCGTGACAACCGTCCCCATCCCGGGGATAAATAATCAGGCGACCGCCTTACGGCCTGGGGCGGTTCGCCACCGGCACCCTGATCGGCTCGAGCGGCGCCACGATCTCGGCTCGCCGGTTCTCGAACCAGGGCGGCAGCAGCAGGTGCGTGCCCAGCTCCTGTAGCGGTTCGTCGACCGTGAAACCGATGTCAGTGGTGGCGAATTCCGTGAGCACCCCGCCGGGGGAGCGCACATACACCGAGTGGAAGTAATTGCGGTCCTTGCTTTCCGAGACATCGGTGTAGCCCAGCCCCTCGAGATAGAGTTTGAGCTGCATTTGCACCTCGTCATTGGCGACCTGGAAAGCCACATGATGGACGGTGCCGACCCCGAACGTCCACGAGCCCTGCTCCAGGTCCGGATCGTGACGCAGCACCACGGTGCGGCAAGGCCCGCCCCCCTGAATGTGGTACTTGTGGTATTTGCGGTCCTCGGCGACCTTTTTGAAGCCGAGGCCCATCTCGAAATAGTCGTGTTGGCCCTTGAGGTCACGCACCGACATGACCACGTTGTTGAAGCCCTTGACGGAATTCGCCTCGCTGATTTCGTCGGTTGTCCAGCCTTCGCGCTTGTCCCGGTCGTCGGCGATCAGTTCGTACATGTTGCCGGAGGGGTCGGTGATGCTGATGAGCTTCTGGCCAAAGCGCTTTTCGATGTCCGAATGCTTGACGCGATGCTTGTCGAGATGCTTGACCCAGAAATCGAGCGAGTCCTCGGGAATCGAATAGGCGGTGGCGCAAATCTGGCCAGAGCCGCGCCTTCCATAGACGCCAGCCTGCTTGAACGGAAAGGTGGTCATCACCGTTCCGACCTCGGCGTTCGCATTGGCATAGTAGAGGTGATAGATCGGCGCGGTGCCGTCGAACAGCACCGTCTGCTTGATCAGCCGCTGGCCGATCACCCGGGTGAGAAAGTCGATGTCTTCCTGCGCCGCACCGACGCACGACGTGACATGGTGGATGCCGGTTACGATGGAATGCACGTCGACCATGATATCCTCCCATGAGATTTCGCCAATGCTAGATGGCGGGTCGCTATCGGACCTGCACGAAACCGGACGCAGTTTTGCATGAAACGATCAATGGCGCAGCGGGCGCTCATTTGCCGGTAATCGCGCCCATCATCCGACTCAGGGTCGGGAGGGCTTTGGTGTCCCGCTTGGAGGCGCGCCAGGCGACATACTGGTCGGGCCTGACGAGCAGGCAGCCGTCGTCCTCGACCTCGCGGGCGCGCGCCCAGTCGCCAAACGGGTCCTCGTAGCCGCAGCCAGGCCCGATTGTGATCGGCACGATTTCGATGCCGGTACGGTCAGCTATGGTATTGGCAGCTTCGATCCAGGCTTCGCCGCCGATACCGGTGATCACCGTGAAGCGGCCCCGGCCGACGAGATCGAGCGAGGATAGGCGCTGGCGGTTCTGCTCGAGCCAGACATGGGGTAGACGGGCGCCGGGGTAGGTGGTGGGCTGATAGATGAGTTCGGGATCCTCGGCGAACGCGTCGGGCTTGGACTCAGCAATCACCGCGCCAGACCGGTATCGCAGGTTCATGTCGACGCCGTGGGCGTCGAACTCGTAGACCTTGAAGGCAATGGCCTCGCGCAAGGCGGCACGCCGCCGTCTGCCGTCCTCTGTATCCTCCTTGCGGGCCTGCATGTTGGCGACCATCTGGCCCGGATCTTCGGTGGACAGCAGCCCCAGCGCCTGAAAAATCGGCCCGAATTCCTCGATTGACTTGTTGGCGCGGTCGACGACCTGCTTGCCGATTGGCGCGCGTTCCGCGTCATAGGTGCCGAGCAGCGAGGGCGCCGCTTTGCCCTGCAGCACCAGCGCCAGCTTCCACGCCAGGTTGTAGGCGTCCTGGATTGACGTGTTCGAGCCGAGCCCGTTGGAGGGCGGGTGGCGGTGGCAGGCATCGCCCATACAGAACACACGGCCCTTCGAATACTCGAGCGCGTGCATGTGATTGACCGTCCAGGTCGACCACGAGGTGACCTTGATCGGGATTTCGTTGTCGCCGACGAGCTGACGCGCCAGCTGCATGCAGATGTCCTCGGTGACCTGCGGCGCCGGCTGGGTAATGTCGTAGCCCCAGATCAGCAGCCACTCGTTCCAGGGTCGCACCATACGCACCAGGCCCATGCCGATGCCGCCCACATTGGAACCGGGCTGCAGCACCCAGTAAAGGACGCTCGGCCGGTGGGCCACATATTTGGAGAGGTCGGCCTTGATGATGATGTTGATCGAGCCGCCGACCCCCATCTTGCCGTGCATCGGCAACCCGACATCCTGCGCCACCTTGGAGTTGCCGCCGTCGGCCCCGATCAAGTACCTGGCCCTGATCGGGTAGGTTTCGCCCGAAACGCGATCGCGCACCATAGCAGTCACCCCGTCCGCGTCCTGAGCCAGCGACAGATACTCGGTCGACAGCCGCGCCTTGGTGCCGCGCGCGCAGGCAGCCGAGAACAGGATGGGTTCGAGAAAATTCTGCGGCAAGTCGACCATCGTCGTCGGGCTCGCGATCTTGTGCCGCGCCTGCGTGTAGGGGTCCGATCCCCAGGAGCGCATGCGGCCGAGCTCCTCGCCGGCGAGCGAGGTGCAAAAGACATTGTTGCCCATCAGGTGATTGGGCGTCGCATAGAGCATCGCTTGCTGCTCGAGCCCGAGGTCGCGCAACACCTCCATGGCGCGCTGGTTGGTGATGTGCGCGCGCGGGGTGTCGGCGAGCCAGCGGTACCGCGTCACCAAAACGTTTTCGATACCGTAGGTCGACAACAGGGCGGCCATGCTGGAGCCCGCCGGACCACTGCCGACAATCAGCACATCGGTTTCGATCACTGGGATGCTCCTTGTCGGGCCGCCGGCTTGAGGCCGAAACGGTGATCGAGGCTGCGCCAGGCCTCATTGAGCTTGCGCCCGCCGGGGCCGGCGCCCGCTTCATGGCGTTCAGGATCGACGATCAACGACTGTTTCACACCGAACACGGCGTCGCTGTCGAGGTAAGGGTCGCCGGCGATGAACAGATGCGTCACCAACGTTTCGTAGCCGGGATGCGCGATCATGAAATGCAGATGCGCCGGCCGGTACGGGTGGCGGCGCGTCGCCTTGAGCATGTCGCCGACCGGCCCGTCGTCCGGTATCGGGTAATATTTCGGCAGAATCGTCCAGAAGGAGGCCTTGCCTTCGGCGTCGGCAATGAATCGCGCGCGCAAGTCCGCGGTCCTGCCGGGCTTTTGCACGTCGTAGAATCCGTCATCGTCCGACTGCCAGACATCGACACTCGCGCCCGCTAGCGGGGCGCCGGCCGGCGTTGTTACCTTTGCGGTCACATGGAACGGCGTGCCGCCCTTGCCATGAAAGATGCTGGCTTCGGGCTCGAGGACGGGCGGGTTCTGCACATAGAACGGGCCGAGTACCGTGGTCTCGGTGGCGCCCGACGGCATGCGATGGTTGATGGCGTCGACCAGCATAGAAATCCCGAGTGTGTCCGACAAAAGGATGAACTCTTGGCGCTTGTCGTCGGTGATATGGCCGGTGCGGGTGAGGAACTGGATCGCCGCCATCCATTCACCCTCGGTCAGCTGGACCTCGCGGACGAAATTGTGGGCGTAGCGAACGAGTCCCGCCACGATGGCCTTGAGACGCGGGTCGGGCGTATTGGCGAAACGCTCGACCACCGCATCGGTTATGGAATTTTCGTCGAAGTCGCGAGTCGACATGATCTTACTCCCCCTGATTTGACGTCCGAGCGTTGTCGAGAACCAAACGCCGTCGCGTGGGAAACAGCTGAATGCCGGTGGCTTGCGAAAAGAGGCCCCAGATGCCGCGCGGCGCGACCAGTATGATGACGATGCCGAACGCGCCGAGCGCGATCAGGTACCAGGGGCCGTAGACGGCAAACTGCGACTGTAGCACCACGAAAAGTATGGCGCCGATGATTGGTCCCTCGATGGTGCCGATGCCGCCGATCACCACGATGAAGATGACATAGGCGGTCCAGTCGAGCACCGAGAAGGCCGCGTCGGGTGAAATGCGCGAGACGTGGAGGAAGTAGAGCGCGCCGGCGAGCGAGGCGCCGAAGGCCGCGAATATGTAAACGATGAACTTGTTGCGCAGGATGTTGACGCCAACGCTCTCGGCTGGCATCTCGCCGTCGCGAATGGCGCTGAGCGCCAGACCAAGCCGCGATCTCAGCATGGCATAGGCGAGCGCGATCACCACCACGACGGCGGCCAGCGCCACCCAATAGATAATGATTTCCCGACCGGCGGCGCTGCGTACGCCGAATGACTCGCTCACCCATTCGAGCGCGAACATCTCACTGGTTGCTGTCCGCGGCAGCGAATTGCCGGTTCCCCCGCCGAGCGCCTGCCACTGGGCGAGCAACAGGCGCAGCACTTCGGCGACCACCCAGGTGACTACCGCAAAATAGGCCCCCTGCAGGCGAAAGACTACGAAGCCGATGGGCACGGATGCGACTGCCACGATCAAGGGCGTGAGTAGAACGGCCACCAGCGGGTCGACGCCGGCGAGGATAATCAGCGCGAACAGGCAATAGCCGCCGAGTCCGACGAACGCCTGCTGGCCGACCGAAATCAGCCCCGCATATCCGGCCAGAAGATTCCAACATTGGGCGAGAGTGATCATCAGGAAAACCAGCACCAGATCGGCGACCAGCGATCGCTCCACGAAGGCGGGCGCCGCCACCAGACCGATCACC
Source organism: Cucumibacter sp. (assembly GCA_040881985.1). Classification (GTDB taxonomy): domain Bacteria; phylum Pseudomonadota; class Alphaproteobacteria; order Rhizobiales; family Devosiaceae; genus JBBECE01. The sequence goes on from JBBECE010000016.1 coordinate 52,708, forward strand.
AGAATGGCGAAGCCCGCCATGGCCGCCCGTGAAATGGGCGTGCCGATGACGGTGCGTGCGGTGGGTGCGGGGACGGTCTCGCTCAATTTGTGCTCACTGTCGTCGAAACAGACCGGTGGGGCGGATCAGGATGACGGCGAGGAACACGACATGGCCCGCCAATGTCTGCCACGCCGGGTTGATCGAGCCGCCAATCGTCTGGGCGATACCAAGAATGATTCCGCCCACAAGTGTCCCCCAGATGCTGCCGAGGCCGCCGATGACGACGGCCTCGAACCCATAGAGGAGCCGGGCCGGCCCGGCCGAGGGATCGAAATTCGCGCGCACTCCCATGAAGAATGCGGCGAGCGCAATGAAGATGAAGGAAAGGCCCATGGCAATGGCGAACACCGCCCTTGGATTGACGCCCATGATCTGCACGATCTCGGCGGAATCGGAGGTGGCGCGCAGGGTGCGGCCGAGCGGCGTGCGGTAGAACAAGGCGCTGAGCCCAGCGATGGCGGCGAGCGCGACGACAAACGTCAATAGCGGCACGACCCCGATGGACAGCGCCCCGAGATCGAGCGAGGCGGTTTCCAGCTCGCCGAGACTCAACCGGCGGCTGTCGGCTGAAAACGCCAGGAGCAAGCCGTTCTGGATGATGATGGAGAGGCCAAAGGTGACGAGCAACGGCACCAGCAAATCCCCGGTCAGGGCCCGATTGAGAATGGTCCGCTGCAGCGCCCAGCCCAGCGCGAACATGAAAGGGACCGCAATGATCAGCGCGAAAGGCAGCGGCAGTCCGAGCGCGGTACCGAGCCCCAGGAGTACGAAGGCGGCGAGGACGATGAAATCGCCGTGCGCGAGATTGACCAGACGCATGACCCCGAAGATCAGCGAAAGTCCGGCCGCGTAGAGGGCGTAGAGTCCGCCCAACAGAATGCCCTGCACGATCGTATTGACGGCGCTCATTCGACCTCAGGCCCCAAAATAGGCGCGCCGGATGGCGTCTTTGGAAAGGCTCGCCGGGGCGCCCTCGAGGGTCACGCGCCCTTCCATCAAGCAGTAGACCCGATCGGCGGCGTTGAGCGCGGCGGTCAGGTCCTGTTCGACGATCAGAATCGTGGTGTCGTGCTTCTTGATTTCGGCGAGGGCGGCGTAGACGTCCCGAATGATCGCCGGGGACAAACCGAGACTGATCTCATCGCACAGCAGTATACGCGGGTTGGCCATCAAGGCCCGACCGATCGCCACCATCTGCTGCTGGCCGCCGGAAAGCGTCGGCGCCATCTGGTGACGGCGTTCGCGTAGCACCGGAAAGAGGTCATAGACCGTATCGAGGTTCCAGCCGCGGTCGACGGTGCGGCCATGCGCGCCCATCAGCAGGTTTTCCTCCACGGTCAGGGAAGGAAACAGCCGGCGTCCCTCCGGCACGAGGCCGATGCCGAGCTTGACCATGTTGAAGGGCGAAGTACCGCCGACCGGCCGCCCTTCGAAGTAGATATGATCGGCCCGCGAGGGCGCCAGGCCCGACAGCGAGTTGAGAAACGACGACTTGCCGGCGCCGTTGGCCCCGATAATGGCAATCGTCTCGCCTTCGTTGATGGTGACGTCCACTCCGAACAGGGCCTGGAAGTTGCCGTAATAGACCTCAAGGCCCCGGGCCTGCAGGAGCGGGTTCATGCCAGGGTCTCCTCGATGCCGAGATAGGAGCGCCGCACTTCTGGCAGCGCCATTACCGCCCTTGGTTCGCCCTCGGCGATCTTCCTGCCGAATTCCAACACCACCAGCCGGCTGACCACCGAGATGAGCGCATGCACCACATGTTCGATCCAGACGATGCTGATGCCCCCGGCGTTGAGCGCGCCGATCAGGGCGACCAATTCGGCGCATTCGGCCTCGGTCAGGCCGCCGGCGATTTCGTCGAGCAGCAAGATGCGCGGCCGGCCGGCCAAACCGCGGGCGAGCTCGAGTCGCTTGCGGTCAAGCAAAGTGAGCTCGCCGGCGACAGCATTTGCTTTGGCGAGCAATCCTGTCCGCCCGAGTATGCCGGCGCAGAATTCGACCGGGTCAGCGTGTCCGGCACCGCGGCCGAATTGGACGGCGACCAGCAGATTCTCGAACACCGTCAGACTCTCGAACGGCTGAGGAACCTGGAAGGACCTGCTGATCCCGGCAAGGCAGCGTTGGCGAACCGGCGTCCGCGTAATGTCCGCGCCGTCGAAAAAAATGGCGCCGGCATCGGGTCTGAGGACGCCGGTCACCAGATTGAACAGGCTCGACTTGCCAGCGCCGTTGGCCCCGATAATACCCAAGGCTTCGCCCTCGGCGACCGACAGGTTTACCCCATCGGCCGCCGCGATTGCCCCAAAGCGTTTTGAGACGCCGGAAAGTTCGAGCAGCATGGGCGCCTTCTAGTAGGCGAGGGCCTCCATCGTTCCGCCGGCCGGGATTTCGGGCGCGTGGCTGTTGTCGACGACGACGAGGTCGAAAGTGCCGTCGTCTTTCCTGCGCCACTGCCCGCCGACGAGCGGGGTCTTGCAGACGTTGGCGCCGATCGGCCCGAGAGGAGTGTCGGTGCCCCATTTGACCTTGCCGGTCAGCGTATCAAGGTTGGTCGCCCTGATGCTCTCGAGGACCGCCCCGGGATCGGATGCGTCGGCCGAGCGCTTGAGGACGTCGAGGGCGACTTCGAACAGCGAGTAGATGAATCCGATCGGCTGCGTCCACGGCCGCCCGGTCGCCGCGGTGAACCCGGCGGCCACGTCCTGCCCGTTCGAGCCGTCGAGCGAGGATGTGAACGGATGGTTGGGCGTCCACCACACCTCGGACGACAGATTGTGCCCTAGCGGTCCCAGCGCTTCCACCGACGACGGAAACAGGATGGCCTTGGCCACCGTCACCGCCTTGGGGTTGTAGCCCTGCTGGTTGGCCTGGGTCCAAAAGGTGGTGAAATCGGGCGGGATGATCACGCCCGTGACGATCTCGGCATTCGCCGCCTTGAAGGCGTTGATTTGCGCCGAGAAATCGTCCTGCAGGTTCTGGTAGCGGCCTGGGTCGACGACCGTGAAGCCGCCCGTGGCCTTGAGGCCCGGCGCGATGCCGACATTGATGTCGCCCCAGGCGTTGCCGTCGCCGTCGTTGGGGAACAGCCCACCGACCTGCTTGTTGGTGTCGAGCTGGCTCCACATCGCCGCGAACACGGCGATGATGTCCTCGAGGCCCCAGAAATAGTGATAGGTGAACTCGAATGGCGTCCAGCTCGCCGGATCGCCCGGATTTCCCTGCCTTCCGATATACCAGGGCTGCCAAGGCGCCATGGTTGAGACGCACGGCATCTCCTCGATTTCGCACTGGGTCGAAACCGGGTTGGTGGTTTCGGGCGTCGAGGCGACGACGATCAGGCTCACCCCGTCATCGACGATCAGATCGCGGGTCACATCCGCGGCGAGATTGGGATTGGACTGGCTGTCACGCACCAAGATCTCGACCGGCATGGTGCCGCCGGCTGTCTCGATGCCCGCTCCGATCAATTGGGTCATGGTGCTGACGATGAAATTGTCGGCTTCGGCGAACGCCGCCAACGGTCCCGATTGCGGTGACACATAGCCGATTTTGATCGCCGATTGGGCGCGTATCGCCGGGGCGGCAAGCGAGCCAATGGTCACCGCGGCGGCAGCGCCGGCCCCGGTTTGCAGCAGGCGGCGGCGGTTGATGCCGCCTTTTTGTGAAGGTCCTTTGATCAGGTCGGTCATTTGCATCCTCCCTTGAGAAAAATAGTGTCAGTTGCGCGGACGGGGCGGCGGACGGCCTTCAAACGCGTCCTCCAGCATGGCTACAATGTGCTCGCGTACGAGCGGTCTTGGGTTCCAATAGGGATTTTGAAGAATGAGATCGGCGGCGCGCCCGATCGCCGCCTTTGCCATGCCGAGGTCCCCGAGCCGGGTTGGCGCGCCGAGCGAAGCGGCGAGGTCATATAGCCCGCGCGCCGCCGACGGCGCGCCGAGACATTGGGCGACCGGTGCAAGCAAGTCGCGGACGATCGCCTCATTGTAGGCGGTGGTGTGCGGCAGCATCACGGCGTGGGTCTCGGCATGCGGCAAATCGAAACTGCCGCCGAGCGTGTGGCAAACCTTGTGGTGGAGCGCCATTTCGACCGCCCCGAGACATGTCCCGCAAGCCCAGGCACCGTAAAGCGCGTCGCTGCGCGCCATCAGATCCTCCGGATTGCGGACGATCCGGGGCAGCGCGCCGGCCAGCGCCCTGATGCCTTCGAGCGCCAGAATTGAAATCAGCGGATTGCGGTCGCGGGCGTAGCGGGCCTCGACGGCGTGGGCGATGGCGTTCAGGCCCGAGGTCACGGAGAGTCCGACGGGCAGGGACGCAGTCAATTCGACGTCGTAGAGAATGGTTTCGGGCAGAACTTTCGAGGTGCGTTGGGTGGTCTTCCTGCCGCCTTCCGTCTGACCGATAATGGAGGTCGCCTCGGAGCCGGCATAGGTCGTGGGCAGCACGATTTGCGGCAGGTCCGAGCGCAAGGCGATCGCCTTGCCGAGCCCGGTCGTCGAACCGCCGCCGACCGGGACAAGCCCGTCGACCGCCGCCGCGCGCACCTTTTCGAGCGCCTTCTCGGTCACCTCGACCGGGGTATGCATGGCGGCCGAGGCCAAAACGCCGGCGCTCTTGCCGCCCAGAAGCGCCGACAATTCCCCGGCCATCGCCGCCTGCTCGGGGGTCGACAACACCATCACCCTCGTCAGCCCGAGCCGGTCGACCTCCTGCGGCAAGGACGTGCGCGTGCCGAATCCGAACACGACTCGCTGCGGCAACGCTTCGTACACAAAGGCTTCCATCAGTCAGCGCCGCCCTCTGCCGGCGGCTCGCGCAAGCCCGCTCATGCGGCAAGCAATAGCGCGGATGCGTCGGCTTTCCCTGCACAAAACCATCAGGGCAGGACTGCCGACTGCCCTTGACGCGCCTAGTTCTGGCGGGCGCGGCGGTAGGCGGCGGGCGTTGTCATGTAGTTGCGGCGGAACAGGCGCGTCAGATGTTCCTGGTGCGAGAAGCCGCATTCAAAGGCGATCTGGGCGATCGGCGTGTGCGAATTCGCCAACAGGCTGCGGGCCAACTCGAGTCTGAGACCGACAAGATACCGGTGCGGCGGCAGATTCAAATCGTTGCGGAACTGCCGCGCGAAGTGGCTCGCCGAACAGTTCATCGCCTCGGCGATGTCATCGAGGCTGATGGAGGCGGCCAGATGCTCGCGCATATAATCGATACCGCGGGCGGTCAACGCGCTGACGCGACCGCCGCTTGCAGCGGATGGCCGGGTGGTAACCTGCCGGCCGGCGTGGGCGCGCACCAGGTGCGACGCGATGGTGCGCGACAGATAGTCGACGTAAAGTCCGCTCGCCGGGTGATCGTCGAACAGCGCCAGGTTCATCGCCTCGAGCAGCCGCTTGAGCGTCCGGTCGTCATCCAGAAACTGGGCGGGAATCTCGACCTCGGCCGGATCGCCCGGGACAATATCGGCGGCAATCTCCTCGATCACCGCGCGCCGGATGTAAACATGCAAGGTGTTGAGCACACCGGAGAGGCGCACGCCGAAATCCATGCCGCCGGGAACAAGATGGATGCCGCCCGCCGGCACCAGGTGCCGGGCTGGCGCCTTCGCGCGCATCCGGTCGATGGTGACCGGTCCGTCGAGATGCAGCACCAGAAGCTGGTCCGGAACAGCGCTGAAATAGCCCTCGTACGGCAGTTCCTTCTGCGCCGACGCGTAGGCCGAAATCCAGCCTCGCCGGTCCGAGCTGGCCCGGATTTCGTTCTCCGGGCGCCAGAGAATGCCGTGTGTCTCCCGGACGCCGAACGGCGCACCCAAGGGCATCTTCCCTCCCTCGCCGACGTTGCGGCGCTCTTTGCCCAAAACTTATGCGCCTTGGCGCGCCACGGCAAGCTGCGCCCGCCGACGGCGTGCGCACGGGCGCCTGGAGCCGACGTTGCGAGTTCCGGTGCACGGGGAGTCTCACAGTTGTGTTATCCGTCTTGACCAGCCCAGCCTTGGAACAGGACATGGATTGAGGGAGCAGAAACAAAGGATTCCGCAGATCAATGTGGGTCGCAGGCGAAAGGGGGCGGCTGCGCGTCGAAGTGACATCGCAATGTGCAAATGAGTGCAGTCCGCGACGGCCGGGCGGCGCCGCTAAACCGAGCGCCAAAATTCCGCAAGAATGTGCAGGACGCCGATGGCGGCGGGCGAGACTATCCATGATCGCGAAATCAAACGGCGCCGGGCCAGGTTCCGGGGCAGGGTAATTTGATGACAAGAGTTGCTCGACGCTCTCCCATTCCGTCCAACGCGGTGGACTTTGACGCCGAAACCGACATCGTCGTCGTCGGCGGCGGCGGCATCGGTCTGGCGTCCGCGTTGTTCTCGAGATGGCTCGGCAATCAAGTTGTCCTGCTCGAGAAGGCCGACAAGCTCGGCGGGACAACGGCGAAGGCGGCGTTCTGGTACTGGGTGCCCAACAACCAGCCGATGCGAGCGCTCGGCCTAAAGGACGACCGGGACGGATGTATCCGCTACATGGCACGCCTGTCGCGACCGGAAGCCTTCGACGCGGACGATCCCCGGTTCGGCCTCGACCGGTGGGAATACGACGCCTGCGCGGCGATCTACGACAACGCGTCCGTTGCGAGCGAACTCTTGGCCGAGAAAGGGGCCCTCGAATACCGCCATTGCGCGTCAGTCTCCGACTACTGGGCCGAACTCCCCGAGGATGGGGCGCCGACCGGCCGGGTGCTGTTGCCCAAAGAGGCGCGCGAATCCATGTCGGACGGCGGCGAGGTGGCCATTCGCACGATGAGCGCGGCGGCCGAGCGCGCAGGCGTCGACTTGCGCACGGGCCATCGCGTGCAGCGCGTCATCATGGACGCCACCCACCGCGTCGTCGGCGTTGAGGCCGATGCAGGGGACGGCAAGAGCCTGAGACTAAAGGCACGAAAGGCCGTAATATTCGCTTCGGGCGGGTTCACTCACGATGAGGAGATGCGCAAGAATTACCTCAGCGCGCCGGTGCTCGGGGGCTGCGCGGCACTGACCAACGAAGGAGATTTCGTCCTTATCGGGTCAGCAGCCGGCGCGGCCTTGCGCAACATGAACTACTCGTGGATGTGTCCGATCGTCCTGGAAAAGGCCCTGAACAAGGACCCGGCGCTGATCGGCACATTTTCGCCTTCCGGCGACTCGATGATCTACGTTGACAAGACCGGCAAGCGCGTCACCAACGAGAAGCTCGCTTACAACGAGTCCGCTCAGGCCTTCTTCAAGTGGGACCCGGCAAAGTCGGAGTATCCCAATCTGGTGCTGGTCGCTATCTGGGACCAGCGCAGCCAGGAACATTCGGCCGGCGATGAGTACGGCCGATTCATCGTGCCGCCAGGCTCCGACAATGCGCATGTCATCAAGGGTTCGAACCTTCAGGAACTCGCCGACCGCGTGCGCGATCGCGTTGCCAAATATTCCCGCCGCATCGGCGGGTTGAGGATAGCCGAAGATTTTGCCGCCAACCTGCAGACGACGATACGGCGGTTCAATAAGTTCGCCAAGACCGGCAAGGACCTCGATTTCCATCGCGGCGAGCGGTCGGTCGAGTTGCTGTTCAACGGCAGCACCGCGCCCACGCCGGTCGGACCCAATCCCACGATGTTTCCCATTGACGACAACGGCCCATACTTCGCGGCCCTGCTGACGGGTGGCAATCTCGACACCAAGGGCGGGCCGGCGACCAATGCCGACGGTCAGATTCTGAGCGGGATCGGCGAGCCGATTCCCGGCCTGTACGGCGTCGGAAATTGCGTCGCTTCGGCTTCGGCCCGCGCCTATTGGGCCGGCGGAGCAACGCTTGGCCCGTTCCTGGCGTTCGCCTATCTTGCCGCCAACCGGGCGAATATGGAACCGATGGGTTGAACGGCAAGCCGGAATCCGAAACCGGACGGCGATATTGGAACTCGAGTACCGATGAGGAGGAGCTGAAGGTGGCCTTGACGAAACAGACAATGACCGACGAGCAGCGCAAGTCGGTGGCCGTGGAATATTTGAAAGCGTTCGACAGAGGTGGCGTCACGTCCACCGGCGGGTCAATTTTGGACCTGTTTTCAGACGACGCCCAAGTGTATTTTCCCAAGTGGGGGATCGCCCGGGGCAAGGAACAAATCGGCAAGATGTTCGGTGACGTGGGAAGCACGCTAAAATCGATCGTGCATCACTATTCTCATTTCAACTGGGTGTTTTCCGGTTCCGATGTGGTAGTTTGCGAGGGTACCAGCCACGGCGAGCACAATGACGGGCCATGGCGGGCAGACGTTCCCGAATGGGGGGCGGGGCGTTGGTGCGACGTATTCGAAATCCGCGATTGGAAGATCGAGCGCTGCTTCATCTATCTCGATCCGGATTACGCAGGCAAAGACACCGGTCGTTATCCGTGGATCAAGGGCAAAAAATAAACCCGTCGCTGCAAGTCAATGCCGGCGGAATGTCTTCTAAAGGGAGGAAATAATGAACAAGACCACGAACTTTCTACGCAGATTGGCACTGCCCGGATTGGCAGCCGCCTTCCTCATGGCGTCACCCACGGTTTCAACGGCGGCTGACGTAGACGAGCTTTTGCTCAAGGCGTTGGGGACCACCGAAAATGTCGGCCCAGTGGTTGCCGAATCGTTCAGGCGCGCGGCCCTGGGTCTGACGGACGAACAGCGCGAACTGGCGCTGCAATGCTGGAGGGATTCGGTGTGCGACACCGGCCAGGAAGGTATCAGCGTGGCGCTTGCTGACGGCTTCGGGGAAAACGTCTGGCGTCAGGTCACCAAGATGGAGTTCATCGTCGAGGCGCTGACCTATCCGAACATCGCCAGAATCATTTACACCTCGGCACGCAGCGATCCCACCAAGGCGATCTCAGACTTGCGCAGTCTGATCGTCCAGCAAGTTGACGTGATCGTGATTTTCGCCGATCACGGCACCGCTCTGCTGCCGACGATCCAGGAGGCAACCGAGTCCGGTGCCATCGTGGTGCTGCACAACGGCACCTATGTTGGCGGCGAACCCGGCACGGACTTCGTGGCGACCGTTTCCGAGGATCTGTGCGATCTCGGCACCGGCATGATTCAGGCCGTCGCCGAGAACACCGGCAAGACGGATAACATCGGTATTGTCGAACTCGGTGGCACGCCCGGCAACGGACTGAGCGCGGGCTGGCAGGCATGCTCGGACGAGGAGATCGCCAAGCACGCCGGCATGTATCTGATCGGCAAGGCGGACACCAGCTGGACTCAAGAGGGAGCTTTCCAGGCGATGTCCGGCTTCCTCGCCCAGGATGTTAGCGTTGACGGCGTGGTCTACGAATATGCCGACGGCTTCCGTGGCGGACTTCGTGCCTATGAAGAAGCCGGCAAGGCGCCGAATGTGGTAGTGGCGCTGCGCACCGACGAACAGGGCCTGTTCTGCGACTGGGAACGGATCAACAATCCGGACTTCAAAATCTTTTTCGCCTCGGGCCATAACTTCCAGTCTGGCGTCGCGCTTACCGCCGGCATGATGAAGCTGGCCGGCGAGGAAGTTCCAACGGTCGTGGGCATCCCCTTCAGGTTCCGGCAGGTCGAGCGGGGCATGTGCAACATGGCGCTTCCCCTGGACGCTTCGGTATCGACCAGGCTCGACGACGAAATGCTGACGGCGATGTTTGCCAACTAAGTCTCGTTCAGTCGTCTGTGATACTCAGCGGGCGCGGAACTTGTTTCCGCGCCCGCCCTGAACCCGGACCCGGGAGCCGGTTCGATGAACGTGGCCTCGCTTGAACTCACCGGCATCTCGAAAAGCTATCCGGGCGTTCAGGCTCTGCGGGGCGTCAGCTTCTCTTGCGGGCCCGGCGAAATTCGCGCGGTGCTGGGCGAAAACGGCTCAGGTAAAAGTACGCTCCTGGGCATCGCCAGTGGCGCCGTGGCGCCGGACGCCGGCCGAGTCGTGATCAACGGCCGGCCGCTCCAGTCCACGGACCCCCTGCTCGCCCGGCGACTGGGTCTTGCCACCGTCTATCAGGACGATTCGCTGATTCGGGAGTTGACGGTCGCCGAAAACCTGTTTCTGGCCGCCGTCGATGCACCCCTTTCGCTCGCGTCCGTGCGCCGATACGCCAAAGAGAAGCTCGCCCCACACGGGCTCAACATCGAGCCCGACGCCCTTGTCGGAGACCTGACCCCGGCGCAGCGCCAGTTTCTCGAAATCGTCAAGGCGGTGAGTGCGAATCCGAAGGTCCTGCTGCTTGACGAACCGACGTCGAGCCTCGACCTTGCCGGCGTCGAAAAGCTGAGCGCCATTATCCGGCGGGTTACCGCCGAGGGCACCGCCGTCGTCTACGTCAGCCACCGGCTTCACGAAATCCTGGCGCTCGCCGACCGGGTGACTATTCTCAGGGACGGCGAGGACCGCGGCACGTACGACATCAACGCCGGCCTGTCGGAAAGCGATCTGGTCGCCTTGATGATCGGCCGGCCGATCGAAACCGAGCATCGCGAGCGTGTCGCCATGGGCGACAGGGTCGCCATGTGGGCGACGCGTCTTTCCGGCGCCCGCTTTCAGGAATTCACGTTCCACGTCCATCGCGGCGAGATTCTGGGTTTCGCGGGTGCCGAAGGCAACGGCCAGCGGAACGTGATCCGGGCTTTGGGCGGCCTTGAGGAAGCCAGCGGTCGCGTCTTTGTAGCGGGCGGCGCGTCGGTCAGGCCGGGCGCACCGCGCGAGGCGCTGACGGCGGGCATCCTTTCGCTCAGCGCCGACAGATCGCAGGAATCGCTGTTCCCGGCGCTCGGCGTGCGCGAAAACATCACCATCCAAGCGCTTGGGGATTTTGCCGTTGGTGGCCTGGTATCATCCCGCCGAGAGCAGGCGCGCGCCGCATCGCTAGTTGACGATCTGGACATCGTGACCCCGACCCTCGACCAGCCGGTCGGCAGTCTTTCGGGCGGCAACCAGCAAAAGACCGTGCTGGCGCGCAGTTTTCTCGGCGACGCCAGGACAATTCTCATCGATGAGCCGACCCAGGGCGTCGACGCAAATGCCCGCTTCGACATCTACCGCGCCATCCGTGCCAAGGCCGAGCAGGGCGTCGCCTGCGTTGTCAATTCGTCAGACGCCTTGGAGCTCGCGGGCTTATGCGACCGGGTTTTGGTGTTTTCGCGCGGCCGGGTGATCCGCGAGCTGAGGGGGTCCGATATCACGGAGGAGAGTATCGTCTCGTCTTTTTTGAGATCGAGAGATACCGCCGATTCGGTGACCGCGCCGGATGTCAGGCGCGCCACGGGCCGGCTGTCGTTCGCCGGGTTGCGCAAACTCTTCGCGAGTGGTGGCAACCGATGGTGGGTGCCGCTGGCGTTCCTGTTCTTGCTGATCGTCGTCGTCGGCGGCTACGCGGCGCTGCGCTCCAACGTCTTTCTCACTCCAATCAACATCCGCCACATTCTCCTCGCCACCGCCCCGCTCGCCCTCGTCACTCTGGCCCAGTTCAACGTGTTGATGGTCCGGGGTTTTGACATTTCGGTCGGCGCGCTGATGAGCCTGACGGTGGTACTCGCCTCGTTCATAGTCGCCGCCGAATTTGGCCCTTCGCAGCTGATGCTGGGCATCCTCGGTTGCCTTCTGGTGGGGGTCGTTGCCGGTTACGCCAACGGTGCTTTGGTGCGCTTTGCCGGAATCAATTCGGTCATTACGACCATCGCCATGCTCAGCCTGTTGCAGGGGTTCGCCTTCCTCGGGCGCCCTTCCCCGTTCGGCGCCATCAGTACCGATTTCACTGGGCTTTTGCAGACTAGGGTGGGATCGGTTCCCCTGTCGTTCTTTGTGATCGTCGCCGGCGCGATTGCCGCCGATGTCTGGCTCTATTTTACCCGCAGTGGCCTGAAGCTGCGCGCCGTGGGCTTCCGGGAGGAGGCGGCCAAGCGGAACGGCGTGAGGATCAACTTCGTTCATGTGCGGGCCTACGTACTTTCCGCCGTGCTGGCGGTGCTTGCAGGGTTTTTCCTGTCGTCCGAAGTCGGGTTCGGTCATCCGACGGTCGGGGCAAATTACACGCTCACCAGCATCGCTGCCGCGGTTCTCGGCGGCGCCGCCCTCACCGGCGGCCGCGGCTCATATGTGGGGGCGGTGCTTGGAGCGCTGTTTTTTACGCTCACTCTCAACATCATCACCCTTTTGGGGCTAAACACCGGCGCCGGGATCATCATCAGCGGCGCGCTGACGCTGTTCGCGGTGATGCTTTATTCCGGCTGGCGGCCTGTCGGGCAGATATGGGCCCGCCTCAACGCCTTCGTCAGGCGTCCGTTCGCGTCCGCGCAGACTTCATGACGACGCCAGCCGGATCGCCGGGCAACGTGTTGGGAATCGCGGCAGGGCCGATCCTCTCGCGCAGCGTCCAACTGCGCTTCGCGGCGATCTGGATCGCGTTTGCGGTGCTGCTGGCACTCAGCGCCCTGATTGCACCCCGTAGCCTGCTGCCCACGACCTTCCTCGCCGTGATTCCGTTCGCCGCGTTCCTTGCCATCGCGTCGATGGGCGAGGCCATTGTCCTCATGTCGCGCGGCATCGACCTGTCTATCCCGGCGATCATGGCGCTTTCATCGACAATCATCCTGGGCTTTTCTCGCGGCCGCGATGAGGACATGCTCGTCGCGATTGCTGCGGCGCTAGCTTTCGCGGTTGCGGTCGGCTTGATCAACGGCGTTCTGGTGGCGGTGCTCAGGCTGAACGCCCTGATCGTCACGCTGGCCGTCGGCGCCATGGTTTCAGGCGCGACCCTTTGGTACCGCGAGAGCCTGCCTGCGGAGTCGCGCGTGCCCCCGGCGCTCGCAGAATGGGGAGGCTCGCGCGTCATCGGGCTCAACGTTTCGGTTTGGGTCGCCGCCGTGCTCGTGGTGGTTATCACCGTCGTGTTGCGCAAGACGACATTCGGCCGGAGGTTTTCGGCGATCGGCGCCAATCCGCGTGCGGCGTGGATCGCCGGCATCAGGGTGACTATTTACCAGATCGCTGCCTTCGTCTGTGCCGGGTTTCTTTATGGCGTTGTCGGCATTCTGGTTTCTGCGTTCATCCGCAACCCGACGCTGTTGGTGGGCGATCCTTACCTGTTGGCGCCGATCGCGGCGGCGGTGCTCGGCGGGACGGCAATAACCGGCGGCATCGGCAGCATGGTGGCGGTAGCGGGCGCCGCGCTGTTTCTCACCCATCTTGGACAGATGCTGAAGACGATGGGCCTATCGACCGCCATTCAGCTGGTCTTTCAGGGGCTCGCCATCGCGCTCGGCATGGCGCTCGCCGAATCGCGGTTCTCGCGGTTCTCGCGATTGCGCTCGTTGCTCGGGGCGAGATATGGGCGAGGACCCCCGCTCGAGTAAGAACTGCCCGAGCGCGGACGAATGCCGTCGGCCGCGGCAGGGTTGTGGTCCCCGGCGCAATACCTATAGTTGGCGCGGCATTTGGGGGAGGGGAGAATGACCGACAAGCTGCTGCCGGCCACCGTTATCGGCAGCTATGTTCAGCCCGACTGGCTCGTCGACCGCGCCAATCTCAAGAGCCGCCTGCCGCCCCGCGTGCGGGCGCGCGAAATGTGGAAAATCGCCGAAGCCGATCTCGAGGCGGCGCAGGACACGGCGACGCTCGCCGCCATTCACGACATGGAGCTTGCCGGCCTCGACATCATCAGCGACGGCGAGATCAGGCGCGAGAGCTATTCCAACCGCTTCGCCACGGCGCTTGAGGGCATCGATATCGACAATCCCGGCACCGCGCTCGATCGCACCGGCCACGCCAACCCGGTGCCGCGCATCGCGGGAAAAATCCGGCGCCTCGGCCCAGTCGAGGTGCGTGACGCTGAATTCCTGGTCGCCAATACCGCCCGGCGGACCAAGATCACAATTCCCGGCCCGTTCACCATGACCCAGCAGGCGCAGAACGACCACTATGCGACCCCGCGCCAGGCGGCGATGGACTATGCCGCCGCGGTCAACGAAGAGATTAAGGCGCTGTTCGCCGCCGGGGTCGACGTGGTGCAGCTCGATGAGCCGTATATGCAGGCGCGTCCGGAGATCGCGCGCCAGTATGCCGTCGAGGCGATCAATCGGGCGCTTGACGGGGTCAAGGGCACGACGGCGGTGCATCTGTGTTTCGGCTATGCCCATATCGTCCACACCCGGCCAAGCGGCTATTCCTTCCTGCCTGAACTCGAGAACTGCATCGCCGACCAGATCTCGATCGAGGCGGCGCAGCCCAACCTCGACCTCTCGATCCTCAAGACTCTGCCTTCCAAGACCATCATCCTCGGCGTCATCAGTCTCGGCGATCCCAAAGTCGAAACCCCGGAGCAGGTCGCCGCGCGCATTCGCAAGGCGCTCGATGTCGTGCCCCCCGAGCGCATTATCGTGGCGCCCGACTGCGGGATGAAATACATCGCGCGCGATGTCGCGCTGGGCAAGCTGAAGGCCATGGTTGCCGGAGCCGGCATTGTCCGCGCCGAGCTTGGTTGAGCAGCCCTGAGCAGCGGGAACGGCGGCAGAGTGCCGTGAGGCGTCAGCGCGCGCCGCTGGCGGGAGATCATCGACGCGAGGATCCCTTGGGCGGTGATCGAGGCGAAACGGAATTGCTAGGTGCCGCCACCTTGCCAACCGGATTGCGAGCGGCGACCGCGTCATTTCCGCCGCCGACACCATCGGCGACGAGGTGGCGATCGCCGGCGAAGGCCCGGTGACCGCTCTTGTTGGCCAGCGCCCGTTCGAGATGGGTTATTTGGCCCCCGGCGTGATGATCGACCTGATCAATGGCGTTGACGTTGCGGACCCGGTGTTCACCGGCCTCGACGAATGCACCAAGGATACCGTCGACACCTGCATCCAGAAGTAGGATTGCATTTCAGTGCGGAGGCGCGTTCCATTGGGGCGCGCCCCTTTTTTGTTGGGTCTTCGACTTACGGCCCGTGCCAGAGGCGCTCAGAGGAGCCTGGCGAGCTCTGGCAGAATCTCGAAAACGTCGCCGACAAGACCGTAATCGGCGACCTGGAAGATCGGCGCGGAGGCATCGGAGTTGATGGCGACGACGATCTTGGCGCCTTTCATTCCTGCCAGGTGCTGGACGGCGCCGGAAATGCCGCAGGCGATGTAGAGATCGGGGGCGACGACCTTGCCGGTCTGGCCGACCTGCAATTCGTTGGGCGCATAGCCGGCATCGACCGCGGCGCGGCTGGCGCCGATGGCGGCGTTGAGCTTGGCGGCGAGCGGGCCAAGCAGCGCATCGAACTTTTCCTTGCTGCCGAAGGCGCGGCCGCCGGAGACCACCACCCGCGCGGCACTCAGTTCTGGACGATCGCTGCGGGCAGACCGGTTCTCGATGAAGCGGACGGGCCCGGCGGCGATCGCTACCGCGACCGGGACGACTTCCGCATTCCCTTGCCCGTCGACCGGCGGAAAGGCGCTCGTGCGGATGGTGACGATTTGCTTGGCGTCGGTGGACTGCACGGTCTCGATCGCGTTGCCGGCATAGATCGTCCGCCGGAAAACGTGCGGTCCATCGACGGCAATGATGTCCGAGATTTGCATCATATCGAGCAGCGCCGCGACCCGCGGCATCAGGTTTTTGCCACAGCTGGTGGCCGCGGCGATCAGCGCGCCATAAGGTCCGGCCAGCCCGACAACCAGCGTGGCAACCGGCTCGGCCAGCTGATCCGCGAGCGGGGTGGCATCGGCGACCAGCACGCGGCTGATCCCGCTCAACCGCGCGGCCGCGGCGGCGACAGCGCCGCATCCATGTCCGGCGATCAGGACATGGACCTCGCCAGCGATCGCCAGCGCCGCCGTGACCGCCCGCGCCGTCTGGAGGTCCAGCGTCGCGTTATCGTGTTCGGCAATCAGCAGGGCCGGCATCAGATCACCTTGGCTTCGGTCTTCAGCCTGTCGATCAGTTCGGCGACCGAGCCGACGATGACGCCCGGTTTGCGTCCGGCAGGCTCCTCGGTCTTGAGCACCCTGAGCCGTGGCGTCAGGTCGACGCCGTAGTCGCCCGGCGCCTTTTTCATCAGCGGCTTGCTGCGCGCCTTCATGACATTTGGAAGCGACGCGAAGCGCGGCGTGTTCATCCGCAGGTCGACGGTGACAACGCAGGGAAGCGGCAGTTCGACGAGCTGCAATCCGTGATCCACCTCGCGCGTCACCCGGGCGGTGCGCGCCTCGATCTCTAGCCGGCTGGCGAAGGTCGCCTGGCCGTACCCGAGCAGCGCCGCGAGCATCTGGCCGGTCTGGTTGGCATCGTCGTCGATGGCCTGTTTGCCGAGCAGCACCAGGTCGGCTGCTTCTTCGATAGCGACGGCCCGCAGAACTTTCGCCACGCCGAGCGGCTCGCTGTGGGCCTCGTGCAGCACTAGGATGGCACGATCCGCCCCCATGGCGAGCGCCCGTCGCAGCGTATCCTCGGCCTTGGCCGGGCCGATAGACACCACGACGATCTCGCTGGCGATGCCCTGCTCTTTGAGCCGAATGGCCTCCTCGACGGCAACTTCATCGAACGGGTTCATCGCCATTTTGACGTTGTCGAGATCGACGCCCGTCCCGTCCGGCTTGATCCGGATGCGGATGTTGGCGTCGACGACGCGCTTGACCGCCACCAGAATCTTCAAAGTCGTTGCCTCATTTCGATCCCGCCGCGACGGTGCTGACATGGGTGGCGAAGTCCGGCTCCGCCATCAAGCGCTTGCAGCGCGCGAAGCGGTACCTCGCATAGGCCGCAAAGTCGTCGGCGGGGTTGTTGTTGGCGTGCTGGATCAGGCCCCAGAGGGTCCAGAGGAGGTCGCACATCGCTTTGTAGATGACGAAGCGGCCGACCTCGTCTGGCCGGGGCGGACTGCTGAAATAGCCGGCAATCATCGCCTCGTCCTGCGCCGCACCGAACCCGGCTTCGACGGAGAGATCACCGAGGTCCCACATCGGGTCGTTCATGCCCGAATACTCCCAATCGACGATCCACATCCGCTCGCCGGTGTCGAGGAAATTCTCGCACATCGGGTCGCAATGACAGGCCGTCAGCGGCAGTTTATGTGCGGCCAGCGCGGCGCGTACCGTTTCGGCCTCGTCGAGCGCGTCGTTGTAGCCCTCGGGCAGCTCGACCGTCTTGGTCGAGAGAAGCTTCAAATAGTCGTCGATCATCGAGAAGAGTTCGAAGCGGAAGCTGAACTGCGCACCCGACTCGTGCAATTTGCGGAACGCCTCGCCGGCGCGCCGTGGCGCGCCCGGATGCGAACGAAACCTGGCAGGAGACATCGTCGCTGCCCCCGCGACGAACTGCGTCACCAGCACGCCGGTCGCCGGGTTCGCGTAGATGACGCGGGGGCCGACGCCGGCCGCGGCGGCCCGGCGCGCGGCATTCGCCTCGTTCGACCTGTCGATATATTCCTCGGTGCGGGCGCCGGGCAGCCTGAGGCACACAATTTCCGCGCCCTCGACTTTGAACACGCGGTTGGTCAGCCCGCCGAGCCGGGTGATGGGCGCCTCGCCCCAGCCCGCAAAACGCGAGATGGCGAGGAGCGCGGCACGGGCGTCGCCGAGGTCGCTCAACCCTTCAGCCGCTCCATCTTCGCGTCATACAAGACGCGCGGTCCCTTCACCGCCGGATAGCTGCGCCCGAATGCCTCGATCTCAAAATCCCTGCGGTCGCCGAGGCTGGCCGGCGTGTAGCCGAAGGCGATGCTGCGGCCGAAATGGTGGCTATAGCCACCGCTGGTGACCAGTCCGACAACCGCGCCGTCGGCGAAGATCGGCTCGCCGCCATGCAGCGGCACAAATCCATCGAGCGTAAACGTCGCGAGCCGCCGGGTCGGCCCTTTCGCCTTGATCGCGGCGAGCGCTGCCTTGCCGGTGAAATCCGGCTTGCTCAAATCCACCGCGAAGCCGAGCCCGGCCTCGTAGGGGTTGGTGTCGGGTGTGATGTCGCCCGACCAGTAAAGATAGCCCTTCTCCAGCCGGCAGCTTTCGATGGCGCGGTAGCCGGCATTGGCGATTGCATGCGCCTGACCCGCCGCCCACAGCGTGTCGTAGACGTGCAGGGCAAACTCAGCGGGCACATAGAGTTCCCAACCCAGCTCGCCGACATAGCCGATGCGCACCGCCAGCGCCCGCGCCCAACCCATCTCGATCTCGCGCGACGCGAGGAACGGATGGGCGGCGTTGGAGACATCGCTGTCCGACACCGATTGCAGCACCTCGCGCGACCTCGGGCCGCAAATGTTGATCGTCGCCAGCGCGCCGGTGACCTCACGCATCTCCACGCCGTCGGGCAGTTGCGCCTTGATCCAGGCGCTGTCGCGGATGCCAAAACCCGATCCGGTGACCACAAGAAAGCGTCCCGTCGCGATGTGGACGATGGTCAGGTCGGCCTCGATGCCGCCCCGAGTGTTGCAGAGCTGGGTATAGACGGCGTTGCCCGGCTCCTCGGGCACTTTATTGGCGGCAATCGAGTCGAGCGCGGCATGGGCGCCTTTCCCGGTGACCTCGAACTTTGCAAATGAGCTCTGGTCAATCAGCGCCACGCGATTGCGGATGGCGTAAACCTCCCTTGCCACCGGCTCGAACCAGTTTGGCCTGCCCTCGAAGCTTGGCCGGTCAAGCGCGTCCTCGTTGGGAAGCGCGAACCAGTTGGGCCGCTCCCAGCCAAATTTTTGACCGTTGACAGCGCCCGCCGCGTTCAGCCGCTCGAACAATGGCGAACGGCGCAGCGGCCGCGCCGAATGCGGCTCCTCGTTGGGCCAGCGAATCTTGTAGTAGTTGCCATAGACCTCGATCGCCCGCTCCTCGAGGTAGCGGCCCTGGCACTGCGCGGGGCCGAAGCGGCGGACGTCCAACTGCCAGAGGTCCATTCCGGGATCACCCTCGACGATCCAGTTGGCGAGCGCCTCGCCGGCGCCGCCGGACGCGGCAATGCCGGCCGTAAAACCGCAGGCCAGATAGAAATTGTCGAGCTCGGGGGCCTTGCCGATGATCGGCTCGCCATCGGCTGAAACCGGAATCGGACCATTGATGACGGTGTGGATGCCGCACTCGTTCAGAACCGGCAGGCGCTCGCTTGCCGGGACCGCGAACAAGGCCAGCCGGTTCATGTCGGCATCGAACAGTTCGCGCCCGAATTCGAGCGGCGGCAGGCCGCGCCAACAGCCCTTGGTGCCGTCTTCCCAGCCGCCGATGGCAAAGCTCCCGGTGTCGGGCTTCAGGTAGAAGTTCTTGTCCGGATCGCGCAGCGTCGTCAGGTTCTCCGGCAGCGTCAGCGATTTCTCGGTGAGGAAATACTGGTGCTCGACCACTCCCGCCGCGATGGCGACGCCCGCCATCTCTCCGACGCGCTTGGCCCAGAGCCCGGCGCAATTGACGAGGATGTCGCAGCCGATGGTGCCGTGGTCGGTGACCACGCCGACCGCCCGCCGATCGGCAATAATGATATCCGTGACGGTCACCCCCTCCTCGATCGTCACGCCCTTGGCGCGCGCAGCTTTAGCATAGGCGTGAGTCAGCGAGTAGGGGTCGACGTAGCCGTCTCCGGGGATGAAGGCGGCCCCCTCGATCCCGTCGGTGACGATGAACGGGAAAAGCGCCTTGGCCTCTTCGGCGGAGAGTGCCTCGCAGTCGACGCCGAAGCTCTTGGCCTGGCTCATCGAGCGGCGGATTTCGCTCCAGCGGTCGGGGGACGAGGCGAGGCGAAGTGAGCCGACCTTTCGCCACTGGATGGCGTTGCCGGTTTCAGCCGCCAGCCGGTCGAACAACGCGACCGACCCCTGCATCAGCCGCGTCAAATTGCGCTTGCCGCGCAATTGCCCGACAAGCCCGGCGGCGTGCCAGGTACAGCCTTCGGTCAGCTTGCGTTTTTCGAGGAGCAGCACGTCGCGCTGTCCCATCCGGCCGAGATGGTAGGCCACAGCGCAGCCGATCGCCCCGCCGCCGATAATGACGATCTGGGCGCGCCGGTCGACGGGGGCGGTCATCCCTTCACCCGCTCGCTCTTGGGATCGTAGAGGGGCTCCGTCGTCAGGCTTGCCTTCAGGAGTGCGCTCGCAACGACAAGTTCATAGCGCCCGGAGGCGAGCCAATCGCCAGTCACCCCGTCGGCGTTGCGGACATAGCCGAGCCCGATCGGCCTGCCGATCGTGTAGCCATACCCGCCCGAGGTGAGGTAGCCAGCGAACCTGCCGTCGCGCAAAATCGTCTCGCGGCCCAGCAGCACCACGTCCTCGCGTTCGGTGGTAAAGGTCGCGAGCAGCTTCTTCGGCGCCCGGTTCGAGGCCGCCTCGAGCGCTGGCCGCCCCATGAACGGCGTTTCCTTTTTGAGTTTCACTGCCCAGCCAAGCCCGGCTTCCAGCGGCGTGTCGTTTGGCGTGATGTCCGAGCCCCAGGCCCGATAGCCCTTCTCCAGCCGCAGCGCCTCGAGCGCGCGATACCCGACCGGACGCATTCCGAACGGGTGCCCCGCCGCCATCAGCGCGTCGAACACCTCGCCGGTTCTCGCGAGCGGGATGTGCAGTTCCCAGCCCAATTCGCCGACATAAGTCACCCGCAGCGCCCTCACTTCCGTCCCGGCGATCGGGATCAGCCGGACATGGCCGAACGGAAACGCTTCCTTTGAAACGTCCGCCGAGGTCACCGATGCGAGCACCTCGCGGGCGCGCGGCCCCATCAGCGACAGCGTGCCCCAGAGCTCGGTCACGTCGGTCAGCTTCGCCTCGAGGCCCTTCGGGATGTGGTCGGCGATCCAGGCGAAATCGTGCGTCCGGAAGCCGGTGCCGGTAACGATGTAGAATCGCTCCTCGGCGATCCGCGCCACCGTCAAATCGCACTCGATGCCGCCGCGCGTATTGAGCATCTGCGTGTAAGTCAGCCGCCCGACCGGCTTGTCGAGGCTATTGGCGCCGATCCAGTTCAGCGCCTCGACGGCGCCGGCCCCCGCCAGTTCATACTTGGCAAACGACGACTGATCGAACAGCCCGACCGCCTCGCGCACCAGGCGGTGCTCGTCCCCGACCGAGCCGAACCAGTTCTGCCGGCCCATCGAATAGATGTCTCGCGGCTCGGTCCCCTCCGGGGCAAACCAGTTCGGCCGCTCCCAGCCGAGCTTGCTGCCGAACACCGCGCCATGCGCCTTCAGCCGCTCGTAAAGCGGTGAGACGATGCGGCCGCGCCCGGTTGCATATTCCTCGTGCGGGAAGCCGATGGTGTAGTGTTTGGCATAGGCTTCGAGCGTCCGCTCCCTGACCCAGTCGCGGTCACGATGCATCCCCGAGAAGCGGCGGATGTCGACGACCCAGAGGTCCATCGGCGCTTCCCCGCTCACCGCCCATTCGGCCAGGACCCAGCCGGCGCCGCCGCCCGAGGCGATACCAAAGGCGTTGAAGCCGGCGCCCACATACATGTTGGCGCATTCCGGCGCCGCCCCGAGGATGAAGTTGCCGTCCGGCGTAAAACTTTCCGGCCCGTTGATCATCTGGCGCACCCCGGTGTGCTCGAGCGCCGGTAACCGGAAGATCGCCTGCGCCAGATGCTGCTCGAAATGCGCCCAGTCCTCGTCGAAGAGCTGGAACTGGAATTCGCCCGGCACGTCACCAGTCGTCCAAGCGATCGGGTTCCGCTCGTAGCCGCCAATCACCAGCCCGCCGACTTCTTCCTTGAAATAGGTGAAGCGGTCCGGATCGCGGATCGTCGCGGCGTCGGTTGCCAGCCCGTCGATCTTTTCGGTGATGATGTACTGGTGCTTCACCGGCTGCAGCGGCACGTTGATCCCCGCCATCGCGCCGATCTGGCGCGCCCATTGCCCGCCGCAATTGATCACGGTCTCGCAGCGCACCACGCCATCCGTGGTATGGACCGCTCCGATGCGGCTCCCGTCCATCTCGAAGCCGGTGACCATCACGCCCTCGAAAAGCCTTGCCCCCGCCATCCGCGCGCCCTTGGCGAGTGACTGGGTGATGTCCGACGGGCTGGCTTGGCCGTCTGTCGGCAGCCAGGACGCGCCGATCAGATCACCCGTCTCCATCAGGGGCCACATCCGCTTCACTTCTTGGGGCGAGATCAGCTCCATTTCCATGCCGAAGCTGCCGGCGGTCGTCGCGAGCCGGCGGAACTCGGTCCAGCGGTCCTGGTTGGTGGCGAGCCGCAGGCATCCGGTCATCTTCCAGCCGCTGTCGAGCCCGGTCTCCTCCTTCAGCCGCTTGTAAAGTTCGACCGAATATTTGAGCACCTGGGTGATCGAAGCGGAGGAACGCAACTGCCCGACGAGGCCCGCCGCGTGCCAGGTCGAGCCGGAGGTCAGCTTGCCCTGCTCGAGAAGGATCACCTCGGCCTTGTGGTCCCTGGCGAGATGGTAGGCCGTCGAGCATCCGATGATGCCGCCACCGATGACGACCATCCTTGCATGCGAGGGGAGTGCCAATTTCGATCAGGCCTTTGCGTAGGTATCGCGATAGCTGGCGATCGCCGCGTCGAAGCGGGCGAAATTCTGCTTCGCATAGGCGCCGTAGTCGGCTCCCGGCGCACTGAGGAACATTTCCGAGACCAGCGACCACAGCCCCTCGCGCAGCAGCGAGGCGCACTGCATCGCCACATGGCTGCGCCGCAATTCCTCGGAGGGTGCCTCGTCGAAATAGGCGGTCAGCAGAGCTTCCGACTGCGCCGAGTCGAACCCGGCATTCGAGGCTAGTCCGGCGAGGTCGAACATCGCGGTATTGAAGCCGGCGTATTCGAAGTCGATCAGCCACAGCCTTGTGCCGTCGTCGATGATGTTGGCCGGCAGCAGGTCGTTGTGCCCGAACTTCACTGCGAGCGCCATCTGCGCCACCTCCAGCTCGTCGTTGGCGTCGAGCAGTTCGGGCAGCCGCGCCGTCAGCGAGTTCCTCGACGCCTTGAGTGCGTTGGCGTAGTCGCGAATGACTTGAAACACCCAGAAGTTGTAGGCGGCGCCTGTCACCTTGCCCGGCATCTCGTCGTGGAAGCGCCGGATCAGCCGGGCGATCGGCGTGATATTGGCGCGGACATCGGCGTCGGTAAACACCTTGCCCTCGATGAAGCGCGACACCATCAGCCCCGGCTCGTCATAGACCACCTCCGGCGCGAAGCCGCCGGCGCGGGCGGCGCGCGCCGTCATTAACTCGCGGTCGCGGAACACATGGTGGAAAGGGTAGTCTTGACCCATGCGCACGACATACTTGCCGCCCGCGTCGGTCGCGATGAAACTGACATTCGACAACCCGCCGACCAGCGGCTCGATTTTCGGCGCGCCATTCCAGCAGGGCAGGGCGGCGATGCGGGCTTCGCGCTCGGACATCACGCCAGTCCAAGTTTCAGCTTCGTCCGCCGCGCCCCGGCCGAGATCAGCCGGTCGGCGATAATGGCGATGAAGGCGGTGTAACGTATCGCCGAGGCAACGGCGCTGGCAATGACCGCCTGAAACTCGTCGGCGATCGCGTCAAGGCCGCCGCCTTCTGTGCACACAAGGAATTCGGTGTCTCCAGGCCCCCCAGGACTTTTGGGAGCAAATTCAAGGCAACGTCAACAGGATTCCAGGAGGCGCGCTCCTAGGGCCGGTTCCTGCCCGCCCAGCTTCACAATCCCCCGCGTAGCACCGTGTTTGAGTCTCGATAGGCCATGCGGTGATGGAGGCAACGGACCCAAAGATGGCCTCTGCGCGATCTTTGGTCAGGTAGAGGGCGCGCCACGCCTTTCCGGCCGACCCAGCCAATCGCGGGGGGGGGGGACAGACAGTTTTTCGTCGGGTTCAATCCCCTCCCTTTTAGGGCCGTGAAGACGTTTATGCCCCATCAGTGTCCGACGGGTGTCGCGGTTTTGCCCCGGGTTGTTGCAGCGCATTTCAGCAAAGCGCTCTCGCCTGAAGGTTCGCGAAATCTCCAAGCACAGTGAGGCCTCAACAGTGAACCCTTTTTTGGGGGGAGCGCTCCCGACTTCATCCGCTGCCATCCAGCAATTGCCTCGCAGCAGGCTTGGCTCAACCTCGCCGCAATTCAGCTCAAATTTGGGTAAGAGCCGCGCTGTGCGCTCGGCAACTTTGAACTCAAGAGGCGTCGCGTGTATGGATGTTGGGGATTGTCCAAAACCTCTCCGACCGCGCCCTGTTCGACGATCTCGCCTTGGAACAATACGATCACCCGGTCGGCGATTTGACGGACGACCGCCAAATCATGGGTGATGAATAGGAAGGCCAGCTTGCGGCTTTGTTGCAGTGATTTGAGGACGTTCAGCATCTGCGCCTGCACGGACACATCGAGCGCCGAAACCGGCTCATCACACACCAGAAGCTGCGGTTCGACCGCCAGTGCCCGGGCGATCGCGACACGCTGACGTTCCCCGCCCGATAGCGACGCCGGCCGTCGGTTCGCGAAATCCGCGGGCAGCCCGACTTCTTCAAGAAGCGTCGCAATCCGGCTCGCGGGTGCCTTCTCACCCGCGAGCCGGAGCGGCTCCTCAAGGATCGTTCGTACTGAGTGCTTCGGATTGAGCGAGGAATAGGGGTTCTGGAACACCATCTGGACGAGGCGGCGCGCGGCGATGCGGTCGGCGGCGTCAAGCCGGTCATAATTGCTCACATCGATGCCGCCGATCTCGATGCGGCCTTCGGTCGGGGTCTCGAGACCCATGATGCATCGCCCGATAGTGGTTTTGCCGGCGCCCGACTCGCCGACCAACCCCAGGCTCTCTCCCGGCGCAATGTGAAAGCTGACCGCTTTTACGGCGCGCACCGACGCCCGGCGGGCGCCGAAATTCTTGATGAGGGTTTCCACCCGCAACAACGCTTCGCCGGCTGCGGCCGTGACAGGTTCGAACGGTGCCTGCTCGGCCGCCGCGCGCAAGGCGACCATTTCGCGCCCGATTTCCTGCTGTCGGATGCAGGCGGTGAATCGTCCGAGCACCCGTTCGACAAGCCTTGGCTTGGCCGTTCGGCAAGCCTCCTGCGCCCAGTCGCAGCGACCTGCAAAACCGCAGCTCGTCGAGACGCTGTATGCCGGGGGAACCGTCCCGCGAATGGTAACCAGCTTCTTGACGCGCCGGTCCGCCGGCGGGTCGGAGAGCAACAGGCCCAGCGTGTAGGGATGGAAGGGGCTGGCTTCTACCTCGGCCGTGTCCCCAATTTCGACGATCGAACCGGCGTAAAGCACGCAGATTCGCTGACATGTGGAAAAGGCCAGCCGGAGATTATGGGTGATGAGGATGAGACTCATGCCGCGCTGAGCTTGCGCCTGAAGCAGGAGCTTGATGATCTCGGCTTGGGTCGTGACGTCCAGTGCAGTGGATGGCTCATCGGCGATCAGAAGGTCGGGGTCGCGCGCGAGCGCCGCGGCGAGGGCGACCCTTTGGCACATCCCCCCGGATAACTGGAAAGGCAGACGTTCGGCGACCGAAGGATCGGCTATTCCCACCTCGGCCAGGCGCCGCATGATTTCGGCCCGGCGTGCCCCACGCCCCGAATATTCGCGCCTCGAACGAAGCATCTCGTCGATATGTTCACCGCACTTCATCAACGGATTGAGCATCGTGAAGGGATCCTGCAACATGAGCGAAATGCGGTGCCCGCGAATCCGTTGCAGTTCGCTTTCGGCGAGGGTTGTGAGCTCGACGCCCTCAAGTTTCACCGACCCGGTGGAGGCAACCCCGTTTGGCAGCAGCCGGGCGATGGCCTTGGCGGTGAGCGACTTGCCCGATCCCGACTCCCCGACAATGGCAAGCGTCTGCCCGCGGCCGATGGTAAAGGAGGCCGGCTCGGTGATAACCCGCCGGCCTGCCGCGCCCTGGGCTGCTATGGACAAATCGTCGATCGCCAAGAATGGCACGACCGCGTTCATCGTGTCAGACGATCGAACAGCCAGTCGCCGATCAGGTTCATGCTCACTGCGGTGACAACGATCAGTCCCGCCGGCAGCAGCAAGCCGGCCGGATTGGCGTAGAGCAGATTGCGATTCTCCGAGAGCATGCGTCCCCAATCGGGTGTGCCCGGCTCGACGCCGAGGCCAAGGAAGGAAAGGCCGGCCAGATTGACCAACGCGAACGCGAAATCGATCGCCACATAGGCGAGAATGATTGGCAAGATGTTGGGCAGGATGTGGAAGAACAGGATTCTGCCCTTGCCGAGCCCGAGGGTGCGCGCCGCATCCACATAGGGCAGGGGCCGCTGCTCGAGCACGGCGCTGCGCACGATACGAGTGTCCGGAGCGATGAAAAACACCGCCAGGACCAAAACCGCTGTCCAGTAGCCGCCGCCGACAACCCCGACGACGATGATGATGATCAGCGTGCCCGGCAGCGCGAACATGAAATCGACCCAGCGCATGACAACTGTGTCCACCCACCCGCCGAAATAGCCCGCTAGCAGGCCCAGCACCGTGGCGCAAGCGAAGGCAGATGTCGCCACGATGATCGGCCCGACTAACGCCGTCCAGGCGCCGAAAATCACCCGCGAAATAACGTCGCGTCCCAGCGTGTCGGTGCCCGCCAGATGCTCAGAGCTCGGCCCGGAAATGCCGATCGCGAGATTCTGCAATCCCGGATCGTGCGGCACGATCAGCGTCCCGAAGGCGGCGAGGAAGGCAACCCCCGCTATTGCCAGCGCTCCGGCGAAGACCAGCGCCGGTGGTCGCGGCTTTCGCTGGCGGGGGGTGGCGAGCGAGGACTGGACGGCAATAGCGCTCATTTCGGCGCCGCCCCGAAGCGGATGCGCGGATCGATCAGCGTGTAGATAATGTCGATGATGAGGTTGGCGGCGACGACGATCACGGAGAAAATCAGCGCCGTCGCCTGGATCAGCGGCAGGTTCCGTCCCGCCACCGCTTCGAATGTCAAACTGCCGAAACCCGACAGCGAAAAAGTGACTTCGACATAGATCGACCCCGCCACCAGTCCGACGAGGATCAGCCCCGCCGCGGTGATCACCGGGACCAGCGCATTGCGCAGGATGTAGTTCGTGCTGATGCGTCCGGCGCTGAGGCCGCGCGCCCGGGCGAAAGTCACATAGTCCTTGTCCATTTCCTCGATCATCGAGGCGCGGGTGATCTTGATGATGATCGCCATTACCGAGAACGACAGCGCCAGTGCAGGCAAAACCAGGTGCCAGAAGCGGTCGAAGAAGCCTTCGCCGTCTCCGAAGACCGGAAACCATTGCAGAACGACGCCGAAGAAATAGAGCAGGAAAATCCCGAACACATAGGCCGGCGCCGAAATACCGATGACGCCGAACATGACAAGGGCGCGGTCGATCCAGCTGTTGCGCCGGAATGCGGCCAGCGCGCCGAGGCCGATCCCGCCGACCAGGATGACGGCCGCGCTCATTGTCGCCAGGAACAGCGTTAGCTCCATCCGACTGGCAATGATACCGGAAATCCGCCGATCGCCTTGGATCGAGCGGCCGAGATCGCCGTGCAGGACGCCCCAAATCCATTTGCCGTATTGTAGAAGATAGGGGTCGTTGAGATTGTAGCGGTCGCGGATCGCGTCGAGCGTTGCTTCGGTCGCCGGCTTGGCGCCGAGCAGCGCGCGCACCGGATCGCCGGGCGCCAGCTTGACCAGCGAAAAGACGATGAACGAGATCAGCAGAAGCAGCGGAATCGCGACCGCCAGACGCTTGAGGACGAAGCGCAGCAACCCGCCTTCGCCCGTCATCCCTGCGCCACCAATTCCGGCCGCAAATAGCGGTCGAACCAAGCCAGTCGCCGTTGGGCCGCGTCGCGGCGATGTGCCGGCTTTCGGAGACCGTGGCCTTCGCCGGGATAAATGACGAGTTCGGCATGAACGCCGCGTTCGAGCAGGGCAGCGTAGAATTCCTGCGCCTGTCCCACCGGCGTGCAGCGATCTTCGGCGCCGTGAAGCATCAAGGTAGGAGTCGTCGGTTTGTCGAGCCGGAATATCGGCGAGCGGTCGATCGCCATCGCGAGATTCTTCGGATCGGTGAGCGGTCCGCCATTGATGAGCTCATGGAAATGATGCTCGCAAGAATAGTGACAGCTCACCTGGTTGGAAATGCCGGCCACCATGACCGCCGCCTTGAATCGGTGTGTGGTGGCGACCGCCCAAGCAGTCAAGTAACCCCCATAGCTGCCGCCGGTGACCCCCAGCCGGTTAGCATCGATCCAGCCTTCGGCGATACAATGGTCAATTCCGGCAAGAATGTCGTCGAACTCAGCGCCGGCGGGATCTCCCACATTCAGCTTCGAGAAGGCCTGACCCCAGCCGACATTGCCGCGATAGTTAGGCAGAAACACCGCATATCCCGCCGCCACCGCCGGAATGGCGCCGTTCGGATTGAATTGCGGTCTTGCCGTGGTGCAGGGACCTCCGTGAATATCGACGATGGCGGGCAGGGGCCCGCCGTCGCGCTGCTGTCGCGGCAGCAATAAGACCCCTAAGAGGGCCAGATCGTCTTTGCCCTTCCATTTCACCGTCCGGATTTCAGGATAGTTGGGAAAGTCCCGCGCCACGTCGCCGTTCAGCCAGCTCACCTGTTGCCACGGCGCAGCAGGGTCGCGGCGATGATAGATTTCGGCGGGTGCACCGACCCCTTCGCGGATTGCGGCCAATCCCCGCCCGTCTGGAGTGGGCGTAGTTCGGGACACGAACGCGCTGTCGCCGACTATTTCAACTTCGGTTTGTTGAAATTCCGGGCTGCCATCGAGCCGCAGCGCCCCGTAAGTTGAACCGAGACCCCGCCAACCGGCGAAAATCAACGTCTGGCGATCGCGCCAATGCAAATCGGTGACGCCGGGCAGCCAGTCGTTGGCAATCCCCCGCACTGGCCCCCCGGAAATATCGGCGAGTTTGATGTCTCCGACAACCAGCCCGCGATCCGACGACCAGCCTTCGGCGAACACGAAGCGGGCGCCGCCGGGTTCGACACATAGTCCTTGCACCTGCCATTGCGGCGTGTGCAGCGCTTGAGCGCTGCGCGACGCGAATTCGATGCGCACGATCAGCGCGTGATGCCATCCCCGCTCGCTCGCATCGCGCGAGACGATGGCAACGGCCGTCCGCGAGTCGACGAGATCAAACTCCCAAATCGTCAGCTCTTCGGGCCCGACCTCTTTGGTCGCCCCGTCCGCGAGATTGATTTTCAGCAACCGCCTTTTTGCGCCTACGGGTGTGGTCACTTCGGGGTCTTCTGGGTCGCCCCACCATAGGCGCCGCGCACCGGTAACCACGCCGCCATTGACGCCCTTGTCGGCGGCCATGACCACGATGGCGCTGCCGTCGGGTGTCCAGCGAAAGTCCTCGACCGAACCGCCAACCGTCCCGAGCCGTCTCGCTTCCTGGCCGCCCTCGATCGCATAGACATCGGACTTGTTGGCGATATCGCGGTCGGCGAGGAAGGCGAGGGCGCCGCGGCTTGAAAATCGCGGCCGGTGGGCCCCGGATTTGCCATGAGTGAGTTGCGTGACCGCGCCGTCCAGTCCGAATCTCCAGATCTGGGGTTTTGGAGCGTCCTCGCCTTCGCCGCCCACCTGACGGATCGTGGCGACGAGCGCGTCGCCTGTGGGCGCAAAAATGAGATCGGAGATCGAACGGAGCTTGTCGAGCCGCTCGGCGGCGTCAAGCTGGGCACTCATCGATGTAACTCCCGGGGTGCGGCCGGTCAGCGCCGCTGTGCGCCAGAGCGGAACTGTGGCGGCGGGCTGCGGCCGGTGCCGCAACCCGCCTTGCTTGCAACCGCTACGACTTCAGACCGAAGCCGCGAACGGCCCAGGGAATATTGTACCAGAAAGAGTTGTAGCCGGTCATCTGGTACTTGTTGTTGAGCGCCATGGCCGAATAGGGCGTGTAGATCGGCACGACTGCAACGTCGTCATTGACGATCTCGAACACCTTGGTCAGGGCATCCCTGCGCACCGCCGGATCGAACTCCGTATTGGCGGTCTCGAGCAGCGCGTCCACCACCGGATTGCGGTAGTAGGACTGGTTCTGGCCATTCTCCCGTGCATTGCGCGAATGCATGAACAGGTCGGGATAGTTCACCGGATCGGCGAAGTCGGGCCAATAGGTCATCAGCTGCATCGGCGCGCCGCTCTGGAAGAACTGGGTCAGCCACTGGTTGGGATCGACCTGTTCAATCGTTAGCGTGACGCCGATTTCAGCAAGGTTTTGCGCCAGATTCTGCAGCACGTTGATGGCGTCGGTAGCGTTGTTGGCGACCGGCACCGTGAACTCGAAGCCGTTCGGTACCGCAGATTGTGCCAACTCGGCTCGAGCCTTCTCCAGGTCGAATCCATAGGTCGGAATCGTTCGGTAGAAGGACCGCGCTTCGTCAGCGCTCATCACGCCGGCCCACATTTCCGGAGGGTTGATCGCGTTGAGCACTTCGCCCTTGCCGTTGAGCAAGGCGTTGAGCAGACCCTCCCGGTCCACCGAATAGGCGATAGCCCGCCGCACATGCACGTCGTTGAACGGCGCGGTGTCGTTGTTGAGGGTGAGCAGCATCGTCGACGCCGACGGCGCCTCGTAGATATCGACATTTGGCAGCGATTCCCACTGATCGATGCTGGCAATGCGAATGTTAAAGAGTCCGTCGATTTGACCCGACTGCATGGCCAGCAGTTGCGCTTCGGCATCTGGGATGCGTACGAACTCGATCTGCTTGACGACCGGGACGCCGTTCCAATAATCGTCCCGCGCCTCGAGCAGCACGCGCTCGCCTGGATCGAATTTGGCAATCCTGTACGGGCCGGTGCCGAGGATCAACTGGTCGGCGCCGCCAAGATCGGTGCGATCGCCCTCGATCTGTTCCTTCTTGAACAGGAACCCTGCCATGTGCGGGGCTGCGTACTGGAACTGCACGTTGGGCGCCGAAAGCTTGACGGTGACTTCGAGGGCGCCGGTCACCTCGATCGACTCAATCGGGTCGAAGAAGAAACCCACCTGTGAGCCGTTATTGGCGTGATCGCGGTGGAACTCGTAAGTCGCCACCAGATCGGCGGGCGTCAACGGACTACCGTCGCCGAACGTGACGTCGTCGCGCAACGTGTAGACAATGGTGGTAGAATCCCTGAATTCCTGCGAACCCACGCCGGGGATGACCGACAGATCGTCTCCGAACGCCAAGGGACCTTCCTGCACCAGCGACATGATGATGCCATTGCCGGTACTCCAGGCATTGGGAATGAACAGAGTCTCAGGAACGGTGCCCATGCCCCAGGTGATCTTGTCGATGCGATCCTGCGCCAGGACGGGTCCGGCTTGACTCAACGCAGCGGCCAAGGTGGCCGCCGCACTAAACGCCAGAACCGAGCGGCGCGACAATTTCATGCGCATTTCAGAACCTCCCAATTCCGAAAATCCGTGTCGATTTCTTGTCAGCAACCATACTGTATGCAAATAGTCGACAGACTTACAAGTCAAAAGAAAAGCTTTTCCGGACCCAGATGGCTACCACGTCCGAGCACATGCGTTAGGCCGGCAAGAGCGCCGGCGATGGGCTTTCCCGCTTTTGGTCAGGCACAATTCCGTCGGGTTGACGCCAAGCGCCTTTACATCGGCAATTCAGGGCGCGATGCGATCGCCTCGCGGACAATCTTTTCGACCGCGACGCGACGATCGCCGGTCAACGGCTGACGCGGTAGACGCATTCGCTCGTTCGAAGCGATCGCCAGCGCTTCAGCGAGTTTGATGTTCTGCACGAGGTAAGTCGAGACATCGAGATCGAGCAGCGGCCGGAACCAGCGGTAGATTTTCAAGGCTTCAGCCTGGCGGCCCGCCTTTATCAGCCGGTAGATGGCGACCGTTTCCTTCGGAAAGGCGACGACGAGCCCGGCGATCCATCCTGCCGCACCGACCGAAAGCGCCTCGAAGGCGAAGTTGTCGACACCGGTGAAAATGGCCATTTTGTCGCCGAACAACGCCACCGCCTCGGTGGTGCGTCGCAAATCGTCCGAAGATTCCTTCACCGCCACGAAACGTCGGTCCTCGGCAAGTTCGAGCAGCATGTCGTTGGTGACATCGACGCGATAAGCGAGCCGGTTTGAATAGACCATGATAGGCAGGTCGCTGGCGTCGGCGACGGCACGGAGCGACGCCAGAGTCTCTTCTCGATTGGTGTGATAAATCGTCGAAGGCACTACCAGGAGTCCGGAGGCGCCCGCTCGGGCGGCGCGTTCGGCCAGCAGGCAGGCGTTGCGGGTCGAGGCTTCGGCGACGGTAAGCAGTGCCGGCTTGCCCTTTGCCGCGTCCTGCACTGCCTTCAGCGCGTCGAGCCGCTCGTCGTGGCTGAGCATCGGTCCTTCGCCGAGCGAACCGCAGGCGATGAGCCCGTCGCAGCCCGCCTGCATCTGCAGCTCGTAGCACCGCGCCATTTCCTTGAAATCGAGCCCGCCGTCCTCGGTGAATTTTGTGGTGACGGCGGGAATCACGCCCTGCCACATCTACTTTTTCCTCGTGCCCTGCCGGTGCTGACTAGCATCCTGAATGCAAATTGTCGACAAATGCAATTGCGATAACGGGCCAGACTTTGCTAGTCATTTTGCAGAGAACGGGAGGGAACGGATGCGCTGGGCGAGGACGGTGTCGATGGTGGAGGCCCATGCGGAAGGCGAAGTCGGCCGTATCGTCACCGGCGGCGTCATCGATGTACCAGGCGCCACGATGAGTGAAAAGTTGCGCTATCTCAACGAGGTTGACGACAGCCTGCGCCGTTTTCTCGTTTTCGAACCGCGCGGCACCGCCGCGATGAGCACCAATCTGATTTTTCCGCCAACCCGTCCGGACGCCGACATCGGTTTCCTGATCTTGCAGGGCGACAAGGCCCACGCAATGTCCGGCTCGAACAGCATTTGCCTGACGACAGTGCTGCTCGAGACTGGCATGTTTCCGATGCTCGAACCCGAGACGGTGATCAGAATTGACACCGCTTCGGGCCTGGTCGTCGCCCGCGCGCAGTGCCGCGACGGCAGATGCGAGCGCGTGACCCTCGAAATGACACCGTCCTTCGCCGACCAGCTGGATGTAAAACTGAATGTACCCGGATTCGGTGAAATCGCACTCGACATCGCTTTTGGTGGCATTTTCTACGCCTTGATCGATCCGGCCCAATTTGGCCTCGACATCCGCCCTGAAATGGCGAGAAAGCTCGTCGAGGCGGGATCGGCGGTGCATCGCGCCGTCAATGCCCAGTTGACCGTGCAGCACCCCGAAATCCCTGAGCTGAGCGGGATCTCCTACACCATGTTCATCGGCCGCAACGATGCCGGCGAACTCAAGGGCGCGACTATCCTTCCCCCGGGACGGATAGATCGGTCGCCCTGCGGTACCGGTAATGCGGCGCGCCTCGCGGTAGCTGCGGCGCGCGGCACCGCGCAATTGGGAGACCGCTTTGTCGCGCGCTCGATCATCGAGTCGAAATTCGAGGTCACCTATGCGCGTGACGCCACCGTCGCCGACCGGCCGGCGGTAGTGCCGACCGTTTCCGGGCGTGGTTGGATTCACGGCATCCATCAGATTGGCATCGACCCGGCCGACCCCTATCCGCATGGCTTCACAATTGCAGACACTTGGGGCGACGCCTTCGACTTGTTGAACTGAGAAGTATTCGCGCCCGCCTGCTAGCGCAGCGGGAAATCTACCGCGATGTCGCGCGTGTTGCGCTCCGAGAGATAGTGCAGGAAACGCTGATGCACTTCCTCGGCGTGTTCACGTCCGAGCCGCTCCGCCAAATCTTCGTCCTGCACCGCGATCGCTTCGATCTGCGCGTCGTGGGCGTGACAAAGTTCTTCCGGCAAGGTGTCGCCATAAGACCGGTAGTATAGGCGCAAGGTGCGCCGGCCCTCGTCGAGAATGCGCCGATAGGTGTCGGTCAAGATACGGTTGCCGCCGGCCGCGGCGATGGCTAGGTGGAATACCGCATTTTGCGCGATCATGCCGAGGGCATCGTTGGCGGCGACACGGCGGCGGAATTCCCGCTGGGCGGCCCGGATGACCTCGAGCTGTTCTTCGCTACGGTGACGGGCGGCCAGCCGCATGATGGCCCGCTGGACCAGCTCGAGCGCATCGATGAAGGCCGGAAACTCGTCAACGTTGAGTGGGGTGACGATCGTCCCTTTGTTGGGAAAGCTCTCGACAAGACCCTCGGCGGCGAGCCGCACCAGCGCTTCGCGAACCGGGGAACGCGAAACTTGGAAGCGTGCTGCAAGGCTTGCTTCGTCGATCAGTTGGCCGGGCCGTAAATGTAGCGAGAGAATCTCGTCGCGTAACCGATCGAAGATGTGGATGGCACCGTAGCCGCGCGTGGGCTCCGTCCCCAGATTCTCGGGTTTGTGCAAAAACAATGCGTCAATGGGTTCGCTTGCCATGGTCCTTCGCTTTCAGGTCGCGCCCACCCGCCCAATAACTTCCACCGCAGCCTTTCTCAGGCGCGCTGATTTCCGCGACGACCGATTTTTGCCGATTTCTCCCCAGCCAGATCGTCCGAGGTCGGGAAGTGGCGATCAGACCTTCAACCGTCGCTCACCGCCTGCATCAATATGACATACAAATTGGCTGCAGCAAATTGTCGGCAGCGCCAGGGCAACTGCATCGACCGGCCGGACGGGTGCCGGATTCGCCTCTACTCCGATTGCGCCGCTCGTCTTACATTTTCAGACCTGTTCGTCTTTTGGGTACCACCAGAGGCGCGTTGGGCCTACCTCAAATCGATCGCGCCGCAGCCGATGATCGGCCAGTTTGTGGATGACGCGACGAGCGCGATCGAGCGGGATGACCCTTCGCCGAAGGCAGCGCTGTCAAAAGACTACGCTCGCCCCAGCAGGGCAGGACGGCGATGCGGGATTCGCGCTCGGTCATCACGCCAGTCCAAGTTTCAACTTCGCCCGCCGCGCCCCGGCCGAGATCAGCCGGTCGGCGATAATGGCGATGAAGGCAACGGCGAGCCCCGCCACCAGTCCGCGCCCGGTGTCCGCCTTGGCCAGCGCGATATAGACCTCCTGGCCGAGGTCGCGGGTGCCCACCAGCGCGGTGATCACCAGCATCGAAAGGGCTAGCATGATCGTCTGGTTGATACCCAGCATGATCTCGGGGAGCGCCAGCTTCAGCTTGATCTTGGTCAGCACCTGCCACGGCGTCGCGCCCGATGCCTTGCCGGCCTCGATCAGCGCCGGATCGACACGCGCCACGCCGAACGCGGTGTAACGGATCGCCGGGGCGACGGCATAGGCGATGACCGCCAGCATGGCGGTGAAATCGCCGACCCGGAACAGCATCACCACCGGCATCAGATAGACGAATGAAGGCAGGGTCTGCAGCGTGTCGACGATGGCCTGCACCATCGGCCAGAGCCGCTTCCTTTCCGCCGCGAGGATGCCGACCGGGATGCCGATCAGCGCCGCCAAGGCGACGGAGATGCCGCAAAGATAGACGGTGATCATCGCCTTTTCCCACTGGCCGGTCGACGCGATCAGCGCGCTCAGCGTCCCCACCAGCAGCGCCAGCCGCCAGCCGCCGAGCCACCAGCCGCCGAGCGCGATCAGTCCGGCGACGCCGGCCCAGGGCAGATCGAGCAACAGCCGCTTGAACGGCACCAGCACGCCCAGCACGACGGCGTTCTTGATCGCTTCCAGCTGGTCGAAGTAATTGACGTTGATCCAGGCGATCAGTTTCGACCAGAAATCGCCGCTCGAAAGCCGCCAGGCCTCCGGATAGGACTGGATTTCGGGCGCCACGAGGCCGAGAAGGCCGGTGACGGCCACCAGCAACAGAGCTCCGATAACGAAGGGATGCCGGCGCACCCACGGCACGGCGCGGTTTTCGGCATGGCTGGGATCCTGCAATTTGCGCGCTACCGCCTGCGACAGCCGGTCGAGCACCACGGCTAGCGCCACGATGCAGAAGCCCGCCTCGATCCCCGTCCCGAAATCCAGCCGTCGCAGCGCGCTCAGCACCTCAAAACCGATGCCGCCCGCCCCGATCATCGAAGCAATAATGACGATGTTGAGCGACAGCATGATGACCTGGTTGACCCCGACCATCAGCCCCGGCATGGCGACCGGCACCAGCACCTTCCATGTGCTCTGACGCTTTGTGGCGCCGACCATCCGCCCGAGCTCGCTGATTTCCGCCGGCACGCCGCGCAGCGCCAAGAGCGTCAGCCGCGTCATCGGCGGCATGGCGTAGATGATGGTTGCGACGATCGCCGATGTCGGCCCGAAGCCGAACAGAAAGAGGATCGGCACCAGATAGGCGAATACCGGTATCGTTTGCATCAGATCGAGCAGCGGTGTGACGGCGCGCTCAAACGCCGGCACACGATAAGCGAGGATGCCCAGGAAAAGTCCGCCGGCAGCCCCGAGCGGTACCGCGATAATGATCGAGGCCAGCGTCACCATCGCGGGCCGCCACTGCCCGAACAGCGCAACGAACAACATGCAGCCCGCGACCAGCAGCGCCAGCCTCCGGCCGCCGGCCCAATGGCCGAGCAGCGCCGCTACCCCGATCAGGGCGATCCAGGAGAGCGGCGGCACGATCTCAACCGCGCTCGAACCCTGGCCGCTGAGAAACCCCGTGGCCAACACGCTCAGCACGAAATCATAGGGAAACTCGATGATCGAAGCGAGAAAACGCGTCGCCTGCTGAAAGGTGAAGAGGCCGAACGTCGCGTCGTGCACCAGCCAATCCATAAAGCCGCCGATCCAGCTCTTGGCCGGGATCTCGGCGTCCGGCGGATAGAAATGCGCCCATTCGGCCCAGCCCGCCTCGGACTGCCAGAGGATGACGAACAGCCCCAGCGCCACGCCCCAGATCACCATCCCATGTATCGGCAGCGCGCCTTGCCTGGCGCCGGCAAATGCTGGGTGGGTCAGCGCCATGCTCAGCCCTCCATCAGCACTTTGGCGACCGTCGCATGGGTGAGGACGCCGATCGGCGCGCCGTCGTCCCCGATCACCTCGAGGGCACTTGCCGGCCCGCGGAACATCGGCGCCGCGTCGGCGATGGTGGCTGTCGGGGCGATCCGGCCGACGATCTCGGCTCCCGGCGCGGGGCCAGCCAGCGCCCCGGCGCGCAACACCTTTGCCTTCGGCACATTGCGGGTGAAGGCGGCAACGTAGGAATCCCCCGGATGCAGAACCAAATCCTCGGGCGTACCGATCTGAACGACGCGACCGTCTTTCATAATGGCGATGCGGTCGGCGAGGCGGATGGCCTCGTCGAAATCATGGGTGATGAAGACGATGGTCTTCTTCACGACCGATTGCAGACGAATGAACTCGTCCTGCATCTCGCGGCGGATCAGCGGGTCGAGCGCCGAAAACGGTTCGTCGAGGAACCACAGTTCCGGTTCCACCGACAGCGAGCGCGCAATCCCGACACGTTGCTGCTGGCCGCCGGACAATTCGCGCGGGAAGAAGTTTTCGCGGCCGCCGAGGCCCACCAGTTCAATCATCAGTCGCGCCCGTTCCTCGCGGATCCTGCGATTGACGCCCTGAATCTCGAGCGGGAAGGCGACATTGCCCAGCACCGTCAGGTGCGGCAGCAGCGCAAAGTGCTGGAACACCATGCCCATCTGGTGGCGGCGCACCTCGATCATCCGCCTTTCGGATGTGGTCAGGAGGTTCTCGCCGTTGAAGATAATCTCGCCGGCGCTCGGCTCGACCAGCCGCGACATGCAGCGCACCAGCGTCGATTTGCCCGAACCCGAAAGCCCCATGATGACGAAGTTCTCCCCGGCGCGCACTTCGAGGCTGACATCGCGCACCGCCGCGACCAGTCCCTCGCGGGCGATCGTCTCCTCGCTCGGCACCCCGCCATCGGCCGCGATCACCCGGCGCGCGCGGTCGCCGAAGACCTTCCAGACCGAGCGGCACTCAAGCTTGATCGGCGATGTTTCAGGCGGCGTCACGAGACACGCGCTCCGGTACCTGGAAAAGGCACGCCGCCCTCGCGCGATGACGGGCGAGGGCGGTGCGCCGGATTGTCCCGGGGCCTAATTGGTCCAGGCGGACCAGCGGGCCTCGTTGGCTGCCATCCAGTCGGCGGCAACCTGTTCGACGGTCGAGCCGTTGAGGTCGACCTCGGTAATCATGGCACCCATCTCGTCATTGTTGAGCTCGAACGCCTTGATGATCTCATAGGCGTGCGGCCACTTGTCCTTGATGCCCGCCCAGCCGGCCTTCCAGATAGGCCCAAAGGGCTTGCCGCAATCATAGGCTTCGGCCGGGTTCATGCCTGCCGCCGGGTCAGTGTAGCACTCGGCCGAGTATTCGGGGAACTCGACCCATTCACCCTCGTATTTGGCCGGCGCCCAGTGCGGCGCGTAGATCCAGAGCATAATCGGCGCCTGGCGCTGATAGGCCGATTCGAGCTCGGCAAAAAGCGCCGCGTCGGTGCCGGCATGCACCACTTCGAACGGCAGGCCGAGCGCCGAGACGCGCTCCTCGTCGAACCCGCCCCAGGTCACGGGACCGGAGAGGTAACGGCCGTTCGGCGCGGTCTCGGCGGTCGAGAAGGCTTCGGCGCAGGCGGGTTCGAGCAGCGCATGCCAGTCGGGCAGGCCGGGGCATTGTTCCTTCATGTATTCGGGAAACCACCATTCCTCCTTTGCCAGCATGCCGGTCTCGCCGAGATTTTCGACGTTGCCGGTCGCGACTGCGGCATCGAGTGCTTCCTGGCCGGTGGTCGCCCAGATTTCCATGGCGAGGTGCAGGTCGCCGCTTTCGAGTCCGGCGAACTGCGCAATATAGTCGGCCTGCACATACTCGACATTGTACCCGGCTTTTTGCAGCACCTCGCCCATGATCTGGCTGGTGATGAATTGACCGGTCCAGTCGTGCAGCGTGATCCGGATCGGGTCGTCCGACTCGGCCTGGGCGGCGGCCGGGAGCGGGCTCAGCGCCGCCCCGGCGGCCAGCAACGCGGCGAGCCCCGCGGTCGTGGAGAACTGCAGTTTGCGCATGACGGTCTACCTCCCTCGAGGCGGAGCGTTTGTCCCCCGCCCTTGCGGGAAGTTGATGGCAGGGCCGCGACCGAGTCAACCGGGGATGTAGGCTCGGTGCGGTGTTTTCACCCGCACGGGACTGGAGGGCGTCCGGGGGAAAGGTAGTCACCTAGAGGCAGCGCCATGGAATCCCCGCGAGCTTCCGCCAAACCGTCGAACCTGATGGTTTCGCCGTCCACCACGACCAATGCCAGGTAGTGTCCTAATTTGATCTATCTTGCCCGTTTTCCGAGAGATGGCAGTCCGCCTGAAACTGTTCGCAGACTTTTTGAAGGTGGAAACTTCCGCCGCTTTTTTGGCTTCGATTTTGGTTTCCGCTTCGGCCCCAACCTTGGGACAGCATAAATCCAGCTAGCCATATCATTCTCCTACTCTTGTCTATGCTCTGCCACTATGGCCGCCCTCACCGCTCTGCGCGGCGGACGGGTTGAACCACATGTGAGCGAGTACAATGTCCAACGGCACGCCCCCGCCGGTCGCGTACGTCACGCCGAGGCTGGACTGCGCTTCGGCATTTCCCTCCTCGGCAGCCGGTCTCCAAAGCCGGACGGCCTTCGCGTGATCACCGCGCACCAAGGCGGCAACCGCATCGACCTCTTCCCACGGCCCGGCAACCGCGCTGCCGGCCAAAAGGGCGGCGAGGACGAAGGCCGCAAGAACTCGTTTCAGCACAGCGAAGCCCTCCCTTCGCGAGCCTGAAGTCATCTGGCCTGAATCGCCGATATGGACTTAGGGCCATAGCGCCGCCCGCGCTCATTGAGGCGCCACCGCTCGGCCAGCGTTCTCGATTGCCCAAAAAGAAAGCCCCGCCGAAGCGGGGCCATGCGCGTTGCGAGGAAAAACTCAGCCTAGTTGAATTGCCAGACCAGACCGGTGCCGACCGAGACCACGCTCAGCGAGCTCCAATCCGGATGAAGAGGTTTGGAAAACTGAACGTGGGTGCGCCAGTTAAGGTTATCCGCGACCGCCACTTCGAGACCCGCGGCCACTGCGCCATACCAAACGCCCCCACTGCACACATCGCAGATTATGGTCGACCATCCCAGGCCCGCCGCGCCATAGATCATGGCGTTGTCCGTTATCTCGATGCCAACGCGCCCCATTTTCTGAGTGGAAACCTTCCAAAAATCTTCTTGTTGACCTCCAATCCAGGTGAAGGTGATCATCTTGTCGATGCCATAGATGATATCGCCTTGATCCCAGTTGTAGCCGAAGACCTTGGAGAAGCCGAAAAACGAATCGTCGCAATCACGACCGCATTCTGAATCCCAGCCGAAAGAAATTCCGCCCAACTTGCCAACGTAAAAGCCACCCCAGTCGTGGCCTTCATCAGCCTCGTAGACAGGCGCGACCGCCTCATAAAGGTCGGTCGCCAGCGCCACCGCGCTCATGGCCACGGAGGCTGCCGCGGCAAAGACCAAGGTCTTAAGCGTTCTCATCGATTCAACTCCCCGGATTCCAGACCTTCACAAAACTTGCATTTCTGCATTTCGACCGCAAGTGTTCGCCACCCCAAGGTGTCTATCCAGCGCAATGTGTTGCAGAAAGGCAATTGCCAAAACGGAGGTTCGGACGGCCCGCAATAACTCGGCTCACGCCAGCCCAGCATCCCCCGCCAGCTTCGCCGACAAGGACTTGGGCTAATTGGCCGTCCGCGCCCGTTCGGGTGTCTCTGCCCGGCCAGCGCCACCGAGATGGCGCCCCTTGTTCGCGCCTTCCATCCGCGCTTGGTGATAGTGTCGCGGATTGCCGCTTGGCTCGCATCCCGGGAGGATAAGATGAAAACCGACGAAGACGCGATTGTTGCCGAGATCGACGCATTCTCCGCCGCGTGGAACAAGGGCGATGCGAAACTGACGGCGTCGTTCTTCACCGAGGATGGGGTCCGGGTCGGCGCCATGGGCGACCGCCAACAAGGCCGAGTCGCGCTCGAAGCCGCCTATGACAGACTTCTTCACGGTCCACTCGCGGGGGCGACAGTTCGTCAGGAGCGTGGAACAGTCCGTATGCTGACGCCCGATCTTGCGGTTTGGCAGTGTGGTCTGGAAATCCGTCCGAAGGGCGGCGCACCCATGCCAGGCCATGTCGTACAGGTCATGAAGAAAATTGGTGGCAGGTGGCTTGTGCTTGAGGGGCATCCAAAACTATTTCCACCATCACCGCGCACGTGACGCTACACACCCCCTTATGTGACCTGCTCGGTATCGAGTTCCCTATTATCCAGGCGGGCATGGGCATGGGAAGTTCGGCGGAACTGGCTGTCGCCGTGTCAAACGCCGGCGGGCTGGGGAGCCTTGGGTGCTGGCGACGACCACCCGCGGACCTGGAACGGC
The DNA here is from genome assembly GCA_040881985.1 of Cucumibacter sp. Lineage (GTDB taxonomy): Bacteria > Pseudomonadota > Alphaproteobacteria > Rhizobiales > Devosiaceae > JBBECE01. The sequence goes on from JBBECE010000016.1 coordinate 94,045, forward strand.
AGCTATCCGTCATTCGCGAGCGAACTAGCCGGCCATTCGCCATGAATCATCTAGTCCCCGAACTTGATGAGGTGACGTTTGCAATGACGCTTGCGGCCAAGCCCGCGGTTATCTCTTTCGCCCTCGGCGATCCGGGGGAGTTGGTCAAGCGAGCGCACGATGCCGGGAGCTTGGTAGTTCACCAAGTCACCACAGTGGCCCAGGCCCACCAAGCATTTGAGCGTGGGGTGGACGTGATCATCGCCCAAGGCAGTGAAGCCGGCGGCTACGGGGGCGCGGTTGCGGCACTCGCGCTCATCCCCCAGGTCGTCGATGCGGCAGGGTCGATTCCAGTGGTGGGAGCCGGCGGCATCGCCGACGGCCGAGGTCTGGCTGCGGCCCTGATGCTGGGTGCGGCGGGAGTCAACGTCGGGACCCGGTTCCTGGCGTCCGAAGAGGCGCAAATCAGCCCCGAGTGGAAACAAATGATTGTTGACGCTGACGCCGAGGACGCGGTCAGGGTGGAGGTCTTGAACGACATCATGCCCCTGCCCGGCGGCGCTGGCTATGGCACGGTGCTGCGTGCGTTGCGCACTCCCTTCATCGACACGTGGCAAGGCCGACAGGAGGAGGCGAAGCGCGACGCGGAACGACTGCGCACCGAAGTGCTTCCCGTCTTCACGCAGGGGCGGGTGCACGAACTCTTTCCTGGGGCGGGACAGAGCGCCGGCTTGATCCGTGACATCCTGCCGGCCGGAGAGATCGTGCGCCGAATTGTCGCCGAGGCGCGGCAAGCCCTGAAGCGCTCGCGCGAGTTCATGATCTAGCGGTGCAAGGTGATTTACGCGCAACCTGCGGTGCAAAGCGCCAGCTGCGCGCAGCAGTTCAGCGGCCTCGCTTTGCGGCCCGTCGTCATGTGTGGGCGAACCGGCTCGTTCGCATCCACCAGCGATCTTGCGGCGTGGCCGCGCGAGGCGCACGGTGGGGATATCCTATCCGGCGCACTTTGACCGCCAGCGGCAGGAAAGCGGAGGACGAAGACCGATGCCCTTCTATCTGACCCGGTTCAACTACACGCCAGCAACTTGGGCGAAGCTCATAAAGAACCCCGAGGACCGCCGAGGTGCGGCCAAGCAGTACGTCGAAGCGGTCGGCGGAAAATTGCACGGTTTCTGGTATGCCTTCGGCGATCACGACGGATATTGTTTGTGGGAGGCCCCGGATAACGTCTCGATGGCAGCCACGGCGCTCGCAATTGGCGCGGGCGGAGCGCTGAGTTCCATACAGACGACTGTCTTGCTGAGCGTTGAGGAGACGCTCGCGGCCCTGAAAAAGGCCTCGTCGATCAAGTATCGGTCACCGGGCGATAGGGCGTAGCAGCACGACTCGCTCGAATTGACCTGATCCAAGGTCCGGTCGCCCCGCGCTTTAAATTGAACCACTGAACTCCGAACCACTCGATCCGGATGATACTGAACCCGGGTTCAGCCCGACCGGGAATCCTGAAAGTCGATTGAACCCAGCTGCCAAACCCGTTGAGTCAGGCACAGGTCGCATTGTTGATCGTGGCAGTTTCCGGCGCGACCTGGAAGTTGCCGGCGCTGTCAGGCCGGAAGAGGAGTGTCCTGACGCAGGCCTGCGGCCGAACCGCCCCGGGACGCCGGAAGGAGGCGTAGAAAAGCTGATTGGACAAGATCGTCCCCGCCGCCCAGGCGCCCGGAAGCGTCTTCGTGCAGACGATCGTCACATTTCCCACGAGTGGGGGGCTTGGCGCGCACTGCATCTGGTTGAGATTCCACTGAACGATCTGGGCGCCGGCCGGGATCGAGAGGTAGTATTCCGCCTTGACCGGCCCCGGAATGGTCGGCCCGACATTCCTGATTTGCACGACCCATGTGCCGCTACCGGCCGGATAATAGGCCAGCTCCGCCCTGATGTCGTAAAGGGGCGCCTGTCCGAATGTGGCGGAGGCCGAAAAGCAAAGCAGGACTGCCGCCGCAACCACAGCCGATTTCGCGCTCATGGACTCCTCCGATTTGCCGCAGGTGTGACACGAAGCGCTCACGCCGTATTGGCGTCCGGGACGGTAAGATATTCTAGCTGAACGCACCCTGAACGGCGCCAATGGGCGTCCCCCCATTGCTGGATAACGCCTGACCGCAGATAGTGGACGGCTTGGGCCGGGTTCTGTTGACCACCGCGCTGATCTGGTTCGGCTTGCTGCATGCAGCCGTGGCAGCGCCGAGGCTGGCGGACGCCTTTAGCCCTTTGGCGTTCACCCCTGAAGAACTCGGCATCATCCAGCGATCACTCACTTTCCTGGGGCACTACGAGGGGCTTTGGGACAAGGAATGGGGGGCTGCCTCGGCCCTGGCGCTCCAAGACTATGCTCGTGAACGCTGGAGTGAGAGCCACGCAAACAATGCCGTCGTTCTCTCGGCCATTCTGGAAGCCACACACATATCGGACAATATCGGCTGGTCCGAGATACCTCTCAAGGAGTGGGGAGTTTCCTTTGGCGTTCCAGAGAATCATGTGCAACTCAACGAGACCCGGACTGACTTAATTGAGTTTTCGGGCGCCGATTTGCTTGTCAGAGTGTGGTGGGACGACGCTTGGAATCTGGAAAGGCTGCACGAGGGAATCGTTCGCGGGCTTCCCGTCGCACAGACGTACACTGTGCGCCGAACCGCAAGATGGGTGAGTTCTGCGCAGACGCTAGGCAAATGGAGCTATTTGCGCTCAGATTTGATCGACGCCGGTTGGGTGAGTATCTATGTTGAGGGTTCGTCCGACGTTGAGACACTCTTCCGCTACGTCGTTTCTTCATTCGACACTTCTCCTGATTTTGACATAAACGACGGCGATCTGACCAACGTCCCAGCTTTGCTCGAAGAGGCCGCTGCGCTTCAAGACGACGATTCGCCAGCAACGCGTGTGCCGAATGAGGATTTGCGGGAACGGCAGTCATCTACCGGCACTGGTTTCTTCGTCACGGACTCTCTTGTTGTCTCCAATTGGCACGTGGTCGAAGGCTGCGGGGCGCTGAGAGGTCCGGGCGGAATGCAACTCGATCTTATTGGCGAAGACCGGGAAGAGGATCTTGCGCTTCTTCGGTCGAACGGGCGATCCTCGGCCTTTCTTTCCATAACGCCGACCGCCGAAGTGTTGTTGGGTGAGGAAGTCTCAGCGTTGGGCTTCCCTCTTTACGGCATGCTCAATCAACAACTCAATTTCACGTCGGGCGTCGTGAGCGCAATATTTGGCCTCGGAGACGATCCCGACCAGTTCACGTTGACTGCCCCCCTGCAACCGGGCAACTCAGGGGGGCCTATCCTCAATCGAAACGGACAGGTGGTGGGGGTTGCGGTCGCATTCGCTGACGCCAGCTACTGGGCTGCCGAGTTCGACTTCGTTCCGCAGAACATCAACTGGGCGATCGACGCGTCGACCTTGAGGAGTTTTCTTGACGCCAATGATGTGCCCTATTCAACCACGGCGATCCCCGTGGACACTTCGGCAGGCGTCCCAGTGCAAATTCAGCGAGCCGTGATACCGATTGTCTGCGACGGCGCCGACCAATCAAGTCTCGGTATTTCGGAGAGGGCCGGCACGGCGACATGCAATGGGTTCGTGGCAACGTTGCGGAAAACTGAAGCCGATGCTGAAGCCCGGCTTGTTCTATTTGATCATGGCATACGCAGAGGCAAAGCCGATTAGCGAGAGCGACAAAGTAATCGGCTGTTTGGCCAGATCTTGAAAGCCGATATTCAGCTTATTTCCATTGATCATGCTGTCGAGCAAACTTCCGGACACCGGCCATTCGACGTAACAACCGCGCGCGTCGCAGGTCTGCACTTCCAGCGTCTGCACGGCGTCTTCATCGACGGCGATCGTGACCCCTGCCGGTAGAAACAGACCAAGCGGCGTGGTGACCATCATGACTGGCCCCGTCGCGTCGCCGGGCACGCGCACCGAAATGGAACCGACCATCTGGCCGTTGGCGACGAATACGCGTTGCTCGACGGCGCAGTTGAGCGCAGCCGAGCGCTCCGTGGCGGCGCATCCAACTGACCACGAAGGCGGCTGGCTTGCGACAGCACCGGCGACGGGCCCTGCGTCGCCAAGTGGTGCCTGCTGCGCCACCGTCCCGACACAACTTGCTGCGAACAGCCAAGCGAGCGTAATCAAACGCCAAAGTCCAATTTGCAATGTCACTGGCGAAATCCGGTAGCTTGACGAGTAACCGCGTCGCCCGAACCCATAACGAAAAAACCGGCCTGCAACAATGTTTTGACCCCACCTCTCGAGCCCGCAAGATCCTTGCACAGTGATCGCCCGGTTCGGCGCAGCTGGCGTCATTGGCCGAAAACGCCAGTCGGGGCGCAGTTTGGCAACGCCCCTTTCCGATCGGGTTTTCGGAAATGTCAATTCAGAACCGCAAGTTGAAACTGACCTTAAGGGCTTGGTCCTGCGCGTTCGGAGCGAACTGCCCGGTGTAGGCAAGGCCAAGTCTGGCGTTGCGGCCCACGGCGAAATCGAACCCCGCATCGATCGCCAGCACATCCTTGGCAATCGGTGCACCGCCGATCGAGTACGGCGCGCTGCCGGCCAGAAAGGCCGCCGTCGCCTCCGGCGTGGTGTCGCCGAAAGTGTGTCGCCAGGCAGCCGCTCCGTGAAGCCTAATCCGCATCAGATCGCTCGGCGCGATCGTGGTCGCGGCGCGAATGCCGAGGGTGCCAAACGCGGCATCGAATTGACTGTTGCCGGACAACGCCGCCGGCCCACCGACCTCGGTGAACCGGTCGCTGCCGAAGCTTGCATAGGCGAGGCCGGCAAACGGCTCAAGCGTCGAGTTCTTGAGCGCGATGCCGTAGCCGATTTCGCCAAAAATCTGATCCGTGTACGCATCGTATCGCGCCGTGGTCGCCGCGGTGAAGTCCGGAGAAACGATGGTGCGAGCAATGTCGAGAACGTGCCAAGCGTGCGTCGCTCCGAGCCGCAAGCCAAGCGGGCCGAGCCGGCCCCCGCCGTAGAGCGCCAGCTGAAAGTTTTTGCTTGAGCCGATCGAGCCGCGATCAGGAACGTCAAACCCGGACTGGGTATAGCCGCCTGCAACCCCGAGGCGCCAATCGCCGCCGAAGGCAGCGTCGAGCCCGACGAAAACCCCGCCCAGTGTGCTCTTGAGCGAAGCTGCGTTGCCGTCGCTATTGGCAAACCCATGGGCGCTGATCGCCTGGGTCCAGATCGCGTATCCGCGCTCCGGCGTTGCGCCAGACGCATGGTAGTCGGTCTCCCATGCGGGCTCACGGTCCAGCAAGCAGGGTGCGCTGCCCGATTCGCTGAAGTCGGGCGTGCCGGGACCTGCCGGGGCGGGAGGGAAAAGCCGACTGCCGGCACAGCCCAGGGACAGCCGCCCGGTGATCGCGTTCCGCAGATTGTGCGACTCGTCAAGTAGTCCGCCGGCGACACTGGCATGGATCTCGCCGGACAACGCGTCGAAGGCTGTCCGCGCGTCATCGGCGGTACCCCACACTAGGGCATCGAAAACCGGATTGCCAAAGCCGAGGGTATCGACTGCCGCGCCCGTTGCGATCTGGTTGCGGGTTTCCCCGACGCTCGCGAAGCTGGCCACCAGAGCCTGGGAAAAATACACGTTATTCGCGTCATAGGTCAGCGCGGGTGCGATGAAGGCAGAGGAACCGAAATCCGAGTCGAGCCCCGCGAACGAACCGCTGAGGCTATCGGCCGAAAGGATGGTGTAGAGGACACCGGGCGCGTAGGTGCCCGGTATGTTGTGGGTAACCTGCACGGTGCCGCCGAGCGATGCAACGCCGGCGACATTGGTGCGGTCGGCCGAGGTCGGCGCGACTTCGACCAGATAGGCGCCGCCGGCCCCGAAGCTCAGGTCGCCATTGATCGTAAGCGTGCCAATCGCATTACCCGGGGATAACGCGCCGTCGATGGTGGTCGTGCCGAGGCTGCCGACCCCGCCAAGCAACGCGCCGGGCAACACGGCCACCGGCCCGAGTATTGAGCCGTCCACCAACAGACCGCCGCCACTGATCGTGGTGATGCCGCTGTAGGTGCTGGCGCCGGTAAGGATGAGCGTCCCGGAGCCGCTCTTGGTAAGCGTGCCGCCGCCGCTGATCACCCCGTCGTAGGTCAAGGTGCCGGTGCGGTTGACGACCAGCGCGGCGTCGTTGACGATGTCGCCGGCGAGGCTGCCGGTGGCGCCACTGCCGATCTGCAGCGTCCCGCCACTGATCGTCGTGCCGCCGCTGTAGATGTTGTCCCCGGTCAGCGTCAGCATGCCGGCGCCGCTCTTGGTGAGCGTGCCGCCGCCGCTGATCACCCCGGCATAGGTCAGATTGTTGCTGCGGTTGAAGACCAGCGCGCCGTCGTCGACGATGTTGCCGGCGAGGCTGCCGGTGGTCCCGCCGTTGCCGATCTGCAGCGTCCCGCCACTGATCGTCGTGATGCCGGAGTAGGCGTTGCTGTTCCCCGTCAGCGTCAGCGTACCGGCGCCACTCTTGGTGAGGGCGCCGCCGCCGCTGATCACCCCGCCATAGGTTGAGGTGTCGCTGCGGTCGATCTGCAGCGTCCCGCCACTGATCGTGGTGTTGCCGGTGTAGGTATTGGCGCCGGTCAGGGTCAGGGTGCCGGCCCCCGCCTGGGTGAGGCCGCCGGTGCCGCTGATCACCCCGGCATAGGTCAGTGCGTCGCTGCGGTTGAAGACCAGCGTGGCGTTGTCGACGATGGCGCCGGCGAGGCTGCCGGTGGTCCCGCCGTCGCCGATCTGCAGCGTCCCGCCACTGATCGTGGTGATGCCGCTGTAGGTGCTGGCGCCGGTAAGGATGAGCG
>JBBECE010000016.1:100987-118949 GCA_040881985.1 Cucumibacter sp.
CCGCCGTTGCCGATCTGCAGCGTCCCGCCACTGATCGTCGTGATGCCGGAGTAGGTGCTCGCGCCGGTAAGAATGAGCGTCCCGGGGCCGGCTGTAGTCAGCCCGGCCGTGCCGGCGACGATCGAGCTGACGGTTGCGCTGCCGCCTGACACAACGCTAATGGTCGGGCTGACCCCGCCGAGTGTGAGGGTGTTGCCGGTTACGACGTATCCGGTCGTGTCGAACGTGAGACCGTGGGCGGTGACCGCGCCGCCGAGCGTTACGGTGCCGGCCGTCCCGGCGAAGACGGCGTCATCGAGTGCCGGGTTGCTCCACGCCTGAAAACTGGCGCCATTGAACCAGAGTGCGGTGGTGGTGTTCCAGGTGCCCGCGCCGCCGGCGCCCGCGGCGGCGCCGTTCGCGTCCCATTGCAACGAGGCCGCGTCAGCGACTGCGCCCCACGCCAAGCCAATGGCAACAGCCACTCCTCGAATGAGGAGACGTCGCACCATCGGCGAGATCGAGTGAAAGGGTCCACAAGCGACCTGACGCCGCTCGGCAAGGTCATAGCCCGCAAGATGACCAATTGCCATTAGCTCGGCGTTCAGGCTGTGGGCGACCCCATTGGGTTTACCCCCTATTTGCTACCAATTTGCTACTTTTGGCGGCGCGGAGGAGGATTGCCGCTCCACCGTCTCGGTTTTCAATGGCCCGCTGCCCGAAGTCGTGCTTTGGCGTAATCCGGACGAGGAGATGGGCAAAGTGGCAGCGTTCATCCGATCTGCCATGTCAGGCGCGATCCTCGCGTCCGAAATCGGCATCTTTGTGCGAACGCGCGCCGAGCTTCTCCGCGCGCGTCGTACCTTCTCCAGACCGGCTTGGCGCGGTAGTCTGGGCCGCCCCCTCATCGGGGGAGAGAGGCGCCCCTCCGATTACTGTTGAACTCATGAACACCAGACGGCCGATCGGTGAAGCGGAGCTGGAAACCCTGCAGCGCGAAACCTTCGACTATTTCGTGCATGAGACGAATCCCGCCAACGGGCTCGTGATCGACAAGACCGCCTCGGATTGGCCCGCGAGCATCGCCGCCACCGGCCTTGCGTTGGCGGCGTATCCGGTCGGGGTAGAGCGCGGATTCATATCACGTGCCGCCGCGGTGGAGCGAACGCTTGCGACGCTGCGTTTTTTCTGGAACAGCCCGCAAGGCCCCGAGCCCGACGCAACCGGCTACCAGGGATTTTACTATCATTTTCTCGACATGCAGACCGGCTGTCGCGTCTGGCAATGCGAACTGTCGACAGTGGATAGCGCTTTTTTGCTGGCCGGCGCGTTGACGGCGGGGATTTATTTCGACGCCAGTACACCCGACGAGAGTGAAATCCGCACCCTTGGCGACGCGCTCTATCGCCGCGCCGATTGGCAATGGGCGCAAAACCAAGGTGCAACGGTGACGCACGGCTGGAAGCCAGAAGGCGGCTTCCTCAACTACCGGTGGGAAGGCTACGACGAGGCGCTGCTGCTGTATATCCTGGGTCTGGGCTCGCCGACTCATCCGCTGCCCGAGCAGAGCTACGCAGCGTGGGCCTCCACTTACCGGTGGGAACACTGTTACGGACAAGAATATCTTTACGCCGGGCCGTTATTTATCCATCAGCTCTCGCATGTCTGGATTGACTTTCGCGGAATTCAGGACGCCTTCATGCGCGTCAAAGGTATCGACTACTTCGAGAACAGCCGACGTGCCGCCTATGTGCAGCAACGCTATGCGATCGAGAACCCGCTCAAGTTCGCCGGCTATCATGACTGTTGTTGGGGAATTACCGCGAGCGAGGGGCCCGGTCCCAGCACGATCAAGTTGGAAGGCCTTGAGCGCACGTTTTACGATTATCTGGGGCGCGGTGTGCCATACGGACCCGATGATGGCACGCTCGCACCCTGGGCGGTCGTTGCATCCTTACCATTTGCGCCCGAAATCGTACTACCCACGCTCGACTTCTGTGTTCACCAGGCGAAGTTGACGAAATTTAACCGGTACGGCTTCAAGGCCGCGTTTAATCCCACACATCCAGGAGAGCCGGGTAATCCTTATGGTTGGTGGGTGTCGCCTTGGCATTTCGGGCTCAACCAAGGACCGATCGTCTTAATGATCGAGAACTATCGTAGCAGCCTGCTGTGGCGATTGATGCGAAACTGTTCCTATATCAAGACGGGCTTGCGGCGAGCGGGCTTCACCGGGGGGTGGTTGGCCGAAGACAGCAAAGCGCCCCGGGGCGAGACGCCGCGCGACTCGTGACCAATGGGAGCTGTCGGCGTCGCGCGCAATTGCATCAAAGGCTGATGCGCTGTGCTCGACCAACCGTTCCGCGGCGCTGTAAGATCAATGCTCGGCCGTAGTGCCGAAACTCGGGAAGCTCACGATGGTCATCCGAGAACTGACAAAGCAGGCCAGTCTGGACCTGCTAACCCGCATCCGTCTCGGGCGGCTCGCCTGCGCGAGAGCGAACCAGCCATATGTGGTTCCCATATTCTTCGCCTATCACGAGAACAGTCTGTATTGCGCCACAACGATCGGTCAAAAGATCGAGTGGATGCGTGAAAACCCGCTGGTTGCCGTCGAAGTCGATGAGATTGACAGTGCGCAACAATGGGAGAGCGTCATCGTTTCTGGTCGGTACGAGGAATTTTCCGATACGTCGGAGACGAGGGACATGCGCCAACTAGCCTGGTCGCTGCTCCAAAAGCATAAGCTGTGGTGGGAGCCAGGCTACGTCGAGACCGTTCTCGGGGGTGCGGAACGCCCGATGGTGCCCCTCTACTTTCGCATTCGAATAGGGAGCATTACCGGCCACCGTGCGACCAAGGAATAGGGTCCAGCGATCGATCTGCGGCTCGCGAAAGACCTTAGCCCTCTGGAGCGCGGCGGCCGCGCAATGGGGGCTGCTATTCTTTGGCTGCTTGGTGTGCCGGTAACAAGCATCGTCCTTGTCGCGATATTCACCGACGTCGTCTGAAATCGCAAGGGCGTAGAGAGCGGGTCTGCTCCATTGCGGGCCCTCACCGCGAAGACCCCGCGGTCTCATTTGTCCTGAACCCGGACAGCGGATTGCCGCCGGCAGTCCAAATCCGTACTCTTATCGCGCGAAACTGGGGCTAGCCCTGCGTCAGCTCTTTGGGGCACGTTCCTGCTTTTCTCGGGTCATTTGACGCAATCAAGAGCACCAATGTGACCGAGCCGGACGCAATCAATGGAAACTGTCGGCTGGGTGGCGATCCGTCACGTGACGCGGTCATTCGGCCACGCCGAATCCGCGACGTGAACGATCCTGCTAAGGAACGCGAGATTAACGATTCAGCCGTCACCGGGGAGCCGACAAAGGCTTGATCGATCCAGGTCTGCGAACGCCGCAAACGCCGCCGCCCCGGAAGAGTCACCCAGACTCCCAGGCGTGGCCTGAAGTACGCCGCGCTTTGGCGACCAGCTCTCATGGGTGTTACGGTGAGCCGTCAACCCGGTGAATTCGCTTGCGACCCATTTTCTCCGATCCCAACTGAGCCGATAGGCCCAGCGCGCGCAACGCGTCGCAGAAAGGCTCATTTGACCATGCTCCTTCGCCGTGTCCTGGGCCGCGCACACTTGGCGTCACCTTGGGACAATCGAGAGCCGATTCGCGGCGAGCTTTTCAGCGTCGACCGCCTCGAGGAGCACGCGCGGAGCCTCGCGGCCGCGCAGCCGGTGACACCGAAGCGGACCGGGGGCCGTCCACTGGCGAGCCGGCTCGCTGACAACGCGGCGGTGCTGCTCGATGCTCATCGCACCATCGCCAAGACGATCGATGAGGGACGAGCGATCACCCCGGCGGCGGAATGGCTGATTGACAACTATCATCTCGTCGAGAGGCAGATTCGCACAATCCGCTCAGATCTCCCGCCCGGCTATTACCGGCAACTGCCCAAGCTAGCCGACGGGCCGCTCGCCGGGTACCCGCGCGTGCTCGGGGTGGCTTGGGCTTACGTCGCCCACACTGACAGCCGCTTCGATCCCGAAATGCTCTGTCGCTTCGTGAGGGCCTATCAGGAGGTTGCGCCTCTCACGATCAGCGAACTCTGGGCGGTTGCGATCACGTTGCGGATCGTCCTTGTCGAGAACCTCAGGCGGTTGGCGGAGCGGATCGTACGCAGTCGCGCCGGACGGCAGGACGCGGACGCTCTGGCCGATCGCCTGTTGGGCGTCGGTGGGCGCACGGCCGAACCCGTACCGGTTGCGCTCGCAGACTATCAGCGCACACCGTTGTCGGACGCGTTCGCGGTTCAGCTTGTGCATAGGTTGCGCGACGAAGATCCGAGAATTACGCCTGCACTTACTTGGCTCGACCAACGCCTGTCGGCGCAGGAAACGACGACTGATGCGGTGGTGCGCGACGAACACCAGAGGCAAGGCACCGGGAGCGTCACGGTGCGCAACATCATAACCAGCATACGCCTGATCTCCGATGTCGATTGGACGGAATTGTTCGAGCGCATCAGCCTCCTCGACGACGTACTCGCCGCCGACAGCGCTTTTCGGGACATGGATTTCCCGACTCGCAACCTTTACCGCAGCGCCATCGAGGAGCTGGCGCGCGGTTCCAGGCTCACGGAGATCGACATCGCCCGCCGCGCTGTCCTGTCGGCGAAGCAAGCCGCGCGCGGGGAAGCGGGCATGGAGGGTGGCCGCCGGGGCGATCCAGGCTTTCATCTCCTCACTGGGGGTCGCCCTGCGTTCGAAGCGGAGATCGGCTTCCGGCTGCCGCTGCGCGCCCGGCTGGGGCGCATCGGCCGCGGGCTTGGCATCGGCGGCTACGTGAGCGCTGGCGGCGCTGTCGCCGCTCTCCTTCTTGCGTTACCTCTCGTCGTGCTTGCCGAAACCGGGCTTGACTGGGTGTGGCTGGGCATACTCGGCGCCCTGGGGGCGATCCCCGCGATCGACGCGGCGGTCGCGCTGGTGAACCGTGGCGTGACGCGCAGCTTCGGCGCTACGCCCCTGCCCGCTCTGGCACTTCGCGCCGGCGTGCCTCCGCATCTGCGCACGCTTGTGGTGGTGCCAACGCTTCTGACGACACTTGAGGCGATAGATGAGCAAGTCGAGCGGCTGGAAATTCATCATCTCGCAAGTCCGGAAGGCGACCTCTATTTCGCGCTGCTCTCCGACTGGGTTGATGCGGCGACCGAGCACGCCGAGGGGGATGAGAAGCTTCTCGCGGCTGCAGTGAAGGGCATCGCAGAGATCAACCGGCGCTATGTCCGAGCGCTGGGCGGTGACCGCTTCCTGCTGCTTCACCGCCGGCGCGTTTGGAACGACGGCGAGGAGCGGTGGATCGGCTGGGAGCGCAAGCGCGGCAAGCTGCACGAGTTGAACCGACTACTGCGCGGCGCGACCGACACGACGTTCCTCAATCCCGACGGACAGCAGCCCGCCGTGCCTACGGACGTCCGTTACGTCATTACACTCGACGCCGACACGAAATTGCCGCGAGATACGGTGCGCCGCCTGATCGGCAAGATGGCGCATCCGCTAAATTGGCCCCGCTTCGATGCCGACGCCGCCAGGGTCGTGGAAGGCTACGCGGTATTGCAGCCAAGGGTTACACCCTCTCTGCCGGTCGGCCGCGAGGGTTCGCTGTTCCAACGCGTTTTTTCAAGCATGAGCGGCATCGATCCCTACGCCGCCGCAGTCTCCGATGTGTACCAGGATCTGTTGGGAGAAGGTTCCTATACCGGCAAGGGCATCTACGACGTCGATGCTTTCGAGGCTGCTCTCGCCGGCCGGGTGCCCGACTCAACGCTCCTTAGCCACGATCTGTTTGAGGGTGTGTTCGCCCGCGCTGGACTTGCCTCCGATGTCGAGGTCATCGAGGAGTTTCCCTCCCGCTACGACGTTGCCGCGCAACGCCACCACCGCTGGGCGCGAGGCGATTGGCAATTGCTGCCGTGGATCTTTGGCCGCGGCCCGAACGCCAGCGCGGATCGGGGGTTCGGTGCAATTCCGGCGGTCGGCCGCTGGAAGATGCTCGACAATTTGCGTCGCACCATGTCAGCCCCGGCCGCCGTCCTTGCGTTGCTGTGGGGATGGTCCCTGCAATTCGACGCCGCGGCCGTCTGGACCCTTTTCATCCTCGCAACCGTCATGCTGCCTACCCTTATCCCCGTCATCGCGGCCATCGTGCCGCGCCGAGCCGGGACCACGGCGCGCAGCCATCTTCGCGCGCTCGGCGCCGATTTCCACCTAGCTTTGACCCAGTCGGGCCTGCTGGTCACCTTGCTCGCCCATCAGGCGTGGCTGATGGGTGACGCGATCGGACGAACCCTGGTCCGTCTCTTCGTCACCCGCCGGCATCTGCTCGAATGGGTTTCGGCGGCGCAGGCGATGATCAGTCCCCGTCTCGATTTCCGCGGTTTCTATCGCCGGATGGCTGGCGCGGTCGTCGTCGGCGTCCTGGCAATGGATGTCGCCTGGCTTTCAGATCATGGGACGTGGCTGCTGGCGGCGCCATTCGCCGCGCTCTGGATCGCCTCGCCGGCTGTCGCGCGCTGGGCGAGTCTGTCGCCACTAGTGGCAGGCCGGTTGCCAGTCTCGGACGCCGACTTGCGAACCCTGCGGCTGACCGCACGACGGACCTGGCGATTCTTCGAGAGATTTGTGACGCCGACCGATCACATGTTGCCGCCGGACAATTTCCAGGAAGACCCGGTGCCGGTACTTGCCCATCGGACCTCGCCGACCAATCTCGGCCTCTATCTCCTATCGGTGGTGAGCGCCCACGACTTCGGATGGATAGGAACCATCGAGGCGGTCGGACGGCTGGAGGCAACGCTCGCTACCATGAGGGGCCTCGCGCGCTTCCGTGGCCATTTCTACAACTGGTACGACACGCGGGATCTACGGCCGCTCGATCCCCAGTACGTCTCCTCCGTCGACAGTGGCAACTTGGCCGGGCACCTGATCGCACTCGCCAATACGTGCCGGGAGTGGCGCGGTCTGCCCCTCTCTGATGCGCGGCGTCTTGCGGGTATCGGAGACGCTCTCGAGCTTGCGCGTGACGAGGCGGACCTCCTGCGCGACGGACGGCGAACACAGACGGTAACCTGGCACCAGTTCGACGACGCGCACGCCGTGCTCATTGCCGGCGCGCGACGGGCGCCCGCGAACGGTGAGGACATCGCCGAACAGCTCGCAGGTCTTGGCGCCCAGGCCGAGACGATGGCCGATATCGCTCGCGCGCTTGCGATCGAACGAGGGGACAACACTGGCGCTGACTTGCTATTCTGGGCGGAGGCGACCCGGAGTTCGATCGAGTCCCACCGCCGTGATCTTCATCAGTCGGCAGACGCAGCCACCTCCGTGGAGGCGCGCCTCACGGTCCTCGAAGAAACCGCTCGGGCGACGGCGCTGGCGATGGAGTTCGGGTTTCTGCTCGACCGCGACCGCAAGCTGCTCTCGATCGGCTACCGGGTGCCTGAGGGTACGCTCGATCCGAGCTGCTATGATCTCCTCGCCTCCGAGGCGCGGCTCGCGAGTTTCATGGCAATCGCCAAGGGCGACGTCCCGGTGCGCCACTGGTTCCGCCTCGGTCGCGCGATGACGCCGGTCGCAAACGGTGCCGCGCTGATTTCTTGGTCCGGATCGATGTTCGAGTATCTAATGCCGTCGCTCATCATGCGCGCGCCAGCCGGCAGCCTGATCGAGAGCACGAGCCAGCTGATCGTGCGCCGCCAAATCGACTATGGAGCCACGCTCGGCCTGCCCTGGGGAATATCTGAATCTGCCTACAACACCCGTGATCTGGAATTCAACTACCAATACTCAAACTTCGGGATCCCCGGTCTCGGGCTGAAGCGCGGCCTCGGGGATAGCGCCGTCATCTCGCCCTATGCGACCGCGCTCGCATCGATGGTTGATCCGCGCGCCGCGACCCGCAATTTCGCCCGGCTCACCGACGCCGGCGCGCGCGGCCGCTACGGCTTCTACGAGGGCCTCGACTACACGCCGGTCCGCGTGCCGGAGGGTAAAGGTGTCGCAGTCGTTCGGGCCTTCATGGCACACCACCAGGGCATGACAATCGTCGCCATTGGCAACGTGTTGATGGATGGCGCGATGCGGGCACGGTTTCATGCCGAGCCCATGGTCCAGGCGACTGAGCTGCTCCTGCAGGAGCGCACGCCACGTGACGTGACGGTGGTCCGTCCTTGGGCAACGGAGGCGAAATCGGGCGCCAAGATCCGGGAGTTCGAGTCACCCGGCGGCCGGGGGTTTGCCACCGCGCACGGCGCGACACCGGCCACGCACCTGCTCTCGAACGGACGCTATGCGGTGATGCTTACGGCCGCCGGCTCGGGCTACAGCCGCTGGAAGGATCTGTCGGTGACCAGGTGGCGGGAGGACGCCACATGCGACGACTGGGGCTCCTACGTCTTCCTCAGAGACGTCGGCAGCGGCGACGTGTGGTCGGCCGGCTTCCAGCCGAGCGGTGCACAGCCCGATGACTACGACGTCGCGTTCAATGAAGGCCGCGCGGAGTTCGCGCGCCGCGACGGAACGCTGACCACGACGTTGGAGGTGCTTGTCTCGGCGGAAGACGATGGCGAGGTACGTCGTGTCTCAATCTCGAACTCCGGCAGCAGCGTGCGAGAGATCGATGTCACCTCCTATGCCGAGATCGTGCTGGCGCCACAGGCCGCTGATGTCACCCATCCAGCCTTTTCCAAGCTGTTCGTTGAAACCGAGTACCTCGCCGATGTCGGCGCCATCCTGGCGACGCGGCGACGGCGTGCGCCGAACGAGCCCGAGATCTGGGCCGCGCACCTCGCCGTCGTTGACGGCGAAGCTTTGGGCAAACCGGAAGTCGAGACCGACAGGGCGCGGTTCCTCGGCCGCGGCGGCTCCGTTCGAAAACCCATCGCGGTGATCGACGGTCGGCCGCTCTCGAACACGGTCGGCACGGTGCTCGATCCGGTCTTTGCCCTGCGCCGCCGCATAAGCGTCGCTCCCGGCACAATTGTGCGCATCGCCTTCTGGACGGCGGTTGCGTCCTCCCGCAAGGCAATGCTCGACCTCATCGACAAGCATCGGGATATCACGGCTTTCGAGCGGGCGGCTACGCTGGCGTGGACCCAGGCACAGGTACAACTCCATCACCTTGGCATCGATCCGGGCGAAGCGGACCTGTTCCAGCGTTTGGCGGGACACGTACTTTATGCCGCGCCGACATTACGCCCGTCGTCCGACACGATCCGGCGCGGCGGCGGCGGACAACCGGGCCTGTGGCCGCTGGGGATTTCCGGGGATTTGCCGATCGTGCTTCTGCGAATCGACGACACCGAGAACCTCGATATCGCGCGCGAACTGCTGCAGGCGCACGAATATTGGCGGATGAAGCAGTTCGCCGTCGACCTCGTCATCCTGAACGAGCGCGCGTCCTCTTATGTCCAGGATCTTCAGATCGCGCTCGAGGCCCTTATCCGCACGAGCCAGGCCCGGGTGCAGGTTGGAGAAGGCGGGCCGGCCGGCCGGGTTTTCATGGTGCGCGCCGATCTGATTTCGGCGGAGGCACGCGCTCTTCTCGCGTCGGTGGCGCGCGTCGTGCTCGTCGGCCAACGTGGGCGCCTTTCCGATTTGCTCGACCGAGTACCGGTGGCCAGAGCAGGCGCCCGCTTCCTGCCAAAGCAGGGTTTCGTTGGTTCGAAGCCGCGAGTTGCGCCTTCCCTGCCGGACCTCGAGTTCTTCAACGGGCTTGGCGGCTTCGCCGACAACGGACGGGAGTATGTGACAATCCTCGGCCCCGGCCAATCGACGCCCGCTCCTTGGATCAACGTCGTTGCCAATCCTGCCTTTGGCTTTCAGGTGGCTACCGAAGGCAGCGGCTATACCTGGTCAGTCGACAGTCGCGTGAATCAGCTCACGCCCTGGTCGAACGACCCGGTCAGCGATCGACCAGGCGAGGCGCTCTATCTGCGCGACGAGGATACCGGTGAACTGTGGAGCCCGACGGCCCTGCCGATCAGGGATGAGGCGGCCACCTATATCGCCCGCCACGGCCGGGGATACAGCCGCTTCGAGAATTCGGCGCACGGGATCGAGACCGATCTCCTCCAGTACGTTCCGATCGAAGACCCGATCAAGATCTCGCGCCTCGAACTCCGCAATACGTCGAAACGCCTGCGGCGTCTCAGCGTGACCGCGTATGCGGAATGGGTTCTCGGGCCGTCGCGGGAAGCCTCCGTTCCGTTCGTGACGACGGAGATCGATTCCAGCACCGGTGCAATGTTCGCCCGCAATCCATGGAACGCGGCCTTCGGGTCGCGCGTTGCATTCGCCGACATTGGCGGGCGCCAGACGGATTGGACGGGCGACCGGCGGGAGTTCATCGGCCGCAACGGCACGCTCGCCAGACCGACGGCACTCATCGGAGCGGCACCACTCTCCAACCGCGTCGGGGCCGGTCTCGATCCCTGCGCGGCGCTGCGGACCAGGATAGAGTTGCCGCCGAACGGCAAGGTCGAACTCGTCTTTTTCCTCGGCGAAGCTGCCAGCGCCGAAGAGGCGCGGACCTTGATCGCGCGCTACCGCGCTGCCGATCTCGATGCGGTGCGGGCGGAGGTCGCTCGCTATTGGGACGATGTCCTGGGTGCGGTCGAGGTAAAAACGCCCGACCGGCCGATGGACATCATGCTCAATGGCTGGCTCCTCTACCAGACGCTCGCCTGCCGCATCTGGGCGCGTTCCGCCCTATACCAGGCGAGCGGCGCCTACGGCTTTCGTGATCAGCTCCAGGACGGCATGGCGCTCGCCGCCTCGCGCCCGCGGATGACGCGCGAGCACCTCTTGCGGGCGGCGGCGCGGCAATTCGTTGAGGGCGACGTCCAGCATTGGTGGCTGCCACATTCCGGCCAGGGCGTACGCACGCGGATTTCCGACGACCGTGCCTGGCTTGCTTACGCCGCTGCCCACTACGTCGCAGCGACTGGAGACGTCGCCGTCCTCGACGAGGTGGTGCCATTCCTGCAAGGCCAGCGGCTCGATGCGGGCGAGCACGAAAGCTTCTTCCAGCCTGTCCTCTCCGAGGAGACCGCCACTCTGTTCGAACACTGCGCCCGAGCCCTCGACCAGAGCCTGGCGCTGGGCGGCCATGGCCTGCCTCTGATCGGCACCGGCGACTGGAACGACGGCATGAACCGCGTCGGCGAGCATGGCCGGGGCGAGAGCGTCTGGCTCGGCTGGTTCCTCTGTACGACGCTCACCGCCTTCGCGCCCTTCGCCGAAGCGCGCGGCGACGCGGTTCATGCCGCGACATGGCGCGCTCACGCCATTGCGCTCAGCGGGTCACTCGAGCGCGAGGCATGGGATGGGGACTGGTACCGGCGCGGCTATTTCGACGACGGTGCGCCACTCGGCTCGGCGATTTGCGAGGAATGTCGGATCGATTCCATTGCCCAGTCCTGGGCGGTGATCTCTGGCGCAGCCGACCGGGCCCGCGCCGCCCGCGCCATGACCGCGGTCGAAGACGAACTGATCCGCTCCAAGGATAAACTGGCACTATTGTTTGCGCCGCCATTCGACAAGACGCCACTCGATCCCGGCTACATCAAGGGCTATCCGCCCGGCATCCGCGAGAACGGCGGCCAATATACTCACGCCGCTTTGTGGTCCGTCATGGCCTTTGCGGCGCTCGGTGATGGCGACAAAGCAACCGGGCTATTCTCGCTCCTCAACCCGATCAACCACGCCCGGAGCCGCGCCGACGTCCACCGCTACAAGGTGGAACCCTATGTGGTCGCTGCTGACATCTATGCCGCACCGCCACATGTCGGGCGCGGCGGCTGGACCTGGTACACTGGTTCGGCTGGGTGGATGCAGCGGGCCGGCGTCGAGAGCATCCTCGGGCTGCGCATGCAGGGTGAGGCTCTGTTCCTGGACCCCTGCATTCCGAAGGCCTGGCCGAGTTTCGAGATGACGGTCAAATACCGCTCGGCGCGATACGAGATCCTGGTCGAGAATCCAGCAGGCGTCGGCCGGGGCATAGCGTCCGCCCAATTGGACGGAACGGAGATCGCGGCGCGGCCGTTGTGCCTGCCGCTCGCCGATGACGGCTCCACGCATCGTCTGCGGGTTAGGCTGGGGTGATTGGACCGCGTCGGCGAACCCGAACGACGTATGGCGAACTCTCTCGCGCGAGCGACGAAATGCCGTTCGCTCAACGCGTCACCGCCTGGTTGGAACAAACTAGGCTCCAGTTCGAACGAGTCGGGTTCGAAGGCGGGTCGCTGGCGTCGGCGCTGTCCAACGGTCTGCCGGGGGTCTGGTTCGACGCGCGACATCTGTGGGCGGCGACAAATCCGAACCGATCGACGTGCTGCAAAGAAGCAGTTCGAAAAACGCCGAACCTCCGCCAGAGCGTGTCGGATCTCAGTTTCTCTCCCTCCGCCACCAATTGAAAATAGTCTAATAACTAAAGAAAGATACGATACGGATGACATCAGCCCCGCCATCCGACCCATCAAGTTGTAGAGTGGTGGCCTTGGGCTGATCCCTAAGCGTACCGTGGGTTCGAATCCCACCCCCTCCGCCAGCCGGCACGTAACGAAAGCTCTCTGCCGGCCTGTACGCGCCCGAAAGCCCAAGGAACTATGCTGCGGACTTTGGGAAGTTGCGGACTGCCGATCGAGTCAAGAAAGCGAACACTGTTCTCGGGTGCCACCATTGTCCGGACCTCCGGACCGCGCCACGCAAACTACGGCGACAAGAATCCGTCGATTGCATCGGCTTATCCTGCCAGCGGAGTCTTGAAGGCTCGTGAGGAGCGAAGCTTGACCGAGCTGAGTTGAAAGACCAACGCGATTCGGTCCGGCGCGGCGGTTGATACGACAGTACGCCGCCGACAAGTCTACGATTCCTAAAGATGTCGTTATTAGGGTAACCTAGAGGTAGTCATTGGCACATCCAAAGTTGGTTGTTAACACTTCGTTAACAAAACCCGCAGGGCTGGCCAATGAAGTGGCAGTTTTGGGCTGCGATCGCGCTCGCAATCTGGATTGTATTTTTCCCCATTGCTGCGTTCGCCGACAATGACGCGCGTTGTCGTGCCGCATTCCGCTATCTGGGGCACCTCAACCCGTATGTTCCGGACAGTCCGGATCTCTCAAGTTCGATTGAGGCGGTCATCGTCATCGAACGAGGACAGTTCGATCGCGCAAACACGGACACGTGCGTCGTTGCGAGCTATCAGGGGGTCATCAATGGGAGGCACACGATCTTGATCTGGCGAGGTCTTCTCGAGCCGCCGATGAACAAGTATTTGGAGAGAAACCTCCAGCATGAATTGGCGCACGCACAAGGGTGGCGGCATTAGGAATTCGAGACTCTGTTGGCGCACACTTGTCCAGCAACCTCGCGTCACGTTCGAGCTTGGGCGCCGGATCAGCATGCTGCGCCAACAAGCTCTCTCTGTGCCGTAGTAAGAAACACCTACCCAACTGTTGCGATCAGCGCGTTCGGCATCGAGCGACCGCGATCGCGGGCCATGAAAATCTCAGATTTGAACAGATAGGTCAGTGGGTTGCATGGAGCTGTGGTTGCCGGATCGCTTCGGCGCAACCGGCTCGGAACATGACGCTTGCCCAAAATTTCGTACGGCTATTGAACTATCGGGTTGGTCCAATTTTAAAGCCTGGTAGCCAGAATGACCGACGAACATGCGGCAAACCGCACGATTGCATCAACTAGAGGCAAGAGCATGAACAAGCGGCAACGGTTAGCATTGGCGGCGACTATCACCGCCGCGATGTTGGGCCAAACGACGACCTCCCAGGCTGCAATTCAGACAGCTCGCGACTTTCTGAGTGACTTTGCTTCCCATATCAGCGTTGGCCAGTACGACGCAGCGCAATTGCGGCTTGCCGAGATCGGTCAGGTTTGTCCCGGATTCGAGGGGCTACTCCTAGGAAATGGTGATGTCATCAGCGCCGGCAGTTTGGGCGGTGTCTTTATTGCGATCGAAAGCGGCGGAGCAACTGCGGACGAGGTAGTTTTCGCTTTGCATGCGGTGCTCGATACGGGGAACTCGATCAACTTTTTGTGCAACGACATTGAAGTGGGTGCGCTGGACTTGGCCACCGCTTCGTCGTTCCCCATTGGCTCAGTTGGCTAGTGCTATCGCTAGTCGTCCCGGTCCGCGATTGGCCGCTGGATCGATTGGAAGCGTGCATTGGTTCATTCTCCCGACTTGAGTCGACCGAGCTCGACGATATCGTCGTCGTAGATTTCGGCTCCGCGAAACCCATCAAATTAGAGCAAGCGGGGCGGCGCGTTCGCATAATTCGCGTCGAGGCTACCCAATGGTGCCTGGCTGAGGCGATAAATGTCGGGGTCGTGAGCAGTCGCAATGCTGTCGTCGCCAAAACCGATGCGGACATGATCATCGGCCCGGATTGCGGGCGAATGCTGGACAAGACTACACAAGCAATCTCTGATCGGGCACTTCAACTAGCGGTAAGTCGAACCTTTGATTTGCCGCCGGAAATGGACGTTCAAGCGGCAATCGCAGCGAGCTCTTCCTCGCTGCGCAAGGCGGGGCTGCTTCGACCGCGTTGGGGGTTGGGCGGCTTGTGCCTGTTCGCCGTGGAAACCTGGAACGAAATCGGCGGGTTCGACTCTCGTTTTGTCGGTTGGGGAAACGAAGACAACGACTTCAGCGACCGCGTCCGGAAATCCGGCGCCCGCATGCGCTGGATAAATCCAACCGAACTCAGGGTCTATCACATCTCGCACGAACCGCGTTGCGTCTCCCAGGCCGCTCGGGAAGTGACAGCCAGGAACCGTGACCTCTATCTGCGTGACAAGAGCGTTTACAGGCAGGCCCGGTTCATTCACAGCCGGTTCAAGCCGCTCGCCAAACCAAACATACTCGCGGCTCACCGCCCTCTTGTGACTGTGGCGATAGCGACTCGGGCGCGAACCGATCGTGATCGGATGCTCAAGGAGTCCATCAATAGCTTCGTGGGCCAGATTGACGGCGACTTTGAGGTTCTCATTGCGGACAACGGATCGAGCCCGGCGCAGCATCGCAGGTTGCGTGACGCGTTGCGGCCATTTCAGGGACGCTTGAACCTGCGAGTCTTCAACACCGAGCGACCGTCGATTCCGCACGCTCGCAACCGACTGACGGAGCAAGCAGCTGGACGCTACATTTGCATAATGGACGACGACGATATCGCGTTGCCCAATCGGCTTTCCGATCATCTTGCTGGTTTCGAATCTGAGGACGGACTGCATGGCTCCCACGGTGGATGGATCGACTTCGACCAGGCAACTGGCCACCACGAGGCCAACGTGGGCAGGGACCGTTCTCTGGAATCCATGTTATTCGGCAAAGGCAAGGTCAGTTCGCACTCGGCTTCGCTCTATCGGACCGACGTCCTGCGCGCCGTGCGATACGACGAAAGTTTCGTTACGGGCTCAGACTGGGATTTAGCATTGCGCATGGCCAGTCTGGGCCTGAAGGTTGGCCATACTCAAACCTACGTCACGCTGCGGCGATGGCACACTGAAAATGTGACCTTCACTCGCACAGCAGAGCAGACCGAAAACGGCCGGTATGCCCGGCGGCGCGTAGTCGAGACGCTCGACCACAGCCAGTTCTCGGCGCTGAAGCAGGCGATGGAAGTGAGGTCCGGCGGGCCGTCCTGCTCAAACCTGTCAAGTGACAACGAATTGCTTTCGGCCCTGCCAGCCTATGTCGGAGTGTGGAGGCTGGTGGTTCCAGTGGCGAGTCTTGTTGCGGCTTCCACGGCATCTCCTCAGAACGTTCCCGGTTCAGGCATCCTGAACGGAGAGCATTCTCTAAACGGCAAAGGCATTCAGCCAGGCTTCGACACCATCGACGGTAAAGTTCACTCGCTGATCAGCGTGAACAGGCCTGTAACCGGCCAAGCCGGGGGCCGTGACGCGAAGAAGAAATGGGCGACACCGGTCGGAACTGTCGACATCGAGCAGTTGCTCAACGGCGACGTTGGCGTGATCGACTGCGGCCTCAACCCAAGCTTTTTTTACATCTCCGCGCCGATACGCGGCGCGTCGCGGGCACTCAAGTTGATGGCAGTCGTGGCGCGCAAGCTGAACGTTCCGGTGAAGGTGATCGCTGATGTGGATTTGAAGCAGCGACAGATGGCTGGCTTCGACTGGAACAAACTCAGAACACGGGAGGCAGGGCATCGCGTGATCTCGGAACCGATCAACAGTCTCGATCAGGCGCTCGCCGCGTTGAATCACGTACCAGCGGACACACTTCCAGGCGCGCTGCTGACGCTTATTGCTGATGCTGGCGAGCAGGGCCAGGTCTTCTTCCTCGCCTCAAAGGCAATTGCTGACGGTGAAGAGGCTGCCAATATCGGACGCGTCCTCGGCCAGTTCACCGGCGAAGCATTCCGGGACATCGGCGATGGCGCGCTAGCCAATGCCGGAACCGTCGCATGAAAATCGAAGTAGGACACCAAGCTGAAATTGGCGCCGTCGTGATGCGATGCGTCGAAAACTGTGACACCGATTCCCGTCCATTTGTCAGCGAGCTGCAGTTCAGGCATTGCCCGGCGTCATTCGATGCGATGACGGCCTGCGTGGCGGCAGCCTTGGTTTTTTCCGACTTCTGCGGCGAACTCATCGAATTTTCGGGAGTATCGATCGGTCTGGATCACCGCAACGCCATTGAGGCGATCGTGCCTCAAGCGTCGGGCATCCACCCGGTCGATGCGTCAAAGAAGGACATCCGCCAAGGTCGAGATGTTCTGGTTGTCGCCGAGGCCGGGCGTTTGGTGCGAACTCCGTTGCGCGTGGCAGAGTTTGCGCAAGCTGCGCGTCTGATCACGTGGAGTGGGGACTTCATCGTTGCGGGAGCGCCCGACGGTGCCAGCTATGTAGGCGGGCAGGTGTTCACGAACGCAGGGTTGGTGGCCGGAGATACTGCGGTGTCCTTGGCCGTGGGGTTACTAGTCGGCGGCCGTAACGCCCGAATGCTGCATGTCGGTCGCCCGGACTCGTTGGAAAAGGCAATCGCTGCGCGGTATCGCGAAGGTCTTTCGAGTATCGGTGTCAACGTCGAAATTCATTGAGCGAGCCGAGGAGCCGTGCTTGGAAACCGGCGAACCCGAGTCTCCAGGACAGGACGTGCGGCGCAGCGACTGCTGTTTGGTTGACGGCAGCGTGTACCCCCGGATGTCCGGGGCTGAAGCAGCCGCTTACAGCGCGCTTTTGGGCAATTCCGATGTGGTGCTCGAATACGGCAGTGGTGGAAGCACGCTCCTCGCGGTTGCCTCGCCGGCGAAAAAAATCTTTTCAGTAGAGAGCGATTCGAATTGGATCGACAAGCTGCGGCGGGACGGCGCCATTGGTGCCGCCGAACGTAGCGGCCGACTGCGTCTATTCCACGCCGATATCGGACCTGTGGGCGAATGGGGGATGCCGGACGGGCCGATCGGCCTGAATTGGCGCTCCTATCCTCTCGGGATCTGGGAAAGAATCGGGTCAGACGTGCCCGATCTCTGCCTAGTCGACGGTAGATTCAGGGTCGCCTGTGCACTCTCGGCTTGTGTGAATGAAGGCTTCGCCCGGCGCACCATCGCTATCCACGATTTCTGGAATCGCGATTACTACCATTCACTGTTTCCATTTCTCGATCTGAAGGCTCGTATCGACACGTTCGGGATTTTCGCGCCAAAGCCAGGCGTCGCCCGTTCGGTGGTCATTGATCTGCTAAACGAGAGCCTGTCGGATGCACGCTAGTTTCACCGAGCAGCCCGGTAGTTGGGACCGCTCGTCGAAGACGTCAACCCGCACATGGAAGTAACAGTGAGCGCGAGACCTGACCCGATAGAAAGGGCAGGAGTCAGTTGTTCCTCCGTTGGTGTTGGATCTCAGGTTCTCTCCCTCCGCCAAGAAATTTCTAAGTAATCATAAAGA
>JBBECE010000017.1:0-28135 GCA_040881985.1 Cucumibacter sp.
TGGCGGAGAGGGTGGGATTCGAACCCACGGTACGCTTACGCGCACAACGGTTTTCGAGACCGTCCCGTTCGACCGCTCCGGCACCTCTCCACTGGCCCTGGCGAGGCCGGGCGACCTTATGGCACAGGCACTTGACCCGCGCAACGACGCCCGCCGGACTGCGCGCCGATCAAACTTTCGGTACCCGCCTTAATCCACCCCCCTCCCCCGACTAGGCTTTGCGCCGGGTCGGAGAACATTGGGCCCGCGGCCACGGACCGCCGCCGCCTTGACTGGGGAGAACATCCGATGACCCATAGCCGAAGGGAAGCGATACGCATGGGCGCCGCGGCGCTGGCCGGCGCAGGGGTCGCGTCGGCGCTTGCCGCGATCGCGCAGGAGACGACGATGGTCGAGGGCGACAGGGTCACAACCGGGGCAGGCGACCTCATCGTCCAACCGGTCAATCACGCGAGCCTGGTGCTCGGGCTCGGCGACATCGTCATTTATGCCGACCCGGTCGGCGACCCGACCCTTTATGCCGGCCTGCCGGCACCAACCCTGATCCTCGTCACCCACGAGCATGGCGACCATTTCAACGTCGCCACGCTTGCCGCCATCTTCGACACCGAGACGCGCCTCGTCGCCAATCCGCGGGTATTCGACATGCTGCCCGCGGAGCTTCAGGCTCGCGCGACCGCTCTCGCCAACGGACAGTCCGCGACCGAGGCTGGCGTGCCGATCGAGGCGATCCCCGCCTACAACAACAGTCCTGACCGGCTGCAATACCATCCGCAGGGCCGTGACAACGGCTATATCCTCAGTCTCGGCGATCGGCGTATCTACATTGCCGGAGATACCGAGGACACCCCGGAAATGCGGGCGCTCACGAACATCGCGCTGGCTTTCCTGCCGATGAACCTGCCCTACACCATGTCGGTCGAGCAGGCGGCGAGCGTGGTCATCGAATTCGCGCCGGGCATCGTCTATCCCTACCACTACCGAGGCAGCGATTACGGCGGCTTTCAAGGCGCTGGTCGAGGCCGGCGGCGGGGCAACCGAGGTTCGGCTCCACGACTGGTATCGGGCCTGAGGCTGCCTTGACTCGCCCGGCGTTTGCGGGGATAACCCGCGGCGCTCGGCGCGCGGCCAACGGACGCGCGCCGCATTCGTTTCAAGAACCCGCAGCCCGGGACAAATGCCGGTTCGGCCGGCGCCAAAGTCCGCGACCATCGCGGCGCCGCAGGGCGCGACAACAGGACCCGGACCAAAGCGTCCGGGCGGAAGGAAGACGATGTTCGCGGTGATCAGGACCGGCGGCAAACAGTATCGGGTTGCCGCCAACCAGGTGCTCAGAATCGAAAAACTCGACGGCGAGAAGGGCGATCGGATCACCTTCGGCGACGTGTTGATGGTGGGCGACGGTGACAAAATCACCCTCGGCGCCCCGCTCGTCGAAGGCGCCAGCGTCGCCGGCGAGTTCGTCGACCAGATCCGCGACCGCAAGATCGTCATCATCAAGATGCGCCGCCGCCAGGGCTACCGCCGCAAGGCCGGCCATCGGCAGCTGCTTTCGGTCGTCCGCATCACCGAAATACTGACGGGCGGCGCCAGGCCGAAAGCGTTGAGGAAGGCGGCCCCCAAGTCCGAGCCCATGCTCGAGGTCAAAGCCGAATCCAAGGTCGAAGCTGTTCCGGTCAAGGCGCTAGCCGAGAAAAAGCCGGCGCCCCACGAATCGGTCCCGCATAGGCCCGCGCCCGAAAAGAAGGCAGCACGTGCCGCCGATTTCACCGACGACGTGAAGCTGATCTCCGGCGTGGGCCCGGCGCTCGAAAAGAAGCTCGCCGCCGCCGGGGTAACCTCGCTGAAGCAGATCGCCAAGTTCACCGGGAAAGACATCGGGCGGATCGACGCCGAGCTCAAGTTCAAGGGCCGGATCGACCGCGAGGACTGGACCGGTCAGGCCAAGGCCCTGCTCGCCGGGGGCGCACCCAAAGCCGCTAAGGGCAAGAAAGCCGCAGTTGACAAACAGGCCGCCAGGACTAAAACCCCGACCAAGAAGACTAAAACCGCGCCCAAGAAGAAGCGTTAGGATCGCCTTATGGCTCACAAAAAGGCAGGCGGATCGTCCCGCAACGGCCGCGACACCGCAGGCCGTCGCCTCGGCATCAAGAAGTCGGGCGGACAGGCGGTGCTTGCCGGCAACATCATCGTGCGCCAGCGTGGCACCAAGTGGCATCCGGGCGGCAATGTGGGGCTTGGCAAGGATCACACGATTTTTGCCCTTATCGACGGGCAGGTTGCCTTTTCGAACGGCCGCGGCGATCGGACCATCGTCTCGGTGAACCCGATTAAGGCGGCCGAGTAGCGGCGGGTGTCTCTTGCACTCCGCCGGTGGCCCAAAACCCCGGCGGACGGATCGGTCCTCACAAGGGACGCGCCAGGGGAGCGGGAAACCGGCTCCCCTTATTCGTCTGTGGAGGCAGAGCATGGGTATTAACGAAATCAGAGGCGGGCTCCCCGAGCCGATCGAGACCGCGCGGCTTGTCCTGCGCCGGCCGATCTTCGCGCATGTGCCAGCCCTGACCGAGCTCGCCAACAATCGCAAGATTTCGGACATGCTGGCCGACCTGCCGCATCCCTACACTTCCGAGGATGCGATCTCCTTCATCGAAAACCGGGCGCGCAGCGAAACCGGGCACGCCTTCGCCATCACCCTCAGGGCCGGTGCGCTGATCGGCATGTGCGGGCTGAAGCTCAAGGACGGCAACGGCCCAGAGATCGGCTACTGGCTCGGCGAGCCGCATTGGGGCGCGGGCTACGCGAGCGAAGCCGCGAACGCGCTGGTCGACGCGCTCTTTGCGACCGGCATCGTCCCTTCGCTTGTCGCCCGGGCGATGGCGGTCAACGAAGCCTCCTGCCACCTGCTCGAAAAGCTTGGCTTCTCGCTGGTTGCCGACCGGGTCGAGGATTGCGGCCGGCACGCCGGCGTCAGGGTCAGGTCCTACGCCCTCGAGGCGGCGGCGCGACGGGCGGCGCAATGACGAAGTTGCACACCGCCCGCCTGGTCCTGCGCTTGCCCTATCCGGACGATGCGGGCGCAATCACCGAACACCTTTCGGATTTCGGGGTGGCGGGGAACCTGGCGCGCGTCCCCCATCCCTATTCGGCCGAAGATGCAGAATCCTGGCTCGCCGAGCGCCCCGCCGACCCGCCGACCAACGAGACGGCCTTCATGGTCGAGACTCGCGACGGCGAACTGGCCGGCAATGTCGGTTTCCACGAGCGCCACGAAGGAAGGGCCGACATCGGCTACTATCTCGGCCGCCCGTTCTGGGGCCGCGGGCTGATGACCGAGGCGGTGCGCGCCGCGCTCAACTGGTACTTCGGCGAGACCGGCGCCGGGCGCGTCGGCTCGGGAGTTTTCCATTTCAATGCGCCGTCCCTTGCCATCCAGAGGAAACTCGGCTTTGTTGAGACCGGCCGCTCGCTCGTCCATTGCCTGGCGCGCGGCAAGGACATCGAGCAAATCGACACCGAATTGACCCGCGCGACCCACGCCGCGCTTTCCCGATGAGGTTTCTCGACCAAGCCCGGATTTACCTCAAAAGCGGCGACGGCGGCAACGGCTGCGTTTCGTTCCGGCGCGAAAAATTCATTGAGTTCGGCGGCCCCGACGGCGGCGACGGCGGGCGGGGCGGCGATGTTTGGGTCGAGGCGGTCGACGGGCTCAACACCCTCGTCGACTATCGCTACCAGCAACATTTCAAAGCCGGCCGTGGCGGCAACGGCATGGGTAGCAGCCGCAGCGGCGCCGGCGGGGCCGATATGGTGCTGCGGGTCCCGGCGGGAACCCAGATTTTCGAGGAGGACGACGAGGCCCTGATCGCCGATCTGACCGAGGTCGGCCAGCGCCTGCGGCTGATCGCCGGAGGAAACGGAGGCTTCGGCAACCAGCACTTCAAATCGCCGACCAACCGGGCGCCCCGCCGCGCCAATTCCGGTCAGAAGGGCATCGAGAAATGGGTCCGATTGCGCCTGAAGCTGATCGCCGACGCCGGAATCGTCGGGCTGCCCAATGCCGGAAAATCGACATTCCTCGCAACCGTTTCCGCCGCGCGGCCGAAGATCGCCGACTATCCGTTCACCACCCTGCACCCCCAGCTCGGGGTGGTGCGGATCGCCGGCAGCGAATTTGTTCTTGCTGACATTCCCGGCCTGATCGAGGGCGCCCATGAAGGCGCCGGGCTCGGCGATCGGTTCCTCGGCCATATCGAACGCTGCCGGGTACTCGTTCACCTCGTCGACGGCACGCAGGACGATGTCGGGACCGCCTACCGGACCGTTCGCGCCGAGCTCGACGCCTATGGGCACGGGCTTGTTGACAAGCCGGAGATCGTCGTCCTCAACAAGATCGACGCGCTCGATGCCGCCGCCGTTGCCAGGAAAACCCGCGCGCTCGAGAAACTCTCGGCCAAGCTGGTCCTCGCCGCCTCCTCGGTCGCCGGCACCGGCATCGAGGCGGTGCTCTACCGGATCATCGCGGTTATCGAGAAAGCGGCGCACGAAGAGGAGCCGCAACTCGCGGAATCCGTCAAATGGATGCCGTAAAGAAAGGGGCGGCCAATCCGCTCGCCGCCTTCAAGCGCATTACCGTCAAGATCGGTTCGGCACTGCTCGTTGACGACGCCTCGGGCAAGCTGCGCGCCGACTGGCTGAAGAGCCTCGCCGACGATATCGCCGCGCTCAAGGCCCAAGGCAAAGAGATCGTCATCGTCTCGTCGGGGGCAATCTCGCTCGGCTGCCGCATTCTCGGCCTCGCCCCCGCTGCGCTCCCGCTCGAGAAGAGCCAGGCCGCCGCCGCGGTCGGCCAGATCGCCCTTTCCCAGGCCTATCGCGACTATCTCGGCGCCCATTCGATCGTCACCGGGCAGATTCTGGTGACGCCCAACATCACCGAGGAACGGCGCTATTTCCTCAATGCGCGCACCACCATGCACACGCTCCTGGCGCTCGGCGCCGTGCCGATCATCAACGAGAACGATTCGGTGGCGACCAGCGAAATCCGCTACGGCGACAATGACCGGCTGTCGGCGCGGGTCGCTGCGATGATCGAATCCGATGCGCTGATCATCCTCTCCGACGTCGACGGGCTTTACACCGCCCCGCCCGACACCGACGCCGTGGCGCGGCACATTCCGCGCGTCGAACGGGTGACCGCCGAAATCGAGGCCATGGCGGGCGGGGCCCGCTCGGCCTCGGCCCGCGGCGGCATGCAGACCAAGCTTCTCGCCGCCCGCATGGCGACCGAGGCCGGCACCGCGATGATCATCGCCAAAGGCACCGAGCCGCATCCGCTCAGGGCGATCGCCGGGGGGGGCCGGCACACTTTCTTCGCCGCCCGGCTCGATCCTGCTGCCGCCCGCAAACGCTGGATCATGGCGGCGATGGTGGGGGGCAAACTCACCATCGACGCCGGCGCGGTCGCGGCGCTGAAGCGCGGCACGTCGCTGCTGCCGATCGGAGTGACCGGGGTTGCCGGCGACTTTTCACGCGGCGACGCAGTCGCTATTGTGTCGCCCGCCGGGGAGGAGATCGCCCGCGGTCTCGCCGGGTTCGACGCCGGCGAAGCCCGGCTTGTCGCCGGCAAGCAGAGCCGCGACTTCGCCGACATGTTGGGCAGGTCCAGCCGCACCGAAATGGTCCATCGCGACAATCTGGTGCTGCTGGCGGCAGGCAAGGAGTGAAGTGATGAGTGTGACAACCCTCAGCGCCCCCGGCCAGGACGTCCATTTGATGATGGCGAGGATCGGCGCCGACGCCCGGGCCGCCGCCATCGTGCTCGCGACCGCCAGTGCCGAACGCAAGCACGCCGCGTTGATCGCGGCCGCCGACGCCATCCGCGACGCCAGCGAAGAGATTCTCGCCGCCAACGAACTCGACATGCAGACGGCCCGCGCCAATGGCGCGAACCATGCGTTCCTCGACCGGCTAGAGCTTACCAATGCCCGCATCGAGGGGATGATCGATGCGGTACGCACCATCGCCGAACTGCCCGACCCGATCGGCGCGGTGATCGCCGAATGGGACCGGCCGAACGGGCTCAGAATTCAACGCGTCCGGACCCCGCTCGGGGTCATCGGCATCATTTTTGAAAGCCGCCCCAACGTTACCGCCGACGCGGGCGCGCTTTGCCTCAAATCGGGCAACGCCGTGATCCTCAGGGCCGGCTCGGACAGTTTTCATTCGTCGCACGCCATCCACGCCTGCCTGGTCCGTGGTCTGCGCGCCGCCAAGCTGCCCGAGGCGGCGATCCAGCTTGTCCCGACAACCGATCGCGCCGCGGTCGGCGAAATGCTGACCGGCCTCGACGGGGCGATCGATGTCATTGTGCCGCGCGGCGGCAAGAGCCTTGTCGCCCGCGTCAAGGCCGAAGCCCGGGTCCCGGTCTTCGCCCATCTCGACGGCGTCAATCATGTCTATGTCGACAAGTCTGCCCAATCGAAGATGGCGGTCGACATCGCCGTCAACGCCAAGATGCGCCGCACCTCGGTCTGCGGGGCCGCCGAGACCGTGCTGGTGCACCGCGCGGTCGCCGGGACCCATCTCAAGCCGATCGTTGAGGCCCTGATCGCGGCGGGTTGCGAAGTCCGCGGCGACGAGGCGGTTACTGCAATCGCAACCGGCGTCGTCGCCGCGACCGAAGCCGACTGGGGCAAGGAATTCCTCGACGCGATCATTGCGGTCAAGGTCGTCGACGACCTCGAGGCGGCGCTTGCCTTCATCAAGGCCCATTACACCCACCACACCGACGCGATCGTCGCCGAGGACCAAACGGCAGTCGAACGCTTCTTCGCCGAACTCGATTCGGCGATCCTCCTGCACAATGCGTCGACCCAATTCGCCGACGGCGGCGAGTTCGGCATGGGCGCCGAGATCGGGATCGCGACCGGCAAGCTGCATGCTAGAGGACCGGTCGGGGTCAACGAGCTCACCAGCTTCAAATATCTGGTGCGCGGCACCGGTCAGATCCGGCCTTGATCCATAGCGCGCCGGCGCCGCGAGCCGACCTGGTGCTGCCACCCTCAGCGCGCGGAATGCGCATCGGGCTTTTCGGCGGCAGTTTCAACCCGCCCCATGACGGCCATCGCCTCGTCTCCCGCCAGGCCCTCAAGCGCCTCGCGCTCGACGCGCTCTGGTGGCTGGTCACCCCCGGCAATCCGCTCAAGGACCACACCGAGCTCAAGCCGCTCGCCGAACGCATCGCCGCTTCCCGCGCGCTCATCGACCATCCGCGCATCCGGGTGACCGGCTTTGAAGCGGCGCAGGGCTTCACCTACAGCCTTGAGACCGTCGCCTATCTGAGGCGCACCCTGCCCGGCCGCCGCTTTGTCTGGATCATGGGCGCCGACAATCTCTTCGGCTTCCATCACTGGGAACGCTGGCGGGAAATTGCTTCGCTCGTCCCAATCGCCGTCTATGTCCGCCCCGGCACGGTCCGCCGCGCCCCCTTCTCGCCCGCCGCAACCGCGCTAGCGCCCTGGCGCATTGAGGAGTCCGACGCGGCCCTTCTCGCCAGCCTTACGCCTCCCGCCTGGGCCTATCTGCACGGCATCATGTCAGACCTCTCTTCGACCGGGCTCAGGGCCGCGCATGCCGCCAACGCTTGAAAATGACGGGTTCAGAGCGCATTATCATGGGGTTCCCGGCGGCTCGCCCGTCGGTCGATGAAACGGTCGAGAGCGGAAAGCACCCTTTGCAGCCTGAAGGCTACGCCGAGACAAGGATCGTTCTTCGCACATGGATCAAGCATTGATCACGCGGCCCGAGGGCATGCGCGCATGAGGTCTGTCGCCCCCCGCAGGCGCGGGAAAGTTGAACCGAAACCCCAAGTCCAGATGATCGATGTCGTGCGGCAAAGCCTGGACGATGCCAAGGCCCAGGACACTGTTGCCGTCGACATGACCGGCCGTTCGCCGCTTGCCGACCACATGGTCGTCACCACCGGCCGCTCGCACCGCCATGTCGGGGCCGTCGCCGAGCAGCTGATGCGGGCGCTGAAGGAAGCCGGCTTCGGCACCGCCAGAGTCGAAGGTCTGCCCCAGTCCGACTGGGTGCTCGTCGATGCCGGCGACGTCATCGTCCACATCTTCCGGCCGGAAGTGCGCGAGTTCTACAATCTCGAGAAAATCTGGGCCGCCGGCATTCCCGCCGCCGAGACCCGCTGACTTGCATCGCCGCCGATGCGCCTTCTGATCGCCGCCATCGGCCGCCTCCGGGCGGGCCCCGAGCGCGAACTCGTCACCCGCTATCTCGAGCGCGCCAAGACCACGGGGCGCCAGCTTGGCCTTTCCGGCTTCGAGTTCAGGGAATGCGCCGAATCCCGTGCTGCTGGTCCAGCCACTCGCAACAAAGAGGAAGCCGCGGCGCTACTGGCACTGGTGCCGGCGGACGCCCGTCTCGTCGCACTCGACGAACGCGGCAAGGCGATCACCAGCGAGGCGTTCGCCCACCACATCGGCCGCTGGCGCGACGATGGGACGACTTCGCTGATTTTCGCTATCGGCGGCCCGGACGGGCTCGACCCCGCCGTGCGCGAGCGAGCCGACCTGATTGTTGGCTTCTCGGCGCTCACTTGGCCGCATCAGCTCGTCCGGGTGATGCTGACCGAGCAGCTTTACCGTGCGACGACCATTCTTTCGGGCCATCCCTATCACCGGGGCGGCTAGCGGCGGGGAACTCGAGGACTGCTAGATTGCGCCCTGATTCGTCCAACCGCGAGGCCTGATGCGCTCACTCTTGCCAACCTTGGCGCTTGTTCTGGCGGGAATTTGCTTGGCCGACTTGACCGATCACGTACTTGCCCAGTCCGGCGCCTCCGCTGAGGATGCCGCTGCGATCCAGGCCGATCTCGACGAGGTACGCGCCTCGATCACCGTCTCCGATGATCGCGCCGCCGCACTTGCCCGGGAGATCGCGGCGATGGGCGACGACCGCGCCCAGCTCAACGCCGAGCTGATCGCCGCCGCCCAGCGCGTCCGGCTCGCCGAAATCGAGGTCGGGGATGTCGAGGAACGGCTGCTGGCGCTACGCGCCGAGGAATCGCGTATCAAAGTGCGCCTCGAGGATGAGGATGGCTCGGTCGTCTCGCTCGTCGCCGCCCTGCAGCGGATCGGCCGCAGCCCGCCGCCTGCCCTGATTGTCGATCCCGCCGACGCGTTGAGTTCGGCCCGCTCGGCCGTGCTGCTGTCGGCGGTCCTGCCGCAACTGCGCGAGCGCGCCGCCAGGGTCCTGACCGACCTCAACGCCCTGCAGGAGGTGCGGCTGGCGGTCGAGGCGGAGGAGGCAACGCTGCGCCGCAACCTCTCGACGCTCGGCGAAGAACGGCTGCGGATCGCAACCTTGATTGAAGCGCGAAAGCGCGGCGTCGTGCGCGCCGGCGAGGCGCTCGAAGCCGAGCAGCAGCGCGCCGAGGAATTGGCCGCCGAAGCCTCGACCCTCGCCGAACTGATCGCCACGATGGAGAGCGAGATCGGGTCTGTGTCCGACGCCGCCGACGCCGCCCGCGCCGCCGATGAAGACGCCGACGGCCCGGCGCTCACGAGCAACGGCGATGACCCTGTCCGCCTTGCCTTCGCCAACCCCGACCGCACCGGGCCGGCGGTGCCTTTCTCCGGGGCCAAAGGGTATCTGGAGCTGCCGGCGAGCGGCGTGCGGGTCCTCGATTTCGGGGCGCCTGACGGCTTTGGCGGGGTCTCCCAAGGCGTCTTCATCGTCACCCGCGCCGAGGCGCAAGTTGTCGCCCCTGCCGACGGTTGGGTCGTCTACAAGGGTCCCTACCTTAATTATGGCCAAATCGTTATTCTCAATGCGGGTCTTGGATACAACATCGTGTTGGCCGGCCTCGACAGCACCGCTGTCGAGCTCGGCCAGTTCGTTTTGATGGGAGAGCCGTTGGGGCAGATGGGCACCCGCACGACCGGTCAAACCGTTGCGACCAGCGCTGGCATGTCGCGCCCGACGCTCTATATTGAAATCCGCAGCGATGGCGCCCCCATCGACCCGTCCGAATGGTGGGCCCCCGCGCCGCCCGAAACCCTCGAGGGATGACGACCAACATGACCTATCTTCTCCGGACGAGCTTGCTCGCGCTTTGCCTGGTTGCCGGCGCTTTCATGCTCACCCAGTCGACCGCCCAGGAGCAGCAAGCCGAGCCGCCGGCCGCCGCGGACCCGCTCGCCGATCTCGACATCTATCGCGAGCTCAATCTTTTCGGCGAGGTTTTCGACCGCATTCGCGACGAATATGTCGACCCGCCGAACGAGCGCGAACTGATCCGCGCCGCCATCCAGGGCATGCTCACCTCGCTCGATCCGCATTCGGGCTATCTCGATCCCGACAACTATGCCGACGTCCGCCAGGACACCGAGGGCACGTTCGGCGGGCTTGGCATCGAGGTCACCATGGAAGAGGGCGTCGTCAAGGTTGTTACCCCGATCGACGAAACTCCCGCCGCCCGCGCCGGCATCCTTTCCAACGATTTCATCATCGAACTCGACCGCGAGCCGGTGCTCGGACTCACCCTCGACGAGGCCGTCGAAAAGATGCGCGGCGAGCTCGGCAGCTCGATCGAATTGACGGTCATCCGCGAAGGGGTCGACGAGCCGCTTTATTTCACGCTTCGCCGCGACGTCATCGCGCTCAGGGTCGTCCGCCACGTCATCGACCGCGACGTTGGTATTATCCGGCTGGCGCGCTTCACCGAACAGGCCTTTGCGGGGCTTGAAGCCGCGCTTGAGACGATCCGCGAGGAGGTCGGCCCCGACCTCAGGGGCTTCATCCTCGATCTCAGGAACAATCCCGGCGGTCTCGTCGATCAGGCGGTGTTCGTCGCCGACGCCTTCCTGCCGCAGGGCAACGTGCTGTCCACCCGCGGCCGGGCGGAAGAGGAAAACGACCGTTTCGACGCCCACGCCGACGACGTCGACATTCTCACCCAGGGCATCCCGCTGATCGTCTTGATCAATGGCGGCTCCGCCTCGGCGGCCGAGATCGTCGCCGGGGCTCTGCAGGACCAGAAGCGGGCGACCCTTGTTGGCACCCGCTCCTTTGGTAAAGGCTCGGTGCAGAGCGTCATCTCGCTCGGCAGCGACGGCGCGATCCGGCTCACCACCTCGCGCTATTACACCCCCTCCGGCCGTTCCATCCAGGCGAGCGGCATTTTCCCGGATATCGAGATTTTCGAGGACGTACCGGAGGAGTTCCAGGGCCGCGACGAAATCATCGGCGAGGCGGGGCTGCGCGGCCAGATCGGCGGCGGCACCAACGAGGAAGCGACGACCGGCTCCTCCGTCTACGTACCCGCCGACCGGGCGCTCGACACCCAACTCAATTTCGCGCTCGACCTCTTGAACGGGGTGATCCAAAACGCGGCGTTCCCGCCCGATCCGAACGCCTCATAACGTGGTATAGACCCGCCACCGCCGCCCCGCCCTGATTCGCCGGGCGTCGGCGGCTTCGCTAGCGGGGCGATCACCGATGGCCAACGAGCTGGATGCACCGCTGGGCCGGCGAAGCGCCAGAGCCGCCTCGCGCGTCGCCTCCAAACGCGCCCGCCGCATCCCGCTCGCCGTCGTCGCGATCCTTGTCGCGGTCGCCGCGCTACTAATCCCGACCGTCTGGGTGCTGGTCGTCAACGGCCCCGAAGGCGGCCGGCCCGCCGCCGAAATCGATATGGCGCCTGCCCCCTCCGGCGGTTCCGGCAGCCAACTGACCCTGGATGTTGCCGAAGAAATAGCGCGCAACGCCGAGACGGCGTCCCCGGATCTGGTCGGCTCCGAGGTTCCCTCCGAAGCGGCGATCACCGAGATTGACGGACTGCCGGTCGGGCGGGACATATTCGGCCCTCTCCCCGACCTAATTGAAGCGAGCCCGCACGGTCCGGTGCCGCGGTTGGGGCCGGGCGGGCAGAAGCCCGCCGACATCTACGCCCGCGCCTCGATCGGCCCCGCCGCCGCCGCCGGCCGGCCGCGCATCGCGCTGCTGGTAACCGGGCTCGGCCTTGCTGAGGCATCGAGCCGCAGCGCTATTTCCGGGCTTCCGGGCAACGTCACCCTCGCCTTTGCTCCCTACGGCGACCTCGTGGTCGAACTCGCCCACGCCGCCCGTGAAGGCGGCCATGAGATCATGCTGCAGATTCCGATGGAGCCTTTCGACTATCCGGACACCGACCCCGGCCCGCAAACCCTGCTCGCCGGTGAGCCCGCCAGCGCCAATCTCGATCGGCTCTATTGGCTGATGTCGCGGATCGGCGCCTACACCGGGCTCGTCAACTACATGGGCGCGCGCTTTACCGCTTCGGCGGTCGATTTCGGACCGATCATGGAGGAGATTGGCGGGCGCGGCCTTTCCTACATTGACGACGGCAGCTCCAACCGCTCGCTCGCCCCCCAGCTCGCCCGCGACAATTCGGTCGATTTCGCCCGCGCCGATGTCATCATCGACCGCGAGCCCTCGCGCCCCGAAATCCTTGCTGCCCTCGAGCGGCTCGAATCGATCGCCGCCCGCGGCGGCAAGGCCATTGGCTTCGCCTCGGCGTTGCCGGTGACGATCAGCACGCTCGCCGAATGGGCTCGCGGCCTCGATGGGCGCGGCATCCTCCTCGTGCCGGTGAGTTCGATCTCCGGCGAGGATTCTGCTGAGTGAAGCGCCCGCCGGTGCGGGAAAGCCTGCCCTATCGCCCCTGCGCCGGGGCAGCGGTGTTCAATCAAACAGGCGAGGTTTTCATCGGCCGCCGGCTCAACTCCGGCGACGAGGAATCCGGCGCCTGGCAAATGCCGCAGGGCGGGCTTGATCCGGGAGAGGCCCCGTTGGACGGCGCCCGGCGTGAACTCTTCGAAGAGACCAACATCAACTCGGTCTCCCTGATTGCACCAGTCGATGGCTGGATCAACTACGACCTGCCCGACGAACTTATCGGCGTCGCGCTCAAGGGCAACTATCGTGGCCAGACCCAGCGCTGGTTCGCTTTCCGCTTCGAGGGCAGCGAATCCGAGATCGATGTGCAGAGGCCCGGCGGCGGCAAACACAAACCGGAATTTGAGTCCTGGCGCTGGGCCGCGCTCGAAGACTTGCCGGGCATCGTCGTGCCGTTCAAACGCGAAGCCTATTTGAAAATTGTGGCGGCGCTGCGCCCCCTCGCCGCAAACCTGTCAAATGGTTGAGATCAGGCCTATTGCGGAAGCCGATCGCCCCAAGTGGCAAGAGATGCGCAGCGCGCTCTGGCCCGACCAGGATCCAGAAGAACTCGCGGGCGAACTCACGGACTTCCTGGCCGACCCCAACCAACACGCGTTGGGCGCCTTCGCCGACGACCAGCTCATCGGCTTTGCCGAGTGTTCCGAGCGCCCCTGGGGCGAAGAGTGTCATACAAAGCCTGTGGCCTGGCTGGAGGCCATCTATGTCGCACCCGATTTCCGCCGTGCCGGCGTCAGCGCAGCCCTTGTTCGCGCGGTCGAAACCTGGGCCCGTGGCCGCAACCTCAGGGAACTCGGCTCCGATGCGCTGATCGACAATCAAGTCTCCATCACCGTCCACGGGCGATGGGGCTTCACCGAAACCCAACGCGCAGTCTCCTTCCGCAAGGACCTCGCGTGAAAACCATCGGGCTGATCGGCGGGATGAGCTGGGAATCCTCGGCGCATTACTATCGCATCCTCAACGAAGAGACCGAAAAGCGCCTCGGCGGGCTGCATTCGGCGATCGTGCTGATGCATTCAGTCGATTTCGCTCCGATAGAGGCGATGCAGCGCGCCGGGGAATGGGACGAGGCCGGGGAAGCGCTTGCGGCCATTGCCCGGAGGCTCGAGGCGGCCGGCGCGGGCGTGATCGGCCTTGCGACCAACACCATGCACATCGTCGCCCCGCAGATCGAGGCGTCGATTTCGGTGCCGTTCATCCATATTGCCGACCCGACCGCCGAGGCGCTGCGCGCCGGGGGTTTCGAGCGCGTCGGGCTCCTCGGCACGCGGTTCACCATGGAGATGGATTTCTATCACGCCGCCATGCGCGAACGCGGCATCGCGACCTTTGCGCCAGAGGTCGGGCATACCGAGCTCAACGGCATCATCTACGAGGAACTGTGCAAGGGGATTGTCCGCGACGCCTCCCGCACAACCTTCATCGCCGCGATCGAGCGGCTCGCCGCCATGGGCGCCGAAGCAGTGATTCTCGGCTGCACCGAAATCGCCATGCTGATCGACGATTCGGTCTCCCCGCTGCCGGTCTTCGACACCTCCGACCTTCACGCGCGGGCGCTGATGGCCGCCGCGCTCGCCTGACGGGTCAGTGGGCGGCGCCGATATCCATATCTGCGGCTTCGAGCATCAGGTTCCTCCACCCATCGAGGAGATATTGGGCGGCGTCCCTTGCCTCGAGGCTTTCGGCCGCCGCCATCGCTTCCTCGGCGAGCTTGATCGCCGCCTCGATCTCCGCAGGCGCGAAATCGCCGGCCGAGCGGGCGCTGTCGGCCAGGATCGTCAGCCCCGAAGGCGACACGTCGGCGAACCCGCCCTGCACGTAGAAGCTTCGGTCGGCCTCTCCCTCCCGGCCGACCGTCACGAAGCCCGGCCGCAATGTGGTCAAGAGTGCCGCATGGTCGCCCATGACGGTGAAATAACCTTCCGCGCCCGGGACCGAGACGGCGCCGACCTCTTCGCTGAGGACGAGCCTTTCCGGCGAGACAATTTCGATTTTGACGGCGGCGGCCACTATGCCGCCTCCGCCGCCAGCCGCTGCGCCTTCTTCACCGCGTCCTCGATCGTGCCGACCATGTAGAACGCCGCCTCCGGCAAATGGTCGTATTCCCCGGCCGCCACCGCCTTGAAGCCTTTGATCGTGTCCTCGATCTGGACGAAGATGCCGGGCGAGCCGGTGAAGACTTCGGCCACGAAGAAGGGCTGACTCATGAATCGCTCGATCTTGCGGGCGCGGGCCACCGTCACCTTGTCCTCTTCGGAGAGTTCATCCATCCCGAGGATCGCGATGATGTCCTGCAGGCTCTTGTAGCGCTGCAGGATTTCCTGCACCTGGCGGGCGACCTGATAGTGTTCCTGGCCAATGACCGCCGGATCGAGCATGCGTGACGTCGAATCGAGCGGATCGACCGCCGGATAGATGCCCTTTTCCGAAATCGCCCGGCTCAGCACCGTCGTTGCGTCCAGATGCGCGAACGAAGTCGCCGGCGCCGGGTCGGTCAGGTCGTCGGCGGGCACATAGATCGCCTGCACCGAGGTCACCGATCCCTTGGTCGTCGTGGTGATGCGCTCCTGCATCGTGCCCATGTCGGTCGCCAGCGTCGGCTGGTAGCCGACCGCCGAAGGGATGCGGCCGAGGAGCGCCGAGACTTCCGAACCCGCCTGGGTGAACCGGAAGATGTTGTCGATGAAGAACAAAACGTCCTGGCCCTGGTCGCGGAAATGCTCGGCGACCGTCAGACCGGTCAGTGCCACTCGGGCACGGGCCCCCGGCGGCTCGTTCATCTGCCCGAACACCAGTGCGCATTTCGAGCCTTCCGCCGAGCCGTGCTTATGCGGGTCCTTGTTGACCCCGGATTCGATCATCTCGTGATAGAGGTCGTTGCCCTCGCGGGTGCGCTCGCCGACCCCGGCAAACACCGAATAGCCGCCATGGGCCTTCGCGACATTGTTGATCAACTCCTGGATGAGCACCGTCTTGCCCACCCCGGCGCCGCCGAAGAGCCCGATCTTGCCGCCCCGCGCGTAGGGCGCGAGCAGATCCACGACCTTGATGCCGGTCACCAGGATCTGTGCTTCGGGGCTCTGCTCGACGAAGGACGGTGCCTCCTGATGAATGGCGCGCCGCTGCTTGGTCTTGACCGGGCCGGCCTCGTCGATCGGCTCGCCGATGACGTTCATGATCCGTCCCAGCGTCTCGTCGCCCACCGGCACCGAGATCGGCTCGCCGGTGTCGGCCACATCCTGCCCACGCACCAGCCCCTCGGTCGTGTCCATGGCGATCGTGCGGACCATGTTCTCGCCGAGATGCTGCGCCACCTCCAGCACCAGCCGGTTGCCGTTGTTATCGGTCTCGAGCGCGTTGAGGATGGCGGGCAGATGTTCGTCGAACTCGACGTCCACCACCGCGCCGATAACCCGCGCCACCCGTCCGGTCGGCTTGTTCTTCGCTGCCATGCAATTCGCCTCGTTGTGGCTCAGAGCGCCTCGGCGCCCGAGATGATTTCGATCAGTTCCTTGGTGATCTGCGCCTGCCGCTGGCGGTTGTAGCTCAGCGTCAGATCCTGGATCATGTCGCCGGCGTTGCGGGTCGAATTGTCCATCGCCGTCATCTTGGCGCCCATCTCGCCCGCCCCGATCTCAAGCAGCGCGCGGAAGACCTGCACCGCGAGGTTGCGCGGCAGGAGGTCCTTCAGGATCGCGCCTTCGTCGGGCTCGTAGTCGTAATTCGGCGCCTCCGCTTTTATCTCCGCCGCCGCGGCCGCGCTGCGCGCCGGAATGATTTGCCGGGCGGTTGGAATCTGGCTGATAACCGACTTGAAGCGCGAATAGATCAACGTGGCGACGTCGAATTCGCCGGAATCAAACATCGCCAGCACCTTGCCGGCAATCTGCTGGGCGTTGGCATAGCCGATCTGCTTGACCTCCCGGAGCGTCACATACTCGACGATCTGATTGGGGAAGGTCCGGCGCAGAATGTCGTGTCCCTTGCGCCCGACGCAAAAAATCTTCACCGACTTGCCCTCTGCAATGAGCGCGTTGGCGGTCTCCCGGGCAAGCCGGGCGATCGCCGAATTGAACCCGCCGCATAGCCCGCGCTCGGCGCTCGTGACGATCAAGAGGTACACCCCGTCCGCGCTCGTCCCGCCAAGCAGCGGCGGGGCGTCGCTGCGGCCGGAATAGGCGCTGGCGAGCGAGGCCAAAACCGCATCCATCCGCTCGGCGTAGGGCCGCGCCGCCTCGGCGCGTTCCTGAGCGCGCCTCAGCTTCGCCGCGGCGACCATCTGCATCGCCTTGGTGATTTTCTGGATCGACTTGACCGTCGATATGCGGTTCTTCAGGGCCTTGAGGGACGGCATCGGCGCGCTCGTTGCTTGGGCGGTCGGGTGAGACTCAGGCGGCGAAGGTTTTCTTGAAGGCCTCGAGCGCGGCCCGCAACTTCTGCTCGATTTCCGGGCTCAGCGCCTTCTCCTTGGCGATGGCGCCAAGGATATCGGCATGCTTGGAGCGCAAGGCGCCAAGCAGCGCCTCCTCGAACGCCCGGACCCGGCTTACCGGCAGGCTGTCGATGAAGCCGCGCACCCCCGCGAAGATCACCGCCACCTGTTCCTCGGTCCTCAGCGGGGAGAATTGCCGCTGTTTCAGAAGCTCGGTGAGCCGGGCGCCGCGATTGAGGAGGCGTTGTGTCGCCGCATCGAGGTCGGAGCCAAACTGGGCGAAGGCCGCCATTTCGCGATATTGGGCGAGCTCGCCCTTGATCGTGCCGGCGACCTGTTTCATCGCCTTGATCTGGGCCGCCGAGCCCACCCGGCTGACCGACAGGCCGGCATTGACCGCCGGGCGCACGCCCTGGAAGAAGAGGTCGGTCTCGAGAAAGATCTGCCCGTCGGTGATCGAGATGACGTTGGTCGGGATATATGCCGAGATGTCGTTGGCCTGGGTCTCGATGATCGGCAGCGCCGTCAGCGACCCCGAGCCGTGCTTGTCGTTGAGCTTGGCGGCGCGTTCGAGCAGCCGCGAATGGAGATAGAAGACATCGCCCGGATAGGCCTCGCGTCCCGGCGGCCGGCGCAACAACAGCGACATCTGCCGGTAGGCGACCGCCTGCTTGGAGAGGTCGTCATAGGCGATCAGTGCGTGCATGCCGTTGTCGCGGAAATATTCGGCGATGGCGCAGCCGGTATACGGCGCGAGGAACTGCATCGGCGCCGGCTCCGAGGCGGTCGCAGCCACGACGATCGAATAGTCGAGCGCGCCCGCATCCTCGAGTACCTTGACCAATTGCGCCACCGTCGAGCGTTTCTGCCCGATCGCCACATAGACGCAATGGAGCTTCTCGTTCTCGTTGCCCGCGTCGAACGCCGGCTTCTGGTTGAGAAAGGTGTCGAGAACGATCGCCGTCTTGCCGGTCTGCCGGTCGCCGATGATCAGCTCGCGCTGGCCGCGCCCGATCGGGATCATCGCGTCGATGACCTTGAGGCCGGTCGACATCGGCTCGTGCACGGACCGCCGCGGCAGGATACCCGGCGCCTTGACGTCGACCCGGCGGCGCTCGGTCGACTTGATCGGGCCCTTGCCGTCGATCGGATTGCCGAGCGCGTCGACCACCCGGCCGAGCAGTCCCATGCCGACCGGCGTGTCGACGATGGCGCCGGTGCGCTTGACCGTGTCGCCTTCCTTGATTCCCCGATCCGGCCCGAAAATCACAATGCCGACATTGTCGATCTCGAGGTTGAGCGCCATACCCTTGATGCCGCCGGGAAGTTCGACGAGTTCGCCGGCCTGGACGTTGTCGAGCCCGTAGACGCGCGCGATGCCGTCGCCGACCGAGAGCACCTGCCCGACCTCGGAGACCTGCGCCTCCTTGCCGAAATCCTTGATCTGGTTTTTCAGGATGGCGGAGATTTCTGCGGCCTTGATGTCCATTAGCCGACCTCTTTCATGGCGATCCGCATCGCCGCCAGTTTGGTTTTGAGCGACGAGTCGATCATCTGCGAGCCGACCTTGACGATCAGTCCGCCGATCAGCGTCGGATCGACCCGCGTGTCGAGCGCAACCGACTTGCCCAACTTGCGTTTGATTTCCGAGGCGAGCGCCTCGGACTGCTTGTCGGTCAGCGCGGTCGCCGAGATCACTTCGGCCCGCACTTCGCCGCGCGCCTTCGCCGCCATCTCCTTGAACCCGGCAATCATCGCCGACAGCGCGAATAGCCGCTTGTTGCGGGCGACGAGCCTGAGAAAATTCGCCACCAGCCCCTCGGCAAGCCCCTTTTCGATCAGCGCTTCGATCGCCGCCTCCTTGGCGATCCCGGAAATCACCGGGCTTCTGAGGAAACGGCGGAAATCTTCGCTCTTGCCGATGAGCGCCGTGATCGCGTCGAGACTTGCTTCGAAGCGCTTCAGATCCTTCTCGTCCGAGGCGAGATCGAACAACGCCCCCGCATAGGGGCGCGCGATATGGGCCAATACCGGACTGCTCGCGCTCAACGCTTCAAAGGCCCCATTTTCCCTTGTCGACCGCGCCCGAAAAGGGTGGCGAAACCGTCAGTCAAAGTGGCTGTCATGCAGGCCAGAGGGGCCCTCAACAGCCCCCCTCGAAATGCCGGGGTCCACCTAGCACAGCCCCGGCGACGGGCGCAATACAGCGGCGGCCGTTTTTGCGGCTCGGGCCGTCCCCGTCTCAGTAGAAGCTCATCGGATCGATATCGACCTGCACCTTGAGACTGCCGGTCGCCGGCTCGGCTTGTGCCAGCCAGAAGCGCACATAGCCGGAAAGGTCGAACTCCTTGGCGCTTTGCGCCAGAAGCCGCACCCGGTGCCGGCCGCGCACCATTGCGACCGGCGCGTCGGCCGGCCCGAACAGCCGGAGGCCCCCCGCCCGCGGCGCCTTGG
The DNA here is from genome assembly GCA_040881985.1 of Cucumibacter sp. Lineage (GTDB taxonomy): Bacteria > Pseudomonadota > Alphaproteobacteria > Rhizobiales > Devosiaceae > JBBECE01. The sequence goes on from JBBECE010000017.1 coordinate 19,625, forward strand.
CGAGGAGGCCCCGCGCATAGTCGGTGGCTTGCCTGTGGTCGGCGGCCGAAACGATCAGCGCCGCGAGCCGCCCGAACGGCGGCAGCTGGCCCTCTTGCCGCACCGTCATCTCATGGGCGTAGAAGGCTTCGCGATCGCCCTTGACCATCGCCTGCATCACCGGATGCTCGGGCACATAGGTCTGCAGGAACGCCCGCCCATGTTTGCCGGCGCGCCCAGCCCGCCCCGTCACCTGGGTCAGGATCTGGAAAGTCTTCTCGGCCGCCCGCGGATCGCCATGGGCGAGCCCGAGGTCCGCGTCGAGCACGCCGACGAGATTGAGCCTCGGGAAATTGTGCCCCTTGGCGACGAGCTGGGTGCCGATAATGAGGTCATAGTCGCCCCGCGCGATCTCGGCGAAGCGCTCGCGGATTTGGGCGATGCCGCCCATGTCGGAGGAAAGGATCACCCGCCGCGCTTCGGGGAAGCGCTCGGCGGTCTCCTCGGCTACCCGCTCGATTCCCGGACCGACCGGGGTCAGCGCATCCTGCGCCCCGCACTTGCCGCAGCGTTCGGGCGTGCGGATTTCGTGGCCGCAATGGTGACAGGCGAGCACGCCCCGAAATCGGTGCTCGACCAGCCAGGTCGAGCAGTTCGGGCACTGATACTGGTAGCCGCAGGCCCGGCAGATGGTCAGCGGGGCATAGCCGCGCCGGTTGAGAAAGAGCAGCGCCTGCTCGCCCCGCTTGAGGCTCGCGACGATCTCCTCGGCGAGCCGCGGGGCGATCCAGCGGCCGCGCTCGGGCCCCTCCCGCCGCATGTCGATGGCGTAAATCTCCGGTAGCGCCGCATCGGCATGCCGGTCATGCAGGCGCACATATGCATACCGGCCCTGCTCGGCATTGTTGCGCGACTCGACCGATGGCGTCGCCGAACTGAGGATCACCCGGGCCTCGGCGAGCGACGCCCGCACGATCGCCATGTCGCGAGCGTGGTAATTGATCCCGTCGGCCTGCTTGAAAGCGGAATCGTGCTCCTCGTCGATAACGATGAGCCCGAGACCGGGGAACGGCAGGAACAGCGCCGAGCGCGCTCCGACCAGTGCCCTGACCTCGCCCTTCGCCACCGCCCGCCACATCGCCGCACGCTTCGCCGGGGTCAGGTCCGAATGCCATTCCCCCGGTCGGCAGCCGAACCGCTCCTCGAAGCGCCGCAGAAACGCCTGAGTCAGAGCGATCTCGGGCAGGAGGATCACGACCTGCCGGCCGGCGCGGAGCGTGTCCGCCACCGCCTCGAAGAAAACCTCGGTCTTGCCCGACCCGGTGACCCCGTCGAGGAGCGCGACCGAAAACCCGCCTTTGTCGGCAGCCCGAATCGCTGCCAGCGCTTCGGCTTGCCCCTCGCTCAAGGCCGCCGGCGCGAAGTCGGGCTCGGGCACCCCGACGAGCGGCGGCGGTGGCACCTGGACTGGGGCAAGCGTCCCGGCCTTGACCAGTCCCTCGATCACCGATGGCCCGACCCCCGAGGCCCCGACGAGCGCCGCCTTCGGCCAGGCCATTCCCGGCACGCCTTCCTCGAACACGGCAAGCACGCGTTGGCGTGCGTCGGTCATCCGCTCGGGGGGTCGGCCGGCCTTGACAAACGCGGTGACCGGCCGGGGCGGCTCCAGCGCCTCGCGCGAGCGCAGCACCGAGCGCAGCACCATGCCCGGCGGCGCCAGCGTATAGCGGGCGACCCAGTCGACGAGTTTCAGGAGCTCATCCGCAAGAGGCGGCACGTCGTAGACGAACGAAATGTCGCGCAGCCGGTTATGCGCGACCATGTCCTTGGGCTCTCCCCAGACGACCCCGATCGTCTCGCGCGGGCCGAGCGGCACGACAACGATCGAGCCGCGCGCGACTGCCATCCCCTCGGGCACCCGGTAGGAATAGGCGCCCGCAACCGCCACCGGCACCATCACCGCCACGATGTCCGGCGCGATCGCCATCAATTTCGCCCCATTTCGAGTCGCGAACGAAAAGAGTACAGATTACGACGCGCCGCCGCGAGGGTTTGTTCGCACCCGCTTTCGCATTCGGTAAGCTCGCCCTGCTAGGCTATATTCGATGTCCGAAATTCTTGTCCCCGCTGACCCGCAGGTCCGCCGCTGGCTGGACGATTGGCTCGGCGAGCTGGCCCGGGTGCGGCGGCTCGCGCCCAAGACGCTTGAAGCCTATCGGCGCGACGCCGGCCAGTTTGTCGGGTTTCTGGCCTCCCATATCGGCGGGACAGTTGGCAAGGAAACGCTTTCAACCCTCCGCCCCGCCGACATCAGGGCCTTTCTCGCCCGGCGCCGCGCCGAGGGCGCCGGCTCACGCTCCCTCGCTCGCACCCTTTCCGGGCTACGCTCGCTCTTCCGCTTTCTCGAGCGCGAAGGCCATGCGACCGGCGACACGCTCGCCGCCGTCCGGGCGCCGAAAAGGCCCCAGTCGCTGCCCAAGGCCCTGACCGAAGCCGAGGCATGCAGGATCGTCGCCGAAGCCGGCGCTCTGGGCGAGGAACCCTGGATCCAAGCCCGCGACACCGCCATTTTCGCCTTGCTCTACGGGGCCGGCCTGCGCATTGCTGAGGCCCTATCGCTGACCCGCGTGGATATTTCGGGCGGCGATTCGATTCGGGTCACCGGCAAGGGCGGCAAGTCCCGCCTCGTGCCGCTGCTGCCGGTCATCCACCGAGCGGTCGATGCTTATTTCGCACTCTGCCCCTATGCCCCCCTGCCGGGCGAGCCCGCCTTCCGGGGCGCCAAGGGCGGTCCGCTGTCTCCCCGCATCGTCCAGCAAAAGCTCGAAAAGCTGCGCGGTGCCATCGGTCTGCCGCCCGGCGCGACCCCGCACGCGCTGAGGCACTCGTTTGCGACCCATCTTCTGGGCCGCGGCGGCGACCTGCGCGCCATTCAGGAACTTTTGGGCCACGCTTCCCTGTCGACCACTCAAATCTATACCCACGTCGACACGCAACGGCTCCTCAAGGCCTATCGCGCGGCCCATCCCCGCAGCCGCTAACCACTTTTCCGGCCGTATTGATTTCGTCATCGGCGCAATCCATTGTGGCCGCCGGGGAACAATCCTTAAGGACCATCCATCATGAATCGCATGCTTGCCTACGGTCGCGCGGCGCTTTTCGCTACCGGTGCGGCCCTGTTTCTCGCCGGCACACCCGCCTTCGCCATCGATTTTGGCGACGACGCGAGCCAGTGGTCCAACGACGCCGAATGTGACGATCCCCGTTTCGCCGGGCCCGGCATGACCGAAACGACCCTCTTGCAGGCCGACATCCTGCACGATGCCGCCGATTGCCAGGCGGCCTTTGAATCGGGCGAGCTGGTGCTTGACGTCTCGATCGGCTTCGGCGACGACGCCGGCACTTGGCCCGAGGACGGCGAGTGCGACGATCCGCGCTTCGAAGGCGAGGGCATCGCCACCGCGCTCAACGAGGACAACAACGGCCACGACGCAACCGATTGCCGGCTGCTCTTCAACGCCAGCAAGGTGACGCTGATTGCTAGTTCGACCGAGCCGATCGCGGCGGGCGACGTGGACTTCGGCGACGACACCAGCTCCTGGGCCAATAACGGGGAATGCGACGATCCGCGCTTCGAGGGCGCGGGCATGGCCGTGACCCTGCTCGACGCCGATACAATGCATGACGCGACCGATTGTCAGCAGGCCTTCGAAGCCGGCCGGATTACGCTGCTGGCGAGCGTGCCAACGGCCGACGTCGATTTCGGCGACGACACCAGCTCCTGGGCCAACAATGGCGAGTGCGACGATCCGCGCTTTGAAGGTCCGGGCATGGCGGCAACCTTGCTCGATTCCGACAATGGCCATGACGCGACCGACTGCCAGCAGGCCTTCGATGCCGGGCGCATCACCCTGGTGGCAAGCATTGCGTTGCCCGACGTCGAACTTGGCGACGATGATGGATTCTGGGCGCTCAACGGCGAGTGTGACGACCCGCGCTTCGCGGGCCTCGGCATGGCGCTGAAGACCCTGGATGAAGACATTCTGCACGACGCCACCGATTGCCGGGATGCGCTCGAAGCCGGCAATGCGGAACTTCGGCCGGTTGACCTGTCTGCAATCGATTTCGGCACCGACGGCGGCAGCTGGACCGAGGATGGGGAGTGCGACGACCCGCGTTTCGTCGGCCCGGGCAGCTCCTATCTCGAGGCCGAAGAAGAAATCCTCAACGATGCAACCGACTGCCAGGCACTGTTTGAAGACGGCAAGGTCCGCTTGCGTTAGTTTGCTCTCAACGGCTCGCGGCGCCACGCGCCGCGAGCCGGCCTGGAGGCGTGAGGTCTACATATTGATGGTTCCGTCCCCGGCACCGAGCGCCGCCTCGCGGATCGCCTCAGACAGCGTCGGATGGGCGTGGCAGGTGCGCGCCAGATCCTCGGCCGAACCGCCGAACTCCATCAAGACCGCGAGTTCATGGATGAGCTCCCCGGCGCTCTGCCCGACAATGTGGGCCCCGAGCACCCGGTCAGTCGCCTTGTCGGCGAGCAGCTTCACGAAACCTTCAGTTGCGAGCATCGCCCGGGCCCGCGCATTGGCGGTGAACGGGAACTTCGAGCTCTTGTAGGGGACGCCCTCGGCTTTCAGCTCCTCCTCGGTCTTGCCGACCGAGGCGATTTCGGGCCTGGTATAGACGACGGCGGGAATGACCCCGTAATTCACACGCCCGGCCCGGCCCGCGAGGATTTCGGCGACCGCCACGCCTTCGTCCTCGGCCTTGTGGGCGAGCATCGGCCCGGCGATCACATCGCCGATCGCAAAGATGCCAGCGACGTTGGTGGCAAAATGCGCGTCGGTCTTGACCCGCCCCCGCGCGTCGAGCGCCACCCCCGCCTTCTCCAGCCCGAGACCCGCAGTGAACGGCCGCCGCCCGATTGCGACCAGCACCACATCCGCCTCGTTGTCGCTCGCCTCGCCGCCCTTGGCCGGTTCGACCTTCGCCTTCAGCGCCTTGCCCGATAAATCGACCCCCGTGACCTTGCTGCCGAGCCTGAACTGGAACCCCAGCTTTTCGAACAGGCGCTGGGCCTGCCGGGCCACCTCGGCGTCCATCCCCGGCAGGATGCCGTCGAGAAATTCGACGACCGTGACCTTGGCCCCGAGCCGCGCCCAGACCGAGCCGAGCTCAAGGCCGATAACGCCCGCGCCGATGATCAACAGCCGGCCCGGCACCTTGTCGAGCGTCAACGCCCCGGTCGAGGTGACGATTCGCTTTTCGTCGATCACGATGCCCGGCAAAGGCGTCGGTTCCGATCCGGTCGCGATCACGATCGCCTTGCTGGCGACCGTCTGAGGCTCGCCCCTCTCCGGCGTCACCCTCACCTTGCCCGGCGCCTCAATGACTCCGGTGCCGCGGAAGGTCGTGATCTTGTTCTTCTTGAAAAGATAGTCGAGGCCCGAGGTATTCGAGTCGACCGTCTCGTCCTTGTGCTTCATCATCGCCGCAAGGTTGAAGCCCGGCTTGCCGACCTCGATCCCGAAGCGCGGGAAATGCATGCCGATCTCTTCGTAGCGTTCGGTCACATGCAGCAGCGCTTTCGACGGAATGCAGCCGATATTGACGCAGGTGCCCCCGTGCGTCGCCCGCTTTTCGACCACTGCCACCTTCAGGCCTAGCTGGGCGGCGCGGATCGCGCCCACATAGCCTCCCGGACCGGTGCCGATGACCGTCAGGTCGAACCCGTCCGCCATGTCGTCCCCCGTTCAGTTCCGCCGCGTCACCGCGACCGTGATGGCCAGAAAAATCAGCGCTGCCCCGGTCGCCCGGTTGAACCATTGCCCCATCCGGTAGAAGCCCGCCCGGATTCGAGCGGTGGTGAAGAACAGCGACACCAGCGCGAACCAGCAAAACAGCATCAGGCTCATCGAGGCAACATAGAAGCCTTTGGTGACGGAGGGTGTCGCGGCCGCGACGAGCGTCGTGAACAACGACAGGAAGAACAGGACCGCCTTGGGATTAAGGAGATTGGTCAGGAACCCGATGCCGAACGCCCTCGGCGCACTCATCGGCCGCCGCGCCGACCCGTCGAGGCCTTCCGGCGGCTGCGGCGGCGGCGCCCGCAGTGCCAAAATCCCGAGCCACACAAGATAGGCGGCCCCGACGAATTTCAGCACGGTGAAGGCGACGAGCGACTGCGCAACGATGAGTCCAATGCCGAGCACGGTATAGGCGCCGTGGACGAGGATCGCCGAGGCGATTCCGGCGCTGGTGATGATCGCCGCCCGCCGCCCGTGGGCGATCGACTGGCGCAGGACCATCGCGAAGTCCGGGCCGGGTGAAATCGCGCCGATCCCAAACGCCAGCATCAGTGCGGCATATTCAAGCCAAGGAAATCCGCTCATGGCACGCGCTTCCTGCGGCTGTCGCCGCCGAATAGATCAACGGGCGCGGTCATGCGAATTGCCCTCAGAGATCGAGCACCAAACGCTGTGGGTCCTCTAGGCTTTCCTTGACCCGGATGAGGAAGGTCACCGCTTCCCTGCCGTCGACGACCCGGTGATCGTAGGAGAGCGCCAAATACATCATCGGCCGGATGACGATCTGGCCTGCGACCACGACCGGCCGTTCCTCAATCTTGTGCATGCCGAGAATGCCCGACTGCGGGGCATTGAGGATCGGGGTCGACATCAGCGACCCATAGACCCCGCCGTTCGAAATGGTGAAAGTGCCGCCCTGCATATCCTGCATCGTCAGCTTGCCGTCGCGCGCAGCCGCTCCGAGCCGGGCGATTTCTGTCTCGATCTCGGCAATGCCCAGTGTGTCGGCGTCGCGCACCACCGGGACGACCAGTCCCTTTTCAGTACCGACCGCGACCCCGATATGCGCGTAGTTCTTGTAGACGATCTCGTCGCCGTCGATTTCGGCATTGACCGCCGGGATTTCCTTCAGCCCATGGCAGACCGCCATGGTGAAAAAGCCCATGAAGCCGAGCTTCACGCCGTGCTTCTTTTCGAACAGTTCCTTGTAGTGGCCGCGCAGATCCATCACCGGCTTCATGTCCACCTCGTTGAAGGTGGTCAGCATCGCCGCGGAGTTCTGTGCGTCCTTCAGGCGTCGCGCGATGGTCTGGCGAAGTCGGGTCATCTTCACCCGTTCCTCGCGCGCCTCGTCCCCCGCAACCGACGGCTCGCGCACGGCTTTGGCGGCGACAGGCGCCGGAGCGGTCGCCTTTTCGAGAAGCCTGGTCACGTCTTCTTTTAGCACCTGACCGCGTTTGCCCGAACCCTTGATCTCGCCCGGATCGATCCCGGCCTCCGCCAGCATTTTGGCCGCCGAGGGCGCCGGCGGCGCGGCGGCCGGCTTGGCCGGGGTGATCTCGGCCTTCTTGGCCTGACCGTTGGGTTGAGGGGTGGCCTCCGCGGCCATTTGTTTCGGACGCGCCACCGCGGCGGTAGGTTTCGCCTTGTCGCCGGCCGCGCTCTCGGCGATCGCCCCGATCAGCGCCCCGACCGCGACCGTCTCGCCTTGCCTGGCGGTGATCGCCTCGATCGTCCCGGCGACCGGGGCGGGCAACTCGATCGTCACCTTGTCGGTCTCGAGTTCGACCAGCGGCTCGTCGGCGATCACCGCGTCACCGACCTTCTTGTACCATTGGCCGATGGTCGCCTCGGTGACGCTTTCGCCCAGCGCCGGCACCTTGATCTCGATGGACATGACGTCAGAATCCTTCGTGAAAATTCCACCGCTAGTCGGCAAACGCCTCGTCGAGGAACGCCTCGAGCTGCGCGGTATGCGTCCGCGTCAGCCCGGTCGCGGTCGACGCCGCCGCCGCCCGCCCCACATAGCGCGGCCGCTCCCCGCTTCGGCCCATCTGTTCGAGCACCCATTCCACATAGGGCTGGATGAAGGCCCAGGCACCCATGTTCTTCGGCTCCTCCTGGCACCAGAGAATCCGGGCGTTCGGGAACCGGCTCAACTCGTCATGCATCGCCTTGGCCGGGAATGGATAGAGTTGTTCGAGCCGCATCAGATAGACGTCGGTGATTTTGCGCTGCTCGCGGCTTTCGAGGAGGTCGTAATAGACCTTGCCCGAGCACATGATCAGGCGCCTGATTTCCTTGTCGGGGGAGAGCTTGACCGCAGTCGTCTTGCCCGGCGTTTCGGCATCGTCCCACAACAGGCGATGGAAGGTCGAGTCGGCGCCGAATTCCTCGAGCGAGGAGACGCACCTTTTGTGCCGCAGGAGCGATTTCGGCGTCATCAGGATCAGCGGCTTGCGGAAATCGCGCTTCAGCTGGCGCCTGAGGACATGGAAATAGTTCGCCGGGGTCGTGCAATTGGCGACCTGGATATTGTCTTCTGCGCAAAGCTGCAGGAACCGTTCCAGCCGCGCCGAGGAATGTTCCGGTCCCTGCCCTTCGTAGCCGTGCGGCAGCAGCAGCACGAGCCCCGACATTCTGAGCCACTTGCGCTCACCCGAGGAGATGAACTGGTCGATGACCACCTGCGCGCCGTTGGCGAAGTCGCCGAACTGCG
>JBBECE010000018.1:0-27522 GCA_040881985.1 Cucumibacter sp.
CGGTTGCCATTGCGGCTCGCACGACGGAGCCCGATCGGTAGGCTTTGTCCACGCCGCCACTACAACACTATCAGACCTCACAGCGCGCTCGGCTACAGGCCGCCGGCGCCAGAAACACTCCTCCTGTTAGACCAGGAGCCACCGATGCACTAACATTGCTCCCGGACCACTCAGATGGGGCAGGTCAAAATGAGCTGGAAGTCACAACCCCTGTCATGGTTGAGCCCGGCCGCATCGCCATCGGGAGCACCGGCGCGCCGGTTCGTGGTTAAATCATGCGCCGGGATGAGGACATTGTCTCTCTGCCGCCGCGCGACAAGCAGGCAAGCTACCCTCCGAACGGAGGCAGGCCTGGCGGTTGAGAGCACGGGGAGCGGGAATGTTCGAAACGACCGCGCCTGACAGGGGACCCGCCGCGGGCCGCCCGGTAGGGGCTCCCTCCGTCATCGGCAGCCTCTTGCGCCGTCCACCGGCCGTTTTCGGTCTGTTGATCATCGGCGTCGTCGTGGCAGCGGCAATCTTCGCACCGCTGATCGCGCCATTCGATCCGGGCATGCAATTCTTTGAGGGTCTGACCCTGCAAGGAGCACCGCTGCCTCCCAACGCCGACTTTTGGCTAGGTTCCGATCTGCTCGGGCGGGACCTTCTTAGCCGACTCATTTTCGGCGCCCAAACCTCGCTCGTCATTGGCATCGTCGCCAATGGTGTTGCGGTGTTCATCGGCGCCGTCGTGGGCATCACCGCCGGTTATTTCCGCGGCTGGGTGGGGGCGGTGCTCATGCGTTTCACCGACCTGATGATGTCGTTTCCGGCCCTGCTGCTTGCCATCGTGCTCGCCGCCAATTTCAGGCCGACCCTGTGGATCGTCGCCATGGTCATCGCCATGGTCAACTGGGTGCAGGTGGCGCGGGTGCTCTATACCGAGACCCGCTCGCTAGCCGAACGCGAATTCATTGAAGCCGAGCGCTCCCTGGGAGCCAGCGCCGGGCTCATCCTGTGGCGCCACATTCTGCCGCACCTGGTATCGACCATCGTGGTTTGGGCTACCCTGGGCATCTCCACCACGGTTCTATTGGAGGCAACCCTGAGCTTTCTGGGCATCGGGGTACAGCCGCCGACACCCTCCTGGGGCAACATCATCTTCGAGAGCCAGACCTATTTCTCTTCGGCGCCTTGGCTGGTCTTTATTCCAGGGGCTGCCATCGTCCTTCTGGCGCTGTCCTTCAACCTTGTCGGGGACGCCTTGCGCGAGATCCTCGATCCGACCATGCGCGGGAATTTCAATTGACCGGTTACCTCGCCAGACGTCTTGGCCAGGCGCTGCTTATCTTGCTGGGCATCAGCCTGGTTACCTTTGTCCTCCTGTACCTGCTCCCTGCCGATCCGGTCCGCCAGATCGCCGGACGCAGCGCAACCGCCCAAACGGTCGAAAACATTCGCGAACAGCTGGGACTCAACCTGCCGTTCTACGAACAGTACGCGCGCTATCTCGGTGCTTTGCTACGTGGTGATCTCGGTCGCTCGTACTTGCAAAAGACCGAAGTTTCGGCGTTGATCGCGTCGCGCCTGCCGGCCACTTTGCTGCTCATGGTCGGGGCCATCGGCTGCGAACTCGTCGTCGGTCTGACTATGGGTCTGATCGCCGCGGTCCGACGCGGCTCGTTCCTCGACAACGCCCTGATGATTGCGTCTTTCATCGGCGTTTCGGCGCCGCAATTCGTCATCGGTATCCTGTTGCTCTATGTCTTTGCCGTTCAGCTCGGCTGGTTTCCGATCGGGGGCTATGGTACTTTTCAGCACTTGGTGCTGCCCTCGCTGACCCTGGGACTCTTAGGCTCCGGCTGGTATGCGCGCATGATGCGCTCGGAGATGCTGGACGTCCTGCGCCTGGACTACATCCGTACCGCCCATGCCAAGGGTCTCAAGGGCTGGAAGGTTCTCATCGGGCACGCCTTGCCCAATGCCATTCTGCCGATCATCGCCATGATCGGCATCGATATCGGAATGTTCATGTCGGGCATCGTGGTTGTCGAAAGCGTCTTCGGTTGGCCCGGGATCGGCCAACTCGCCTGGCAGGCAATTCAACGTGTCGATGTCCCGATCATCATGGGCGTTACGCTGATTTCGGCCTGCGCCATCGTCTTGGGCAACCTGCTCGCGGATGTGGTTGCCCCCTTCATCGATCCGCGGATCAAGGCGCGCTGATCGAATTTGATGAAATCCAGCGCGTACACAAAGGGAGAAACGAACATGCGAAACCAACTTTTGGCTCCAGTGGCGCTCGCCGCCATCCTGGCGGCAGGCACCGGCGCCTTTGCCCAGGACGAAAAACAGGGCGGCTCGATGATCGTCACCTACAAGGACGACGTCTCTACCCTCGATCCTGCCATCGGCTACGACTGGCAGAACTGGTCGATGATCAAGTCTCTGTTCGACGGTCTGATGGACTATGAGCCGGGCACCTCGACCCTGAAACTGGACCTGGCCGAGGCCCTCACCATCTCCGATGACGGCATGACCTACACCTTCATGCTGCGGCACGGCGTACGGTTCCATAATGGCCGCGAGATGACCGCCGACGACGTCAAATATTCCCTCGATCGGGCCACCGACCCCGCCACCCAGAGCCCGGGAGCCGGCTTCTTTGCGTCGATCAAGGGGTTCGATGCCGCGTCCTCCGGCGACGCCGTGGGGCTCGAAGGGGTCACTGTGGTGGACCCCTACACCGTCAAGATCGAGCTTACGCGCCCCGACGCCACCTTCCTGCACGTTATGGCCATCAACTTCGCATCGGTCGTGCCGGTTGAGGCCGTGCAAGAGTTCGGGGCCGATTTCGGCAAGCATCCGGTTGGAACCGGCGCCTTCAAGCTCGAGGAATGGACCCTCGGCCAGCGCTTGGTTTTCGCGCGCAACGCCGACTACTGGAAAGCCGGGATTCCCAAGCTCGACCAGATCACTTTCGAGGTTGGCCAGGAGCCGACAGTGGCCCTGCTGCGGATGCAGAGTGGGGAAGTCGACATTCTCGGCGACGGCATTCCTCCCGCCCAATTTCTTGAGGTCACGAACGACGCCGCCTACACCGACTTGATCATTGAGGGCGGCCAGTTGCAAACCGGCTACATCACGATGAACGTCAACACCACACCGCTCGACAACGTCCTGGTGCGCAGAGCCATCAACATGGCCATCAACAAGGACCGGATCGTGCGGATCATTAACGGGCGTGCCCTCGTCGCCAACCAGCCCCTACCGCCCACGATGCCCGGCTTTGCGCCGGACTATGAGGGCTATCCGTACGACGTGGACGGGGCTCGGGCGCTGCTGGCCGAGGCCGGCATACCCGACGGTTTCACCACCGAACTGTATGTCTACAATACCGATCCGAACCCGCGGATCGCCCAGGCGATCCAGCAGGACCTAGCCGCGATCGGCATTACCGCCGATATCAAATCGCTGGCACAGGCGAACGTCATTGAAGCGGGCGGCAATGGCAGTGCTCCGATGATCTGGTCGGGCGGCATGGCCTGGATCGCCGACTTCCCCGATCCGTCCAACTTTTACGGACCCATCTTGGGCTGTGCGGGCGCGGAAGCGGGCGGCTGGAACTGGGCGAAGTACTGCAATCCGGAACTCGACGCCAAGGCCACCGAAGCGGACTCGATCACCGATGCCGCCATGCAGTCCAAACGCGTGCAGATGTGGAGAGACATCTTCCTCAGCGTGATGGATGACGCGCCGTGGGTGCCGATCTTCAACGAGCAGCGCTTTACCATGCGGTCCGGACGTCTGGGCGGGCCCGACGCGATTTTCGTCGATCCTGTCCACATTCCGGTCGCCTATGACTACGTCTTCGCCAACGATGCGCAGTAGCCGCGATTACACCATTCACGGCCTGCATCATCACTTCGGGTGGGATCATTCGATCCCACCCGTCGAGCGGGTTTCGGCGGGTTCGACCGTCCTGTTCAAGTGCCTGGACAGCGGGGACGGCCAATTCACCCCGGACAGTGGCGTCGAGGCGGTTTCCGGGCTCGACTTCTCCAGGGTCAATCCGGTAACCGGGCCGGTCTACGTCGAGGGGGCCGAGCCCGGCGATGCCCTCAAGGTCACGATCGATGCCTTCGAGCCGTCTGGCTTCGGCTGGACCGCCAATATTCCCGGCTTCGGCCTGTTGGCCGATCAATTCAGGCAGCCGGCCCTGTCATTGTGGACTTATGACAGCCAGGCGTTGACGCCGGCGCTGTTTTCGTCCCGCGCCCGGGTGCCGCTCAAGCCCTTTGCCGGGACCATGGGCCTCGCCCCGGCAGAGCCGGGCCTGCATTCGGTCGTGCCGCCCCGGCGGGTCGGCGGCAATCTCGATATCCGCGACCTTGCGGCCGGATCGGTGCTCTACCTTCCGGTCGAAGTCGCCGGGGCCCTGTTTTCGGTGGGGGACACCCACGCCGCGCAGGGCGACGGCGAGGTCTGCGGAACGGCAATCGAAAGCCAGATGAACGTGGCCCTCACGTTCGATCTGGTGAAAGCCGCGAACCTCTCGATGCCGCGATTCACCACCCCGGGACCGGTGACCCGTCATCTCGATGCCAAAGGGTATGAAGTGACCACCGGCATCGGCCCCGATCTGATGGAGGGCGCGCGCGCGGCGGTGGCCAACATGGTCGATTTTTTGGGGGCGCGGCACGGCCTCAGTGCGGTCGACGCCTACATGCTGTGTTCGGTCTGCGGCGATCTGCGGATATCGGAAATCGTTGATATGCCCAATTGGGTCGTGTCGTTCTACTTTCCGCGCATCGTTTTTGAATAGGCCGCCGGACCCCGCCTGAAGAGAAAGAGCATGCTGGAGCCTCGCCCGGAAATACTTTTGAGCGTGCGAGACCTCATCATCCAGGTGGCTACGCCCACCGGACCCCGGGTGGTCGTGGACGGTCTCTCATTCGATTTGCGCAAGGGAGAAACGCTGTGCATCGCCGGCGAGAGCGGGGCGGGCAAGTCCATGACCGCCCTTTCGCTCATGCAGTTGTTGCCTCAGCCGATGGCCAGGTTCGCCTCCGGCCAGGCCCTTTTCAAGGGCAGCGACCTTTACGCGCTCGGCAAACAGGCGATGCGACAGGTTCGCGGCCGCGACATCGGCATGATTTTTCAAGAACCGATGACGTCGCTGAACCCGGTGCTCACCATCGGCCGGCAATTGATCGAAACGATTACCGCCCATCAGGATCTTGGCAGGTCGCAGGCGCGGGCGCGGGCGATCGCACTTCTCGACCAGGTTCAGATTGCCGAGGCCCGCCGACGCCTTGAGCAATATCCGTTCGAGCTTTCCGGCGGCATGCGCCAGCGCGTGATGATCGCCATCGCACTCTCGCAGAACCCCGACATGCTGATCGCGGACGAGCCCACGACGGCGCTCGACGTGACCGTTCAGGCCCAGATCCTGAGCCTGATCCGCAAGCTCCAGTCCGAGACCGGCACCGCGGTTATTCTCATCACCCACGACATGGGCGTCGTCGCCGAGATGGCTGACAACGTACTGGTGATGAGGCAGGGCGCGCAGGTCGAAGCAGGTCCAGTGCGGCAGATATTTTCAGCTCCCGCCGCGCCCTACACCAAAGCCTTGCTGGCCGCCGTACCGCGCCTTGGCGAAATGAGCGGTACCCGGTCCCCCAAGCGCGCTGCCGCAACTGGCCAGAACCCGCGCCGGCCCGAGGCGATCATTGAGGTCGACAATCTGACGGTCCGCTTCGACATCCGCGCGGGCGTCCTGCAAAGGGTGCAGAGACGGGTACACGCGGTCGAGGGCGTGTCCTTCAAGCTTTTTGCCGGCGAGACCCTGGCGTTGGTGGGCGAGAGCGGCTGCGGAAAGTCCACCACCGGAAAGGCGCTCATGAACCTGGTGGCTTTTACCGGGGACATCCGCATCGCCGGCACGCCCACCCGTGGCTTGCGGCCCGCGGCGATGAAGCCAGTTCTCCGCGACATCCAGATGATTTTCCAGGACCCCTATGCCTCGCTCGACCCGCGCATGCGGGTGGGAGACCTCGTGGCCGAGCCGCTCAAGATTCACGGTCTGGCGGAGGGCCAGGAGCTTGAGGACCGCGTCGCCTACCTGTTCGCCCGCGTCGGTCTCCCGCGCGAACTCATGGTGCGGTACCCGCATGAATTCTCGGGAGGCCAGCGCCAGCGCATCTGCATCGCCCGGGCGCTGTCGCTCTCGCCCAGGGTGATCGTCGCCGACGAGAGCGTGTCGTCGCTCGACGCGTCGATCCAGGCGCAGGTTCTTGACCTGATGCAGAACATCCAGAACGACACAGGCATCGCGTTCCTGTTCATCTCCCACGACATGGCCGTGGTCGAGCAGATCAGCCATCGCGTCGCCGTGATGTATATGGGGCACTTCGTGGAGACGGGCACCCGGGCCCAGATCTTTGAGAACCCCCATCACCCCTACACGAAGAAATTGATGGCCGCGGTGCCCGTGCCGGACCCTACCCGGGAGCGTCGAGCATTCGTGGTCTTCGACGGCGACCTTCCCAGCCCGATACGCCCCGTTGGCTACGTGCCTACCCGGCAGACGTTTCTCGATGTTGGCCAGGGCCACCTGGTCGCCGAGCCCGCCTGACACGATGCGCTGGCGGAAGATCGAAACGGTGCAGGGACACTGTCAGAGGAAACTCGCTTGAGACGAGCGGGGCCACCTTCTAACTTTGGCGGATGAAGAATCCTTTCCGCTATTTCAAAACATCGCCCGCGATCATCCGCCCGGCGGTGATGCTGTACGTCCGGTTTCTGCTATCGTTGCGGAACGTCGAGGACCTGCTCGATGAGCGCGGAATTGATGTCAGCCATGAGGCTATCCGCTTCCGGTGGAACCGTTTTGGCCCGCTGTTCGCCGCGGAGATCCGCAGATGCAGGGCCCGGCGGATGCGATCTTGGCCCCAGTGGAAGTGGCATCTCGACGAGGTGTTCGTGAAGATCAATGGCGAGACCCATTGCCTCTGGCGCGCCGTTGATCACGAGGGCGGGGTGCTCGAGGCCTACGTCTCGAAGAGGCCACCGCGGGGCAGCCCTGAAGTTCCTGCGAAAAGCGATGAAGCGATATGGCTCCCCCAAGATCGTTGTGACCGACAAGCTGCGATCCTATCGCGCCGCAATGAAGGATCTTGGCATAGCCGATCGCCAGCAAACGGGACGCTGGCCGAACAATCGGGCGGAACACTCACATTTGCCATTCCGACGACGAGAACGGGCGATGCTGCGTTTTCGATGCATCCGAAGTTTGCAGAAGTTCGCCGCCGTTCATTCCTCGGTCCACAACCACTTCAACCAAGAACGCCATCTCTACAGCCGCTACATCTTCAAACAAAACCGTGCCGCCGCTCTCGATGAATGGCGTCAGCTCGGCGCTGCCTGAGCCAAGGCCTGTCGGGGAGAGCTGAGACCAGTTCGCGTTAGTCTGACAGCACCGGCCGGGCGCAGCCTCGTGCCGCTGGGGACAGGCAAGACTTACACGGTCGTCTTCCCACAAGGGCCACAAGGGAGCGGCGGGCTGCGGATCGCCAACCCATTCCCCGACCCAATTGCCCCACTCGTCGAGGTTCAGGGCGTTATTTGCAGCTCCCTGACTCCTTCCAGAACGAGCCGGAAATTAGGGCAAGGCACAAAGCACATAGTTCTATGAGTGTTCAGGAACGGCAGCCAGCTCTACCAAAGGCCCAGCTCAGGAGCGTGACGCCTGGGCGTCGCGAAACTCATTTTGGCTGCACGAATTTGGGCTGACGCGGGTATCCTACCGCACAAGATACCAGGATGTTGGCGAGTCATGGACGGCACAACAACGCTTACCCTTTGGCACCTTCCTCTATCGGCACTCGGCCCCGCTGCCCTAGCTGCATTGGTAGGTATCTTTGCACCCTTGCTGGCGGAGTGGCAGAGGCAGGACCGGGAACGCCAACGGCGCGAGTTCAAAACTTTGAGGAATTGGTGGCTGCTTTGTTTGGACACAAGCATTGGCTTGAACAGGCAAGCAGCAACCGCGTTTTGGGTCATGAAATAGTTATGGAGGTGACTCCCACGGCAAAGGCATTAGCTATCATGAACGCATATTTTCAGAGTTTCGAAGAGCAAATGGATGCGCTCGACAAGACGGCGCACGACTACGAGATGTGGATGTTGAGTGCCGGGCAAGCGCGGCTTCGTTCGGAGCCCGACTACACATCCGGTTTTCAGGAGGCGTTTTCCCCGTACGCAAAGCGTCTCACCAACCTTCTTGTGGATTTGAGCGAATACGCAAAAGATGAGTTTCAGCGATGAGAATTGTTGTCAGAAATTGTCCGTCGCTTGGGCTCCGCTAGTCTTGGTTCGAATCCGGGTCCCCACCGCATGAACTGGCCTGCCGCCAATGGAGGGGCGATCGAGCAAATCAAGATTGGGCAAGGAAGTGGGCACAAACTCCAATGATTCAAAGATAGCTATTTCATATCAAAAAGTTGGAGAATCATGTTGGCGGAGCTGAGATCCGCAATCGGCTGGCGCACTGACGTTGGCTCGCCCGGTATCGCAACACGTTCGCACCCCGGCAATTCAGAATCCGCCAACCTTGGCGAAGTGCCGTTTGGCGTCGCCGACCATGCGCGTGGTGCACCAGTGGGCGTAGGCATTGCCGAACAGAAGGCCCAGGAGGCGCGGCAACCCCGCTGCGGGCAGTGCGTATTCGATGAAAACCCGCAGCCGGGCCGAGTTGCCCTGAGGCGCTATTTCCAGACCCATCCGGTACTGACCGATGACCCACAGATTGGGTTCGCCAACGGTCTCCCAGACCTTCCGGCCGGAGGGCTCCCGCTGGGTGACCACCTCATCGACCGAGAGCGGGATTCCCAGAATCGCGCCCTTGAAGCCGAACTTCGATCCGACCGAACGCGCCCCAGCCGCGTCGAGATAAATCTCCATGCGGGATCCCAACATCATCCACGAGGATTTGTTCATGTGGGCTGAGAGATTCTTGTGATCGTCGAGGAAGAAGAAAACTTTGTCCCCCGGTGCGTTTATGGTCGCGATGGTATCGGCGGATCGCGGGAATGCTTGCATGGCTTCAACTCCCTTTCCGGCGCATCGGCGCCATCTGTAGAAGATTAGGCCGGCCGCCGGGCTTGGGGGTTGATCCGGGTCAAATCGTCAATTCAGGGCGCCGCCGGGCGCCGGCTCCGACGCCTGCATCGCCAGCGTGACCACAGGCCGGCATCGCGTACGAATTCAAGCGTCCCGCCTGGCTACCCATCGCCAATCTCGGATCTCGGGCATGTCCTCGCCCTGCTGCCGGATGTAGGCATTGTGTTCGGCCAGTTTCTGCGCGATGAGGCGGCTGAAGGCCCGCCGCCGTCCCGCGAGCCGGGGAACTCGATTCACCACCGCCTCCGCGAGGTGGAAACGGTCGATCTGGTTGAGAACGGCCATATCGAACGGGGTCGTCGTGGTGCCCTCCTCACGGAACCCATGCACGTGAAAATTGTCGTGGTTGGTGCGCCGGTAGGTCAGGCGATGGATTAGCGCCGGATAGCCGTGATAGGCGAACACCACTGGCTTCCGCGTAGTGAACATAGCGTCGAAGGCCGCGTCCTCTATCCCGTGGGGGTGCTGGCTCGGCGCCTGCAGCGTCATGAGATCGACAACGTTCACGAAGCGAATCCTGAGCTCGGCAAAGTGCTCGCGGAGCAACATGGTCGCCGCCAACGCTTCCATGGTTGGAACGTCGCCAGCGCAGGCGATCACCGCGTCCGGCTCGGCGTCGCCGGGGCTGGACGCCCAATCCCAGACGCCCAGCCCCGTCGTGCAATGGGCGATGGCGGCGTTGCGGCCGAGCCACTGCGGCGCGGGCTGCTTGCCCGCGACGATGACGTTGATGTAGTTGCGGCTTTTGATGCAATGATCGACAACCGAGAGCAGCGTGTTGGCGTCGGGCGGCAAGTAGACGCGGATGATGTCGGCCTTTTTGTTGGCGACATGATCGATGAAACCGGGATCCTGGTGGCTGAAGCCGTTATGGTCCTGGCGCCACACATGCGAGGTGAGCAGATAGGTCAGTGAGGCGATTGGCTTGCGCCAGGGCACCTCGCGGGAAACCTTCAGCCATTTCGCGTGCTGGTTGAACATCGAATCGACGATGTGAATGAAGGCTTCGTAGCAGGAGAAGAAGCCGTGCCGGCCGGTCAGGAGGTAACCTTCCAGCCAACCCTGGCAGAGATGTTCGCTGAGGATCTCCATGACGCGCCCATCCGGCGACAGCTGCGTGTCGGTGTCGAGGATTTCGCCGGTGAAGGCGCGGTTCGTCACCTCGAAAAGCGGCGAAAGACGGTTTGATTCGGTCTCATCCGGACCGAAGACCCGGAAGTTCCGTTCGGCTGTGTTGAGCCGCATCACGTCCCTCAGATAAGCCCCGGCCAAGCGCGTGGCTTCCCCGATTGCCGCGCCCGGCGACGGCACCTCGACGGCGTAGTCGCGGAAATCGGGGAGCTTCAGATCACGCAACAGCGAGCCGCCATTGGCATGGGGATTGGCGCTCATGCGTTGCTCACCTCCGGGAGCCAGATCCGCGAGCTCCGGCGCGAGCCGGCCGGTGTCGTCAAAGAGTTCCTCGGGCCGGTAGCTTTTCAGCCAGGTCTCCAGCAGCCCGAGGTGGGCGGGGTCTTCGGCGAGATTTGCCAGCGGAACCTGGTGCGACCGCCATGATCCCTCGGTCTTCTTGCCGTCGACTTCCTTGGGCCCGGTCCAGCCCTTCGGGGTTCGGAGCACGATCATCGGCCATGCCGGCCGGCGGGTGAATCCATTGGCGCGAGCCTCGCTCTGGATTCGCCGGATTTCCGCAAACACCCGGTCGAGCGTCGCCGCCATTTCCTGATGCAGCAGGGCCGGATCGTCGCCTTCGACGAAATACGGGGAATAGCCGTAGCCGCGGAACAGTGCGTCCAGTTCATCGTGGCTGATCCGCGCCAGTACCGTGGGGCTGGCGATTTTGTAGCCATTGAGATGCAGAATTGGCAGCACCGCCCCATCCCGCGCCGGATTGAGGAATTTATTGGAATGCCAGCTTGCCGCGAGCGCCCCGGTCTCCGCCTCGCCATCCCCGACCACGCAGGTAACGACCAGATCGGGATTGTCGAAAGCGGCGCCATAGGCATGCATCAGCGAGTAGCCGAGTTCGCCGCCCTCGTTGATCGAACCAGGCACGTCCGGGGCAACATGGCTTGAAATGCCCCCCGGGTAGGAGAACTGGGTAAAGAACTTCTTGAGCCCGGCCTCATCCTGACTGATCCCCGGATAGTGCTCGCTATAGGTTCCCTCGAGGTAGGTGTTCGCCACCAGGCCCGGGCCGCCGTGTCCGGGTCCGGTGACGTAGATCATGTTCAGGCCGAGCTGTTTGATGATCCGGTTGAGGTGAACATAAATGAAGTTCAGCCCCGGCGTCGTTCCCCAATGTCCCAGCAGGCGCGGCTTCACATGTGCAAGGGTGAGCTTCTCCCTGAGGAGCGGGTTGTCCCGAAGATAGATTTGCCCGACGGAGAGATAGTTGGCGGCACGCCAGTAGGCGTCGATTTTGCGCAGCAGCCCGGACGACAGCGGTTTGTGCATTCGTCAGCTTCCTTCATGCCGATCCAAGGATGGCGGCGACGGCAGCCACGATGACCACCTCTTCGTCGGTGGCGATGACGCGCACATCCACGCCATCGCCCGATTTCGAGATGACCGGGGCACCGCTCTGGTTTCGCCCCGGATCGAGCTCGATACCGAGAAATCCCAGATCTCCGCAGATGCGTTCGCGGATCACCGCAGAATTCTCGCCGATGCCGCCGCTGAACACGAGGGTATCGAGCCCGCCCAGCGCCGCGGCAAACGCGCCAATGCATTTCTTCACGCCATAGCAGAAAACCGCCACCGCTTCGGCTGCCCGGACATCGGAGGTCTCATGGTCGAGCAGATCGCGCAGGTCAGAGCTGGTCTCGGATATTCCCAGCAGACCGGATTCCCGGTTGACCATTCGATGGAACGCCCGTGCATCCATTCCCTCGGTCTGGGCAAAATAGAGGATCAGCCCCGGATCGAGATCGCCGGCTCGCGTGCCCATCGGCACACCGGCGGCGGGCGTAAAGCCCATGCTGGTGTCGATGCTCCTGCCCTGGTGAACCGCTGCGAGACTGGCGCCGTGGCCCAGATGGGCAAGGATCACCCGGCCCCGCGCCGATTCCATGCCTGCCTCACGTTGCAGCGCCTGCATCAGGAAAGTGTAGGATAGTCCGTGAAAGCCGTAGCGCTCGACGCCGCTGACCATGTAGCGGCGGGGGATCGGAATGGTCCGTGCGACTGCCGGCATGCCGCGATGAAAGGCGGAGTCGAAACAGGCGACCTGCGGAAGCTGCGGCAGCCGCTCTCGGCAGAGTTCGATCATCGCTATTTCGGACGGGAGATGCTCGGGCGCATAGGCGCTGATCTGTCGCAGTTCCACCAGCATTTCGTCAGTAACCAGCATCGGCTGCCGGTAGCGGGTGCCGCCGTTGACCACGCGGTGGCCAATTGCGGCAAGCGAGGTCAAACCAACTTGCCGATCGAGCCAGTCGAAGAGATAGCCTGCCGCCTCTCGATGACCGGACTGTCCAATCGCCTGCGTGCCGGCCGCTCCGCTCGCATCCTCGAACCGGAAGCCGGTCCCAGGCCGATCGAGCCGATCGAACTGGCCCCGCAGGCGTCGTTGGGCGGCGCCCTCCAGGCTATAGAGGGCAAATTTCAGCGTCGAGGAACCGCCATTGAGCGTCAGTACGAACCGGGCGTCTTTCACGGCACGTTCCCTTCCGTGGCGCCTTGGCCGGAGGCCGGCGGGTAGAGGATACTTACCAGACTAGACAACCAGAACGGGGGCAAACCCGCCGCCGGGGGTCCGGAAATTTGTGGTCTGCCCTTGATAAAGACGCGCCGCGACGAGGAGTGGTTGGGCTGTGTAGGTGTAGAGGCGAATATCCACCTTGCGCCGCGCCTTCTCGCCTTCGAGCGTGATCATGCGCTGTCCCGGCGCGGCGAAGGTTTGCGCGACGTAGTCGCCGCAGGCGATGTTTGCCCACACGCCCCTGGTCAGCTTGTCGCCGCGATAGACGGCCTTGCTGCCGTGGCCCGAGACGGGCTTGAAAAACAAGTCCTTGCGTGATTGCCAGAGCTCGTCGGAGTTTTCCGGGGTAACGAGCCGGGTTCGCGGAATGCCCGCAAGACGCTTCCGCATCGGGGATGGAAGCCCGAAGGCGCTCAAGGCGACCGGATCGGAAAAAAGCGTCAGATTGCGCTTGTTGGCGAGAAGCGCGTGATGGTGGGGATTGGGCGTGACGACGACCCCATCGTCCCGGTAGGCGGCTCGCAAGGCAGCGTGTTCGGATTGCGCCAGAGTGAAATCGACCAGCCGATTGTAGACGAGGTCGATCCGGCGGCCGTCGAGGAAAAGCTCATTGCCTTGATACTGCAGCTCGCGGGCGTCGCCGATGAAGGTGTCCATCCCATGGCGGGCAAGCATTTGCCTCGCCAACACGAACTCCGGATAGAGATATTGTTCCAAAGGGGCATCGTCGACGATGGCGATTGCCCCCGGTGAGCCCGAGCCTCGCTGGCGCCGCCACTCTTCGAGAAACATCGCCACGATTTGCGTTTCGAAGTCCTCGATCAGCCGGCCCGCAAGCCGACCGGCGACATCGGCGCAGCACGCCTTTTGCGCGCCCGCAAGAACGGCGTTCAGAAACGCTCCCCCGGCGTTGGTGTTCACCTCGATCAGTTTGGGGCCGTCGTCGTCGAGATGAAAATCGTAGCCCATGAGCGCGCCCGACGGGCCGTGATCCTGCCGGGAAATTTCGGGCGCCCATGACAGCACGGCGTCCCGATACAAGGGCAACTGCGAGGTCGCTTCGATCGCCGCGACGATGTCGCGCATTTCATCGAGAACCGAGCCGCGCAGAAAGACCGGGACATTGGAGAACAGGTTCGGCCGCTGTTCCGCCAGAGTCTTGAAGAACCCCGGCTCGCCCGCGGCGCCATCGAGAGCGCGGCCCAGCACATTGCGATCAAGGGTTACGCAAAGGCACGATTGATTCAGCCGTTCCGGAGCCAGACCGGTGGCGAGCGGCACGAGGGCATCGAGGGCATCGTTCATTATGCTGCTCTCATCGTCGTCTTCTCACGCAATTTTGATCCCGTTCAAAACCGAACGAAAGCCCGGAGGCCCGGAAGCGCCTCGTGCCGCGAAATCGTGACGCCGCCGATGGTCAATGGCGCACCAGTGCGAAAAGAGCCACTTCCGAAGGTCCGAACTTTGATCCTGGTCAAATGGAAGGCGACGCCGCCTCACTAATGTGAAAACATGAACTCGATGCTCTCGCACCTGCGGCTATTGTCGATCGCGCTCATCCTGACCGCAAGCGGGCTGCTTGCCGGTATCGGATCGGCAAGTGCGGAACTGCTTCCCGGAACGCTCGTGGCGCCCGGGGCGCAGCATGCCTTGGTCTCCGGACTATTGGCCCATGAGCATTTGGCAGCAACCCCTGCCTGCAGCGACAGAGGTTGCGCCGCAGTTTGCAGCGCGTGCTGCCTGAGCGCGTCAGGACCGGGCTGCTGCGGCTTCGGCGCGGTTTGCAGCGAGGCGCCAATGCCTTCCCGCGATGCCGCCTGGCGCGCCTTCGCAGCCATCCCCGCTGCTTTTGCATTGAGCGGCATCAATCCCGACGCAGCCCAGCGGCCTCCGCAACACCTGGCTTGAACACCGCGCCTTCGCGGTCTCGCGGGCCTTTTCAATCCAACGACCAGGCAGCACGGCCCGTTTCATCCTGCGAAGGCGTTGCACGTTCAGCTTGCGCCTCGCGGACTGCGCCGGCGCCTCCCTCGCAAGTCGACCTTATCGCTTCTGATGAAGCACCAACCCGAAAGGAGACTTATCTCATGAGAACGCTATTTCGACTGATCGTGACCGCTGGATTGCTGATCCTGTCCGGAGGCGCTTTCGCCCAGACCGACGAACATCACCCTGACGCGGCCGACGTTCCTGTGGCCATGGCGAGCCCCGCTCCCGCCGCGACACAGGGCGACATGCCGGCACAATGCGCGGCGATGATGCCGATGATGCAGCAGATGATGCCGGACATGCCGATGATGCAGAGCATGCCGATGATGCAGAGCATGCCGATGATGCAAATGCAGATGATGCAAATGCAGATGATGCAAATGCAGATGATGCAAATGCAGATGATGCAGCAGGGGATGATGCAGATGAACTTGCTGCGGCGCGGCCTGACGGACGGCGCCGTGGGCGAAGAGATGCCGGCCGTTGGCGGTATGTCCGGCGCCCCCAGCGGCGGCATGGATGCGATGGGCGCGCCGATGATGCAGGGCGTTCAGAACGCCGATCCCGATGTTGCCTTCGTGCAGGTGATGATCGCTCACCACGAGGGGGCGATCGCGATGGCCAAAGCCGTGCTTCAGGACGGTGCCGATGAGGAAGTGAAGGCCTGGGCGAACCAGATCATCGCTGCCCAGCAAGCCGAAATCGCCGAGATGCGGGACTGGCTGAGCCGCCAGGCCCGGTAACCAACCCGCCAACCGACAGGAGATATCGCCATGATTGACATCGCCAAAGACCGTACCCTCTCTCCGCTGGGGTCGGCCGTCGCGCTCAGCATCGCGCTCATCGCGCTGTTTGTGATCTGCGCCGTCGTCCAACTCATCGCCCCGACAGTGCAGGCTACCCATGCCTGGGTTGGCCTCTTCACCCTCGCCCCGGTCACCTCACCACAGGCGTGGCTGGAGGGGATCTTCTTCAGCCTCGCCTTCGGCATCGTCGCCGGGTCAATTTTTGCCGCTGTCCACAACGCCGTGGTCGCGAGGGGCCTGTAGGCCAAAGCACAGGGCATGGGCACGAGCGCACATGCCCCGGCAGTCGATGACTTTGACCGGCGCAAGCCGGAGACAGATTCAGACCGGCGCAAGCGCGCCGTCCAAGGGAGGCGTCATGAGCCTTGCACTGTCATTTCTGGGCGCCGCGGGCACGGTAACGGGTTCGCGATTCCTGCTCGAGAACGGCGCTCATAGCATTCTGGTGGACTGCGGCTTGTTTCAGGGGCCCAAGGAGCTGCGTCTCAGGAACCGGGCGCCATTCCCGGTCGCCCCAAAGAGCATCGACGCGGTGCTGCTGACCCATGCCCACATTGACCACTCCGGGTACTTGCCGGCGCTGGTGAGGGACGGGTTTGCCGGGAAGATCCACTGCTCGCACGCGACCACCGAGCTTTGCGCCATTCTGCTGCGCGACAGCGGGTTCCTGCAGGAGAAGGATGCGGAATACGCCAACCGGCACGGCTTCTCCAAGCACAGGCCGGCGTTGCCTCTCTATACGGTCAAGGACGCCGAGGCAGCGCTTCCGCACCTCCTGGCAGTACCGTTCCATGAAACGCGGAGCCTTCCGGGCGGGCCGGCAATCCAATTGCGCCGGGCTGGTCATATCCTGGGCGCCGCGACGATCGAATGCGACTGGGAGGGGACCAAACTGGTGTTTTCCGGCGACCTCGGCCGGTTCAATGACGCGATGATGGTCGACCCGGAACCGGTTCCCTCGGCGGATTATTTGATCGTCGAATCGACCTATGGAAACCGCCGCCACGACGGGCGCGATCCGCAGGACGCGCTCGCCGAGATTATCAACCGCACGACGGCGCGCGGCGGCACGGTCATCATCCCGGCCTTCGCGGTCGGCCGGGCGCAGTCGCTCCTTTATCATCTCGAGCGGCTGAGCGCCGCCGGCCGAATGGCCAACGTGCCGATTTTTCTCGATAGTCCGATGGCGATCAACGCCAGCGAACTATTGTGCACGCACCTGGCCGATCATCGTCTGCCGGCGGACGCGTGCATCAAAGCGTGCGACATCGCCCACTATGTCCGCAGCGTCGAGGAATCCAAGGCCCTGACCAACAATCCCGTCCCGAAGATCATCATTTCCGCCAGCGGGATGGCGACCGGGGGTCGGGTTCTTCATCACCTCAAGAGCTACGCCCCGGACCCGCGCAATACGGTGCTTTTTTCGGGTTTCCAGGCGGCCGGCACGCGGGGCGCGGCGATGGTGGCCGGCGCCGGGAGCATCAAGATCCACGGCGAACAAGTGCCCGTGCGTGCAGAGGTGCAGAACCTTTCCATGCTCTCGGCCCATGCCGACGCCGACGAAATCTTGGCGTGGCTTCGCGGCTTCAGGGCAGCGCCACGCATGACTTTCATCTCGCATGGCGAACCCGCGGCATCGGATGCCCTGCGCCGCCGGATCGAAGAGGAACTCGGCTGGCCATGCGCGATTCCGCAACATCTTGAGCGGGCGGCGCTCAAATGACCAGCGCCACCCCACATCGGACAATGCCGACGTCCGTGCCCGAGGTGCCACTTCGGGCAAGGCGGCTGGGGATATTCACCCAGCACGAACCAGTCGTCTACATGCGCACCGATTGTCACGTGTGCCGATCGGAGGGGTTCGCATCGCGGTCTCGCGTTTTGTTGCAGGCCAATGGCCGCGAGGTCATCGCCACGCTCCATCAAGTCTCCACCGCCCTGATTGCCCTCGACGACGTGGGTCTTTCCGAGGCTGCGTGGGAGGGGCTCGAAGTGGCCGATGGCACCCCGGTCTTTGTGCGCCATCCAAATCCGCTGGACTCGTTCAGTCAGGTGAGAGCCAGAATATTTGGTCATCGGCTGGGCGAGGAGGCCTTCGCTCCGATACTCCGCGATGTCGCGGCAAAGCGCTATTCCGACATCGAGATCGCGGCTTTCATTACCGCCTGTTCGGCATTCGCTCTCGATGACCGGGAGACGGTCGCGCTAACCCGAGCGATGGTGGACATCGGCGAGCGTCTCGTCTGGCCAAGTTCACCGATCATGGACAAGCACTGTGTCGGCGGCTTGCCGGGAAACCGGACCTCGCCCATCGTCGTCGCAATTGTTGCGGCGCATGGCCTGACCATCCCAAAAACCTCGTCCCGGGCGATCACTTCGCCGGCGGGCACGGCCGACACCATGGAGACGCTGGCGCCGGTTGAGCTCGACCTGCCCGCAATCCGCCGCGTCGTGGATAGGGAATCGGGTTGCGTCGTATGGGGCGGCGCCGTGCGTCTCAGTCCGGTGGACGACATGCTGATCCGCATCGAGCGCGTCCTCGACCTCGACTCCGAAGGCCAGCTCGTGGCCTCCGTCCTGTCCAAAAAGGTTGCGGCCGGGGCAACTCATCTGGTTATCGATATTCCGGTAGGGCCGACCGCCAAAGTGCGAAGCCAGGCCGCTGCCGAGCACCTGATGGAGCGCCTCCGGGTGGTCGCAGCGGTGTTTGGCATAGAGGCCAGGATTGTCCTCACCGATGGAACTCAGCCGGTTGGACGCGGTATCGGTCCGGCGCTCGAAGCCCGAGACGTGCTGGCGGTGCTGCAGCAGGGGGCCGGGTTCCCTGAGGATTTGCAGGAGCGAGCCTGCGTATTGGCGGGGGCGCTGCTTGAGCTTGGAGGCAAGGCCGCCTCCGCAGAAGGCGCGCGCCTCGCGATCGAGACAATAAGGGATGGCCGGGCATGGGCAAAATTCCAGCGAATTTGCGAGGCGCAGGGAGGCATGCGCGTGCCACCGGTATCGAGCCAGCGATATCCGCTGCTTGCGCCGATCGGCGGGCGCGTCCGGTCCATCGACAACCGCAGAATCGCCAGGCTAGCCAAACTCGCCGGAGCTCCCGACGCGAAAGCGGCGGGGGTCGACCTTCATGTCGTGCTCGGCGAGACGGTTTCCACTGGCCAGCCGCTCTGCACTGTCCATGCCGAATTGCCCGGCCAGCTGCACTACGCGCTCGCCTATGCATCGGCCAACGAGGGCTTCATCGAGGTGGGACATGCCCCGTAGAAATCAAATGGGAAGCGCCTCGAGCACAAACTCCCTCGTAGCCGAGGCCGTGGTTTTCAAAGCCCGAACAACAAGGACACAAGCATGAAACGTCGAGAACTCCTGAAAGGCGCCGCCACAAGCGCCGTGACGCTGGTCCTCTGCCGATCCATCTCAGGGCCGGCATTTTCATCTGAACCGGCTGGCCGGAAGGTGCTGAGCGTCGTTCGTCGCACCATCGAGGTGAACGGCAGGGCGGCGAGCGTTTTCGGGATGCTTCAGCCGGACGGCGTAGCCGGGCTGCGCTTCCGGGCCGGCGACGTCTTCGATGTGGCGCTTCGCAACGAAGCCGACGAGCCGACGATCGTGCACTGGCATGGATTGACGCCGCCCTGGCCGAGCGACGGCGTTCCCGACGCGCCGCTCCCGCTCATTCCGGCCGGCGGCGAACGCACCTATGACTTCCCCGTCGGAGCCCCCGGAACCTTCTGGATGCACGCCCACACGCTTCAGCAACAGGGGCTGCTCGCTGCTCCCCTCATCGTCGACAGCCCCGACGACGACGGGAGGGACGAGCAGGAGATCGTCATCCTGCTGCACGACTTTTCGTTTTCCGCGCCCGAGGAGTTGCTGGCGGGCCTTACGGGAGGCGGGGCCATGCCGATGCAGCATGGCGGCATGGGTATGTCGGGCTCCGCCGGCGGCGCCATGGCTGGGATGGGCGGCGACATGGCGATGGACCTCAACGACATCGAATACGACGCCTATCTCGCCAACGACCGGACCCTGAGCGATCCCGAAATCGTGCCCGTCGAGCACGGCGGACGGGTGCGAGTGCGGATCATCAACGGTGCCGCCGCGACAGCATTCACCATCGACTTCGGAGAGCTCGAGGGCGAACTCATCGCGGTCGACGGGCAGGACATCGACCCAGTCAAGGGTCGGCGCTTCCCCATGACGATGGGCCAGCGTATCGATGTGCGGTTGCAGCTGCCGAACGAGGCTAGGTCGTTTCCCATCCTGGCGCTGCGCGAAGGAAGCCTCGAACGCACGGGCATCTTCCTGCGGCCCACCGGGGCGGCTGTCACGAGAATCGCTGCACAAAGCGTGGATGCCGGTCCGGTGCTCGACCTCGCGCTTGAGTCGCGGCTCAAAGCCCTGGCACCCCTCATATCGCGAGCGGCTGACAAGTCCTTTCAGATGAGGCTGATTGGCGACATGGCAGGCTATCGCTGGGGGCTCGAAACCAATGAACCCATCCTGGCGGATCTGGGCGAGCGCATTGAGGTCACCATGACCAACATGAGCATGATGGCCCACCCGATGCACCTGCATGGTCACCATTTCCAGGTGGTCGCGATCGATGGGCAGCGCTTTTCCGGCGCCGTTCGCGACACCGTGCTCGTGCCGCCGATGCGCTCGGTCACGATCGCCGTGGATGCCGACAATCCCGGCCAATGGGCCTTTCACTGCCACCACCTGTACCACATGGCGACCGGCATGATGTCGACCTTCGGATATCGAACCTAGGACGCAAGCCGCGAGCAAGGGAACCGCAATGAAAACGGTCACGCTGGAGGTCAGCGATCTCCTCAGCATCTTGGACTTCACAGCGGTCGAGAAACGCCTGGCGGCACTTCCAGGTGTCGACAAGGTGGCCATGAACGCGGGGTCCAACACGGCCAGCATCCAGTTCGACGAGCAGCTCACCGGGCCGGAAAGACTGGCTGCGGAAATCGAAGCCTGCGGTTTTCACTGCCGGGGCGAGACCGTGCCGCGGCATCTGTGCATACCCGGCAGCACGACGGTTCCTCCGGGCGACGCTCGGGCACCATCACATGCCGGGCATAAGGGGCACGCAGCGGCATCCCCTGCAGGTCATGAGGGCCACATGCGGGCGTCCAATGGCGCCATCCCTGCCGCGGCCGCAAAGGCCGCCCCGGCGCACGACTCGATGGCCCACGAGATGGGACACGGCGCCGGCATGGACATGCAGGGCATGGTCAAGGATATGCGGAACCGGTTCCTCGTGAGCCTGGTCTTCACCCTGCCGATTTTCGCCATGGAGCCGATGGGACTGGGCGAGCCCTGGCTTCGCCCGCCTTTCGGACTGAGCGAAGACCTCGCCATGTTTTTGCTTGCCAGCGCAGCAATACTTTATCCGGTCTGGCCTTTCCTCGTCGCCGCCTGGCGGGCCCTGCGCAATGGCGTACTCAACATGGCCGTGCTGGTGGTGCTCAGCGTCGGCACCGGATACCTGTTCAGCGTCGGCGCGACCTTCTTCTTCGAAGGCCAGCAGTTCTACGAGGCGGCGAGCGTACTGCTCGTTTTCATCCTGCTTGGGCACTGGCTGGAGATGCGCGCCCGCGCCGGGGCGTCCGCCGCAATTCGGGCGCTGCTCGATCTCGCCCCGCCCAAGGCCACCGTCTTGCGCAACAACAAGGAGGTCGAAGTTGCGACCGCGGACGTGGTGCTCGGCGACATCGTCGTGTTGCGGCCCGGCAACAAACTTCCCGTCGACGGCGAGGTTATCGAGGGCAGCTCGACCATCGATGAATCGATGCTGACCGGCGAGTCGATGCCGGTGACCAAGGCGATCGGCGATACGGTCATCGGGGCGACGATCAACAAAAGCGGCACGCTGCGCTACCGCTCCACCAAGGTAGGCGCCGACACGGCCCTGGCCCAGATCGTCAAGCTCGTTCAGGAAGCACAGAATTCCAAGGCGCCGGCACAGCTCCTGGCCGATCGCGCCTCGCAGTGGCTGGTGCTGGCTGCGATCGTCATCGGGCTCGCAACCTTTGCCGTCTGGTTCTGGCTGCTCGGCGCGTCGCTGCTGTTCGCGATGACCCTGACCATCACGGTTTTCGTCATCGCGTGTCCCGATGCTTTGGGACTGGCAACGCCGATAGCGGTCATGGTTGGCACCGGACTCGGCGCAGCCAACGGCATCCTGTTCAAAAACGCAGCCGCGCTCGAAGAGGCAACCAAGCTCGACGTGATCGTCTTCGACAAGACCGGGACGCTCACCATGGGCCAGCCCAAAGTCGTCGAGGTCGTGCCGGCCGCAGGGATCTCGCCCGACGAGGTCTTGCGGATCGCCGCCGCTGTCGACAGTGGATCGGATCACCCGCTTGCCGTCGCCATTGTTGAGCGGGCCAAGGACCTGGATATCCCCAAGGTCTCTGACTTCCTGAATATCGAGGGCAAGGGCGCCAGCGCGGCCATTGACGGCGTGCCGGTTTTCCTCGGCAACCGGCGCCTGATGGAAGAACAGAAGATCGATCTCCTGGAGCTTGGCGAGAAAGCCGAAGCGCTCAAGGGCGAAGGCCGTACCGTCATTCACCTGGCGCGGTCGGGGAAACTTCTCGGGCTTATCGCCATCGCCGACGCACCGCGCCCGACGGCGGTCGCCACGATCGCGAAACTGCACGCGCAGGGCGTCCGCGTCGCCATGCTCACCGGTGACAACGCCGGCACCGCCAAGCGCATTTCGGCCATGCTGGGAATTGACATCGTTCTGGCCGACGTCCTGCCGGGTCAGAAAGCCGAAAAGATCAAGGAACTGCAAGCCCAGGGTCTCAAGGTCGGAATGGTCGGCGACGGCGTCAATGATGCGCCGGCCCTGATCCAGGCCGATGTCGGCTTCGCCATCGGCGCGGGCACCGATGTGGCCATTGAAAGCGCCGACATCGTGCTGATGAAAAGCGATCCCTACGATGTCGTCGGCGCGATGACCCTGTCGCGGGCGACGCTGCGCAAGATGCACCAGAACCTCTGGTGGGCGGTTGGCTACAACGTTATCGCTTTTCCGCTGGCAGCCGGGGTTCTTTATCCGTTCGTTCTTAGCCCGCAGGTCGCGGCTCTGGCCATGTCCGGAAGCTCGGCCCTGGTTGCCATCAACGCCCTTATGCTCAAGCGGACGAAGCTCGAGGGCATTCGAACCCCCGGCGCCTCGAGTGCCGGAGGCGCAACAGGCGATCGTCCTGCGGGGGCGTCGGCGTGAGGTCGAGCAATGCCCACCTGGCGGCCGGGATCGAGGCAGGCTCCGCTCTGCCCGGCGCCATGGGCTTGCTCCTCCCAGCCGCCGTTGTAGCAAGGAGCCTTGGTGGCTTCGAAGTTGGGATCGCCTTGAGGAGCGCTGCGACAAGCCAGGGGCAAACCTGGGTTCCGCCGTGGACGGGCCTGCACTGTTGCCGCGACGGCCAAGAGGGCGCCGCCTGCCTGGCTGCCACGGTCATCATCGGGATCGCCGCATCGCCGGCCAAGCATGCCCGGCATTCCGCACGGCTACCGGCGGGCGTTCAATACCGCAACGAGTGCGGTGCATGGCGATGATCCAGATAATGCCCGGTTTTCGGCCGCCTGCATGCAGCAGCATATTGTCAAATCCCATGAGCCCTGTCGCATGAGCCGCCCACTGATCCTTGCGCTGCCGGGTAACGAAGCGATGGCGGCCCGGCTGTCGGCACTGCTCGACGCCGAGCTCGGCGAAATCGAGACCCGCCGGTTCCCCGATACGGAAACCTATCTCCGCCTGGTGACAGTTCCATCGGAACGATCGGTGATTCTGGTTTGCACGCTCGACCGTCCGGATCCAAAATTCTTGCCGCTTGTCTTCGCCGCGGTCGCGGCCCGAGACCTTGGCGCGAGCCGGGTTGGCCTTGTCGCGCCCTATCTGGCCTACATGCGCCAGGACAAGCGCTTCCGGCAAGGCGAAGCAATTACTTCAACGGCTTTCTCACACCTGCTGTCGTCCGGGATCGACTGGCTCGTCACGGTCGATCCGCATCTTCACCGCGTTGCCTGGCTTGGCGCGCTTTACCCGATACCAACCCGGGTTGTCCGCGCGGCGCCCATGCTTGCCGAGTGGATCAAGGGCCGTGTCGAGCAGCCGTTCCTGATCGGCCCGGATGTGGAGAGCGAACAATGGGTCGCAGAGGTCGCGCAATTGACCGATGCCCCCTACCGGATCCTCCGGAAGGAGCGGCGCGGAGATCGGGATGTGCGGGTAACCGTTCCCGATCTGCACCGCTTTGCCGGTCGAACCCCAGTTCTTGTCGACGACATCGTATCGTCAGGCCGGACCATGTTGGAGACGTTGCGGCATCTGCGGGATCAGAACCTGCCGCCTGCCGTTTGCATCG
Organism: Cucumibacter sp.; assembly: GCA_040881985.1. GTDB lineage: Bacteria > Pseudomonadota > Alphaproteobacteria > Rhizobiales > Devosiaceae > JBBECE01. Next base: position 24,051 of record JBBECE010000018.1, read on the forward strand.
CGGTGCACGGGCTGTTTTCGGACGAAACCTACGCCAGATTGCGGGAGAACGCGTCGCAGGTTGTGACAACCAATGCGGTTCTGCATCCCTCGAACGCGATAGACCTCGCGCAGGCGATCGCTGCGGTGGTGTCAGAATTCGCCTGAAACCCGGGAAATCACTTCCCCAAGGCTGGTGGGCTGAGGGCATACCAAGGACGCACGATAACCGGCACACTCATTCTTGCCAAAAGCGGAACTGACCTGACAAAACTGGCGCCGCATGGCGGGGTGCCGATGGTTCCGGCACGATAATCGTTCAATGGCGGAAGTCGACCAACTGCTCGGGCATCGCCGGACAACCTACGCCGCCAGCCGCATCTTCCGGATTTCCTCAATCACAAGCCGGAACTCAGTTTCCGGGGCGAGGCACATGGTTCTGAAAGTGTTCAGGAACGGCAGCCACGCTAACTCAAATCCGGCATGACCGCTTCTGTCGGCCGTCGGCATCGCCGCCATGGTGAAGGCCTATGCCAGAATCGCGTTGAGCGGCGTCCAATACATCTCGCGCCACCCGGTTTCAAGCGAAGCGTGTGCCCCGTCCGGATAGCCGGCCTGGTCAAATACCACTTTGGTGCCCTTGCCCGCGGCCGTCAGCTCGAAGTGAGCGATCGAATAGACCCCGGCCGGCCAGCTTTTCGAGCGCCAAGCCTGCACAATCCGCTGTCCCGGCACGAGCTCGACATTGACCGACATGATGTCGCCGCCGAACATGGTCGAGGCCCCGCCCGCCTCCGCCGAAATCTTCGCCTCGCGGCCCCCCGTCATCGCCGTGAATTTCTCCGAACTCATGATCGCCTCATAGACCGACTTGGGGCTGCCGGCGATGCTGACTTCCTGGTGAATGGTCTTGGCCATTTTCTTCGCGTCCTCCGTTTGACAGTGCGCCGCTCGCGCATTATCCATAAATTCAACCGTTCGGTTGAGAGTCAGATAATTGGCCTACACCGCCTGAATTGTCAACTCAATGGTTGAATGAATTGGAGGACCGCGCATGGCTGCCGCAACTCTCGCATTCGACGACCATCTGGATCAAGTCTTCCAGGCGCTCGGTAACCGCACGCGGCGCGCCCTGCTCGCAGTGCTGGCGTCCGGTCCCGCGAAAGTCACCGATCTGGCGCGGCCATTCGGCATCTCGCTTAACGCGGTCTCCAAGCATCTTGCCGTGCTCGAGCGCGCCGGACTGATCGAGCGCACAATTACCGGTCGCATCCATTCGTGCGCCCTGGAAGGGGCGCCCATGGCCGACGCCGACGCATGGCTGCGCCGCTATCGGGCATTCTGGGGCGACCGGCTCGACCGGCTGACCCGCTACGTAGAAAACGACATGCCGTAATCGCTCGGGGAGGACAGGAGTTGAGCAAGCGTCAAGCGGTCGGGAACGCCGGCCTCGACATCAGGCGGGTCGTCCGCGCTCCGAAAGACCGGGTCTTCCGGGCCTGGACTAATGCACCCGATGTCGTGAAATGGTGGGGTCCCGGCCCCGTCACCTGCCCCGATGCCGAATTCGACCTGACAGTCGGTGGCCGCTACCGGATCGCCAATCGTGAGCCCGACGGCACGATCATCATGATCCGCGGCGCCTTCGAGGAAATCGCCCCGCCCCACCGGCTGGTCTATTCCTGGTTTATGAATGCGGAGCCCTCGGCCGGCGGCGGCTCGCGGGTTACCGTCGAATTCCGCGACCATGCGGAGGGTACCGAGATCCTCATCCGCCACGAACGCCTCGCAACCACCGATATCGCCGAAAATCATCGCCTCGGATGGGAAGGCTGTCTCGACAAACTCGCGGCTTACCTCGCGGCGGACGCGCCCTGACTCCGGCCCTTATCCATCGATAACGCGTTCCCGCCCCTAGTGCAGGGCGGTCAGCACCACCCGATCGAGGCCCGCGAGATAGTTGCTCGATTGCGGGCTCTTGCCGGTAATGATGAGGCGAAGCCAATGGGTGCCAGGCTGCATCGAAAAAGTGCCGATGGAAACGCTCGCGCGAACGACCTCGGACGCAAATCCCGAGAACGCTCCCGAGGCCGGAGCGCCGTCGACCTCGAAAGCCAGGTCCCCGAAGTCCGGGGCCTGGGTGAGATCAAGCTCGACGAGATAGGTGCCCGGCTCGGAGACGTTAAGCGGGAGGGTCATCGACGCGCCCCGTAGCCCGCCGGTCCAGAGGACCTGTTGATTGCCGCTCCATTGCGGGCCGAAGCCGCTCATGTCCTGGACAATTGCCTCCCCGCCCCTGACCTGCAGCACGCCGGCATCGAGCAGCGCCTCGGCTTCGATGGCGATGAACGGCTGCGATAGCATCCGCAGCGGCGCCGTCGGGGGCGGCGGCGCCACGATGCCGGTCGAAGTCTGGTTCGGCGCCGGCGCGATCACCACGGGCCTGGCGGGCGGCGTCGGGACGGCGTTGACCACCGCGCCGCCGTCCGGCGCTGGCTCGCTCAAGCGCGGCGCAAGCGAGGGCGCGCCGAGTTGACGGATGCATTCCATGACCGCCGGTTGAATCGGACAGGACGGCTCCCCGACTTTTGACAGCGCCTCGGCGGTGTAGATATCGAAGCGGCGATAGAACAGGGGATGGTAGTCCCCGATGGACGCGACGATCCGATTGTAGTGCCTCTGGATCACGTCCGCCGGCGCATTGAGCGAGAGTTGAATGTCGATCTGGCTTTGCACGGCTTTGCAACGGCGACCGGAAAGCATGAAGGGGTTGGTGTAGCAGCCGGTCCAGCGCACTTCCGACGTTCCGGTGACCGGCCCGGAAAAGGTCAGCCGCTCGAACGCGGTTTGGTCGGCACGCCGCCAGCCCGCCTCCCCCTTGACGAAGAACACGGGGGTCAGCGCCTTCAAATACTCGCCCGGATTGGGAATGTGTACGTCGTCGTCGTGCGTGATCTCTGCATAGCTCCGCAGTTCTTCCACGCCCGCCCCGGCGCCGGGTACCTGCCACTCCGCCAAAAAGCATTCGCCCACGAAAGTGAACGTCTCCAGCGCGCCGCCGGGGAAACCGTTTGCCGAGAGCATGGTCACTGGAGGCGTGTGGCGGTCGCCGCACCACACCTCATAGACCGAGTCGGCGGCGGCGGGCGCGCCGAGGGCGAGCCAACCCGCCCCGGCCAGTGCCGGAAGCAAGGTGGAGCGGACGATCGAAGGAAAGCGGGATTTCATCGGCCCATGCCGTCGACGATCGGCACCACGAGGATTTTCACACATCGCTCGTGTCTCCCCGCTGTCTCACTGCTCCAAAGCACCTCATCCCCGCGAGCGTGCTGCTGAAAGCTATCTCAGCCGTGGCGTGGCGCATTGACTCAGGTCAAGAAGCGAGACGCGTCGAAATGATCACAATCTTCCAATGTGGCGGACCTTCGGCGCGTTTGTTCAGGCCTGAAGCCGGTCGAGGCGGCCGAAGCTGCCAGGGGCGGGCGTTATCGACT
>JBBECE010000019.1:0-112796 GCA_040881985.1 Cucumibacter sp.
GGGGGGGGGGGGGGGGGGGGGGGGGGGGGGGCGGGGCGGGGGGGGGGGGGGGGGGCGCGGGGGGGGGCGGGGCGGGCACCGGTACCGGGGGTCGCAACGCGGCGGGTGCGCCGCTCGACCACCACGGTGCGGGACGAACGCGACGGGCCGGAGCGCGAGGAAAGGCCGGGCGAGCCCTTCAGCGTCAGGGTCGTCTTGCCGACGCCCGGTCTGGTTTCGGTTCGATTGTCCTTGTCCGTCATGCCAACTCGTTACTTTCGATGCGCGCGGGCGCGGTGTAGCGGGATAGTTTGAGGTGCCGTTCGATCGCCGATCGCGCCGCCGCCCCCGCGGTGAGCGCTGCATGTATCACATTTTCGCCGCCCAAAGCCAAACCCAATCGGGCCGAGGAAAGGGCTTCGATATGAGGCACTTCCATGAGGCCCGCGGCCTTCAGCGCGGCCAGCATTTTGCGCCTTCCATCGGGGCGGGCGTCGGTGGCGGTGACGAGCGCCACGGCCTCGCGGGAGCGGATGGCGGCCTCGACTTTGGCGCCCCCGACGGTGAGCTGGCCGGCCTTGCGGGCGAGCCCGAGGGCGCCCGCGAGCCGGTTCTCGAGATGGGAGCGGGTGAGCGAAGCGAGGTTTTCGGGGACCGAGACTTGCTGCTTCAGCGCCCGGGCGAAGAGGTTTTTCGCGGCCGCCTCGGCGACGAGGGTCTCGGAAAGCGTGACCCAGACTCCCCGGCCGCCGGCCCGGCCGTCAACGTCCGGGGCGATCGCCCCGTCGGGGCCGACCGCGAAGCGGACGAGTTCATCGGCCGGCAGGGAGCGCCGGGTGAGGCAACATTGGCGAAGCGGCGGGCTGGTGCGGGGCATCGGGGCGGGGCATCTTCCCTATTCCACGGGCGGGGGGGGGGGGGCCGCCCCGGCCTCGGCCGCCTCGCCCTCGGGGGCGGGCGGGGCCAGATCCGCCTCGGTGACCCAGCCGGCCTTGAGGCGGGCGGCCATGACCATGGCCTCGGCCTCCTCGCGGCTCACCGGGAACTTCGAGAAGACGCCGTCGAAGCGCTTGACCTCGCCGTCCTTGCGCTCGATCCAGCCGACGAGATCGTCGGCGGCGCAGCCGGCAAAATCCTCGAGCGACTTGATCCCTTCCTTGCCGAGCGCCACCAGCATCAGGGCGTTGAGGCCGGGGATTTCGTAGAGCTCGTCGGCGACGCCGAGGGTTTTGCGCTCCTCGTCGCGTTCGCGCTCGATCTCGGCGAGATATTCGCGGGCGCGGGCCTGGATTTCGCCGGCGGTGTCCTCGTCGAACCCCTCGATCTCGGCGATCTCGGGAAGCTCGACATAGGCGACTTCCTCGAGCGAGGAAAAGCCTTCGGAGGCGAGCAGCTGGGCGACCATCTCGTCGACGTTCATCGCCTTCATGAAGAGTTCGGAGCGTTCGGTGAATTCCTTCTGGCGGCGTTCGGACTCTTCCTGCTCGGTCAGAATGTCGATGTCCCAGCCGATCAGCTGGGAGGCGAGGCGGACGTTCTGGCCGCGCCGGCCGATGGCGAGCGAGAGCTGCTCGTCGGGGACGACGACCTCGATCTTCTCGGCCTGCTCGTCGAGAACCACCTTGGCGACCTCGGCGGGCTGGAGCGCGTGGACGACGAGGTTGGCGATGTTCTCGGTCCATGGAATGATGTCGATCTTCTCGCCCTGCAATTCGTTGACCACGGCCTGGACGCGGCTGCCGCGCATGCCGACGCAGGCGCCCACGGGGTCGATCGAACTGTCGGACGAGGTCACCGCGATCTTGGCGCGCGAGCCCGGGTCCCGCGCAATCGAGCGGATGGTGATGATGCCGTCGTAAATTTCCGGCACCTCCTGCATGAACAGCTTCGCCATGAATTGCGGATGGGTGCGGGAGAGAAAAATCTGCGGGCCGCGCTGCTCGCGGCGGACGTCGTAGATATAGGCGCGGACGCGATCCCCGTAGCGGAACGATTCTCGCGGGATCAGCTCGTCGCGGCGGATGATCGCCTCGCCGCGCCCGAGATCGACGATGACGTTGCCATACTCGACGCGCTTGACGGTGCCGTTGACGATCTGGCCGAGGCGATCCTTGTATTCCTCGTGCATCCGCTCGCGTTCGGCGTCGCGGACCTTCTGGACGATCACTTGCTTGGCCGACTGGGCGGCGATGCGGCCGAATTCGATGGGGGGCAGGGACTGGGTGACGAGGTCGCCGAGCTTGGCCTCGGGATGCTCGACGCGGGCCGCGGCGAGGTCGATCTGGCGGGCCGGCTCCTCGACGGCTTCGACGATCGTCAGCTCGCGCCAGAGGCGCAGTTCGCCGGTCTTCGGATTGATTTCGGCGCGGACCTCGGTCTCCGCCCCGTAGCGCGAGCGGGCGGCCTTCTGGATCGCGTCCTGCATCGCCTCGATGACGATCGTCCGGTCGATCGATTTCTCGCGGGCGACGGCGTCGGCGATCTGCAGGAGTTCGAGGCGATTGGCGCTGACGGCCATGGGTTAAACTCCTTCGGTTTCTTCCTGCGGCTCGACCCCGGGGTCGAGGAGCGGGTCGTATTTGAGCCGCGCCTTCGAGTCGGCGAGGAGCTTGTCGGTGAGAACGAGCTTGGCCTCGGCGATGGCGGCGGCGGGAATGCGGGCGACCGGGTCGGCGCCCCCGGGTACGTCGGGCAGACGGATGACGACCGCGTCGTCGCGCACCCCCTCGAGCGTGCCGCGGAAGCGGCGGCGGCCGCCGATCAGCTCGTCGGTCTCGAGCTTCGCCTCGTGGCCGGCCCAAAGGGCAAAATCGGCGAGCCGCACCAGCGGCCGGTCGATGCCGGGCGAGGAGACCTCGAGGTGATAGGCGCGCTCGATCGGATCCTCGGCGTCGAGCGCCGGAGAGAGATCGCGGCTCAGCGCCTCGCAATCGGCGATGGCAAACTGGCCGTCCCTGTCCTCGGCCATGATCTGCACGGTCATGCCGTTCATCGGGGTGACCCGGACGCGCACCAGCCGGTAGCCGAGCGCAGCGGCGACCGGCGCGGCGATGCCGGCGATGCGGGCCTCGACCCCGGTCTCGCGGACAAAACGCCTGTCGGCTTGCATGCCTCTCCTTGCCCCAGGCGGCAAACAAAAAGAGCGGGGCCGGTTTTGGCACCCACTCTCAATTAGAGCCTGAGATGTTGGGGTTCATATAGCCTCTGGGGCGGGCGCTGGCAAGGGTCGGCGGCTGAAACTGAAATAGAACGGGGCGCGGCCCTGTTGCCGGGCCTTTTGCTCGTAGCGGGTCGGGGCGTAGTCCGGCCAGGGCTCGCGCCAGGCGCGCGGGCGGCCGGGCGACCAGGCGAAATCGGAACTGCGGACGATCTGGGCCAGAGTCCAGTTCGCGTAGTCCTCGATGTCGGTCGCAAAGCGGAACTCGCCGCCGGGTTTCATGGAACGGGCAAGCTCGCCAAGGGTCGAGTGCGAGACGAAGCGGCGCTTGTGGTGGCGCTTTTTCGGCCAGGGATCGGGATACAGCAAAAACACCCCGTCGAGGGATGCGGGCGCCAAGGCGGGCAGCAGGAGCAGCGCGTCGTCGGTGAAGAGGCGCATATTGTCGAGTTTTTCCGATGCGATGCGGGCGAGCAGTTTGCCGATACCGCCCAGATATGGCTCGCAGCCGATGAAGCCGGCTTCGGGACGCTCGGTGGCGCGGGCAAAAAGATGCTCGCCCCCGCCATAGCCGATTTCAAGAAAGAGCGGCCGGGGGCCGCCGAAGATTTTTGTCGCATCGATCGGGGCTTGCACGGGATCGACCAGCAGGGACGGCAGCAAGGTCTCGATCAACCGCTGCTGGCCGGGATGCAGGCGATGGCCCTTGCGGCGGCCGAAGAAGGCGCGCTTTTCAGGCGATGCGGCGGAGGCGGGCGCCATCCGACTCGGGTTCTTTCAACGCTGCCTTGAGGGCTTTGACGAGGTCGGTTTTCTCCCAGGAGAAGCTGCCGTCGCGGCCGGGCTTGCGGCCGAAATGGCCGTAGGCGGAGGTCTTCGCATAGATCGGCCGATTGAGGTCGAGGTGATTGCGGATGCCGGAGGGGGAAAGGTCCATGACCCGGCGGAGCGCGATTTCGAGTTCGTCCTCGCCGATTTTTCCGGTGCCGTGCAGGTCGACATAGATGGCAAGCGGCTGGGCGACCCCGATGGCATAGGCGAGCTGGATGGTGCAGCGGTCGGCAAGACCGGCGGCGACGATGTTCTTTGCAAGGTAACGCGCGGCATAGGCGGCCGAGCGGTCGACTTTGGTCGTGTCCTTGCCGGAGAAGGCGCCGCCGCCGTGCGGGGCCGCCCCGCCATAGGTATCGACGATGATCTTTCGGCCGGTGACCCCGGCGTCCCCGTCCGGGCCGCCGATGACGAATTTGCCGGTCGGATTGACGTACCAGGCGCAGTCGGGGGAAATTCTGATTTCGCTCAGGGCCTCGCGGACGAAGGGCTCGACGACTTGCCGGACCTTCTCCGAATCCCAGCCTTCGTCGAGATGCTGGGTCGAGAGCACGATCTGGGTGACCTCGGCGGCGCGCCCGTCGATGTAGTGGACGGTGATCTGGGACTTGGCGTCGGGGCCGAGCCTGCCGGCTTCCCCTTCCCCGGACTTGCGGGCCGCGGCGAGGCGCTCGAGAATCTTGTGGGCGTAATAGATCGGGGCGGGCATCAAGTCGGCGGTCTCGCGGCAGGCATAGCCGAACATGATGCCCTGGTCGCCGGCGCCCTCCTCGCCCTGGCGGTCACGGGCATTGTCCACCCCCTGGGCAATGTGAGCCGACTGGAAGTGCAGGAGCACTTCGATTTTCACGGTCTTGTAGTCAAAACCCTCCTGCTCATAGCCGATCGCCTTGATGGCGCGGCGGGCGGTCGAGCGAAACTTTGCCGGGTTGATGACCTCTTTGCCGTGCCTGTCGAGCTTGATGAGGGAGGGGGGGACCCTGACCTCGCCGGCGATGATCACCCGGTTGGTGGTGGCGAGCGTCTCGCAGGCGACGCGAATGGCGCGCGGATCGGTACCCGTCTTCTTGGCCTCGCGATAGACCATGTCGACGATCTCGTCCGAGATGCGATCGCAGACCTTGTCCGGATGACCCTCGGCGACCGACTCGGAGGTGAACAAATAAGACGAACGTGACACGCGCAACCCCCCGCGGGCAGCGGCGCCCTTCGACGGGCTTGGGACGGCCGCTCCGAGGAGGCAGGTTTTGCCAGCGGGCAGGGTCGCGGTCAAGCCGGACATAAAGAGTTCGTTATATGAGGGCGTCCTATTTCTCGCGGGCGGCGAGCTGCTCGGCGAGTTCGACGAGGTTGCGGCGGGCCGCCTCGTCGGTGATCTGCTCGAAGGCGGCGGTGAGCCGGACGATGCCGGCACGGTCGCCGAGAAGTTTTTGCTGCTCCTTCTCGCTGAGCCCCGACAGATGCCCATCCCAGCCGGCGTAGAAATAGCCGGGCTCGACGCCAAGCGCCTTGGCGACCTGGTCGAGCCTCGAGGCGGAGATGCGGTTGGTGCCCTTCTCGTATTTCTGGATTTGTTGGAAGGAGACCCCGATGGCCTTCCCGAGCCTTGTCTGGCTCATCCGAAGCTGCCGGCGGCGGGCGCGGATGCGCTCACCGACACCCTGGTCGATCGGATCCAGCTGGCGCGAAATGGCGTTCAAACCGTCGGTCTTTCCCTGCGTTCGGCGAAATTGCGCAGCAGCACGAGTGCAAAAGCGACGGCCAAACTAATCGCCAGGGGCAGGCTCCGATAGCGCGCAAAGAATGTTCGGTTAACCGGCGCGCTTAACGTGCCGTCGAGAACCCCGGGGGCGTCGGTAGGTAGTTTTGCGACGATTCGGCCCAGCGGGTCGATAAGCGCGCTGACCCCGGTATTGGCAAGCCGGACCATCGACAATCCCTCCTCGACCGCCCGCATGCGGGCGTGATGGAAGTGCTGGGCGGGGCCGATCGAGTCGGCGAACCAGGCGTCGTTGGTCAGATTGAGCATCCATTGCGCGTCTTTGGCCGCCGGGCCGAGGTCGCCGGCGAAGATCGCCTCGTAGCAAATGAGCGGCAGGACCGGCGGGGTCGCATAAGGCTCGAAGGGGCGCGGCGTGCCGGCGCCGGGGATGAAACTCGACTGGGCGCCGACGAGTTCGGAAAAGCCGAACGACCGGAAGAGAAAATCGAACGGCACGAACTCGCCGAAGGGAACAAGGCGGAGCTTGTCGTAGCTGGCGACGATCTCGCCGACATCGTTGATGGCGAGGATCGAGTTGAAAACCGGCAGCGAGCCGTCGGGAGCGGGATTGGAGGAATGGTCTTCGCGGGCCGCCCCGGCAATGAGCAGCGTATTCGGCGGCAGGAGCCGGGCGATGCGGGCGAGCGCGTCGGGGTGGTCGGCGACGACGAAGGGAAAGACCGATTCCGGCCAGATCAGATGGGTGACGGCGACAAGGCCGGGATCGCCCGGTGAGGCCGGGGCGGTCGAGAGGTCGAGCAGCGACTGGAAGATCGCGTCGGCGAGCTCGGGCCGCCACTTGTCGGTCTGGGCAATGGCGGGCTGGACGAGCCGGAGCTTGACGCCGGCAATTTCGGTGACCTCGGTCGAGGCGAGCCGCCAGAGGCCGAAGCCGAGCATGACGGCGAGGAGCGCGAGGCCGGCGCTGAGCGGGACGAGCCGGCGGGCGAGCGGTTCGCCCTCGGCGGGCCAGATCAGCGCCAGGGTCGCGGCGACGAGCAGCGCAACGAAGGTCAGCCCGTAGGCACCGGCGAGCGAGGCCGATTGCAGCAGCTCATCGCTCAGCCCGAGCGCGTAGCCGGGCAGATCGAACGGAAACCCGGTCAGGATATGACCGCGCAGCCATTCGGTGAGGGTCAGCCCGACTGCGAGCGCCACAATCCGCTGGCCGCCATCGGCCCAGAGCCAGTGGGCGAGCGCGGTCCCGAAGGCGAAAAAGAGACCGAGGCCGAAAGCCAGCGCCAACAGCGCCAGCGGCATGACCCAGCCGGTCAGTTCGGGTTCGATGAGGAAGGCAAAGCCGACCCAATGCAGGCCGACGAGGAGGTAGCCGGAGCCAAACATCCAGCCGATGCGGAACGCGGGACCGAAGAGGCGGCCGCCGATGGTGCGGATGCGTTCGGCGCCGTCGAGGAGCCAGACGAGGGCAGTGACGCCGACAAACAGCGCCGGGAGAAAAAACAGCGGCGGCAGGGACAAAGCCGCGATCGCCCCGGCGGCAAAGGCGATGCCGAGCCGGGCCAGGCCGCTCGACAACATCAGGGACTGGGCCAGTGCGGTCACGTATCGCGCCGGGTTAGGGTACGGATGGGCCGCGCTTGGTCGCCCGGACCCCGTGAAGCGTCAAGGGGGATTCTTGGAAAGGCTATTCGGCGGCGGCCTTGCCGGCGGGCGGGGTGCCGGAGGCGTCGGGAAGCGGGCGGGCGCGGTCGGCGCGGCGGCGGCGGGTGATCTTGACCGTGCGGATGCGGCGCGGGTCGGCCTGCATCACCTCGAACTCGAAGCCCCTGAGGCGCGATATGACCTCGCCCCTGACCGGAATGCGGCCGCAGACGTGGAAAATCAGCCCGCCGAGCGTGTCGACCTCCTCGGCGTGATGGCCGGGGTCGAAATCTGGACCGATGACCGAGGCGAGTTCGTCGAGCTCGATGCGGGCGTCAGCTATATAGACGCCCTCGCCCGCCTGGCGGATGAGCTCGGTTTCCTCCTCGTCATGCTCGTCCTCGATGTCGCCGACCACAGCCTCCAGAAGGTCCTCGATAGTGACGAGCCCGTCGGTGCCGCCATATTCGTCAACAACGATCGCCATGTGGATGCGGGTCGCCTGCATGGATTGAAGCAAGTCGCTGACGGCCATCGAGGGCGGCACGTGCATGACCTTACGGATGAGATCAGTGCGGATGATGACCGAGCGCAGCGCCGCCGGCTTCAGCCGGACGGGAAGGCCGGTCCTGGCGCGCGCCGGGGCGTTTTCGGCGAGGGCTCCGAGGAGGTCCTTGATGTGGACCATGCCGACGATCCGGTCGAGGGTCTCCTCGAAGACCGGCAGGCGTGAATGTTCGGCGGCGCGGAAGCGCAACACCAAATGGGCGACGGTCTCGTTGGCCTCGACCGCCTCGATGTCGGCGCGCGGCACCATCACGTCGTCGATGCGGACCTGGGAAAGGTTGAGGACGTTCTGGATCAGCGACCGCTCGCCGGGGGAGAAAATCTCGCCGCCGCCGGCAACCGTTGCCTCGCGCAGCGCCTGGCGCAGATCGTCACGCGGAAAGACCGCGCTCCAATTGAGCCATGACTTGAAGCGCATCCAGAGCGAAGTGTCGCCGGCCTCGGTTTCGGGGCCGGTCTCGGGGCGGGGCGGGGGTGCCGCGGCGCCGTGCTGCTGTTTCTCGTTCATCGTGGCCCCGGCCGCCCGTCACGGGGGCCAAAACGCTCCTCAAATGCCCTCTATGCCCCGGCGCGCTGGGCTGCCGCATAAGGGTCGGGAATCGACAGCCGCGCGAGAACCTTTCCCTCAAGCGCCTCCATGCGCCCGGCATCCACCTCGCTCAGGTGATCATAGCCGAGAATGTGCAAAAAGCCATGCGTCAGCAAGTGGGCGAAATGGTGCTTGAGGGGAATGCCGTTGCGCGCCGCCTCGGCGTCGACCGTCTCGAAGGCGAGCGAAATATCGCCAAGAAACCCGAAAACCGGGGCGCCGGGGGCGAGCGCCGGGAAGGACAGCACGTTGGTCGGCGCCTCGAGGCCGCGCCAGCGCAGGTTCAGCCCCTGCTGCTCGGCGTCGTCGGTCAAAAGCACCGACAGCTCGGCGTCGGCGGCGAGCTTTTCGGGAATGACGGCGAGGGCGGCGTCAAGGGTTTGCCGCGCCAGGGTTTCCAGATCGTTCGGCCAGACGGGCGACTTGCGCAGAAGCTGGCAATCGAGCGACGGGCTCATTTGCGCCGGGGGGCCGGCCGGGTGAGGTCCAGTTCGGCGGATTTGTCGACGCTGGAGCGCGAATCGTAGGCCGCGACGATGCGCCGAACAAGCTCGGAGCGCACCACATCCCGGTCGGTGAAGCGGATGAACTGGATGCCCTCGACGCCCGACAGTATGTCGATCGCCTCGTCGAGGCCGGACGTCTGGCCGCGCGGCAGGTCGATCTGGGAAGGATCGCCGGTGACGATCATTTTCGAATTCTCGCCGAGCCGGGTCAAAAACATTTTCATCTGCATGGCGGTGGTGTTCTGCGCCTCGTCGAGAATGACGACGGCATTGGACAGCGTCCGGCCGCGCATGAAGGCGAGCGGGGCGACCTCGATGATGCCCGAGGCGATGCAGCGCTCGACGTGCTCGGGCTGCATCATGTCGTAAAGCGCGTCGTAAAGCGGACGCAAATACGGGTCGACCTTCTCCTTCATGTCGCCGGGAAGGAATCCGAGCCGTTCGCCCGCCTCGACGGCGGGGCGCGAAAGGACGATGCGGTTGATCTCGCCGCGCTCGAGGAGCGTCGCGGCGTAGGCGACCGCCAGATAAGTCTTGCCGGTGCCGGCGGGGCCGACGCCGAAAATCATGTCGGCGCGCTCCATGGCGCGCACATAGGCGTCCTGGGCGGGCGAGCGGGCGACGATGGTGGCTTTGCGGGTCGCGATCTGGGCCATGCGAATGCGGCCGCGCCCGTCGAGGCTGGGGAGCGTCGGCTGGCTGTCCTCGGTCTGGATCATCCGGATCACCCCGTCGACGTCGCCGATGACGACGGAACGGCCTTCCTCGAGAAGGTCGTAGAGCGATTCAAGGACGCGGCGGGCCTGATCGACCCCGAGCGCCGAGCCGCGCAACATGACGTGATTGCCGCGCGGCGCCGCCTCGACTTCGAGCTTCTGCTCGACGAGCGCGAGGTTCTGGTCGAATTCGCCGTACAGCTGGGAGACGAGGCGGTTGTCCTCGAAGGCGAGCTCAAGATGGGCGGTATCTTGCTTGGCGGCGGCGGGCGGCCAGGTCTGCGTCAAACGTTTGGCTCCGATGGCGTTGTTGCGGGTCGGAAATGTCTTCCTATCATTCGGCAGCCGCCCGTTGTGTGACAATTTCGCCGAAAAGTGAATTGGTGCCGACGGTATGGATATGGACCGGGACGATTTCGCCCAGCATTTCCGGGCTCGCATCGACCAGAACGGTCTGCAGGTAGGGCGAGCGGCCGGAGAGCTGGCCGGGCTCGCGGGCCCGCCGTTCGAGGAGCACCGGCAGCGTTCCGCCCGCCATCGAGCGATTGAAGCGGGCGCGATGGGCCTCGATCAGGTCCTGCAATTCGATGAGGCGTTCTGACTTTACCGCCTCGGGAATCTGGTGCTGCATTTCGGCGCCGGGGGTGCCGGGGCGGGGCGAATATTTGAAGGAGAACGCCGAGGCGTAGCCGACCTTGTCGACGAGCGCGAGGGTGGCGCGGAAATCGGCATCGGTCTCGCCGGGGAACCCGACGATGAAGTCGCCGGAAAGCGCGATGTCCGGCCGGGCGGCGCGGATTTTCTTGAGGGTCGCAAGATAGTCGGCGATCGTATGGCGGCGGTTCATCGCTTTGAGCACTGCGTCCGAGCCCGACTGCACCGGCAAGTGCAGCCATGGCATGAGCTTGTCGAGATCGACATGCGCCGCGATCAGCTCATCGTCCATATCGCGCGGATGCGAGGTGGTGTAGCGCAACCGCGCGAGCGAGGGGATGCCGGCGAGATGGCGAATGAGCGCGCCGAGCCCGATGGGGCGGCCGGCTGCATCGAACCCGTGCCAGGCATTGACGTTCTGGCCGAGCAGCGTGATCTCGCGCACGCCTGCTTCGGCGAGACGCCGGGCCTCTTCGACGATCTGGGCGAGCGGCCGGGAGAACTCGGCGCCGCGCGTATAGGGGACGACGCAGAATGAGCAGAACTTGTCGCAGCCTTCCTGGACGGTGAGGAACGCAGCGACCCCGCGGGCGATGATGGTGGCGCGGGAGGGGGCGGGCAGATGCTCGAACTTGTCCTCGGCGGGAAAGTCTGTCGCCACCACCGGGCCGGACTCGGCGCGGATCACGAGCTCGGGCAGCAAGTGATAGGATTGCGGGCCGAAGACGAGGTCGACCATCGGGGCGCGGGCGAGAATTTCCTCGCCCTCGGCCTGGGCGACGCAGCCGGCGACCCCGATCATCGTTCGCTTGCCGTCCGCCGCGCGGTCTCGGCGGATTTTCCTCAGGCGCCCGAGGTCGGAATAGATTTTCTCGGCGGCCTTCTCGCGGATATGGCAGGTGTTGAGAAGGATCAGGTCGGCGTCTTCGGGGGCGCCGACCACCCAGTAGCCCGCCGCCGCCAGCGCGTCGGTCATCCGGTCGCTGTCATAGGCGTTCATCAGACAGCCATAGGTCCTGATGAACAGCGTCTTCATGGGGCGGCTTGGTACACCAAAGCCGGGGATGGTGCCAAGGCGGACCTCTCAGCCGGTATGGGCCGCGGGCAGCTCGCGGCGACGGTTGAGCGCGACGAGCATGGCGCGGACCTTCATTTCGGCGAGGCGGGTGACGACCTTCCGGTCGGTGTCGTGCCGCACCATGATCGGGGCGCCGAACATGACGGTGACCGACTTGGTTCCCGAGGCAAGGATGTGGCGAAGATTATCCATGGGCCCCATATCGCCGACCCAGGCGATGAGCGAGCGGTCGGTGCGCCCCACCGGAAGACCGTGAATGTGGGTGTAGGCGATGGTCACGGGCTGGATGACCGTCCCGCCGGAATTCGAGGCGGCGATGGCCGCCTGCGCGGCTCCGACAAGCGCCGAGCGGAAGGGCAGCACATGAGTGCCCATGCCGGACGTGCCCTCGGCGAAGAGCAGTACCGCGTCGCCTTTGGCGAGACGGGCGGCCATGGCATCGCTCGTGCGGCCGGAATCGGTGCGCCGCTTGCGGTCGACGAAGATGGTCTTTTGAAGCGCCGCCATCGGGCCGACCAGCGGCCAGCGTTTGACGTCGGATTTGGAGACGAATGACATGGGCGCGATCGAGCCGAGGACCGGAATATCCATCCAGGAAATATGGTTGGAGAGAAGCAGCGTCGGCGCCTTGTCGCAGGGCTTGCCGATCACCGTGACGCGAATCGAGAGTATCCGGCAAACGAGCCAGAAGAAGCCGCGCGGCAAGACGTTCCAGCCGGGCAGGCGAATCAACAGGATCGCGACCTGCACCGGCATGAGCAGGACGGTGTAGGGCAGCAGCACCAGGAAGAAGAACAGGACCCGCAGGATCATTCGGAGCGGTCACCGTCCTTTTTGGCGCCCAGCGGCACGCCGTAGAGCTCGAGCCGGTGATCGACGAGCTTGTAGCCGAGCGCCCGGGCGATCTTTTCCTGCAAGGCCTCGATCTCGGGATTGGCGAATTCGACGACCTTGCCGGTGCGTACGTCGATCAGGTGGTCGTGATGATGGTCCGGGGCCTGCTCGAAGCGGGCGCCGTGACCGTCCTTGAAATCGTGCTTGGCGATCAGTCCCGCATCCTCGAAGAGGTTGACGGTGCGATAGACGGTCGACAGCGAAATGTTGGAATCCAGAGCCGCGGCGCGGGCATGGAGTTCCTCGACGCCGGGGTGGTCGATGGCCTTCTCGATGACGCGGGCAATGATCCGGCGCTGCTCGGTCATCCGCATGCCGCGGGCCACACACTGCTCTTCAAGGGAAAGCTCGCCGGGCTGCATCATTGCCATCATCGCAGGGGCAGCAACTATCGGACGCGGCCTAGCCGAGATCAAGGCGCAAGACAAGCGCCGCGGCCCCCTTGCCGCCCTGGGCCTGGTAGTAGTCGCGGCGGCTGCCGGTCTCGGTGAAGCCGAAGCGGGCATAGAGGCGGCGGGCCGCAAGGTTCGCTTCGTCGACCTCAAGGAACAGTTTCTTGACCGGGGAGCGGGTCAGATCGTCGATCGCCGCTTCCAGCAGCGCCGTGCCGAGGCGCTTGCCGCGCCAGCGCCTGTCGACCGCGACGGTCAGGATTTCGGCCTCTTCTCCGGCGATGCGTACCGTCAGGAATCCGGCGATGCGGCGGCGGACGTCGCAGACGACATAGGTGGGGGTGCGCGGATCGATGGCGTAG
Organism: Cucumibacter sp.; assembly: GCA_040881985.1. GTDB lineage: Bacteria > Pseudomonadota > Alphaproteobacteria > Rhizobiales > Devosiaceae > JBBECE01. The sequence continues at coordinate 13,090 of JBBECE010000019.1, forward strand.
GCGGCGAAATCGGCGGCGGCCCAGCCGCGAAAGAAGGCGCCGGCATGGAGCTCGGCCAGGCGTTCGGCGTCCTCTGTCTTGGCCGGCTCGACATGCAGACCCTGCGGGGCGACCCAGAGCCTCATTTTCGGGCGAGGCGTTTGGAGGTTTGCGGCCGGGCGTCGGGAGCGCGGACATAGGTGGGCTCGGGCGGAAAGGCGGCGGGGTCGAGGCCCTGGGCAAAACCGGCCAGCGCCTCGATCGGGACAAAACCGCGATCCCGTTCGGGCCGCAGAAGTTCGAGGTCGGTCGAGCCGGCGCGGTCGGCGGCAAGCGCCGAGGCCGAACCGAGGATGCGGGCGCCGGGGCCGAGCCCGGCGAGCGCGGTCTTGAGATACAGGATTTCGGGAGGCGACACCGGCACGCCGGGGGCGGAGAAGAATTGGCGCCAGGCCTCGCCGCGTCTTGCGTCGACAAGGACGCAGAGTGGTGCGGCGGCGCGAGCCGCGAGCGACAGCGCGGTGAGCGTGCCAACGCCGAGGACGGGGATCGACAGCGCGAGCCCGAAGCCCCGGGCGGCGGCAAGGCCGACGCGCAAGCCGGTGAACGAGCCCGGGCCGGTCGTGACGGCCACGCGATCAATATCCGCGTGGGCGATGCCGCCGCGAGCAAGCAAAAGATCGACCTGGCCGATCAGCACTTCGGCATGGCCGCGCGCGCGATCTTCCGCAATGCTCAGCGTTCTTCCGTCAGCCAATGCGAGGGCGCATTGGCATCGCGCGTGGCCTGTATCGAGTGTGAGCGTGAGGGGCGCGGACATGCGGCATGGCTTAGCCGCGCCCCGGGCCCAAGTCGAGCCGACAGCAAAACGCCGCCCCGAAGAGCGGCGTTGCGTTGGTGTCTTGGGGGGTGGTTACTGCACCCAATAGGACGAAATGATGTCGTTGAAGTTCGGCAGGGACGACCGGCTGCCGCGCAGCACGATGCAATCGCCGCGATAGTTCCAATCTTCGCAGGCGCGCAACCGCGCCGAGCCGAAGATGCGGATCGAGGAGATGCGGTCGTTCCAGAAACCGCCGAGATGCGGATCGCTGGCATCGCGTGGCACGCAGAAGCGCCGGCCTTCGTAGTTCACATGCTCATAGAAGCAGACGCCGCCACGATTGTTCGGGAAGTTGGGCTGTTGCGGCGGTTCGCCGATCGAGAAACTGAAGTTCGGCGTGGTGATAGAGAAACTGACGTCCGGCGGGTTGGTGAACGGGCGATCCGGAGTCTGGGAGCCCGAGCCCGTCAAATAGCGGGCCGAGACCCAGCCGTCGGGGCCGTAATGGATGATCGAACACCAACCGGCGAGGGTGCAGCCTTCGACATCGACTTCCTCGCCGGGATAAAGCACATCGACAACGGCAAAACCCGTGCCGGGGCCGGAGCGGACATTGACGGCGGCTGTGGCTTGCGCGGCCAGAGCGCCGCCAATCGAACTAAGACCGCCAATGGCGACGAACGCCAGGGCGGCCAAGCGGTGGTTCATCATTTTTTTAATCCTTGAGCTTGTCCGGCAATTGCCGACTTCGCCCCCCGCGGGGCGCAGCGGTGCGTGAAGATTGTGGCGGCAGTAAGCCCCGGGGGATGAATGATGGCGAACAGCGGCGGCGAAGCGCCGTTCAGCGGGGCTTTGCGCAAATCGGGTGGCTTTGTGGAAATACGGTGGGTTTGCGGCGGACACTGTGGGCCGAAAAGTCGGCCTAGACCTCGCGGACGCCTTCGACGCCGGGCACAAAATGCCGCAGCAGATTCTCGATGCCGTTCTTCAAGGTGGCGGTCGAGGAGGGACAGCCCGAGCAGGCCCCCTGCATGTGCAGATAGACCATGCCGTCGCGATAGCCTTTGAGGGTGATGTCGCCGCCATCCATGGCGACGGCCGGACGGATGCGGGTCTCGAGCAATTCCTTGATGACCTCGACCAACTCGGCGTCCTGCGGCTCGAAGAAAATCTCGCCTTGGGGCGCTTTGGAACTACCGCCGTCGGTGAGGATCGGATTGCCGGTGAGATAATGTTCCATGATCGCGCCGAGCACGGCGGGCTTGAGGTGCGCCCAGTCGGTCGCGTCGCGGGTCACCGCGATGAAATCGGAGCCGAGGAAGACGCCGGTGATCCCGTCGATGGTGAAGAGCGCCGAGGCAAGCGGGGAGACGTTGGCCGACCCGGAGTCGCGGAAATCCCGCGGCTCGCCGGCGAGAACTTCGCGGCCGGGCAGGAATTTCAGCGTTTGCGGGTTCGGGGTCGCTTCGGTCTGGATGAACATGGTCTGCCGGGCTTCGGGTTAATTTAGAACCGTTCCAACAAGATATGCTTTTGGGCCGAATTCGCAAGGGCCAGGCCCGCGCGCCTCAGCTCAGGGCCTCGATTTCCTCGTCGGAAAGGGTGCCGGGGACGATGGCGACAGGGATCGGGAAGGCGTTGGCGCCGCGCAAGGCAATCGAGGAGACCAGCGGGCCCGGGCCTTCCGAGGAGGTGCCGGCGGCAAGCACGAGAATGACGATGTCGCGGTCTTCCCGGATCAGCGCTTCGACCTCCTCGGCGCGGGGACCCTCGCGGACGACCCGCTCGACGGCGATATCGCCAGCGGCGCGGAGGCGCGATTCATGCTGCTCGAAAAGCTTCTCGGCCTGCTGCATCGCCTCGGCGCGCATGACGTCTCCGACCCCAATCCAGTGCTGGAACTGGTCGGGCTCGATGACAACGAGCAGGACAATGGTGCCGCCGGTGCGCCGGACGCGAAAGGCCGCGAAGGTGACGGCCTTGATGCACTCTTCGGTGCCGTCGAGCACGACGAGCCATTTGCGCGTGTGTTCGCCCCGCCGGGGACTATCGCCGCTCATCTTCTCATGCTGCCATTGGGGCTAAGGTTTGCCAAGCGCTCCGGGCGGGGCTCAGCCGAGCAAGCCGACGATCGCCTTGGTCTCTTCGAGGATGGGCGCCGCGATGGCGCGGGCGCGGCCGGCGCCTTCCTTGAGAATGCGGTCGATCTCGGCGGGGTCAGCCAAGAGGCGGCGCATCTCGGCGGCGACGGGGGCGAGCTCGGCGACGACGCGCCCGGTCAGCGCCGGCTTGAAGGCGCCGAACCCCTTGCCGCCAAATTCGGCGAGTACCTCGGCGGGTGAGACCCCCGTGAAGGCGGCATAGATCTCGACCAGATTGCGGGCCTCGGGGCGGCTCTCGAGGCCTTCAGGGGTGTCCGGCAAGGCCTTGGGGTCGGTCTTGGCGCGCTTGATCTTGTCGGCGATGGCGTCGGCGGTGTCGGTCATGAAGATCGTCGCCTGTTCGGAATGTTCGGACTTTGACATTTTGCGGGTGCCGTCGCGCAACGACATCACCCGCATGGCGGGGCCGGAAATGATGGGCTCGGTCAGCGGAAACCAGGCATCGCCGTGACCCCGCGCCTTGAGGCGGGCGGCGAAATCACTGTTGAATTTCTGGGCGACGTCGCGGGTGAGTTCCAAGTGCTGTTTCTGGTCCTCGCCGACCGGGACATGGGTCGCGTGATAGAGCAAAATATCGGCGGCCATCAGCACCGGATAGACGAAAAGCCCGGCCGACGCCGCCTCGCGGTTCGAACCGGCTTTGTCCTTGAACTGGGTCATCCGGTTGAGCCAGCCGACGCGGGCGACGCAATTGAAAATCCAGGCGAGCTCGGCGTGTTCTTTCACCTGCGACTGGTTGAAGACGATATGGGCGGCGGGGTTGACGCCGGCGGCAATGTAAGCGGCCGCGACTTCGCGGGTCGCCTCGGCCAGGCGCTCGGGATCCTGCCAGACGGTGATGGCGTGCAGGTCGACGACGCAATAGAGGCACTGATGGCTCTTCTGCAGGGGCACGAAGCGGCGGATGGCGCCGAGATAGTTGCCCAGATGCAGATCGCCCGAAGGCTGGATGCCGGAGAAGACGCGCGGGGTGAGGTGCGGCATGGGTTGAAGCCTTGAAGTTCGGGCGGCTTATCGCAGGAAGCGCGGGAGCCTGGCAATCCCCGTCAGGGGCGGCCGCGGAGCGCCGCGAAGAGCCGGCCGATGCGCTGGGCGCCGGTCAGATGCGCGACGAGGAAATAGCTCGCCGCCCCGCAGAGGATCAGGGCGCCGAGCGCTGCGATCTGGGCGATGAGGCCGCTATCGGGCCTGAGGTAAAAATCCGAAGGGATGGCGGCGACCATCAGCACCACGGCCATCACCGTCGAGGCGATGACGAGGTTCGCATAGCGGCGCAATTGCGGGGCGGTCGGGGTGAAATGCCTGCGGCGGACCAGGGTGATGACGAGGAGCGCGGTGTTGAGCCAGGCGGCGATCGAGGTCGCGAGCGCAATCCCGACATGGGCGAGCGAGGGGAAGAGGGCGAGCGACAGGCCGATATTGGCCAGCGCCGAGATGAAGGCGAAGAGGGTCGGGGTCCTTGTGTCCTCGCGGGCGAAAAAGCCGGGCTGGAAGATTTTGATCAGCACGAACGCCGGCAGGCCGGTGGCAAAGGCGACAAGCGCCGCGGCGGTGTTGGTGGTCGCGACCACGTCGAAAGCGCCGCGCTCGAAGAGGACCCTGATGATCGGCTCGGCGATGGTAATGAGGCCGATGGTCGCCGGGAGCGTCAGAAGCAGCGCGAGAAACAGCGACTGGTTCTGGGCATTGGCGGCCTCGGTGGCGCGCTCGCCCTTGAGGTGCCGGGAGAGTTCGGGCAGCAGCACTACGCCGATGGCGATGCCGACGACGCCGAGCGGCAGCTGATAGAGCCGGTCGGCATAGTAGAGGTACGAGATCGCCGAGTCGGATTGGCTGGCGATGATCGTGCCGATGAAGATATTGATCTGGGTGATGCCTCCGGTCAAAATCGCCGGCAGGGCCAGCGCCCAGAACCGGCCGACGTCGGGGGAGAGCCGCGGCCAGACAAGGCCGGGGAAATGGCCGGCCCGCGCCAGGCCCCAGACGACGATGCCGAGCTGGGCGAACCCGCCGACCAGCACACTGACGGCCAGCGCGATCGAGGCGCGCTCGGTGCCGGTCTCAACCCAGATGACCCAGGCGCCGAGAACGACAATCAGCACGGCATTGAGCAGTACCGGGGCGAAGGCGGCGACGAAGAAATAGCGCAAGCCGTTGAGAATGCCGCCATAGGCCGCCATCAGCGACATGCAGGCGAGATAGGGAAAGCAGATACGGGTCAGGAGCACGGTCAGGTCGAACTTTTCCGGATCGTCGAGAAAGCCCGGCACGAAGACGGCGATGACGGCGGGCATGAAAATTTCGGCAAGGACGGTGACGACGACGAGAACAGCGATGAGCCACGAGAGCACCGCCCTTGCAAAGGCGCGGGCCTGCTGGTCGCCCTTCTGTTCGAGCGCTTTGGCGAAGAGCGGAATAAAGGCGGAGTTGAAGGCGCCTTCGGCGAAGAGATGCCGGAAGAGGTTTGGAAAACGGAAGGCGGCGAAAAAGGCGTCGGCGATCGGGCCGGCGCCGATGACGGCGGCGAGCAGCATGTCGCGGACGAAGCCGAGAATGCGCGAGGCGGCGGTCGCCCCGCCGACCGAGGCGAAATTGCGGGCGAGCGTGGCGGACGGTTCGTTCAAGCGACGACCGACGGTCGGGCGGCGCGGGCTTCGGCCTCGGCGGGATCGAAGACCGCCAGCAGCCTTTCCTGGATGCGCTTGCTGCGCGACTTGTTCTCGACCCGCATGCCGGTCAGATCGGTGACGTAGAAGACGTCGACGGCCCTCTCCCCATAAGTGCAAATATGGGCCGAGCCGATGGTGAGATTGAGGTCGGAGATGACGCGCGTCAGGTCATAGAGGAGACCTGTCCGGTCGAGGCCGGAGACCTCGATGACGGTGAACTTTTCCGAGAGCGAATTCGAGACCTGGACGTCGGCGGGCACCGAGAAGGGCTTGAGGCGGCGGTTGTAGCGCGAGTTGAGGCCGAGGTCGCGGGGCAGATACTTCTGCCCGGCCAAGAGCTGGCGAACGGACTCGATAATGCGCTCGCCGCGGATGTGTTCGTCCTCGTCATGGGCGAAGAGGCGCTTGATCCGAAACGTGTCGAGCGCGTAGCCGTCGCGCATCGAGAAAACCTGGGCGCCGATGATATTGGCCTCGGCGAGGGTGCAGGCCCCGGCGATGACCGAAAGCAGGCGCGGATGGTCGGGGGTGAAGAAGGAGACTTCGGTCACCGCCTCGAAGACCTTCGGGCGGACGAAGCCGGCAAAGACCCGGCCGGCGGCCTCGGCCCGGCGGATCATCGCGGCGTGGTCGATCTGAAGAGTATGCTCGGCGCGCAGCCAGTAGGCGGTGTATTGGCGGGCTATGTAGCGGTCGATCTCCTCGACTGGCCAGCCGGCGAGCGCATTGGCGAGCCCCTGACGTGCCTCGGCGACGCGGTCCTTTTGCGAGACCAGCGAATGGCCGCCGGAGAGCAGCGGCTCGGCCTGGTAGTAGAGGGTCCTCAAGAGCGTGCCCTTCCAGCCGGTCCAGACGCCCGGCCCGACAGCCCGGATGTCGCAGGCGGTGAGGATCAGCAGCAAGTTCAGCCGGTTCGGCGACTGGACGATTTCGGCGAAATCCCGGGCGGTGCGCGGGTCCTGGACGTCGCGCTCCTGGGCGATCTCGCTCATCACCAGATGATGTTCGACGAGCCAGGCGACGGTGTCGGTCTCGGCGGGAGTGAGCCCGAAACGCGGGCAGAGGCGCCGGGCGATACGGGCGCCGGCGACCGAATGATCCTCGGGGCGGCCCTTGGCAATGTCGTGGAGAAAAAGCGCGACATAGAGAAGCTTGATGTCGCCGAGATGCGGCAGGAGTTCGTGGGTCAGGGGCAATTCGTCCTTGAGCCCGCCGCGGGCGATCTCGGCCATCACCCCGACCGCCCGGATCAGGTGCTCGTCGACGGTATAGTGGTGATACATGTTGAACTGCATGTGGGCGACGATGCGACCGAAATCGGCGATGAATTTGCCGAGGACGCCCGACTCATTCATGCCCCGGAGAATCCGCTCGACGGATTTCGGCGCGGTCAGGATTTCGAGAAACCAGGCGTTGGCGCGCTGGTCCTTTCGGAGCGTTGCGTCGATGAGGCGCAGCGACCGGGTGATGAGCTTCAGCGCGTCAGGATGGAACAAGAGGTCGTGGCGGCCGGCGAGCCAGAACGCCTTGATGAGGTTGACTGGGTCTTTCTCGAAGACGTCGGGGGCCGCGGTATCGATACGGCCGCGCACGATGATGAAATCTATCTCGCCCTTGATCGGGTGGCGGGGGCGTATTTGGTCGATCACCCGGCCGAGCATGTCGGCAGACTTGCCGTGGTTGAATTCGAGCGAGGTGCAAAAGATGCGGGTCAAATCGCCGACGTCCTTGGCGACGAGGAAATAGCGCTTCATCAGCCGCTCGACCCCCATCAATCCGTGGCGGCCGACGAAATTCACCCGTTCGGTAAGCTCGCGCTGCAGTTCGAACGACAGTTTCTCCTCGGCGCGGCCGGTGAAAAAGTGCAGGTGGCAGCGGACCGTCCAGAGGAAATCCTCGGCGCGCTGGAAGCGGCGGAATTCCGCCTGGGTGAAGACGCCCTTGTCGACGAGTTCGGCGGCGGATTTGACCCGGTAGAAATATTTGCCGATCCAGTAGAGGGTGTTGAGGTCGCGCAAGCCGCCCTTGCCTTCCTTGAGATTGGGCTCGACGACGTAGCGCGCATTGCCGAGGGCCTCGTGGCGGGCGTCGCGCTCGGCGAGCTTGGCGGCGATGAATTCGCGGCCGGTCCGGGCGACGACCTCGCGATAGAAGCGCGCCTCGAGCCGGTCGAAGGTCGCCCGGTCGCCGACGAGGAACCGGGCTTCGAGCGTCGCGGTCCTCACCGTCATGTCGGATTTCGCCATCCGGATGCATTCGGCCTCGGAGCGGACGGCGTGGCCGACCTTCTGGCCGAGATCCCAGAGCATGTAGAGGACGTATTCGGTCACCTCCGCGCCGCGCGCGGTCTGGCGGGTCGGGACGATAATGAGCAGATCGATGTCGGAGCCCGGCGCAAGGGTGGCGCGGCCATAGCCGCCGACCGCGGCGAAGGCGATGGCATCGCCGGGGGCGGGCCGGGACAGCGGACTCACGCTTTCGGAGGCGAAAGCGAAGACTGCGCGGATGATCTCGTCCTCGGCGCTCGCGAGATCGACAGCGCAGCGGGTGCCGCGGCCGGTCGCCAGCAGGTCCATCTCGACCTCGGCACGGGCGGTCTTCAGCGTATCGCGGAGTTCTGCGAGGAGGAGCGAACGCGCGGCGACGGATCCGGGCGATTTCTCGCCAATCGCGGTGCGGACCTTTTCGAGAATGTCCTCGGCGCGGCGAAGCGCGAAGCGGCGGCGCGCCTGGGCCGGCGGGCGGCGCTCAGCGGTCGCGACGGCCATGGCGGAGCCTTTTGAGTTGATAGAGCATGTCGATCGCCTGGCGGGGGGTCAGTTCGTCAGGTTCGGCCGCATCGATCAGGTCGCCGATTTCGTCGGGCTCGGCCTCAGGCGAAGAGCGTCGGGGCCGGGCGGCGAAGAGCGGCAGTTCGGCAGTCAGCGAACCGGAAGTCTCCGACCGGGATTCGAGATGCTCTAGCATCTCGCGGGCGCGCTCGACAACGGCGGTGGGGAGCCCCGCAAGCCGGGCGACCTGGATGCCGTAGGAGCGGTCGGCGGCCCCGGGGGCGACCTCGTGCAGGAAGATGACGTCGCCGCGATATTCCTTCACTTTCATGGTGTGGTTGGAGACGCGGTCGAGCCGGCCGGCGAGCGCGGTCATTTCGTGGAAATGGGTGGCGAACAGCGCCCGGCAACGCGGCCCGTCATGGAGCGCCTCGACGCACGCCCAAGCGATCGAGAGGCCGTCAAAGGTCGCGGTGCCGCGGCCGATCTCGTCCAAGACGACCAGCGAGCGCTGGGTGGCGCGGGCGAGGATCGCGGCGGTCTCGACCATCTCGACCATAAAGGTCGAATGGCCGTGAGCGATGTCATCGGACGCACCGACGCGGGAGAATATGCGATCGACAAGACCGAGATGCGCCGCGGCGGCGGGAACGAAAGAGCCCGTCTGGGCGAGAATGGCGATGAGCGCGTTCTGGCGAAGAAAAGTCGATTTGCCGCCCATATTGGGGCCGGTGAGGAGCCACAGCGCGCCCCCAACACTACCCTCGGGCGGGGAAAGCGAACAGTCATTGGCGATGAAGGCGGTGCCGGCTTGCTTTAGCGCGGCTTCGACGACCGGATGGCGGCCCGAAGCGATGTCGAAGGCGAGCGTTGCGTCGATGTGGGGCCGGCACCAGTCGCGCTCGAGCGCAATGAGGGCGAGGGCCAAGGAGAGATCGGTTTCGGCGAGCGTGTCGGCGAGGGATTGCAGGCGCGAAGTCTCACCCAGGATCGCGGCGCGCAGCATTTCGAAAATCTCGAGTTCGATTTCCAGCGACGCGGCGGCGGCGCGAGCGATGCGGGATTCGAGATCAGCGAGCTCGGCAGTCGAAAACCGCATGGCGCCGGCCATGGTCTGGCGATGGATGAAGGTCGCGTTGAGCGGGGAGTCGAGGAGTTTTTGTCCCTGCGGGGCGGCGATTTCGACGAAGTAACCGAGGAAATTATTGTGCCGGACTTTCAGCGATTTGATCGCAGCGTCTTCGGCGTAGCGGGCCTGCAGCGCCGCGATGACGCCGCGGCTTTCGCTGGCGAGGCGTCGCTCGGTGTCGAGCTTCTGGTTGTAGAGGGGGCGGACAAAGCCGCCGTCGCGGGAGAAAAGCGGCAAATCATCCGAAAGCGCCGCGTCGATCGCCCCGGCGAGGGCTGACGGCGCGTCGGCGAGGGTCGCGGTGAGTCCGGCAAGGCCGGCTGGCGGGGTGTCGAGGGCAGCGAGGATGGCGCCGAGGTCGCGCGCGCCGGCGATGGCCGCCGCGATGGCGGCGAGGTCGCGCGGGCCGCCCCGGCCGAGAGTAAGCCGGGTCAACGCTCGCAAGATATCGGGAACGGACTTGAGGCGGGCGCGGAGTTTTTCGAGGAGTGCGGTGTCGCCGGCGAGGCGGGCGACTATGTCGAGGCGGCCATTGACAACTTCGGCCTCGCAGGACGGGGCGGAGAGGCGCGCCGCCAGCAGCCGCGAGCCCGAGGGCGTGACGCAAGCGTCGAGATTGTCGAGGAGCGAACCCCTCGTCTCGCCGCGCTGGGTCCGGACAAGCTCGAGGGAATTGCGGGTCGCGGCGTCGATGATCATTGTGGCGCGGCGGCCGATCAAGGGCGAGCGCAACTGCGCCGGAGCGCCCTTCTGGGTGTCGCGGATGTAAGTCGAGAGCGCCGCCAGCGCGGCGCGGGCCGGGCGGCTGAGCGCGGCGGGGTCGAGCCGGTCGGCGGGCCAGGCCTCGCCGATCCGCGAGGCGGCGGATTCGGCGTCGAAGAGTTCGCGCGCCTGTACGCTGACCTGCGCCTCGATCGAGCCGGGCCAACGACGCGTGTCGCGAAGCGTCGTGAGCGTCAATTCGGTGAGGATAATCTCGACCGGTGCAATGCGGGCAAGCTCATCGGCGATCTCGTCCCGGGCGAGGTCGGCGACCTGGACCTCGCCGGTCGAAATATCGGCCCAGGCGGCGGCGAAATCGTCCTCGCCGTGACGGAGCATGGCGAGCGCCAGAAGGTAATTGCTGGCGCGGGCCGGCAAGAGATCGTCCTCGGTCAGGGTGCCGGCGGTGACGAGGCGGACGACGTCGCGGCGAACGACGGATTTGCCGCCGCGCTTCCTCGCCTCGGCGGGGTCCTCAACCTGCTCGCAAACGGCGACGCGATGGCCCAGCGCGATTAGCCGCTTGAGATAATCCTGCGCGGCGTGGATCGGCACGCCGCACATCGGAATGTCGGCGCCCAAATGCTTGCCGCGCTTGGTCAGCGCGATGCCGAGGGCGCGGGAGGCGATTTCGGCGTCCTCGAAGAAAAGTTCGTAGAAATCGCCCATCCGGTAGAACAAGAGACAGCCCGGATTGACCGACTTGATCTCGAAATATTGCGCCATCATCGGGGTCGCGCCTGGGGGCGCGGCGGGCGGACGATCCGGGGGCAAGGGCGCTTGGTTCATGGGCTCGGGCGCGGGCAAAGGGCGCCGCGAGAGTAGAGCAGGGATTTTCCCCTGCCAACCGGTGCCTCCTCAGACAGGGACGCGCTCGGCCTCGGCGCGCAGCGGATGATAGGAGAAGTGCGAGAAGTCGGCATGGAGCGCCGACCCGTTGAGGTCGTGGGCGGTCACCCCGACAAAGGCGCCGGTGAAATTGCCGTGCGGACCCTGCCCCGCCTCATCACCGAGGATCGAGGCATCAATGACCGGGCCGATGGGCCGGACGGCGTTTTCGGGGCGCGGCGCTCCCTCTTCCTGCAAGGCATAGAAGAACTGCAGCTTGCCGCGGGTGATCCGCATGGAAAGGTCGATGCGGCCGGTGTTGGGGATTTTCACCGGATCGGCGGGAAAAGTCAGCCGCCCCTCGGGATAGTCGCCCGGGCAGCTCACAATCAGCAATTCACGCTGGCCGTCGGAATGGGCAGTCACCGCGAGATAATGGAACTGATAGCGATTGTAGTACGCGATGAGGCCGGCCATCTGCCGCTCGTCACGCGGAGAGAAGTCGATCGTCGTCGAACATTCGGCGGCGAAATGGGCGAGGCGGCGGGCAACGAGCGACTGCTCGAACCATGAGCCGATCGATTCACGTCCGTAGAGGCGCAGATGATTATGGTCGGCGGTCATCGAGAAAAGCCGGCCGGGCTCGGGCGAGCGCAGCCACTGGAAGTCGATCGGCAATTCGGGCGCGTTGAAGTGATAGTGCTTTTCGGCCCAGAATTTCTTCTCGTCGAAGGCGCCGGGGACATCAACTTCCAGCGCGGGCAGCGGGCCGCCTTTCACCCAAAGCCAGTCATCGTCGCCCCACTCGGCCTCCTGAAGCGAGGTCTCGCGGCCGAGCGGGCCGGTTCTGGTTTCGGGCAGCGGCCGACCAGTTAGATGCACCAAATAGGTCTTGCCGTCCGGCGTGTCGCAGATGTCGGCATGGCCGGCGCGCTGCAGCGGATGTTCGGGGTTATGCCGCGCGGTCAGAATGTGCGTCTGCGGATGAATTTCGTATGGCCCCTCGAGTTTTCGCGAGCGGGCGAAGCAGACGGCATGGTCGTAGCCGGTGCCGCCTTCGGCGGTCAGCAGATAATACCAGGACTTTCCGTCGCGGCCCTTGCGCTTGTAGAGATGCGGGCCTTCGGTGAAGAGGAGATCGGTGCCCTGGAAAATGTTCCTGATCGGACCGACGAGCCGCCGCTCGGCGATCGAATACTCCTGGAGCGCGATCCCGGCGAAAAGGCGCGGCCTGATCCGATGGTCCCAAAGCATGTTGACCAACCATTTCTTCCCGTTGTCGTCATGGAAGAGCGAGGGGTCGAAGCCGGAGGAATTGAGATAGATGCGATCCGACCACGGGCCTCTGATCGAGGGGGCGGTGACGAGATAGTTGTGGGCGTCCTTGAAGGAGCCATCCTTGCGCTTGACGTCGGTGTAGATCAGCCAGAACTGGTTGTCGGCATGGGTGAGACACGGCGCCCAGATGCCGCAAGAGTCCGGATTGCCGCGCATGTCGAGCTGGGCGGCGCGGGTGAGCGGCCGGGTGATCAGCGCCCAGTTGGCAAGATCCTTCGAATGATGGATCTGCACGCCCGGATACCATTCGAAGGTCGAGGTCGCGATGTAATAGTCGGCGCCGACCCGGCAGATCGAGGGATCGGGATTGAAGCCGGGCAGGATGGGATTCTTGATCTTGGGCATGGGCTCGACTCGGCGATCTCGCTGGTCCTAGACGTAACGGTTGACGATATTCTCGAGCATTTCCTGGCGGCCCGAGCGCGGTTCAGGCTCGATCCTGTCGGCCTCGACGCGGGCGGCGATCTCGGCAAGGGTGCGCTCGCCATTGAGCATGGCGCGGGCTTCGTCGGATGACCAGCCGGCATAGCGCGCCTTCAAGGCTTCCTCGAGGGCGCCGTCGGCGAGCATTTTTGCGGCGGCCTTGAGGCCACGGGCGCAGACGTCCATGGCCCCGATATGGGCGGCGATCAAGTCCTTCGCATCGAGCGACTGGCGGCGCAGTTTCGCGTCGAAATTGGTGCCGCCGGTCGAAAAGCCGCCGGCGCGCAGGACCATGTAATACGCCAGCGCGACCTCCGGGACATTGGTGGGAAACTGGTCCGTGTCCCAGCCGGACTGGGTGTCGTTGCGGTTCATGTCGATCGAGCCGAAAACGCCGAGCGCGGACGCCAGCGCCAGTTCGTGCTCGAAGGCATGGCCTGCAAGGAACGCATGGCCGGTCTCGATATTGAGTTTCACTTCCCTTTCGAGACCGTAGGTTTTCAGGAACCCGTAGACGGTCGCGACGTCATAATCGTATTGGTGCTTGGTCGGCTCCTGCGGCTTCGGTTCGATGAGAAGCGTGCCGGTGAAGCCGGACTTGTGCTTGTAGTCGACGACCATGTGGAGGAACCGGCCGAGCTGGTCGAGCTCTTGCTTCAAATTGGTGTTGAGCAGCGTCTCATAGCCTTCGCGGCCGCCCCAAAGGACGTAGTTTTCCCCGCCCAGCCGATGGGTCACGTCGATGCAGGCCTTCACCGTCGCCGCGGCGTAGGCGAAGACGTCGGGATCGGGATTGGTGGCGGCGCCGGCCATGAACCGGCGGTTGGAGAAGAGGTTTGCGGTGCCCCAGAGGAGCTTTGTGCCGGTGGCTTTCATCTTCGCCTCGAAAATGTCGGCGATCTGATCGAGGCGCTTGCGCGAGGCGGCAAAGGTGTCGGCCTCGGGGCGGACGTCGGCGTCGTGGAAACAGAAATAGGGCACCCCGAGGATCGAGAACATTTCGAAGGCGGCGTCGGCCTTCATGCGGGCGGCGTCCATGTCATCGCCGAACCAGGGACGCATAAACGTTTGACCGCCAAAAGGATCGTTGCCGGGCCAGACGAAGGAATGCCAATAGGCGACCGCGAATCGCAGCTGGTCCTTGAGCTTCTTGCCGGCGACCAATTCGTCGGGATTGTAGTGGCGGAACGCCAGCGGGTTGTCGGATTGGGGCCCCTCGTACTTGATTTTGGCGATCCCCTTGAAGAAATCGGTCATGCAGTAGCTCCCTTGATGGCCGGGTAGAGCGCGCGATAGTGCGTGTAGCGTTCGGCATAGGCGTCGGCGAGTTTCGCGTCGGGGCGAACTCTGCGGGCGATCTTCGGCATGGTCATGACATCGGCGGGCCTGGCGCCCTCGGCGGCGCAAAGGCCGAGGCGGGCGGCGCCGAACGCAGCGCCGAAATCGCCATCGGCGGGGACAAGGATTTCGCAATTGAGATTGGCGGCGATGATTTTCAGCCACAGCGCCGATTTCGAACCGCCGCCGACGGCGAGCAAGGTGCCGATTTTGGTGCCGGCGTCGGCAAGGACGCGCTGGCAGTCGCGTGCCGCGAAGGCGACCCCTTCCATCACCGCCTGGGCGAGACGGGCGGGGGTCGAAAGATGGCTGAGGCCGACAATGGCGCCGCGCGCGGCGGCGTCGTTGTGCGGGGTGCGCTCGCCGGAAAGGTACGGCAGAAAGAGTTCGGCGGCGGGGCTCATGAACTGCGCCTCGGCGGCGGCGGAAAGCCTCTCGGCCTTCTGGCCGGTGACCGAGGCGAGCCAGTTGAGGCTGTCGGTGGCACTCAGGATCACCCCCATCTGATGCCAAACGCCCGGAACGGCGTGGCAGAAGGCATGGATCGCGCCGTTTGTGTTGGGCGAGAATCTTTCATTGACGACGAAGAGCACGCCCGAAGTGCCAAGCGAGACGAAGCCCTCGCCCGGCCGAAGCGCGCCAATCCCGCATGCGGAGGCGGCATTGTCGCCTCCGCCTCCGGCGATGACGGGTGGGGTCTTCATACCCCAGCGCGTCGCAAGCTCTTTGGAGAGCGTCGCCGAAACTTCGTTGCCCTCGACGAGAGACGGCATATGGGAGCGGGTGAGCCCGGTCGCGGCGAGAAGCTCGTCCGACCAGTCGCGTCTGCCGACATCGAGCCAAAAGGTGCCCGATGCGTCCGACATTTCGGACATGAAGGCGCCGGAGAGAGCGAAGCGGACATAGTCCTTGGGCAGCAGAACTTTGGCGATCTTCTCGTAGACGGCGGGCTCGTGGTTCCTGACCCACTGGATTTTCGGGGCGGTGAAGCCGGGCATAGCGATATTGCCGGCGATCTCGCGCGCGCGCGGACAGGCAGCTTCGATTTCGGCACACTCAAAAGAGGCGCGGGTGTCGTTCCAGAGGATCGCCGGACGCAGGACCTTGTTCGCATTGTCGAGGAGGGTCGCCCCGTGCATCTGGCCGGAGAGGCCAATGCCGCGGACCGAGGACAATTGTCCGGGGTGGGATTTCTTTAGCCGGTCGATGCTCTTGATTGTCGCCGCGACCCAATGGCTCGCGTCCTGTTCGGACCAGCCGGGCGCCGGGCGTGAGATCTTGAGCGGGGCCGAGGCCTCGCCGATCGGCTTGCCCTTTGGCGAGATCAGCAGCGCTTTGACGCCCGAGGTGCCAATATCGATGCCGAGCCAGGTCGCACTCATCGGCACGACGCCTCACCAAAACTGGTGGAAGCGGTCATGGCCCCTCCCGCTACGCGAAGGCGGCCGGCGCTACCCCGGCCGCTTCAAGATGGCGATCACTCTGATTCCGTCGCCGTTGAGCGGATTAGACTGCAAGTGAGGTTGGCGATCAAGGTGTGAGAGTGGCAGCGCTACCCATCGACGGCCCAAGATTTTGCCGCTAAATCAGGGTCGGGGAACAAGCCGGCAAAGATCGGCAGCGGAGGGGCAAGTGAGTGTTATCGTTAGCTCAATCGGCGTCCATCAGGGCAACGAAGTCCGCCGGGCGCGGATCGAAAGCGCGAGCGGAGTGCGCGTCGATATCATCGGTTATGGGGCGCGGGTCAGGGATTGGCGGGTGCCGGTCAACGGCGTCCGGAGGAAGGTGGTGCTGGGCTTTGAGAAGCTCGAGAGTTATTTCAGCGATACCGCCCATTTCGGGGCGATCGCCGGGCGGGTGGCCAACCGGATTGGGCGGGCAAGGTTCACCCTCAATGGACGGGAATATCGCCTTCCCGCCAATGAGGGCACGCATCATCTGCATGGCGGGCCGGACGGACTTGGAAAGAAGGTCTGGGCGCTCGAGGCTGACAGCAAGGGCGACGCGGTCAGGCTGTCGATCAATTCGCCAGAGGGCGAAATGGGATATCCCGGCGCGGCGGAAATCGAGGTTGTCTTTACCCTCGACGGCAACCGGCTCGTCCATGAGATGAGCGCGAAAGTGTCGGCGCCGACGCCGATCAATCTGGTGCAGCACCATTATTTCAACCTGATGGGGTCGGGCGAGGTCGGCGGCCATCGCCTCTCGATCGCCGCCGATCGCTATACGGGGTTCGATGCCGAGCTGATCCCGACCGGGGAAATCAGGGGGGTCGAGGGCACTGCCTTTGATTTTCGCGCGATGCGGCCGATTACGGCGTCGGGCGGCAAAGTACAGACCTTCGATCTCAATTTTGCATTGCGCGAGGGGCGCGATCCGGCCGAGCCGGTGGCAAGGGTCGAGGCGCCCGACGGGTCGCTGACGCTAAAGCTCTGGACCGATCAAAAAGGCCTGCAATTCTATAACGGCGCCTATCTCGACACCGTCACCGGCGGGCTTGGCGGGGCGATCTATCCGCCTTACGGGGGATTCTGCCTCGAGGACCAGGGTTTCCCCGACGCGGTCAATCATGAGCACTTCCCCTCGGTCATCGTCACCCCCGAGGCGGACTACCGGCACCGCTGCGCGATCGAGATTGCCTAGGCGGCGGGGCGGAACCGGGCGCCTTTTATCCTTCCTGTCAACGGCTCGTCATCGGCTTCGGGAATAAAGCCGAAGGGGCGGTGTTGAGCTTGGTGACGGCGCCGGCATTGCGGGCCGCCGGTTCGCGGCCAAGCGGCATGAAGGAGGAGACCGTGAATTCCAAATCTCTGACGAGGGTGGCCGCGGCCGCCTTTCTGGGCTTTTCGCTGACGATTGCGGCGCTGGCGGTGGATTCTGGCGGCGGTGGCGGTGGCGGTGGTGATGACGGGGGCGGGGGCGGCGGCGGAAGCTCAAATTCCTCGTCCTCGAATTCTTCAGCGAGTCTGCCGACCCTCGACGACGCCCGCGATCTGATCGACGCGGGGCGCTATTCGGCGGCCATCCGCGTGCTCAACGACCTCGTCGGGCTCTTTCCCAACGACGCCGACGTTTTCAACTTGATGGGCTATTCGCTGCGGAAGCTGCAGCGCTACGATCAGGCGGAGGAATTCTACCTGCACGCGCTCGACCTCGACCCGCAACACCTCGGCGCCAACGAATATCTCGGCGAGCTCTATGTCGAGACCGGCCAGCTCGACAAGGCGCAACAGCGCCTCGCGGTGTTGCAGAACGCCTGCGGCAGTTGCGAGGAATATGACGAACTCGCCGAATTGATCGCCGACGCCAGCTAGCGCAAGACTTTATCGCGCATAGGCGTTGAACGGATTGTCGTGGGTGAGCCGGACAATGGTCGGCTCATTCACGCCCCTTGCCCGCAGCTTCGGGAGCAATACTTCGCTAAGGTGGGTATAAGGCACGGGCACCCCGCCACCGGGAATGGCGGGATCGTAGAAGCCGCGATCGTGGCTCAGGAGCAGCTGGCCGGCAAGGCCGGCGTCGAGCGCCCTGAGGATCATCGCAACAAGAGTCTCGTCGGGGACGCGCCCGACATGATCATACTCGATCCAGGCGCCGCGTTTGGCTATGGCGCGATGCATGGCGAAATCCGGCTCCTCCTGGGTGTGAATTGAGATGAACCGCGACGGGTCGCCGCCCTCGGCTTCGATGATATCGAGCTGGTCCATCACCACCCCACCCTTGATGGTGTGGGAGCCGATAATGGCGCCGGTGGCCTTGGCGGCGGCGCTGGCGGCGCGCAAAATCCGCGCCTCGAGATCGGTGATGCCGTCGTCGCCGGCCGAAAGCTTTATCCAGCCGGCACGGAAATCCGCCTCGTCGAAACGCTCGGTCAACTCCCGGAGCATCCAGTCGGCGAGCGCCGCCTCGGAGGCGTCGGCGACCCAATCGGGAATCCAGGGTTCCCGATAATTGCCGGTCGGCACAAGGATCGGGAAATTCGTCGCCTTGGAGACGGCGAGATCGATGTCGGCGCGGCGGCCGACGCCGCCGGTGGTGCATTCGACCAGCGCGGTGACGCCGAGGGCTATGATGGCCTCGATTTCCGGCGCCATCAGACGGACGACGTCGACCGGGTCGGCTTCGGCATAACCGGGGGTGTCGGGAGTGCGCAAATCGACGAAGACGTGCTCGTGCGGCAGGATCATCCCGAGCCGCTCGCGGGGGATGGGACCGAGGGTGGTGTAAAGATTCGGCATGGATCCGACTTTCGAGTTCGCCGCCGTTTCTAGCAACCCGGCAGGAGCGGGGAAAGTGGCGCGGCCGCATTGACAGGAGTCAGCGCCTCGGCTCGAAGGGTCCATGAGCAGCAGCGCTCCGGAAAAGCCGACACCACCTCAGCTCAGGCGCTCCCTGACCCTGCCGCTGCTCGTCCTTTACGGGCTCGGCACCACCATCGGGGCCGGCATCTATGTGCTGATCGGGGTGACGGCGGAGCGGGCGGGCATGTACGCGCCGGTCGCCTTCATCGTCGCCGGGGTAGTGATGGTGTTTTCGGCCGGCAGCTTCGCGGAGTTCGCCCGTCGCCATCCGGTGAGCGCCGGTGAGGCGGCCTATACGAAGGCCGGATTTGGCTCGCCGATGGCGGGCACGCTGGTCGGGATGATCGTCATCGTCGAGTCGATCACCGCGGCGGCGGCGATCGCGCTCGGCAGCACCGGCTATATCGAAGTGTTCGTCGATTTGCCCGGCGAGATTGTGATCGCCGCGGTGGTGCTCGCGATGGGGGCGGTCGCGGCGGCGGGGATTCTCGAATCAGTGCTCTTCGCTTCGATCATGACGCTGATCGAGGTCGCCGGTCTCGTGGCGATCCTTGCCGGCGGATTCGGGGGCGACCCCGGCATGATCGGCCGGCTCGGCGAGGTTTTCCCCGGTAGTTTCGATCCCGGCGTCTGGTCGGGCATATTCGGGGCGGGGCTGCTCGCTTTCTTCGCCTTTATCGGTTTCGAGGACATGGTCAATGTCGCCGAGGAGACCCGCGAGCCGGAAAAGACCATGCCGGTGGCGATTTTCCTGACGCTGGGGATCGTCATGGCGATCTATTTCCTCGTCGCCGCGGTGACCGTGCTCAGCGTGCCGATCGGCGAGCTCGCGGCCTCGAACGCCCCGCTCGGTCTCGTCTTCGAGCGGGTGACGAGCCTGCCGCCGCAGGCGATCAGCGCGATCGCGATCGTCGCGACGCTCAACGGGGTGATCATCCAGATGATCCTCGCCAGCCGGGTGATCTACGGGCTCGCCTCGGCCGGCAGCCTGCCGAAGGGGCTCGGCCGGGTGAACCGGATGACGCGGACGCCGCTGGTGGCGACCGCGCTGGTCGCCGGCGCGGTGCTGGTCTTGGCGCTCGGGTTCGATCTCGAGGGTCTCGCCGAGACGACCTCGCGTTTCACGCTTCTCGTCTTCGTGCTGGTCAATGCAGCGCTGGTAGCGCTCAAGCTCAAGGGCGTCCCGAAGGGCAAGGGTTTCTCGGTGCCGATCCTGGTGCCGGCGATCGGGGCGGTGCTCTGCCTTCTATTGGGGCTTTCGGGGCTCTAGGGCTCAGCCGATCGCGAAGCTCAAGCGATAGGAGAGCGCTTCGGCGACATGCGGGCGGGCAACTTTTTCACTCCCCGCCAGATCGGCGAGGGTGCGCGCGACCTTTAGCACCCGGTGATAAGCCCGCGCCGAGAGCGAGAATTTCTCCGCCGCCTGGAGGAGCAGGCTCCGCGATTCGGCGTCGGGCGCCGCGACATCCTCGATAAGCGAGGCCGGGGCGGCGGCGTTGGTCGCGACTTCCGGGGCGCCGTGCTCGAGATAGCGGCGGCGCTGGCGGGCGCGGGCCAGGGCAACGCGTTCGGCGATGGTCGCGCTCGGCTCGGCGGCGCCCGGCGCAATCATGTCGGCGGCGGAGACCGCCGGCACGTCGATGCGCAAGTCGATGCGGTCGAGGAAGGGGCCGGAAATGCGGCCTTGATAATCGGCGGCGCATTTGTCGCCTCGCTTGCAGGTGTGGCCCGGGGTGCCGGCCATGCCGCATTTGCAGGGATTCATCGCGGCGATGAGCTGGAAGCGCGACGGAAAGGTGACCCGCGCATTGGCGCGGGCGATAACCGTCTCGCCGCTCTCGAGCGGCTGGCGCAGCGAATCGAGAACCGCCGGGGCGAATTCCGGCAGTTCGTCGAGGAAGAGCACGCCGTTATGGGCGAGGCTGACCTCGCCCGGCCGCGCCCTGATACCGCCCCCGACAAGCGCCGCCATCGAGGCCGAGTGATGGGGCGCGCGAAACGGGCGGCGATCGGAGAGGCGCCCGCCGGCGAGCGCGCCGGCGACCGACTGGATCATCGAGACGTCGAGCAATTCGCGCGGGGACAGCGGCGGCAGAATCGAGGGCAGGCGCATGGCGAGCATGGATTTGCCGGCCCCGGGCGGGCCGATCATCAGGAGATTGTGACCGCCGGCGGCGGCGACCTCGAGGGCCCGGCGAGCGAGCTCCTGGCCCTTGATCTCGGAAAGGTCGGGCAGACCCATTGCATCGTCGCGCTTTTTTGGGGTGGGGCGGGCGCTGAGCTGGGTGCCGGCAAGATGATTGATCAAAGCGAGGAGCGTGGGAGCGGCGACGATGTCGAGATTATCGCCAGCCCAGGCGGCTTCGGGCCCGCAAACTTCCGGGCAGATGATGCCGAGTTCGCGCGAGGCCGCGGCGATCGCCGCGGGGAGCGTCCCGGAGACGGCGGTCAGGCGGCCGTCAAGGGCGAGCTCGCCCAAAACCACATAGCCGGCAACCACGTCGTCGGGTACCGCCCCCATCGCCGCCATCAATCCGAGCGCAATCGGCAGGTCGTAATGCGTGCCTTCCTTGGGCAGGTCCGCAGGAGCAAGATTGATGGTGATGCGTTTGGGCGGCAGCGCCAGGCCCGAGGCGATCAGCGCCGCGCGCACCCGCTCGCGGGATTCGGCGACCGCTTTGTCGGGCAACCCGACAATGGCGAAACCCGGCATGCCCGGCGCGATCTGCACCTGCACGTCGACCGGCACGGCCTCGATGCCTTGAAAAGCGACGGTCTGAATGCGCGTCGTCATCGGCTCCCCGCAGCCTAAGGGAAAACCCTAGCAGTTTCGCCGAACACTCGCAAGAACAATACGGGAACAAAGATCGCTGCGACCGGGTTCGCGCTCGACGATCGAGGATTGCCGGGCGCTTGCCGGTCCGGTCGAGCCCCGGCTTGCCGACTTCTACCCGCTGATCCCGGGACGGGCCGGCGATTTTGCCGTTTCGGACGCCGAGGCGATGGCGCGGGCCCGCGCATAAAGTTCGAAGAAGCCGGGATCGGGCACGTCAAGCTCGTCGAGGCGCTGGGCCAGCTCGTCGAGATATTCGAGATTGGTGCCAAGAATGCCCCGGCTGCCGGCGATCAGCGTCGCCGCCCGATCGAGCGCGAGACCGCCCGCATATTTAGGCGAGGCGCGGTCGGCCATGAAGGCCAGCGCCTCGATCCCGCCCTGCGGAGTCTTGACCGGAATGAAGCCGGCTACATAGCCATCGGTGATCATTTCGCGGCGCCAGAGCATGTCGGTCTCGGTCTCTAGCCGGTCGGCGCCAATGCGAAAAGCGAGGCCGTGGCACTCGCCCCCCGCGTCCAAGGCCGCCATCAGGCCGGGGGTCTCGGGCGCGCCGCGGGCGATCTCCATCCTGAGGCAAAAACTGCGGTGGAAGCCGGCGGCGGTGGCGCAGCGCACCTCTTCAAAAAAGAAGGCCGGATCCCACATCAGCGAGCCATAGGCGAAGACCCAGAGGTCGGCGCCGGTGCGACCGGCGAGCGCCGCGGTCCGGTTGGCATGGCGGAATTCGTCCGAATGCCGCCAGTTTTCCGGATAGCCCGCCTCGCGGGCAAGCCTGTCCCACATTTCGACGCCGGTCCCTTCGAGGCGAAAACGCGAGCTTGCCGGATCGGCGATGCGCGCGCGCAACGCGGGCAGATGGGTGAAGGGATCGGCGGTCACCCGGCCCAGTCCTTTTCGAGAACCGCCATGTCAGCCGCGAGATCAACGCGGACGACCGAATCGTCGTCGCCGCGATGGTTCGGGAAGGCGAGCCGGACGAGCGGGTCGTGGCCGGGAATGACATGGGCGACGGAGGGGGCGAGCGTCTTCAGTCTGCGATGGCTCGCATACGTCGCCTCGCCGTCGGCGACCAGCGTGCCGGCATGGTCGTAATGCAGGTGCGAGATGACGAGATCGGTGATCTCGGTGGGGGAGACGCCGAGGAGCTTCGGCATTTCGATCGGCTCGAGGGCGGTGGTCTGGCCGCGCTCCCTGATGGTCGCGCGGGAGAAGCCGGTATCGACCATGATCGTCCCGCGCTCGTTGCGGATCAGCCGGACAATATAGTCGAGCGGGTGCGGAGTTGTGTGATCGTCCTCGAAGATGAAGGAGCCCGAGCGCGCCCGGTTGGCGTTCTCGCCATAGCGCAGCGCATAGATTTCGTAGGTTTCGTCGGCCATCGACCCGCCCCGCCGGTCAGAGAAACTTGACGTAGATCAGTTCAGGATCGCCGGGATCGAGGTTCTCGACAAGACCGCTTTCGGCGAACCCCCGTGCCGAGAGCAGCGCCCGCATTGCGAGGTTGGAGCGGTTGGTGGAGGTGAAGAGGCGATCGCCGCCGCAGGCCCCTTCCACATGGGCGAGGAGCGCCTTGCCGGCGCCGCGCAGACGCCAGCCCTCGCCGACGACGAGCAGGGAAAGGAAGGGGTGGCCGAAGAACCGCGGGCCGGTGATCGCGAAGCCGACGGGCTCGGCATTGCGCGCCCGGGCGATGAAGGCATCCCCCGCGGCCAGCGCGGCATCGATCTGCGCGAGGCGGGCGAGGTCGGTCGCGGCGCGCCGATCGAGCGCGATCAGCGCATCGCGGTCGGCGACGCTGGCGGGCGTTATGTCGAAGGCGGAGGCGAGGCGCACTTGGGTGATGCTAGCCGTCCCTGACGACGATCCATTCCTCGAGGCAGTCACAGAGCAAGCCGTCTTCGCCCGGCTCGAAGGCGAGACGCCAGGTACCGTCGAGTTCCATGACGCCGTTGATGGGCAGCCAGGTGAAATGGGCGCGCCAATGGATGAAGGCGAGCTTGTCGCGCACCGCCCATAATTCGTGCTCGAAGTGAATGTCGCGCTGGTTCTCGACGACATTTTCCAGCCAGTATTGGCGCACGCCCTCCCGACCGCGCACCGGCGTCTCGAAGGGCTGTTCGCGATAGGTGGCCCCGGGCGTGAATATTGCGGCGGCGAGATCGGCGTCCCGTTGCTCCCAGGCGCGCTTGTAGCGCTCGAGCCAGGCGACGATTTCGGCCTCGCTGATCGTGGCCTCCGATTTCGGCATGCGGCCCTCGCGCCTGGCCGGGTGGCGCCCGCCGCCGCGTTTCAATGATTGAAACACGGCACCATCGCCCGGCCGGGGAATTTGATCAAGCGCAAGGTGCGGGCTCAGGCGAGCAGCCCCGACTTGATGCCGTCGAAGATGAACTGCACCGAAAGCGCCGCGAGCAGGACGCCGACGACGCGGGAGACGACATGAAGGCCGGTGACCCCGAGGAGGCGCTGCACCTGCGTCGCGAGCAAGAGCAGGACATAGGTCAGCGCCAGAATGGTGAGGAGCGCGGCTATGGTGATGGCGATCGTCGCCTGATCGCCCCTCGCATTGGCGACGAGCAACACGGTCGCCCCGATGGCACCCGGCCCGGCGATCAAGGGGGTGGCGAGCGGGAAGACGGAAATGTCGTGCTTGGCCGCCGCCTCGGCGTTTTCTTCCGATGTCGTCGAGGTGCCGCCCGAGTTGCGGGCAAAAACCATGTCGATAGCGATGAGAAGCAGCAGAATGCCGCCGGCAGCCCTGAGCGCCGGCAGCGAGACGCCGAATATGTCGAGCACGGCGGCGCCGAAGAAGGCGAAAAACAGGAGGATCGCCCCGCCGATCAGCACCCCGCGCAGCGCCGTGGCGCGGCGGGCGGCGGGAGCCGATCGCGCGGTCAGCGCCGCGAAGACGAAAGCCAGGTCAGCCGGCCCGATGGTCGCGAAATAGGTCGCAAGCGCCACGAGTCCGGCTTCAATCGGCATCGCTCAGCGCCGCCGCTTCTCGATCGCGTCCCAGATCTTCGGGGCGAGGTCGGGACCGCCGAGACTGACGATGTTGCGGATGCCGGTCGGGGAGGTGACGTTGATCTCGGTGAGCCAGTCGCCGATGACGTCGATGCCCACGAAGAGGAGATTGCGCTCGATCAGCGCCGGCTTGAGCGCCGCGCAGATTTCGCGGTCGCGCCTGGTGAGCGGGCTCAATTCGCCGCGCCCGCCCGCATGCAGGTTCGACCGGGCTTCACCCTCGAGCGGCACGCGGTTGAGCCCGATCGCGGCTTCGCCGTCGATAAGCATGATGCGCTTGTCGCCCTTGCGGACCTCGGGGAGATAAAGCTGGACGATGTAAGGCTCGCGCCAGGAGGCTTCGAAGATTTCCATCAGCGCGGTGAGGTTCGCGTCGTCGGTGCGCAGGTGAAAGACGCCGGCGCCGCCGTTGCCGTAAAGGGGTTTCAGGATCACGTCGCCATGGGTGGCGCGGAAAGCGCGGACCTCGTCGCGGTCGCGGGTGATCAGCGTCGGCGGAATGAGATGCGGGAACTGGGTGACCAGCAGTTTTTCGGGCGCGTTGCGCACCGAGACGGGATCGTTGACGACGAGGGTCCTGGGCTGGAGGCGCTCCAGAATATGGGTCGTGGTGATATAGGCCATGTCGAACGGCGGGTCCTGGCGTAGCAGCACCACGTCAAAGGCGGAGAGATCGGTGCGTTTGACTTCGCCGAGGCGATACCAGTTTTTCGGCTCGTCGCGGACCTCGATCGGGGCGAGGCGCGCGAAAATGCCGTCGCTCGCCTGGGTGAGGGACGCGGGCGTGTAGTAGGCGAGCTGATGGCCGCGCCTCGCCGCTTCCAGCATCAGCGCCACGGTCGTATCCCCCGCCGGCCGGATGGTCTCGACCGGGTCCATTTGTACCGCCACTTTCAGAGCCATCGCCTGCCCCGACTTTCGGTCGCGTCGAACGCGCCCTTCACATGCCGTGGCAAGCGCATCGGCGCAAGGCCGATGACGTCGAAACGCATGTCCCAACCGGCATAGCGCGGATGGGTCCCGATCCAGAAGGCCGCGGCGGCCGAAATTCGCGAACGGTTGACCGCGGCAAAGGCGAGGTCGCGCTCCAGGACGCTGGCCCGGGACTTGACCTCGACAAAAACCAGGGAGCGGCCGCGCGAGGCGATGAGGTCGATTTCGCCGACCGGCGTCTTTACCCTTGCGGCTCTGATCCGGTGGCCGGAAACGATCAACCAGAGCGCCGCGATGGCCTCCCCCGTGCGCCCAAAACGCTCGGCGCGGCGGCGGGTTAGCACGGGTCGGTCAGCCATCCTGACCTTGCCTGAGGGCGAGGGCCACCCGGTAGATTTCGCGGCGGGGGACGGGGAAGGCTGCGGCGATTTCCTCCACCGCCGACTTCAACGGCTGGCGGGCGAGCGCGGCTGCGAGCGCCGATTGCCACTCGGTCTTTTCAGCGGGCCGGTCGGGGGCGCCGGCGACGAGAACCACCACCTCGCCCTTGACCGGTTCGCCCGCGAAACTTTTCGCGAGATCGCCGAGCGAGCCGCGATAATGGGTCTCGAACTTCTTGGTCAATTCGCGGGCGATCGACGCTTCGCGATCGGAGCCGAACGCGGCCGCCATGTCGGCCAGACTTGCGGGCAGCCGGTGGGGAGACTCATAGAAGACGAGTGTCTCGGCGCGCGACGCGAGCGAGGCAAAAAGCTTGCGGCGGGCAGCGGTCTTGGCGGGCGGAAATCCGAAGAAGGCGAAGGTATCGGTCGCAAGTCCCGAACCGGCGAGCGCGGCAAGCAGCGCCGAAGCGCCGGGTATCGCGAAGATCGGGACGTTGCGGGCGCGGGCGGCACGGACGAGCGGGAAGCCCGGATCGGAGATCAGCGGGGTGCCGGCGTCCGAAATCAGCGCCACCGCCCTGCCCGCTTCGACTTCCGCCAAGACCGCCTCCGACAAGGCCCGCTCGTTGTGCTCGTGAAAGGCGCGGCGCGGGGTCGAAATGCCGTAATGGGAGAGCAGTTTTCCGGACGTGCGGGTGTCCTCGCAGAGGATCAGGTCGGCGCTGGCGAGCGTTGCGAGCGCCCTCAATGATATGTCGGCGAGATTGCCGATCGGGGTCGCAACGATGTAGACACCGGGCGCGAGCGGGGCGGCCGGATGGGGGTGGCCGGCGATCGTGAAGCCTTTGGGCGCCATACGGGCCGAACGGGGTTGAATAAATCGCTCTTGACTCTTTAAGCACCCTGCCCGGTTTTGTATAGCTGAACGGGGCGGCAACCGCGGCCGCCAAAAAGGCTTCGCGGCGGAACTCTTCGACAGGAGCGTAGACGTGTCATTGCGCCTCGAGGCCGGTCAACTCCCGATCCCGGCGGTGACGTCGCGGGGATTGACGACGGCCGCGCTGTGGGCGCTGGCCGCGATGGTTCTGGCACAGCTGGCGTCCTGTCCGACCCCGTCGATTTTCGGCGGCCGGACCGGGGCGTCCACCACGGAAGGCACGCTGCCGCTCGTCGAGGGCGAGGTGATCGGCACCGGACCGGTGCGCGTGGCGCTGTTGTTGCCGCTGAGCGGGGCGGCGGGTCTTTCGGAAGTCGCGATCTCGATGCGCAACGCCGCCAAGCTGGCGATGGATACGATCCTCCAGTCGCCCGACATTCCCGACAATATCCAGATCGTCGTCAAGGATACGGGGGGTACGACGCAGCGGGCGCGGCAAGCGACGAATGAGGCGATCGGCGAAGCAGCGAGCCTCATCCTCGGCCCGCTGACGGCGGAAAGCGTCAGCATCGCCGGAGCTCTCGCGCAGGGCCGGGGCATTCCACTGATCGGCTTTTCCAACAATTCGGGCGCGGCGGCGCCGGGGGTGTACCTGCTCAACATCTTGCCCGAATCCGAAGTGCAGCGGTCGGTCGCCTACGCCACGGGGCTCGGCCGACGCTCATTCGCGGCGCTGATTCCTGGTTCGGCCTTCGGGGAAATTCAGCAATCGGCGTTTGCCATCGCCACCTCGCAACAGGCGGTGACGGTCAACGCGCTCTACCGGTTCACCACCCAGGCCGAGGCCGAACAGGCGGTGGCGCAGCTCGCTCCGTTCCTCCTCAGCGGGGCAATCGATACGGTGTTTCTGCCCGACCGGGCGACCGCGCCCTCGATTGCCTCGCTCCTCGAGGCGGCGACGGTCGACAAAAGCCGGATTACCATCCTCGGCTCGCAGGACTGGGACGGGGATGCGGCGATCCAGCAAACCCCGTTCCTCGCCGGGGCCTATTATCCGGCCCCGGACCCCGCCGGTTACGAGCGGCTGAAGACGACTTATTTGGCCGCCTATGGGGTCGCGCCGCATCCGCTGTCGACCTTTGCCTATACGGCCGTGCTGCTGGCCAACACCTCGGCGCTTGCGAACTCGGTGCCGCGCTACGACCGGTCGCTGCTTATCGCCGAGCGCGGCTTTGAAGGGCTCGATGGGGTGTTCCGGTTCCTCGACAACGGCACCAACGAGCATGCGCTGGTCGTCAAGGAAGTCACGAGCGGCGGCTGGCGGGTGGTCGATAGCGCGAAAATTCCAACCCGTGGCGGCGGGCTGCAAACCCCGCAATAATCAGGCGGCGAGGTCGGCGACGACCGCGTCGAGAACCGGCCAGCCGCTGTCGGTGACGCGCAGATTGCCGTCGGGCAGCTTGGCCAGAAATCCTGTGCCGATCAGATCGCGGATCTGGCCGGCGCGGAGCGGCCTTCCGGCGAGCGCGCGATAGCGCATCGGGTCGATGCCGGTCGTCAGGCGCAAGCCCATCAGCAGATATTCGTCGGCCTGTTCGTCTTCGGTGAGCGGATCGTCGGTGACGAGGCCGTGGCCGAACTCGCCGACGAGGCCGGCCCACTGGAACGGCAGTTTCTCGGTGGCGGTGGCACGGCGGATGCCGTCGACGATCAGCCGCCCGTGGGCGCCGGGGCCTATGCCGGCATATTCGCCATAGCGCCAATAGAGCAGATTATGCCGCGACTCCTGGCCGGGCCGCGCATGGTTGGATATCTCATAGGCGGGGAGCCCCGTGGCGGCGCAGAGCTCCTGGGTGACCGCATAGAGCTCGGCGGCGGTGTCGGGATCGGGGATCGCGAGCTTGCCGGCGCGGAAGAGGTCGTAAAAGCGGGTGCCGTGCTCGATGGTGAGCTGGTAGAGCGACAGGTGGCCCGAAGCCAGCGCGAGCGCCTCGGTCAGCTCGTAGCGCCAGTCGTCGGGGGTCTGGCGCGGCCGCGCATAGATGAGATCGAAACTCACCCGGTCGAAGATCGATTGGGCGAGCCCGACCGCGGCAATGGCCTCGGCGACGGTGTGCATTCGCCCGAGCGCGGCGAGGTCTTCGGCGACGAGCGATTGGACGCCAAGCGAGACGCGGTTGACCCCGGCGGCGCGGTAGCCGCGGAACCGGTCGGCCTCGACGCTGGTTGGATTGGCCTCAAGGGTGATTTCGGCGCGCGGGTCGATCGACCAATGCTTGCTGATCGCCTCGAGAATGGCGCCGACCGATTTGTCGGCCATCAGCGAAGGCGTGCCGCCGCCGATAAAGATCGAGCGAACGGTGCGGCCGGGGACGCGGGCGGCGGTCGTCGCGATTTCTTTCAGATAGGCGGCGACATAGGCGTCTTCGTCGAACGCCCCGCGTTGAACATGCGAGTTGAAGTCGCAATAGGGGCATTTGGCGGTACAGAAGGGCCAGTGGACATAGACGCCGAAGCCTGGATTTTCAGCGCTCACAGCTTGCCTCGACGAAGTTGGCGAAGGCGCGGGCGCGATGCGAAAGGCCTGGTTTTCCAGGCGCCCAGGAATGTTTCTCTGCCTCCGACATTTCCCCGAAGGTACGTAAATGCCGGTCCGGCTGGAACATCGGATCGTATCCGAAGCCTTTGTTGCCGCGCGGCGGCCAGACGAGAATGCCCGGCGCCCTGCCCTCGAAACATTCGGTCGCCCCTTCCGGACTCGCCAGGCAAAGGACCGCGACGAACTCGGCTTTGCGAGCGTCGGGCGCGACCACGCCTTTTTCCATGAGCGCCATGTGGGTCTTCACCATCGCCTTGCCGAAATCGTGCTCCGGGCCCGCCCAGCGGGCGGTGAAAATCCCCGGCGCGCCATCAAGGGCCTCAACCACAACCCCCGAATCGTCGGCGAGCGCATATTCGCCCGAAGCCCGCGCTGCGGCCAGCGCCTTGATCCTGGCGTTGGCCTCGAAACTCTCCCCGGTCTCGTCGGGCTCGGGTAGTCCGAGTTCGTCGGCGGAAACCAGATCGAGGCCGAACGGCGCCAGAAGCCCATTGAGCTCGCGCAGCTTGCCCCCGTTATGGGTCGCCGCCAGCAGCCTTTGTCCGCGCCGGAGCTGCATTGGCTAGGCGCCCGCGAGCGTCCGCTTCTGCATGGCAATGAGTTCGGACGTGCCCTTGCGGGCCAGTCCGATCAGTGATTCGAGTTCGGCCGCGGAAAACGGTTTGGCCTCGGCGGTCGTCTGGATCTCGACGAAGTCGCCCGCCCCCGTCATGACGAAATTGGCGTCGGTCTCGGCTTCCGAGTCCTCGGTATAGTCGAGATCGAGAACCGGAGCGCCGCGAAAAATCCCGCACGAGACGGCGGCGCAGTGATCGCGGACTGCATTCGCCTTGGCGAGGTTGCGCGCCTGCATCCAGGCGACGGCGTCGCTCAGCGCCACAAAGGCGCCGGTAATGGCGGCGGTGCGGGTGCCGCCGTCGGCCTGCAACACGTCGCAATCGAGGGTGATCTGGATTTCCCCGAGCGCCTTGAGGTCGGTCACCGCGCGCAGCGACCGGCCGATGAGGCGCTGGATTTCCTGGGTGCGGCCGGTCAACTTGCCGGCGGAGGCCTCGCGGCGGCTGCGGGTCTGGGTAGCGCGCGGCAGCATGCCATATTCGGCGGTCACCCAGCCGATCCCCTGGCCGCGCCGCCAGGGCGGCAGGACCGTCTCGACGCTGGCGGTACAGAGGATGCGCGTCGCCCCGAAAGCGACAAGACAGCTGCCCTCGGCATAGGGCGAGACGCCGCGCTCGAGGGTGACGGCGCGCAACTCGTCCGGCGCTCGTCCGGATGGCCGCATCTCAGGTCACCTCGTTTTGTCCGAAGCTCGTGCCTCTTAGCGGTTCACGGGTTGGGCGACAAGCGCGAGGGCTTGCTTGGCGCGGGCGCCGGGAGAGACTAAATAGCCGGGACGAACCCAAGCGAGGCGCGCCGTGCCGGCACTTCCCGGAAATCAGGATTTTCTCAGCGTGCTCAACGCGCGCTCGCAGGAGATTTTCCGGCGGCTGGTCGAGCGCTATCTCGAGACCGGCCAGCCGGTCGGCTCGCGGCAGCTCTCCCGGTTACTCGACCTGTCGCTCAGCCCGGCCTCGGTCAGAAACGTCATGGCCGATCTCGAGGATCTGGGGCTGATCGCCCCGCCGCATACATCGGCGGGCCGGGCACCGACCCAGCAGGGGCTGAGATTCTTCATCGACGCGATGCTTGAAATCTCCGACATGGACGAGGCCGAGCGGCGGCAAATCGCCGGGGCGATGGAACAGTCGGCGGGCAATCTCGAGGACCTGTTGACCGAGGCGAGTTCGGTATTGAGCGGGCTCAGCCACGGGGCGGGCCTGGTGATCGCGACGAAATCCGACCCGGTGCTGCGGCATCTCGAATTCGTCCGGCTCGACCCGCAAACGGGAATGGCGGTGCTGGTCGGGCAGGACGGGCATGTCGAGAACCGGGTGTTCGCGCTGCCGCCGGGACTGGAAGCCAGCGCGCTGACCGAGGCAAGCAACTATCTCAATCATCTCGTCGTCGGGCGGACCCTGCAGCAGGCGCGGCAGCTGCTGATGGAACGGCGCAATCGCCAGCAGGCGGAGCTCGACGTCTTGACCGGCAAGCTGGTCGAGGCGGGGCTCGCGACGCTTTCGGCGGCGCAGTCGGCGAAGACCCCGACCCTGATCGTGCGCGGGCGGGCCAATCTCATCGCCGACACCATGGCGTCCGAAGACCTCGACCGGGTGCGCCAGCTCTTCGATGAGCTCGAGACCAAACAGGCGCTCATCGAACTCCTCGGCAATACCGAGACGGCGGAGGGAGTCAGAATCTTCATCGGCTCGGAGAACAAGCTCTTCTCGCTCTCCGGTTCCTCGGTGATCCTCAGCCCCTATCGCGATGCCTCCGAGCAGGTGATCGGGGTCGTCGGCGTGATCGGGCCGACGCGGCTCAACTACGCGCGGATCGTGCCGGTCGTCGATTACACCGCCCATGTGGTCTCGCAACTGATCGGGCACCGGCGGCGGGACGCTTGAATTTTCCGGCCCGTTGGCCGATATGCGTGGCACATCTGGCAAGCCAACACATGGTCCGGGCATGACCGACGACAATGAGACGAGCGCTGGGGCGGCGAACGCGACGGAAGCGGCGGCACAAGATGCGGCGCCCGCCGCGCCCGCCGACCCCGATCCCCTGATGGCGCTCGCCGCCGAAAATGCCGAGCTCAAGGAGCAGCTGCTGCGGGCCATCGCCGAGACGGACAATTCGAGAAAGCGGCTGGCGCGGGAGCTTCAGGAGACGCGGCAATATGCGGTCGCCGGGTTTGCCCGCGACATGCTGACGGCGACCGACAATCTGACCCGGGCGCTGAACGCGCTTCCCCAGGAAGAGCGCCGCGCCGCCGAGGGCACGCTGAAGGCGCTGATCGATGGGGTCGAGTTGACCGAGCGGGAGATGCAGCGGCTCCTGCTGCGGCACGGGATCGAGAGGATCGAGGCCAAGGGCGAGCGGTTCGACCCGCACCGACATCAGGCGATGTTTGAGGTCGAAGACGCCGAGGCCGCCGACAATACGGTGGTCGAGGTGATCCAGGACGGCTTTCAGATCGGCGAGCGGGTGCTGCGGCCGGCCTTTGTCGGGGTGGCGCGGAGGCCGCGGAAGGCGGAAGGCGATGCCCTTCAGCAGAGCCCTGCCGACGAGCCGGAGCCGGGCGCCGAGAGCGCGATCGACAAGACCGTCTGAGCCGGCCCGATAAAGGGCCCGCTGGCGTCGACTGCGTGTTGGTGCCAGACTTCACCCCCACAATAGGGGTGGAGGTTCCGATGAAACATGTCCGCTTGAGTCTAGCCGGCGCTGCACTGCTTCTGGCAGCCGCAAGTCTGCCGGCTCTGGCCGACCCGCAATCCGACGCATGCGCTTTCGCGCGCATCCTTACCAAGGACGGGTCCGGGCCGGCGATCACTTTCCTGGAAGGGCTGGCGGACCAATGGAGTGCTGACCAGCGCTCGAAGCTCGCCGTGGTCGTTGGCTCCGAACTCGCCAAGTTTCAGTATCAGTCGGCGCAGGTCTATCAGGTCGCCAACATTCCCGGCTCGATCGAGGAGTATTTGGCGGTCATGAACCTGCGCGGCATCGGCTCGGTATATGTCCGGCTGCTCTTCGAGGGCAACGGCTCGAATCCGAAATTCATCAATGTCGACTTCCGGGCTAGCTATTACGACATCCTGCAGCCGCCGTTCTTTCAGGTGCCGACGCCGGTCGCTTGCGACTAGACCTGGGCGGGGGGCGCGGGCGGGATCGAAGAGGCCGGCCGAGCGCCTACAGCGCGAGAAGCGGCCGCAGAATCGTCTCGCACTGGCCGACCGTGAAGCGCGGCTCGCCTTCGCCGCCGAACTGGGCGAGCACTTCGTCGAAATAGCCGAGCGCGATCGCGTCGCCGGCCGCCGTTTCCATGCCTTGCGCGGCGAGTGTTTGCTTGCCGGCGACGGCGAGGGTTTCGGAATAGCCGAGCAGCGTCGCGGCGACCTCCGCCTGGCCGTCTTCGCCGGCAAAGACCGAGGCGACCCCATAGGCGGCGGCGCACCAGAAGGTCTGGTCGGTCGCCGCGGGCACCTCCTGCGCCCGGGCCGACGACATCAGAATCGCCAGTACGGCGGCAAGCAAAGGCGCAATAGGCAGTGGGTGCATCGGTCCCCTCCGGAAAATGCCGCTCCGGCAAGTTTTAATGCCCGGCGCGGCTCCGGGCAAAGGACTGCAGCATCACGGTTTTGCCACGCGCCTTGACGCCGGATCAACCTGGCGTGCCGGCACCAGACCGCGAACCGAATTGCCGAGAAAAATCTCTCCGGCGCCCGCAAGATCCTCGGGCCGCAGGACGGCTTCCTGAGCCTCCCCGGTGGCCAAAAGCTCGGCCCGCAGCGTACCCGGCAAGAGCCCGCAGGACAGTGCGGGCGTCATGAGCGTACCGTTTTGCCCCATGAACAGGGACATGATCGAGCCCTCGGTCAATTCGCCGCGCTGGTTGAGGAACACCACCTCGTCAACGCCGTGGCGCTCGGCGGCGGTTATGCGGGGCTCGTCGAGGAAGCCGCGGTTGGTGGTTTTGTGAAACAGGCGCGGATCGGCGGAATCCACCGGTTCGGGCGCCAGCATGAATTTGACCTCGGCCGGCGGGCCGGCGGGCAGCGGGGTCGCCGAGACGCTGAGCCCGTCAACTTCGTCGAGGAGCAGCCTCACCCGCATACGCGCCTCGCCAAAGCGCGTCGCCGCGCCGGAGAGCGCCGCCGCTGCGGCGCCTTCCGCCAAGGGGATGCCAAAGTACCGGGCGGACGCGGCAAGGCGAGCCAGATGCCGCTCAAGCAGCCAATAACCTGTTTCCTCCTTCCAGAGCAGGGTTTCGATCAGGGTCACGGGCGGCGCGGGATCGGTGAAGAATTTGAGCTTGAGAAGCGCTTCATCGTACTCGCTCTTCAATTCGGAGTCGGCGACGATGCCGCCGCCTACCCCGATCTCTCCCATCCCGTCCGGCCCGATCACCGCGGTGCGGATGGCGACGCTGAAACTGAAATCGCCGCTGGGCGCGAGATAGCCGATGGCTCCCGTATAGGGTCCGCGCGGTCCCGTCTCGAGTTCCTCGATGATTTCCATGGCACGGATTTTCGGGGCGCCGGTGACCGAGCCGCTGGGAAAGACGGCACGCAGGATGTCGACGATGGTAAGACCCGGCCGCAGTCGGGCGGTGATGCCCGAGGTCAGCTGGTGCAGCGAGCGAAAAGTCTCGACCGAATAGAGGTCTGCGACCGAGACGCTGCCGATCTCGGCGATCCGGCCCAGATCGTTGCGAAGCAAGTCGACGATCATCAGATTCTCGGCCCGGTTCTTGGGATCGTTGCGTAGCGCGTGGCGGCCGGCTTTGTCCTCGTCGAGGGTCCGGCCGCGGGCTAGAGTTCCTTTCATCGGCCGCATGGCCAGCACGCCGCGACGATTTTCGACGAAGAGCTCGGGCGACCGCGACAGGACGGTCGTGTCGCCCGCAGCGATCAGCGCGCCGAAGGCCACCGGCTGGCTGACGGCGAGGTCGCGATAGAGCGCAATCGGGTCGCCCTCAAGCCTGAACCTCGCCTTGAAGGTCAGATTGACCTGATAGGCGTCCCCGGCATCGATATAGGTCTTGATCGCCGCGAAAGCCCTGCCATAGACCTCATAGTTGATCGCTGGGCTCAGATCGACGGCGCGCGCGGTGCCGCCGCCCGCCGCATCTTCGATGAACCGGCGAGCTTCATTGCTGTCGAATTGAAGCGGCTCGTCGTAGAGCCCAAGCCAGAGCAGCGGGGTGGCGCTGGGCTCGAACAGAAAGGCGCCGAGCCGCTCTTCAAAAGCAAATCCCAGTTCGTAAGCGAAGTAGCCCGCCGCCCAAAGCCCCTGGGCGTGTGCCGCCTCAATCCGGCCAAGCGCCGCCAGAGCCCGAGTTTTTGTGAAGGCTTCCAGAATCTCGACGGGCCGGGCAAACAGCAAGCTCCGTCCGCCTTCCGAACGGTTGTCGTGGAGTAGCACTGTGCCGGGGGCGATCATTGCCGGCGTTTAAGCACGTTCGCCAGGGCCCGATAAGGCCCAACCGTGTGCCGCGCTTGAAGGGCTCGGGGCGCGGCCCTATATAGCCGGCAACGTCACGGTTGTGGCGATTTGCACCCATAAGGGGCCGCGCGGTCGCATGACCGGGGTGAACTGCCGGCGACGGGGTTCTAGGCAGGCCCGCTGAAAAGAGGTTCGAGAATGGCTAAAGTCATCGGTATCGACCTGGGCACCACCAACTCCTGCGTGGCGGTGATGGAGGGCAAGGACCCAAAGGTCATCGAAAACGCCGAGGGCGCGCGCACCACGCCATCGATGGTCGCTTTCACCGAAAACGAGCGGCTTGTCGGCCAGCCGGCCAAACGCCAGGCGGTCACCAATCCGGAAAACACTTTGTTCGCCATCAAGCGCCTGATCGGGCGCCGCTACGAAGATCCGATGGTCGAGAAAGACAAAAAGCTCGTCCCCTACAAGATCGTCAAAGGCGACAATGGCGATGCCTGGGTCGACGCGCATGGCGAGAAATATTCGCCCTCGCAGGTCTCGGCATTCATTCTGCAGAAGATGAAAGAGACCGCCGAACGCTATCTCGGCGAAACCGTCACCCAGGCGGTGATCACCGTTCCGGCCTATTTCAACGATTCGCAGCGCCAGGCAACCAAGGACGCCGGCAAGATCGCCGGTCTCGAAGTCTTGCGCATCATCAACGAGCCGACCGCGGCGGCGCTGGCCTACGGGCTCGAAAAAAAGCAAGGCGGCACGATCGCGGTCTATGACCTTGGCGGGGGCACCTTCGACATTTCGATCCTCGAAATCGGCGACGGCGTGTTCGAGGTCAAATCGACCAACGGCGACACGTTCCTCGGCGGCGAGGATTTCGACATGCGGCTCGTCGACTATCTTGCCGACGAGTTCAAGCGCGAACAGGGCATCGATCTGAGGCGCGACAAGCTGGCGCTGCAGCGGCTGAAGGAAGCCGCCGAGAAAGCCAAGATCGAGCTGTCGTCCTCGACCCAGACCGAGGTCAACCTGCCGTTCATCACCGCCGACCAGTCCGGGCCGAAGCATTTGCAGGTGAAGCTGACCCGCGCGAAGTTCGAGAGCCTCGTCGATGACCTCATCAAAAAGACAGTCGGGCCGTGCCGTGCAGCGCTGAAAGACGCGGGACTGACCGTGGCACAGATCGACGAAGTGGTTCTGGTCGGCGGTATGACCCGCATGCCGAAAGTCGTCGAGACGGTGAAGGAACTCTTCGCCAAGGAGCCGCACAAGGGCGTCAACCCCGATGAAGTGGTGGCGCTCGGCGCGGCGATCCAGGCGGGCGTGCTGCAGGGCGACGTCAAGGACGTACTGCTGCTCGACGTCACCCCGCTGTCGCTCGGCATCGAGACCCTGGGTGGCGTCTTCACCCGGCTGATCGAGCGCAACACCACCATCCCGACCAAGAAGGGCCAGATTTTCTCGACCGCCGAGGACAGCCAGTCGGCGGTGACGATCCGGGTCTTTCAGGGCGAGCGCGAGATGGCGGCCGACAACAAATTGCTCGGCCAGTTCGATCTCGTCGGGCTGCCCCCTGCCCCGCGCGGAGTGCCGCAGGTCGAGGTGACCTTCGACATCGACGCCAACGGCATCGTCAACGTCTCGGCCAAAGATAAAGGCACCGGCAAGGAACAGCAGATTCGCATCCAGGCGTCGGGCGGGCTGTCCGAAGCCGACATCGAGCGGATGGTCAAGGACGCCGAAGCCAATGCCGAGGTCGACAAGAAGCGGCGCGAGACCGCCGAGGCCCGCAACCATGCGGAAGCCGCGATCCATACGACCGAAAAATCGCTGACGGAGTATGGCGAGAAGCTGAACGCAGCCGACAAGACGGCGATCGAATCGGCGATCGCGGCGCTCAAGGAAGCGCAGGAAGGCGAGGACGTCGAGGCGATCAAGGAAAAGACCGGCGCGCTCATTACCGCCTCGATGAAACTCGGCGAAGCGATGTATGCGGCGCAGCAGGACGAGACCGCTCCCGCCGAGGCCAATCCCGAGAAAGACGACAATGTCGTCGACGCCGACTTCGAGGAAGTCGATGACGACAAGGCGGGCAAGGACCAGAAGTCGGCCTAACCCAGCAACCCCCACCCCCATTGGGGCCCGGCGATCGCTGGGCCCAATTTCGAGGTTCCGGTGAAGGCGTCCCCCGTGAAGATCGCCGCGGACATCGAGACGGCGCTGAAGGCAGGCCCTTCGGCGCTTGAAGCGTTCGAAAAGCTGCCGCCCTCGCACCGGCGCGAATATCTCGAATGGGTCGCGGAGGCGAAGAGGCCGGAGACGCGGGCGCGGCGCATTGCCGGGATGATCGAACGGCTGGCCGGGGCGGGGGCCGATGGCCAAGCGTGATTATTACGAAGTTCTCGAGGTCGCGCGCGACTGCGACCTTGGCCAGCTGAAGGCGGCGTTCCGGCGGCTCGCCATGCAGTTGCATCCCGACCGCAATCCCGGCGACGGGGAAGCCGGGCACCGGTTCAAGGAACTCAACGAGGCCTATGACACGCTGAAGGACCCGCAAAAGCGCGCGGCCTATGACCGGTTCGGGCACGCCGCCTTCGAGGCCGGGGCCGGCGCGGCCGGGTTCGGGGCGGATTTCACCTCGTCGATGTCGGACATCTTCGACGATCTTTTCGGCGAGTTCATGGGCGGGCGGCGAACCCAGTCGGCGCGGCTGAGGGGCTCGGACCTCCGTTACAATCTCGAGATCGGCCTCAAGGACGCCTTCGACGGCCAGACGGTCGAAATCGAGGTGCCGACCATGCTCCTCTGCGAGACCTGTTCCGGCTCGGGGGCGAAGCCGGGCACCGGGTTTTCGGCCTGCGGGACCTGCAACGGCAATGGCAAGGTGCGCGCGGCACAGGGCTTCTTCACCATCGAGCGAACGTGCCCCGCGTGTCACGGCCAGGGCGAGATCATCGATCAGCCCTGCACCGATTGCGGCGGACAGGGGCGGCGGCAACAGACAAGATCGCTGTCGGCCGACATCCCAAAGGGCATCGAGGATGGCACACGGATCAGGCTTTCGGGCGAGGGCGAGGCGGGTCTGCGCGGCGGGCCGGTGGGCGATCTCTATATCTTTGTGTCGGTGAAGCCGCACGAGCTCTTCCAGCGCGACGGGGCGGACCTTTTCTGCCGGGCGCCGATCTCGATGACGGTAGCGGCCCTTGGCGGGGAATTCGAGGTGCCGTCTCTCGACGGGACGCGGGCGCGGGTGAAGGTGCCGGTCGGCACCCAGGCCGGCCAGCGGGTAAAGCTCCGGGGCAAGGGCATGCCGGTGCTGCGCTCGCACCAGGTCGGCGACCTCTACGTGCAACTTGATGTGGAGACGCCGCAAAACCTCTCGAGGCGCCAGCGCGACCTGCTCGAGGAATTCGAGAAACTCTCGACCAAGGACAATTCACCGTCCTCGGCGGGATTTTTCGCCAAGCTCAAGGCATTGTTCGACCGCTAGGCCGCTTGCCAAGTGGGGGCGGGCGGCGTATCAGGCCGGCGGCCTTCAGCGCCGAGCCGCCAGATGCAAACCGATATTCGTCTGATCGTCGCTCTCGACCTCTCCAGCCGCGCGGAGGCCGAGACTTTGGTCGAAAAACTCGGTGAGAGTGTTGCGTTCTACAAGCTCGGCTATCAGCTGTTTTATGACGGCGATGGGCCAGCATTCGGGCGCGAACTCATCGCCCAGGGCAAGAGCGTCTTCTTCGATCTCAAGCTGCTCGATATTGCAAACACCGTCGCGCATGGCGTCGAGGCGATCGCCAAAACCGGCGCGGCGATGCTGACCGTCCACGCCTATCCGCAAACCATGGCGGCGGCGGTTGAGGCGGCGCGGGGGTCCAGTTTGTGCCTTCTGGGCGTCACCGTACTGACCTCGATGGACCGCGCCGATCTCAAGGCGGCCCATTACGATCTCCCCTTGGCCGAGCTGGTGCGGGCGAGGTCCGAAGAGGCCCGGAAAGCGGGCATGGGCGGGGTCGTCTGCTCGCCCAAGGAAGCCGCCATCGCCCGGGCGGTCGGGGGGGCGGGTTTTGCCGTCGTCACCCCCGGCATCCGGCCGACCGGGTCCCCGATGGGCGACCACAAACGAACGGCGACGCCCGGGGAGGCGCTCAGCGCCGGGGCAAGCCATCTCGTGGTCGGCCGGGCGATAACCGGGGCGCCCGATCCGGTCGCGGCGGCACGCGCGGTACTCGCCGAGATGGCAAAGCCGCGACCCTCCCCTTAGGCGCAATTGCGTTTGCGGCGGCGCGCCGATATAGCCGTTTCGAGAAATCAAGCGGGAGAGCGACAGCATGGCGTCCCTCAGGATCGCGGTCGCGGGGGCCGGCGGCCGGATGGGCCAAGCCGTGGTCCGGGCCGTCCATTCGCTTACCGGGGCGGTGCTCACCGGAGCCCTGGAGCGGTCGGGCGCAGAGGCGATCGGGCGGGACGCCGGCGAGCTGGCCGGGCTTGGCCCGATCGGCGTCGTCATCACCGACAGAGCCGACCTGGCGCTGGGCGGGGCCGACGCGATCATCGACTTCACCGCGCCCGCCTCCTCGGTGGCGTTGGCGAAGTTCGCCGCTTCGCGCTCCCTCGTGC
The DNA here is from genome assembly GCA_040881985.1 of Cucumibacter sp. Taxonomy (GTDB): domain Bacteria; phylum Pseudomonadota; class Alphaproteobacteria; order Rhizobiales; family Devosiaceae; genus JBBECE01. The sequence goes on from JBBECE010000019.1 coordinate 52,915, forward strand.
ATGTGATCGGCACGACCGGATTTGACGCCAGGCAGCTCGCCGCGATCAAGCGGGCCGCGAAGCGGGCGCGGATCGTCAAGACGGGCAACATGTCGATGGGCGTCAATCTGCTCGTCGCGCTGGTCGAGCGGGCTGCGGCGGCGCTCGGCAATGCCTACGACATCGAGATCCTCGAAATCCATCATCGGCAAAAGGTCGACGCGCCGTCGGGCACAGCGCTGATGCTCGGCGAGGCGGCGGCGAATGGGCGAAAAATCTCGCTTGCGAAGTCCTCGGTCAGGGCGCGGGACGGGATCACCGGTGCGCGCAGGCAAGGCACCATCGGCTTTGCTTCGCTGAGGGGCGGCACGGTCGTCGGCGAGCATCGGGTGATCCTTGCCGGGCCGGGCGAGCGGATCGAGATGACCCACATCGCCGAGGATCGGTCAATCTATGCCAATGGCGCTCTCGCGGCGGCGCTCTGGGCCCGCGACCAGGCGCCCGGCTTTTATTCGATGGCCGACGTGCTCGGGCTCGGGCAGGCCTGATGGAGCGGCGGCTGATCCTTGTCCGGCACGGGCAGAGCGAATGGAACCTCAAGAATCTCTTCACCGGCTGGCGCGATCCGGGGCTGACCGATGCGGGAATCGCGGAGGCGCGGACCGCCGGCAAGCAGCTCAAGGCGCGCGCCTATACGATCTCGCTTTGCTTCACCTCGGCGTTGAAGCGGGCGCACCAGACGCTCGACCTGATGCTCGAGGAGATGGGGATCGTCAATGTGACGATCATCCGCAACCAGGCGCTGAACGAGCGCGACTATGGCGACCTCGTCGGGCTCAACAAGGACGAGGCGCGAAAGCGGTGGGGCGAGGCGCAGGTGCAACTGTGGCGGCGCTCGTACGATGTTGCCCCGCCGGGCGGGGAGAGCCTCAAAATGACCGCCGAGCGCGTGCTGCCCTATTATGACGCCGAGATCGCACCGCGCGTTTTGGCCGGGGGCACGATTCTCGTCTCGGCGCACGGCAATTCGCTCAGGGCGCTGGTGATGCGGCTCGACGGATTGTCCGAGGCGCAGATCGTCGCGCTTGAACTCGCGACCGGCCAGCCGCTGGTTTATGAGCTGACGGCCGGAGGCAAGGCGACGAGCAAGGAAGCGCTCTAGGCGGCGCCGACCAGCCCCGCCTCCCAGCCGAGAATTGCCTGCTTGCGGGTCAATCCCCAGTAATAGCCCGTAAGCGTCGCGTTCTTGCCGAGGACGCGATGGCACGGGACCACAAACGAGATCGGATTGTGCCCGACCGCCGCCCCGACGGCCCGCGAGGCCGAGGGCTTACCGATATGGCTCGCGACGTCTCCATAGGTCGTCGTCGTGCCGGGCGGGATCTTCAGCAACGTTTCCCAGACGCGAATTTCGAAATCGGTGCCGATCAGGACGATCCGCAGCTTCTGATCCTCACGCCAGCGGGCCGGCTCGAACACCCGCGCCGCCCATGCGGCCGTTTCGATCGGCGATTCCACATATTTGGCGCGCGGCCAGCGGACCGACATTTCGGCCAGCGCCGATTTGCGGGACTTGTCGGCAAAGCCGATGCCAGCGAGCCCATAATCGGTGACCATGACGATCGCGACGCCAAACGGCGAGGCGTGAAAGCCGTAGCGGATCTCGAGCCCCTCGCCTTTCGCCCGGAAAATGCCCGGCGGCATAGCCTCATGGGTGACGAAAAGATCGTAAAGCCGGGCGGGCGAGGAGAGGCCAAGCTCGTAGGTCGCCTCGAGCACGCTCGCCGATTGGGCCAAGAGCCGTCGTGCATGGTCGAGGGTGACGCAATGGGCGAAGGCGGCCGGAGTGAGGCCTGCCCAGCGGCGGAAGAGGGATGTCAGCTGACGTTGCGTCAGGCCGTGGCGCGCGGCGAAGCGATCTAGATCGACCGCATCGGCCGGCGCGTTGGAGAGATATTCGACGGCGGCGGACACGATTTTGTAATCGCTGGCGCCGGCGGGATTGGTGAGCATCTGATCCATGTTTCGGAAAATACCCCCGCCCGGAAGGCGTGGCGACCCGATTTTGACGAGGCCAGTTTTTGGCGCGGTAGAGCGCGGCGGAGAAGTCCTTGGCGAACGCCGCCTTGTCGTCGGGGCCGAGGAAGCTCGCGATCTCGAGCCGCCGCGCTCGACTTGCCAGCGCCAGCGTGGTGACCCGTTGGTCGTCATCGCGGGCGACAACGAGGCGCACCCAGAAGGGATTGAATTGGTGGCTCTTTTCGGCGCCGCGGGGGCTGAAATGCCTCACCAACAGCCGATCGCGCCAGGGGGTGATTTCCTCGCGCCTGCGCTTGTCGCGCAAGGAATAGAAAAGCGCCCAGTAAAGAGCGAGGACGTTGAGTCCCATGAAGCCGATCACCGGCCAGGCCGCGGCCAGATAGAAAATCGTGCCGGGGATCAGCGCCAACGCCGCGGCGAGCGCGGCAACAAGTTGGATGCCCGACCGCTCGAGCGACCGGTGGGGCGAAAGCTGCACCTCAAAGAGTGGGGCGGCGGCGGTTTGTGTTGCATCCATGGGGCTAATATAGAGACCTGCGGGGGTGACAACACAATGGTCCTTAAACGTCGCAGCGCCGGGCGCTCGCGGCTAAAACCCGAGGCGATTGAGGCGCTGTTCGCGCGCCTGGCGGCCGCCAATCCGGAGCCCGAGGGCGAGCTCCACTCCACCAATGCGTTCACCCTCCTCGTCGCGGTCGTGCTGAGCGCGCAGGCGACGGATGTGGGGGTCAACAAGGCGACCCCTGCTCTCTTCGCGCTCGCCGACACGCCGGGGAAGATGGTGGCGCTGGGCGAGGCGGAATTGCGCGATTGCATCAAGACCATCGGGCTCTTTCGCAACAAGGCGAAGCACCTGATCGCGCTGTCGAAGGCACTGATCGAGCGGCATGGATCGAAGGTGCCCGCCGACCGGGCGGCGCTCGAAGCGCTGCCGGGAGTCGGGCGGAAGACCGCGAATGTCGTGCTCAACATCGCATTTGGGCAGCCGACGATCGCGGTTGACACCCATATTTTCCGGGTCGGCAATCGCACCGGGCTGGCGCCAGGCAAGACGCCGCGTGAGGTCGAGGACGTGCTGGAGCGCGTGGTGCCGGCGACATACCGGTTTCACGCGCATCACTGGCTGATCCTGCACGGGCGCCATGTGTGCAAGGCGCGCAAGCCGGATTGTCCGGTCTGCCTAATTCGCGGCGAATGCCTTTATCGGGCGAAAACCGCCTGAGGATCAGAGCCCGTAGCCGCGGGCCATCATCGCGGCGAAGACCGGGATGGACGCGAGAACCACCGCTTCGGCGAGCATGAAGCGGCGGACCCGATTGACCCCGTCGTCGGGCGGGGAGAAATCCGGATTGACCAGCGCCTCGCGCCGCCAACGGAAGAAAACAAGCGTCGGGGGCAGCGACAGCAGCCCGACAAGCACAAAGGCGCCGACCTTGGCCCAGAACACCCAGTTGAAAAGATAGTAGTCCGGCCCGGCAGCGCCGTAGAAGACCCGCAGGAACCCGACGACCAGCACCACCGCGGCGGTGGCGCCAAAGAACAAGTCGACGGTGCCGAGAAGCGCCACCCGCGTGCCCTTAACGCCGCGCCGCAGGATGGCGAATTCGGCGGCGAGAATGGCCACCAGCGAAAACACCGCCAGATGATGCGCAATGGCGAGGAGAAGATCGGTCATGAACGGAGCCCCCACGGCGACCGGAGCCATGATTGCGGGGCGCGGGCGGGAAGTAAATGGGCTTGGGGGGTGGCACTTGCCCGTCGGCGAAGCGCGGCTATAGTCGCCCCGCCCGCCCCTCAGCCGCCTCGATTGTCCGGCCCGGAGAAAGACTTGCAGATCCGCTACGACGTTCTGACCATCGGCAATGCGATCGTCGATGTGCTGGCGCGGGTCGGGGACGATTTTCTGCGCCGTGAGGGTCTGACCAAGGGGATCATGCACCTGACCGAATGGGACAAGGTGGAATATCTCTACCGCGCCATGCCCCAGGACAAGCGCAAGGTCTCGGGGGGCAGCTGCGCCAATACGGCGGCGGGGGTCGCGAGCCTCGGCGGGCGAGCGGCGTTTGTCGGCAAAGTCGCCGACGATGAACCCGGCGACTTCTTCGCCGAGGATCTCAGGCGCGGCGGCACCTCGTTCAAGACGCCGCCGCTCGAGCATGGCAGCGCCACGGCACGCTCGATGATTCTCATCGCGCCCGACGGCGAGCGCACCATGAATACTTATCTCGGGGCCTGCCACGAATTGACCGTCGCCGATATTGACGAGGACGAGATTGGGGCCGCGACCATCACCTTCATGGAGGGGTTCCTGTGGGATCCACCGGAAGCCAAGCGCGCTTTCGTCCAGGCGGCGGAATTCGCCCACAAGCACGGGCGCTCGGCAGCGGTGACGCTCTCGGACGCCTATTGTGTCGACCGGTTCCGCGGCGAATTCCTGCACCTGTTGCGCTCGGGGACCATCGATATGCTGCTCGCCAATCTCGCCGAGCTCAAGTCGCTTTACCAGACCGACGATCTCGAGGCGGCGATTGGGCAGGTCTCGAGAGATTGCCGGCTCGCCGCAATTACGATGGGGGCGCGCGGAGCGATGACGATCAAGGACGGGGAGAAAGTCTGGGTGCCGGTCTTCCCGGTCGAAAAGGTCGAGGACGCGACAGGAGCCGGCGACCTGTTCGCCGCCGGGTTTCTGTTGGGCGTTGCGCGCGGGCAGGAGATGGAGGCGGCGCTGAAGCTTGGGTGCCTCTGCGCCTCGGAAGTCATCTCCCATATCGGGGCGCGGCCCGAGGCAAACCTCAAGGCGCTCGCAGCAAGGCACGGGCTCGCGGTTTAGAGGCGGCGGAGTGCCACTTCGACAATGGCGTGATCGGCACCCTTGGTCAGGATCAGGTCGGCGCGGCCGCGGGTCGGCAGGATATTGTCGACAAGGTTCGGCAAATTGATCGATGTCCAGACCTTGATCGCGAGTTCCCGCGCCTCGGTTTCGCTCAGTTCCGAAAAGCGATAAAAAAAGGAATTCGGATCGCGGAAGGCGGTCTCCCGCAATTTCAGGAACCGGTCGACGAACCACTGCCGGACGTGCGGCTCCTCGGCGTCGACGTAAATCGAGAAATCGAGAAAATCCGAAGCAAAAAGCAGGGGCTTGCCACTCTTCGGCAGGTCGCCCGGCTGCAAAATGTTGAGCCCTTCGACGATCAGAATGTCGGGCCGGTCGACGATCTGGGCCTCGCCCGGCAAGACGTCATAGATGAGGTGCGAATAGACGGGTGCATTCACCAACGGCTTACCGGCCTTGATGGCGGCGAGGAAGGCGAGAAAGGCGGGCCGGTCGTAGCTTTCGGGGAAACCCTTTCGCTCCATCAGGGAGCGCCGTTCGAGCTCGGCATTGGGATACAGAAAGCCGTCGGTGGTCACGAGATCGACTTTTGGCGAGGTTGGCCAGCGCTGCAGCAGCGCGCGCAACAGCCGGGCGGTCGTCGACTTGCCGACCGCGACCGAGCCGACGATGCCGATGATGTAGGGCGCTTTGTCTTCCCGGAGCTGCAGGAAGCGCGCGGAGGCGCGGTGCAGGCCCTGGACCGCCTCGACATAGAGCGACAGCAGCCGGGCGAGCGGCAAATAGACCGCAACGGTCTCGGCGAGCGAGATCGGATCGTTGAGCGAACGCAGCCGGTCGATGTCGCCGGCATCGAGCGTCATCGGCTCGCCGGCGCGCAGCTTTGCCCATTCACCTGTGGTGAACTGACGATAGGGCGTCGGGTCGGATTCGAGGCGCGATGAATTCATCGCTCAGGCATCGACCGAACGGTCCGAGCCGCGCTCGGCCTGGCCGAGCCGCCGCTGCCGCGCCTCGAGCTCGGCATAGACATCGGCGAGCGGCAAGCCGGCAGCCTTGAGCAATACCAGCAGGTGATAAAGCACGTCGGCGCTCTCGCGGGTCAGTTCCGCCTTGTCGCCCCTGACCGCCGCGATCGAGGCCTCGACCGCCTCCTCGCCAAGCTTTTGGGCGCATTTGGCAACTCCCTCATGCAGGAGCCGGGCGGTGTAGGATTCGGACGGCGAAGCGCCGGCGCGATTGGTGATGATCGTCTGCAGATCGTCAAGCGTGAACGCCATGCCTTCCCCCTTGGTCAGTTGATCGCCGCCGCCGGGTTTTCACCCGTCGAGGCGCACCGGTATGCCCGCTTGCTGCATGTGCGCCTTGGCTTGCCCGATGGTAAAGGTGCCGAAATGAAAAATCGAGGCGGCGAGCACGGCGCTGGCGTGGCCGAGTTTCACCCCTTCGACCAGATGATCGAGCGTGCCAACCCCGCCTGAGGCGATGACCGGCACCTCGACCGCGTCGGCGACCTCGCGGGTCAATGCGAGATCGAAGCCGATCTTGGTGCCATCGTGATCCATCGAGGTCAGCAAAATCTCGCCGGCCCCCAGGCTGACGACCCTCCTGGCGACGGCTACCGCATCGAGGCCCGTTGCGGTGCGACCACCATGGGTGAAGATTTCCCAGGGCGATTCGCCTTCCTTTGGCTGACGGCCGCGACGCGCCCTGGCGTCGATGGCGACAACTATGCACTGATTGCCGAATTTGTCGGCAGCGCGGGAGACGAAATCTGGATCGGCGACGGCGGCGGTGTTGATCGAAACCTTGTCGGCGCCGGAGAGCAAGAGATTGCGGATGTCCTCGATCGTGCGCACGCCGCCGCCGACCGTGACCGGCATGAAGCAATGCTCGGCGGTGCGGGTGACGACGTCGAGAAGTATGCTGCGTTTCTCATGGCTCGCCGAGATGTCGAGAAAGCACAGCTCGTCGGCGCCGGCGGCGTCATACGCGATCGCCGCCTCGACCGGATCCCCGGCGTCGCGCAAATCGACGAAGTTGACGCCTTTGACGACGCGGCCGTCCTTGACGTCAAGACATGGGATGATGCGGGTTTTCAGCGTCATGCCCTGCCCCACGCACGCTGGACGATGGCGACGATAAGCGAAAAGATCCAAGCCGGGTAGGCGAAGCAGAGGAAAATCAGAATCGCGAAGGAGACTTCCGACCGCAGCCATCCCGACAGCATGAGCGCGGTAAGAAAGGTGAGCACGGCTAGCGTCAGGACGAACCACCGGAACTGGATGCGTCGGTCCGGACCCGAGTTTGGCCGGTTGTGAAATTTCCTGTGGCTTTCTTCCGGCACGCTCATGCCGCTTGCCTCAGCTTAGCCAGCGCCACTTTCGCGTCGATCCTTCCCGCGTAAAGGGCGCGGCCGCAAATCGCGCCGCCAAGAACGCGCATTTCGAGCGAAGCCAGGCGGGTGATATCGTCCATCGAGGCGAGACCTCCCGAAGCGATGACAGGAATCGTGACCGCCTCGGCCAACGCCGACGTCGCCTCCCAATTGATGCCAGACAGCATGCCGTCGCGCGCAATATCGGTATGGATGAGGGCGGCGACCCCCGCTCCCTCGAAGCGTTTCGCCAATTCGGGGACGGAGAGTTTGGCGCTCTCCGACCAACCCTCGACCGCGACCTCTCCGCCTCGCACATCGATGCCGACCGCGATACGCCCCGGAAACTTTCGGCAGGCATCGATGACCAGTTTCGGATCGCGCACGGCGGCGGTGCCCAGAATGACGCGCGCGATCCCCTTGCCGAGCCAGGATTCGATGCGGGCGAGATTGCGGATGCCGCCGCCCAACTGCACGGGAACGGAGACCGCAGCAAGGATCGCGGCGACTGCAGCTTCGTTGGCTGGCCTGCCTTTCACCGCACCGTCGAGATCGACCACATGCAGCCACTCAAACCCTTGCTCTGCAAAGGTTTTTGCCTGCGCGCCGGGGTCGGGATTGTAAATCGTCGCCCGGCCCATGTCGCCGCGTTCGAGGCGCACGCACTTGCCGTCCTTCAGATCGATGGCGGGGAAGAGGATCATTTTGCTGAGCGCTCTTCGTGCAGTCCGATGTGGGCCGGACACAAACTTCCGATCGCATACGCTTCTAGGAGAATCCGCATTCGGCTGTCCTCAACCGCAAGAAATCGATACCCGCAGCCATTTCTGAGAGGCGATCCGTCATTGTCAAAATACTCGTCCACAAACGACGAAGCCGCCTGCAGATGATTCCGCAGCCGCTGATACATCCCGCGCTTGCCGCGATAGGTGCAACCAACATGCAACACTTCGTCTGCAGTTCCATGAATGGCGTACACGCCTTGTTCGTCGCCCACTGCCAGCACATATCCCGACGACGGAAACTCGTGCAGCTTCGAACTCATGAGCGCAGCAAACAAGTTCTGAATTCTCTCTCGCTCGGTGCCAATCATCTTAGGGCCGCCAATTGAGGAAATTCTCGATCATCTTCAACCCCAGCGCCTGGGATTTCTCGGGGTGAAATTGCGTGCCGACCATGTTGGCGCGGGCCACCGCCGCGAAAATCTTGCCGCCATAGTCGGCGGTCGCAAGCAGATCGGCCTCGTGGTCGGGGACAAAGTGATAGGAATGGACGAAATAGGCGTTGAGCCCTTTCGGCCCCGTCGCGATGCCGTCGAACACCGGGTGCGGGCGGACGAGGTCGATGGTGTTCCAGCCCATGTGCGGGATTTTGAGGTCGGGATCGCCGGGCGAGATACGGCGGACCGTGCCGGGGATCCAGTTAAAGCCGAAGTGCGTGCCCTTTTCGAGCCCGGCAGTCGCCATCAGCTGCATGCCGACACAGATGCCGAAAAACGGCACTGCCTTTTTCGTCACCATTTCGGTGAGCGCCTCGACCATGCCGGGCACCGCATAAAGCCCGGCGCGGCAATCGCCGAACGCGCCAACGCCGGGCAGCACGAGCCGCTCGGCGCGGGTCACGTGACCCGGATCGGAAGAGACGAGAATGCGCGGCGGGTCGGCGAGCGTCGCGGCGGCGCGCTCGAACGCCTTGGCGGCGGATTTGAGATTGCCCGAGCCGTAGTCGATGATGACGAGACTATTGCTCATGGGACGGTTCGTTGACGGGAAAGCCATTTGACTTCCGCTTCAGCAGCGCTGCCGGCGACAATGTCGGCGCGGTGGGCGAAGCCGCGCCGGATCAGCGCCCGTTCGCGGATCGGGCCAGCCTCGAACCCGACGAACAGCGCGACCAAGAGGCCGAGCCAGGAGGTGGTCTCGGGATTGACCAGCGCCGCTACCGCCAGGAGCAGGATTGCCGCGAGGACGAGCAGCGCAAGTTCGACCCAAAGCCGGTGCCAGATGCACCAAAGGCCCGACGAGAGGAAAGCGAATGTCGAGAACCGGTCGGGCACGAGTTCGATTTCGGTTTCGGCCGGATCGGGGCTTTCGGACCCCGTGAAGATAGCGAAAACACTCATAACGGCGCCCCTGAGGACTAGAGCGAGCCCTTGGTGGAGGGCACGGCATCGGCGGCACGGGGGTCGATTTCGATGGCCCCGCGCAACGCTTTGGCCAGCGCCTTGAAACAACTTTCGGCGACGTGATGGGCATTGTCGCCGTAGAAATTCTCCACATGCAGGGTCACCCCGGCATTGACCGCAAAGGCCTGGAACCATTCGCGGAAGAGTTCGGTGTCCATCTCGCCGACCTTGCCGTGGGCGAACTCGACCCGCCAGACCAGGAACGGCCGACCGGATATGTCGATAGCGGCCCGCGAGAGAGACTCATCCATCGGCACATCGAACGAGGCGTAGCGGCGGATACCGCGCTTGTCGCCGAGCGCCTGCTTGATCGCCTGGCCGAGCACGATGCCGGTGTCCTCGGCCGTGTGGTGCATGTCGATGTGGAGGTCGCCCTTGGCGACCACAGAAATGTCGATCAGCGAATGCCGGGCCATCAGCTCAAGCATGTGATCGAGGAAACCGATGCCAGTAGAAATCTCGGCCTTGCCGGTGCCGTCGAGATTGACGGCGACGGCGATGTCGGTCTCGCTGGTCTTGCGCTTGAGATCGGCTTGGCGCATCGGCGTTGCTCCCAAGGGTGAGGCGGGAGTGCTCTAACAGGTTCAAAGCCCCGGGAAAAGCGGGGTTCGCGGCTGCATTGCAATTGCGGTTTGCCGGCCTAAGTTAGGGTCTCTCTGAAAGGCACTCAAATGAGCGATAGGCAAGACAGCCCGGCCTGGCACGGCACCACCATCGTTACCGTCCGCAAGGGCTCCAAGGTGGTGATCGCCGGGGACGGACAGGTTTCGGTCGGCCAGACGGTGATGAAGCACAATGCCAAGAAAGTGCGCCGGCTCGGCGACGGCAAAGTGATTACCGGGTTCGCCGGGGCGACGGCGGACGCCTTTACCCTGTTCGAGCGGCTCGAGGCCAAGCTCGAGCAGTATCCCGATCAGCTGATGCGAGCCTGCGTCGAGCTCGCCAAGGATTGGCGCACCGATCGCTATTTGCGCCGGTTAGAGGCGATGATGATCGTCGCCGACCGGACGGACTCGCTGGTCCTGACCGGTACGGGGGACGTGCTCGCCCCCGAAGACGGGGTGATGGGGATCGGCTCGGGCGGCAATTATGCGCTCGCCGCGGCCCGGGCGCTGGTCGATACCGATCTCGACGCCGAAGCGATCGCCCGCAAGGCGATGCGGATCGCCTCGGAGATTTGCGTTTTCACCAACGACCAGGTGGTCGTCGAAACTCTCGATACGGACAAGCGTTGATGAGTGAGTTGAGTTTTTCCCCGCGCGAGATCGTCGCCGAGCTCGACCGATACATTGTCGGCCAGAAGGATGCCAAGCGCGCCGTCGCCATTGCGTTGAGGAACCGATGGCGACGCCAGCAGCTTGGCGACGACCTGCGTCACGAGGTTGTGCCGAAGAACATTCTGATGATCGGGCCGACGGGGGTCGGCAAGACCGAGATTTCGCGCCGCCTGGCGCGGCTGGCGCAAGCGCCCTTCATCAAGGTCGAGGCAACGCGGTTTACCGAGGTCGGCTATGTGGGCCGCGACGTCGAGCAGATCGTCCGCGATCTCCTCGAGGCGGGGATTTCGCTGCTCAAGGAAAAGCGGCGCAAGGAAGTCGAGGAAAAGGCCCATAGCAACGCCGAGGAGCGGGTACTTGACGCGCTCGTCGGCCGGGGCTCGACGCCTTCGACGCGCGACGCCTTCCGCCGCAAGCTCAGGGCGAACGAGCTCGACGACAAGGACATCGAGATCGAGGTCGCGGCGCCGCAGGGCAATTCCATGTTCGAGATGCCCGGCATGCCGGGCGGCAATGTCGGGATGGTCAATCTCTCCGACATGCTGGGCAAGGCGTTCGGTCAAAAGGGCGTCAAGCGCACGGTGAAAGTCGAGGATTCCTACGCGCTCTTGATCAACGAGGAAGCCGACAAGCTCCTCGACCAGGACAAGCTGGTTTTGGATGCGATCGATCTCGTCGAGAACAACGGCATCGTCTTCATCGACGAAATCGACAAGATCGCGGTGCGCGAGGGACGGTTCGGGGGCGATGTGTCGCGCGAGGGAGTACAGCGGGATCTGTTGCCGCTGATCGAGGGGACGATCGTCGCGACCAGGCACGGGCCGGTGAATACCGACCATATTCTCTTCATCGCTTCGGGCGCCTTTCACCTGTCGAAGCCGTCGGACCTGTTGCCGGAACTGCAGGGACGGTTGCCGATAAGGGTCGAGCTGAGGGCGCTCGGCAAGGAAGATTTCATCCGCATTCTCAAGGAAACCGAGGCTTCGCTCATCAAGCAATATGTGGCGTTGATGCAGACCGAGGGGGTGACGCTCGCCTTCACCGACGAGGCGATCGAGGTGATCGCCGATCTGGCGGTGGCGATCAATTCGAGCATCGAGAATATCGGGGCGCGGCGGCTGATGACGGTGATGGAGCGGCTGGTCGAGGATATTTCATTCGACGCGTCCGAAAGGAAGGGCGAGTCGATTACCATCGACGGCGCCTATGTGCGCCAGCAGGTCGAGGCGCTGGCGAAAAACGCCGACTTGTCGCGGTTCATCCTCTAGGGGCGCCGATCGGCGGCAATCTGTCCCCCAGGGGCTCACTTCCTGCTAAGGTAGGGGCGTGACATTGCGCGTCCCGCAACCGCGGAAGGAAGTTTCCCGATGGCAAGTGACGGCCGCCCGCCGCGCCTGGCGGTTCTGATCGACGCCGAGAACGCCCCGGCCAGCATCGCCGACGGACTGTTCGAAGAAATCGCCACAATCGGCGAGGCCAGCGTCCGGCGGATCTATGGCGACTTCACCAAGCCGGATCTGAGGGGCTGGTCGGGCGTGCTGGCGAGGCTGGCGATCATTCCGCGCCAGCAATTCGCCTATACCGTCGGCAAGAACGCGTCCGACATCGCGCTCGTCATCGACGCGATGACGCTGCTTTATGGCGGTCATGTCGACGGATTCTGCCTGGTGTCCTCCGACAGCGACTTTACCCGCCTCGCCGCCGAAATCCGCGAACGCGGCCTGACGGTCTACGGGTTCGGGGCGCAAAAGACCCCGGAAAGCCTGCGGAACGCCTGCCATCGGTTCATCTATCTCGAAAACCTCGGCCTCGGCGCCGAAGAAAAGCCCGGCCCGGGCCAGGTGAAAGCCGCGCCTTCGCGTCAGTCGCCCACAAAGGCGGTGCCACTCATCAATACCGCCATCTCGCAACTCGATCCCGAGAACGGGTGGGTCAATCTTGGCGCGGTCGGCAGCCAGCTCGGCAATCTCAAATCGGATTTCGACCCGCGCACCTATGGCGAGAAGAAGCTCAGCGATCTGGTGCGCAAGACCGGCGCCTATGACGTCGAGCAGGGCGAGGGCAAGAGCCTGCGCATCCGTCCGAAGGCGAAGCGCAAGGCTTAGGCCCGGTCGGCTATTTGGCGGCGCGGTGGCGGGCGGCGCGGTGCTCGATCTCGCGATTGAGATAGGCAAGATCCTCCTCGTTGAGCGCGTCAATATTGGCGGCGAGGCGATTGGCGAGTTCGGTCGCGGCGGGAGCGAGCCCGGCGGTCGCCACCGAGACTTTCGGATCGGAGATTTCGGCGAGGCGTTGCAGCTCCTCGGCCTCGTCCCAGATGACGTTGAAATAGGCGATAATGCGCTGAAGCAAGTACCAGCTCGGCTTGCCGCGATGGCCGTGCTCGAGGGCCGACAGGTAGGCACTCGAGACATGCAGCGCCCCGGCCATGTCTTTCAGGCGGATGCCGCGGTCGGCCCGCATCTTGCGCAGTCTTGCCCCAAGCGGGGTCATGGGAGCCGCCGTTTCAGCCGGACATAGAGGGCGCCTTCGCCGCCGTGCAGGCGCGCGGCGGCGGCGACCCCGGCGATGTGCGGGGCGAGGTTGGAGCCAGCGAGCCAGCGGGGGACAGCCCGGCGCAGGACGCCCGGCTCTTCGAGGCGCGAGGTCCCCTCGCTTCTGAGCCCTTTGCCGGTGATGACCAGCACGTTGCGGTCGCCACGCCCGGCGGCGGCGCGGATAAAGCGGGTGAGCGCCTCGAGGGCATCGGCCTGGCGCATGCCGTGCAGATCGAGGGTCGCGTCGATCGCCTCGCGGCCGCGAACGAGCTTGCGCCTGAGGCCCGGCTCGATCGGCTTGCCGGCGGACGCGGCGGCCCTGGCCGGCAGAGGATCGCGCGGCCGGGCGACCGCCAGCGGCTCGGCGCGCGGGCGCGGTGCGGGGTTCGGGTGGTTGGTACGACGCGCCTTCAAGGGTTTGACCGAGCGGGTGACCTCGGCCCAGAGGTCCGTGTCGTCGCTTCTTGGCTTGACGAGCGGGCGCGCCTCGTGGCCCTCCATGGCGGTCCGCTGCTGAAGTTCGGGGCGCCGCGCTCGCTTGATCTTCGGCATGGAGCCGCTCCGCGCGACGATCAGCCCAGCTGGTTGGTGGCAATCAGCTTCCAGTTCGGATCGCGCGACTTGAGGGCGCGGGAAAAAGTCCATTCGTCGGAAATGTTGGCAACGGCCTCCTTGTCGCCGTCCACCAGCTCGCCCGCCGCGTTGCGGGTGGCCGAGACGACCTGGGCGTTGAACTCGACGGTGACCTGGGCGGCGCGCTTGTCGATTTCGGCCGCGGCGATCTTGACGTCGTTGAAGCCGACGAAGGTGAAATCGACCTTTTCGTTGCGCCCTTCGCGGGCCGCGATCTCGCCTTCGAAACTGTCATAGACATCCTTGTCGAGCAGCAGCTTCAGCGTCTTGCGGTCGCCCTGGGCAAAGGCGGTGACGATCATCTCATAGGCGCGCACGCCGCCGTCGATGAAGGTTTTGGGGGTGAAAGAAGTGTCAGCTTCGGCGATGGCGGTGAGGGCGGCCTGCAAGGGCGGATTATCGGGCGCATAGCGCTCGAGCTCGGTCTTCAGCTTGAGGGCGCGGGTCGCTTCGTCGAGTTTGGGCGGCTGCACGCCCCCCTGGCGGGCCGGCAGGGCGACGACATTGTCCTCGCCCTCTTCGGCCGCCTGCGGGCGGCGGCGTTCGAACGGATTGAACGGTGGGCGCTCGTTGCCGGTGCGAGTGCCCAGGACCGAGCGCAGGCGCCACAGGATCACCACCGCCAAAACCAGAAAGAACAGGGTCGGAATATCGAGAAAGTCGGTCATTGATGCCTCAGGTTCCGGCGCGCCGCCGCGCGCTCGTAAATCCGGCTATGCCGACTATATATAGACAAAGATTCCGGCGAGACCACCGGTCAACCGGAGTTTGGATAATTTTTGCGTCTCACAAGGCGGTGAAGCACGATGAACCCGGGCCGGGCGCTGTTCCTGCTGTTCCTGGTTGTGCCGATCATCGAGATCGCGCTGTTCGTGGCCCTCGGCGGCCTTCTCGGCTTCTGGTGGACGATGGGGGGGGTGCTGGTGACCGCGATCGCCGGTTGGCTGTTGCTGCGCGCGCAGGGCTTCGCCACCATCGTCCGGATCAGGCAGGCGCTGAGCCAGGGAACCCTTCCGGCGCAGGAGATTGTCGATGGAGTGATGCTGGCGATCGCCGGGGCGCTGCTGCTGACCCCCGGTTATTTCACCGACCTCTTGGGCTTCCTGCTGTTCGTGCCGGCGATCAGGAGCGCGGTCTTTCGTTTCCTGCGGTCTCGCATTACGGTCGTCGCGACGGGCGCGCGCAGAACGCCAGGCTGGACGCGCGATCCCGAGCCGGTCGATCTCGAAGCGGGAGATTGGCGGGACAGTTCGGACGGAGGCCGCTGATGGAAGACAGGCCCATGCCGCCGATCGGCGCCTTGCCGGGTGCCCCGTCGCTACAGATTCTGAGCCAGTTCATCAGGGATTTGAGCTTCGAGAGCCCGGCCTCCCCCCAATTGCCGACGCAGGGCGGGCAGCCGCGCTTCGAGGTCTCGGTTAACGTCGGGGCCAAAAAGCAGGGCGAAGGGCTTTACGCGGCCGAACAGACGATCAAGGTCAAGGCCGAACTCGACGGCAAGGTGCTATTCAATGTCGAACTTGTTTATGGCGGACTCTTCCGGGTGCAGAATGTACCCGAGGACCGGATTTATCCGCTGCTGATGATCGACTGCCAGCAGCTCTTGTTCCCGTTCGCGCGGCAGACGATTTCCACGACCATCCAGAACGGCGGCTTCCCGCCGCTCCTCTTGCAGCCCGTCGATTTCGTCGTGCTTTTTCGCAAGAACCACCCCCCGAAGGGGTCACTCGCAGGGATCGACAAGCCCGAGGGCAAGCCCAACTAACGCCCTATTCGCCGGCCTCGTAGCGCCGCCAGATGGCAGCCTTGCCGAGGCTCGCCACGAACTTGCCGTGCGCCTCGATCTCTTGCTCGGTCAAGCGCGGGGTGAGCGGGACGATCCGGCCCGATGCGGGACGGATTTCGGTCAGGTTGGCGGCGATTTCCTCGCGGTCCTGGCGGCCGAGCGCCATCGCCACCTGCCTTCCCCCGATCAGTTCGAGATAGACCTCGGCGAGAATCTGGGCGTCGAGTAGCGCGCCGTGCAGCGTGCGCTTGCTGGTGTCGATGCCGTAATGCTTGCACAAGGCGTCAAGGCTTACGCGCGCTCCCGGATGGACTTTCCGGGCGAGGGTCACCGTGTCGATGACCGGGTTGGCGATCGTGGCGCGCTCGACGCGTTCGAGTTCGGCATTGAGGAAGCCGAGGTCGAAGGGCGCGTTATGGATGATGAGGGGCGAGTCGGCGAGGAAGTCGAGAAACGGCGTGACTTCCTCGGCGAACGGCCGATGGCCGGCGAGAAACTCGGCGCTGAGGCCGTGGACGCGAAAGGCGTCTTCCGGCATGTCGCGCTCGGGATTGAGATAGCGGTGGAAATGCTGGCCGGTCGGGACGTGATTGACGAGCTCGACGCAGCCGATCTCGACCAGCCGGTCGCCGGCCTCCGGGCTGAATCCGGTGGTTTCGGTGTCGAGCACGATCTCGCGGTCGGCCATGTCGCTCCCCTGCCCTCGAGCCTAGCGGACCGGGGTGTCGAGGCAAGCCGCAATGATGGCGCGGACCTCGTTGCGCACAGCGTCAGGGGGCTGACCGGTGTCGATGGTGAAATCGGCACGGGCGCGTTTTTCGTCCTGAGAGAGTTGGCGCTCAAGCAGATACTTGTAACGCGTTGGCGACATGCCGGCGCGACTGAGCGCCCGCCCGCGAAGTTCGTCGGGGTCTGCCCAGGTCACCACTACCTTGTCGATGGGATAGGATTCGCCGAGTTCGAAGAGTAGCGGGATTTCGAGCACTACCATTCTCTCGGCACGCGCGCGCCGCGACTCGGCAAAAGCGAGCATGCGCCGGCGAACGGCCGGGTGGATGAGAGCCTCGATCTTCTTGGTGCTGTCCGGCTCGGCGATCATAATGCGCATGAGGGCATCGCGATCCACCTTGCCCTCGCGAACGGACCCGGGAAATGCCACTTCGAAAGCCGGTACCGATTCGCTTTCGTACAGCGCGTGGACGATCTGGTCGGCGCTGAGCGTCGGTATGCCTTCCTCGGCGAACATGCGCAGGACCGTCGACTTGCCGGAGGCGATCGAGCCGGTCAGCCCAATGACGATCACGGTTTTGCCTCGAGGTCGCCGACAATGAGGGCGCGCAAGTCGGGGGTGACTTCGGGGCTGACGCCGAACCAGGCGGCGAAGCCGGGCGCCGCCTGATGCAGCAGCATGCCGAGTCCGTCGACGAATCTGAGGCCGAGGGCTCGCGCGTCCTTGAGCAGCGGGGTTTCGAGTGGCGCGTAAACGAGATCGCAAACGACGGCGCCCCTCTGCAAGAGGTTGAGCGGCAGACGCTCGAAGCGGGTGCCGCCCATGCCGACAGATGTCGAATTGACAAGGAGCGCGGCCGAGGGAGCAAGTCCGACGAAATCGGACAGCACGCCGGCCTTCACCTCGCGCGCATAGCGCGAGGCCAGAAGCGCGGCGCGGGAGGGCGTGCGGTTAAGTACACTGACCCGCGTAAAGCCGCGGCCGACTAGGGCCTCGATGACAGCGCGGGCGCCCCCGCCGGCACCGAGAACGATCGCATTGGCGCCTTCCCAGCCGGGTGCCGCCGCGTCGAGATTGGCAAGAAACCCCTGCACATCGGAGTTGCGGCCGATGAGTTTGCCGTCTTCACCGACGAGCATGTTGACGGCGCCGATTTTCTCGGCGACCGGGTCGAGTTCTTCGCAGGCGGCCAAGACGGTTTCTTTCAGCGGGATCGTGACGTTGCCGCCGGCGAACTCGCCGGCCCTGACGCGATCGAGGAAGGCCGGCAGATCGGCGGGCGCGATGTCGATCGGCTCGTAGCTGCCGTCGATTCCGTGCCGCGCCAGCCAGTACCGGTGGATCTGCGGCGAGCGCGAATGCGCAATCGGATGGCCGATAATGAAGGCGCGGCGAGTCATGGGGTCTCTCCGAGCGACTCCGGCGCGTGGTGGCGAAGCGCCGAAAGCAATTCGAGCAGCGGCAGGCCAAGAATGGCGAAATAGTCGCCTTCGATTTTCTCGAAAAGCCGCACCGAGGGCCCTTCGAGCCGGTAGCCGCCGACACTCGAGAGCGCCGCTTTGCCTTCGAGTTCCAGCACCTTGGTGCGCTCGGCGGGCGTGAATTTGCGCATGGTCAGTCTGGCGTTGACGAGTTTCGACCAGACTATCTCGCCATTTTGCGCCAGCGCCACGGCGGAATGGAGAAGGTGCGTCCGGCCGGCGAGGCGGTCGAGCTGGCGCGAAGCGCCGGCGAGGTCGGTCGGCTTGTGGAGAATTTCTTCACCCAGGGCAAGCGTCTGGTCAGCGCCGATCACCCAGGCACTGGGGTGTTGATCCGAAACCGCATGGGCCTTGGCGGCGGCGAGGCCGAGGGCCACATCTTCGGCCTTGCCGCCATCGCTCTTGATTTGCGTCTCGACCTTGCGTTCGTCGATCGCGGCGCTTTCGATTTCGAAGTCGAGACCCGCCTGGCGGAGCAGCGCCTGCCGTGTCCGACTTTCGGAGGCAAGGATCAACATGGAGGCGCCCGCTCATCGGTTGGCGGGGTTTTTCCACAGGACGGGGTCGCTGCCAAGGAAAATGGGCGCATATCTCGACCGTTCGACAGGGCGCCTGACGCGCCTTCCCCGCTGACGCGAATTCCCTGCACAGGCAGAAAGGCCTCGCGGCTTCATCCGTGGCAGCGGGGATTGCGGGTGAATCCGGGACTATGCCATTGAGGTCGGTCGAAGGGGTCGACTTATCCTCAAGTCGGCCCCGCCGCGGCGCGCGTTAACCTTTTGTTAACCATTGGCGTTGCGGATTCGTTAACGATTCGAGTCCACCTCGTCCTTGCAATGATGCACAGGCCCTGCCCAAAGGCCGGCGTGGGGCAGCAGTTGTGGAGGGCCGCGAATTCCGGCTAAACACAGACCAACTACAACAACAGAGTCTATAAGGAAGATTCTGTAGATGCCGGGGTGGGGATTGCACCAGCGGACAGGAAGACGGGTCCTGGATGCAGCGCATGGCTTCACCCATGAACGGCCCCCGATCTGGATCATGCGGCAGGCCGGGCGGTATCTGCCCGAATATCGGCAGCTGCGGGAAAAGACCGGCAGCTTTCTCGAGCTTTGCTACACCCCGAAGCTGGCGAGTGAAGTGACCTTGCAACCAATGCGGCGCTTCGATCTCGACGCGGCGATCGTCTTTTCCGATATTCTTGTCGTCCCCGATGCCCTCGGGCAAAAGGTGCGGTTTGCGGAAGGCGAAGGCCCGATCCTCGAGCCATTTGAGGCACTCGGCAGGCTTGCGCTGGATAGGGCGGTCGAACGGCTGCGGCCAGTGATGGAAACCATCGTACGGGTGCGCGCCGCCCTTTCCTCGGAGAAGACGTTGATCGGCTTTTGCGGCGGACCATGGACGGTCGCGACCTACATGATCGGCGGCACCGGATCGCTCGACCAGGCAGCCACGCGACTGTTTGCGTTCAGTCAGCCGGCAGAATTTTCCGCGCTTTTGGAAATGTTGGTCGAGGTCAGCGCCGACTATCTGGCCGAGCAGCTGAAAGCCGGGGTTGACCTCGTGCAGATTTTCGAGAGTTGGGGCGGCAACCTCGACGAAGAGTTGTTCCGTGATTTTGTTATCGAGCCAACGAGAGGACTGGTCGAGCGGCTGCGGAGCAAAGTACCCGAGGCAACCGTGATCGGCTTTCCGCGCGGCGCCGGGCCAATGATCCCCAGCTACATCGAGGCGACTGGTGTCAACGCGCTGGGGCTTGACGAGACCGTGCCGCTCGATTTCGCCCGGTCGACGATTCGACGGGAAGTTGCGCTGCAGGGCAATCTCGACCCGTTGCGACTTTGCGCCGGTGGGGCGCAAATGCAGGAGCGGGTCGAGGCGATCATTTCGGCTTTCGCCGACCGGCCGCATATTTTCAATCTCGGTCATGGCATCGTCCCAGAGACCCCGATCGAAAACGTCGCGGCGCTGGTTGCCCAAGTCAAGGGTCGCCCCTGATGGAATGGGTGAAGGCGGCGCACGTGATCTCGGTCATCGCCTGGATGGCGGGCTCGCTCTATCTGCCGCGGCTCTTCGTCTATCATGCGTCGGCCGAGCCGGGCTCGGACAAGTCGGAGACCTTCAAGCTCATGGAACGGCGACTGCTCAATGCGATCACCACGCCGGCGATGATTGCTGCCTGGGTCTTCGGTCTCTGGCTCGTCTTCGGGTTTGAGACCGTCTCGTTCGCCGATGGCTGGGTGTGGGTGAAAGGCGCCCTCGTCATTGGGCTTAGCGCCTATCACGGCTGGATGGCGCGACAGGTCAAGGCGTTTGCCGAGGACCGCAATTCTCATTCGACGCGCTATTTCCGCGTCGCCAATGAACTCCCGACCGCAATGATGATCGTCATCGTTATCATGGTCATCGTTCGGCCATTTTGATTGAAGACCAGGAGCCCGCGTCACAAACCCTTGAACGTCGTCGGCGTTCGGGATAAGAGAGCTGTACCTCTTCTTCGGTATTGCGGTCGATTCTTCGGGCCCGCGACCGGTTTTTTCCCGCGCCTTTCCTGTCATCTGCCGTGTACGGGACACGACTATCATGGAAAATATGAAACTTAGCCAACTCAAGGCCAAGAATCCGGCCGAGTTGCTTGCATTTGCCGAAGGTCATCAGGTGGAAAACGCTAGCACTCTGCGCAAGCAGGAGCTGATGTTTGCCATCCTCAAGCAATTAGCAAGCAACGAAGTAGACATCACCGGCGAAGGGGTGGTCGAGGTTCTCCCCGATGGCTTCGGTTTCCTTCGGTCCCCTGAGGCCAATTACCTGCCGGGACCAGACGATATTTATGTGAGCCCGTCGCAGATCCGGCGGTTTTCGCTGCGGACCGGGGATACGGTCGAAGGCCAGATACGCTCGCCGAAGGACGGCGAACGCTATTTCGCGCTGCTCAAGGTCAACACTATCAACTTCGAAGATCCCGAAAACGTCCGCCACAAGATCAATTTCGACAACCTCACCCCGCTCTATCCGGACGAGCGGCTGAGAATGGAAATCGACGATCCGACGCTGAAGGATCGCAGCGCCAGGGTGATCGATCTCGTCGCCCCGCTCGGCAAGGGCCAGCGGGCGCTGATCGTCTCTCCCCCCCGCACCGGCAAGACGGTACTGTTGCAGAACATCGCCCAGTCGATCGCGACCAATCATCCGGAATGCTATCTGATCGTTCTGCTCATCGACGAGCGGCCCGAGGAGGTCACCGACATGCAGCGCTCGGTCAAAGGCGAGGTGATTTCCTCGACCTTCGACGAGCCGGCGACGCGCCATGTGCAGGTCGCCGAAATGGTGATCGAAAAGGCCAAGCGCCTCGTCGAGCACAAGCGCGACGTGGTGATCCTCCTCGATTCGATCACCCGGCTCGGGCGCGCCTACAACACGGTCGTGCCCTCGTCGGGAAAGGTATTGACCGGCGGCGTCGATGCCAATGCGCTGCAGCGGCCGAAGCGGTTTTTCGGGGCGGCGCGCAATATCGAGGAAGGCGGATCGCTGACGATTATTTCGACCGCGCTGATCGATACCGGCTCACGCATGGACGAAGTGATTTTCGAGGAATTCAAGGGCACCGGCAATTCGGAAATCGTCCTCGACCGGAAAGTCTCCGACAAGCGGGTCTTCCCGTCGATGGACGTGACCAAGTCCGGCACCCGCAAGGAAGAGCTGCTGGTACCGCCGGACCAGCTGAAGAAAATGTACGTGCTGCGGCGTATTCTCAACCCGATGGGTACGGTCGATGCGATCGAGTTCCTGCTCGACAAGCTGAAGCAGACCAAGAACAACGCCGAGTTCTTCGATTCGATGAACACGTAAAGGCCGGTGGCCTCGGCCCCGACCATTTTCGCGCTCTCCTCGGGCTCCCCGCCCTCAGGGGTCTCGGTCATCCGCCTGTCCGGTCCCGGCGCCTTCGCGGCGCTCGCAGCCCTCGCCGGCAAGCCCGGAAAGCCGCGCCAGCTGGTCCTTCGCAATCTTAAGGATTCGTTAACTCATGAGGCAATCGACCGGGCGCTGACGGTCCGCTTTCCGGCGCCCCACAGCTTCACCGGCGAGGATTGTGCCGAAATCCACTGCCACGGCAGCCGCGCCGTCGTCGATCGGCTCTTGACGCTGTTCGGCGCGATGGAAGGCTGCCGCCTCGCCGAGCCGGGCGAATTCACCCGAAGAGCTTTCGAGAATGGGAGGCTTGACCTGACCCAGGTCGAGGGGATCGGCGACCTGATCGCCGCCCAGACCGAGGCGCAGCGCCGGCAGGCCGTCCGCCGCATGCAGGGGGCGCTCGCCGGGCGTCTCAAAGACTGGCGCGAGCGGATCATTGGCTTGCGCGCCGAGGTCGAAGCGCGGCTCGACTTCGCCGACGAAGGTGATGTGGCAAGCGCCCTGCCTGCAACTTTTGCCGCGCAGATCACTACGCTCAAGGACGAGATTGAGGCGGCGCTCGCCGGATTTTCTTCCGGGCGGCTGATTCGGGAAGGGGTGCGCGTTGCCATCGCCGGGTCTCCGAATGCCGGCAAGTCAACGCTACTCAATCGGCTTGCGAAATCCGACATCGCGATCGTCACTGCAATTGCCGGTACCACCCGCGACGTCATCGAAGTGCCGCTCGATCTTGGCGGCTATTTCTTCGTACTCGCCGATACGGCGGGGCTGCGCGCAACAGCCGATCCCATTGAAAGCGAAGGCGTCCGGCGGGCCGAGGCGCGGATCGAGGCGAGCGACTTGGTGCTGCATCTCGTCGCGCCCGACAGCGAGGATCTGACCGTGCTGGCGCCGAAAGGGGTCGAGGTCTGGCGGATCGGCTCGAAAGGCGATCTGGGCGAGGCCTCGGTGCCCGACTTGCTGATGGAAATCTCGGCGTTGTCTGGGGCGGGAATGGAGCTTTTGATCGCGGCGCTACGGCAATTCGCCGAGCGGGGCGGGGCGGGCGAGGAGGCCGGGGTCGTGTCGCGAGCAAGGGACCGCGAGCACCTCCTGGCGGCGGCCGAGGCGCTGACCGGGGCCGCCGAGCGGCTGAAAGCCCCGGAATTGCTGGCCGAAGAGCTGAGGCGGGCAAGCGACGCGCTGGGGCGGCTGGCGGGGGCAATCGATGCCGAGGACGTGCTGGACAGGCTTTTTGCGGGGTTCTGCATCGGCAAGTGATTCACGTGAAACCCCTTGCATGAGGGGGCATTTCACGTGAAACAGGCCCGCAATAGCATCCGCAACTTCGAGGTATTTCACATTTTCCATGAGCGACTACGACGTCATTGTTGTCGGGGGCGGCCATGCCGGTTGCGAGGCGGCGGCGGCGAGCGCCAGGACGGGCGCGCGAACGGCGGTGATTACCCATCGTTTTGCAACCGTCGGCGAAATGAGTTGCAATCCGGCGATCGGGGGCCTCGGCAAAGGCCATCTTGTCCGTGAGATCGATGCGCTCGATGGGCTGATGGGAAAAATCGCCGACGCGGCCGGCATCCAGTTCCGGGTGCTCAACCGCCGCAAAGGTCCCGCCGTGCGTGGACCGCGGGCCCAAGCCGACCGTAAACTCTATCGCGCCGCGATGCAGGCGGCGATCCGAGCGCAAGAAAATCTCGAGGTGATCGAAGCGGAGGTCGACGATCTGATCGTCCGCGATGAAAAAGTCGCCGGCGTGAAACTCGGCGACGGGACGCAGATCGGCGCCAAAGCGGTGGTCTTGACCACCGGAACTTTTCTGCGCGGGCTGATTCACATTGGAGAGAAACAAATCCCGGCCGGTCGCGCCGGCGAGAAGCCGGCGATGGGATTGTCGGTTCGCCTTGAAGAGCTCGGTTTGAAATTGGGCCGGCTCAAAACCGGCACCCCTCCCCGGCTGCAACGCGACTCGATCGATTTTGCCGTGCTCGAAGAACAACCGGGCGACGAGGTGCCGGAACCTTTTTCGGCGCTGACCGAAGCGATCACCGGGCAGCAGGTCTCGTGCCGCATCACCCGCACCAACCCGAAGATGCATGCGATCGTCGCGGCCAATCTCGGCAAGTCGGCGATGTATTCGGGGCGCATCCAGAGCCGCGGGCCGCGCTATTGTCCCTCGATCGAGGACAAGATCGTCCGCTTCGCCGACCGCGAGTCGCACCAGATTTTTCTCGAGCCGGAAGGGCTGGACAGCGACACGGTCTATCCCAACGGGCTGTCGACCTCGCTGCCCGAAGAGGTGCAGCACCAATTCATTCGCGCCCTACCCGGACTCGAAGAGGCGGTCATCAAGCGCCCCGGCTATGCAATCGAATACGACTATGTCGATCCACGAGAACTTCGCCTAAGCCTTGAACTAAAAGGACTTTCAGGCCTTTATCTGGCTGGGCAAATCAACGGCACGACCGGTTATGAGGAAGCGGGCGCCCAAGGGCTCGTTGCCGGGGCGAACGCGGCGCGGGCGGCCAAGGGGCTCAAGCCGATTGTCTTCTCGCGCACCGAATCCTACCTCGGGGTAATGATCGACGATTTGGTGACCAGGGGCGTCACCGAGCCTTACCGGATGTTCACCTCGCGCGCCGAGTTCCGGCTTTTCCTGAGGGCCGACAATGCCGACCAACGGCTAACTTCGATGGGGCGCGAGGCGGGGCTTGTCGGGGATGAACGCTGGGCGGCCTGGAGTGACAAACGCGCGGCGCTCGATAGAGGCCGGGCGAAACTGATGGCGCTGACCGCCTCCCCGGCCGAGGCTCAAAGGGTTGGCATCAAGGTCAATTACGACGGGGTGCTGCGAAAGGCTTTCGATCTCTTGTCTTACCCCGATGTCACCGCCAAGGACGCGATAGCGCTTTGGCCGGAGCTCGGCGCCCTGCCCCGTTCCGTCCTCGATCAACTGGCGATCGACGCCCAGTACGCTGTGTATCTTGACCGGCAACGCGCCGATGTCGACGCCGTCCGGCGCGACGAAGGCCGCGCCATTCCCGACTGGGTGGATTATGGCGCCCTGCCCGGCCTCTCCAACGAAATGCGCCAGAAGCTCGGTTCTGCCCGGCCCGCGACCATCGCCCAGGCGCAAAAGCTCGAAGGCGTGACCCCGGCGGCGGTCACCCTGCTCCTGGCGGTGATCAGGCGCGGTTACCTGACGCGGCAAGCCGGCTAATCCATGTCCGGGGAAGATCATGACATTGTCCGGGCGGTGCTTCCCGCCTGGATCAAGGATACCGACCGGATCATTGCCGGGCTCGAGGCCTATGCCGCGCTGCTTCGGAAATGGAACGAAACGCAGAATCTGGTTTCACGTGAAACATTGCCCGATCTTTGGCGGCGGCATTTCGCCGATAGCCTGCAATTGCTGACCCTGATGCAAGGCCCGCCGACGAGCGTGCTCGATCTCGGCTCGGGTGCCGGATTGCCGGCAATTCCCTTGGCGCTCGCCTGCCCCGGCGCCCTTTTCACCCTCGTCGACAGCAACTCCAAAAAGGCCGCGTTCCTGCGCGCGGCCGGCCGCGAGCTCGGGCTCGAGCTGGAAGTCCTCGCGGCGCGGGTCGAAATCTTCGACACCGACACCTTTCCCGATCTCGACTTGATTACCGCCCGGGCCTTCGCCCCGCTCGGCGAGCTATTCGAGCATTGCGCGCCGCTTTGGCGAGCGGATACGCGGGGCCTCTTCCACAAGGGGCGGCAAAATCGTGCGGAAATCGCCGAGGCGCTTAGTCGTTGGCGCTGCGATCTGCTAGAACATCCGAGCCTGATCGAGCCGGATTCGGTGATTCTCGATGTGAGGCGCCTCGAAGAGCGGGACTGATGGAGCGGGGGCAAAGCACAATGCGGCCACGCATTCTGACCATTGCCAACCAGAAAGGCGGGGTTGGCAAGACCACCACCGCCATCAATCTGGCCACCGCGCTGGCGGCGATCGGCGAACGGGTGCTGATCATCGATATCGACCCGCAGGGCAATGCCTCGACCGGGCTCGGAATCGAACGGGACGATCGTAAACTCTCGGCCTATGACATGATGACGGGCACGGCCGGGCTCGGCGAGGCGATGATGCCGACGCGGGTCCCGCATCTCGCCCTGGTGCCCTCGACCCTTGATTTGCTGGGGATGGAGCTGTCGATCGCCGGCCAGGCCGACCGGGCCTTCAAGCTGAAGAATGCGCTGCAGGACGCCGGCGGCGTGATGCTCGACGAGGCGCCGCTGAGTTATATCCTCATCGACTGTCCGCCCTCGCTTAACTTATTGACGATCAATGCGCTGGTCGCCGCCGACGCGGTGCTAGTGCCGCTGCAATGCGAATTTTTCGCCCTTGAGGGACTAAGCCAGCTGCTGCAGACGATCGAGCAGATCAAGTCGACGCTCAATCCGGGGCTCTATGTGCAGGGGCTGGTGATGACCATGTACGACCCGCGCAACAATCTCAGCGACCAGGTGGTGGCCGACGTCAAGGCCCATATGGGCGATCTCGTCTATGAATCGGTGATCCCGCGCAATGTCAGGCTGTCCGAAGCGCCGTCCTACGGCAAGCCGGCGCTGCTCTACGATCTCAAATGTGCGGGAAGCCAAGCGTATCTGAAACTCGCGACCGAAGTGATAAGGCGCGAACGGCGGCTGCGCGCGGCCTAAGGGGAGGGGCAAAGGATGAGCGAGAGAACCAACCGGCTGGGCAGGGGGCTCGCGGCGCTGATCGGGGAGGTGGCTCCGGCGGAAGTGCCGCGGGTCGTCGAGGGCGGCGGGGTCAGGCGCCTGCCGGTCGAATTCATCAGTCCCAACCGCAACAATCCGCGGCGCGATTATGGCGCCGAGGAACTGGACGAGCTCACCGAGTCGATTCGCGAAAAGGGTGTGATGCAGCCGATTCTGGTGCGTCCCTGGGCGGGCGAGCCGGACCGGTTCGAAATCATCGCCGGCGAACGGCGCTGGCGGGCGGCGCAGCGGGCAGGGCTGCATGAGATTCCCGTCATCGTGCGCGATGTCGACGAGCGCGAGGCGCTGGAACTGGCGATCATCGAGAATGTGCAGCGCACCGACCTCAATCCACTTGAAGAAGCGAGCGGCTACAGTCAGCTCATCGAACAGTTTTCCTACTCTCAAGCTGAGCTCGCCGAAGTGATCGGCAAGAGCCGAAGCTATGTGGCTAACACATTGCGGCTGACCAAGCTGCCGCAGGTGGTGCGCGATCTTTTGGCGCGGGGACTTCTGACGGCGGGGCACGCAAGGACGCTGATCACCGCCGACGATCCGGTGGCGATGGCCGAGCGAATCGTCGCCGCCGGGATGAGCGTGCGCGAGGCCGAAGCACTGCATCAGAAACTTGGCCACGAGAAGACCAGGGGCAGGGCGGGCAAGACAAAGGACGCCGACACGCTGGCGCTCGAACAGCGTCTCTCCGACGCGCTTGGGCTGAAAGTCGCGATCGATCACAAGGAACGCGGCGGCAAGGTCGAGATCAAATACCGCACCCTCGAGCAGCTCGATCTGATCGCCCGTCGCCTCGCCAGCTGACTACATCCGCGCCGCCGCGACGGTGAGCGACAGCAGCGTCTGCCGGGCTATCGCCACATCGAGTTCGGGTTGTTTGCGGGTCATGGCGATGGCCTCGTAAAGACGCGCCGCGCCGCGGGCGAGCGAGGCATCCGACCATGACCGGATCTGCGATTCGACGGCGCGCGCACGGCTGAAATGAACGCGGTTCAATTTAGCAACCTCGCCGGCGGCACCGCCGGCGTCGAATTCGGCGCGCATCGTGCGCAGCGCCGCGAAGTGGGAGAGCACGGCGGAAAGAATCGCCGAGACATCGGTCCCGGCGGCCAGCGCCCTGGAGAACGCATCGTCGAAATTCTGGCCGTGGCCGGCGCCGACCGAATCGGCGATCTCCTCGAAAGTCAGCGCCGCGTTATCGCCGCAAAGCGCCAGCACGTCGGCGTCGGAAAGGCGTTTTGTATCAAGCGCGTAGAGGGTAAGTTTGTCGAGCTCGGAACGGCTGACGGCGCGGTCGTTGCCGAGAATTTCGCGCAGGGTGCGCGCCGCGTCGGCGTCAATCTGAATGCCGGCATTGGCGAAGGTCGTGCGGATCAATTCGCCGAGCCAACGCTCGTCGTCGGCGTAGCAGGGCAGCGCCCGTGCGAGCGACGATTTCTCCGCGACCTTGCGCAAGGCATCGGACGGCGACAGCGGGCCGGCCTCGACAATGACGATCGAGGCGGCGCCTTCGGCGAGGGCCTCCAGCGTCGGGGCCAGCGCGTTGGTCGCGCCACGCACGATCACCACCCGCGGGCCCGAAGCGAAGAGCGAGCCGGAGTTCGCCTCGGCGATCAGCCGGCCGGGATCGGCTTCGATCTTGGTGAAATGCAGGTTGACGAGATTCATCGGATGGGGGGAGGCGCCGAGAAAATGCGCCGCGAGTTTGTCGGCGGTCTCGCTGACCTTGCCGGCGTCGGGGCCATACACAAGCACCACGCCGGTCTTGATGTCGGGGCGGTCGACGAAGGCGTCGATGACGCGGCCTTTCAGCGCGGTCATTGCCCGGTCGAGAGATAGACGATGAGCCGGGCGCGAATGATGTCGGCGAGGCGGGTCGCGGCGCGTTCTTCGGCGTCGGTCTCGGCGGCGGCGTTGGCGAGCTGTTGCGGGCCGCGGGTGAAAGTAGCGGCGGCGTTGCGCGTCTCGTCGAGCAGCGGGGTTTCGGGATCGGCGTTGTCGACCAGCGTGTAATGCGCGGTCATCTCCAGCGCATAGGGGGTGGCGGGGTCGGCGGAGGCGACCTGGCTCACTTCGGAGATTTCGCTGTCGGTCGCCACGGTGAAGACGAGGGTTGCGCCCTCGCCGGTGCCGAGGGCGAATTTGAGGGCCTGATAGATGATTTGCTCGGCGCGGGACGGCGGCTCGGCGAAAGCGATACGGTTCATTACCGACGGGTCGGCGCCGCCCGACTGATAGACGGGCGTCAGCGAACAGCCGCCGAGCAGCGCGAGAAGGCCGAAGGCGAGAAGAGAGCGGAAGCTAGACGACCACATTGACGATCCTGTCGGGCACGACGATGAGTTTTCGCGGCGGCCTGCCGGCGAGGATGCGCGAGACCGGCTCGAGCGACAAGGCCAGCGCTTCGATTTCGGCTTGCGGGGCGCCCTGGGCGACCGAAATCTCGCCGCGCCGCTTGCCGTTGACCTGCACCGGCAACACGATCATCTCGTCGCTCAGCATCGAAGGGTCGGCGAGGGGCCAGGGCGCGTCGGCCAAAAGACCCTTTTCGCCGAGGGCCCGCCAGCAGGTCTCGCCGAGATGCGGCATCATCGGGCCGATGAGCTGGACGAGGACGCGGGCGGCCAGCGCCAGCGCGGCGCGCTCTTCGGGCATCGCTTCGCCGGATTCGACGGCGGCGAGCGCCTTGGCGAGGACGTTGGCGAGCTCGTAAATATGGGCGACGGCGACGTTGAAGCGCAGCGTCTCGATCGCCTGGCCGACCCTTGCGACGGCGCGGTGGGTGGCGCGGGTCAGAGCCGGGGCGTCAAAACTCGACCGGTCGGCGCGGCG
Source organism: Cucumibacter sp. (assembly GCA_040881985.1). Lineage (GTDB taxonomy): Bacteria > Pseudomonadota > Alphaproteobacteria > Rhizobiales > Devosiaceae > JBBECE01. The sequence goes on from JBBECE010000019.1 coordinate 82,272, forward strand.
GTCGGCGGTGGCGGGGCGGGCGCAATCGACGGCGATCCGCCAGACGCGCTGGACGAAGCGCCAGGCGCCGTCGATGCCGGCTTCGGTCCATTGCACATCGCGTTCGGGCGGGGAATCGGAGAGCATGAACCAGCGGGCCGTGTCGGCCCCGTAAGCAGCGACGATGGCGTCGGGATCGACGACGTTCTTTTTCGACTTGGACATGGATTCGATGGAGCCGATGGTCACCTTTTCGCCGTTCTGGCGATGGGTCGGCGGGATGGCCGCGAGATCGACTTCCTCGGCGAAAAGCCAGCGCCCGTCGGCGCCCTTGTAGGTCTCGTGGGTGACCATGCCCTGGGTGAACATGCCCTTGAACGGTTCGGAAACATTGAGGTGTCCGGTCAGCCGCATGGCGCGGGTGAAGAAGCGCGCATAAAGCAAGTGCAGAATCGCGTGCTCGACCCCGCCGATATATTGATTGACCGGCAGCCAGGCGTTGGCGGTCTTCGGCTCGGTCGGGGTTTTGGCGCGCGGGGCGGTGAAACGGACGAAATACCAGGACGAGTCGACGAACGTGTCCATCGTGTCGGTCTCGCGCCGGGCGGGCTGGTGGCAGATCGGGCATTTGACATTGACGAAGCCTTCATGCCGGTCGAGCGGATTGCCGGGCCGGTCGAAAGTCACGTCGTCGGGCAGGCGCACCGGCAGGTCGGCGTCGGGAACCGGCACTTCGCCGTGGGTCTTGCAATGGATGATCGGGATCGGGCAGCCCCAGTATCGCTGCCGCGAAACGCCCCAGTCGCGCAGGCGATAATTGACCCGCCGTTCGGCCTGGGGGCGGCCGTTGACCTCGACCTTGGCGAGCTCGTTGGCGACTTCCTCGAAGGCGGCTTTGGTCGTCAGCCCGTCAAGGAAGCGCGAATTGATCATCGTGCCGGGCCCGACAAAAGCCTCGTCGGCGATGACGAAACTCGCGGCGTCGGCGCCCTCGGGCAGGACGACGGCGACAACCGGCAGGGCATAGCGATGCACGAAATCGAGGTCACGCTGATCGGCAGACGGACAGCCGAAAATCGCCCCGGTGCCGTACTCCATCAGCACATAATTGGCGACATAAACTGGTAATTCCCATTCGGGATCGAAAGGATGGCGGACGCGGATGCCGGTATCGATGCCTTGCTTCTCGGCGGTCTCGAGGGCGGCGAGCGAGGTGCCGATATGGCGGCAGCGCTCGATGAAGGCGGCGATCCCGGGATTTTTCGCGGCGGCGAGGGTCGCCAGCGGATGGGTCGGGGCGACCGCCATGAAGGAAGCGCCGAAAAGCGTGTCGGGCCGGGTCGTGTAGGTCTCGAGCTCGGTCACGTCCTCGGGGGCGGTGCCCTCGACGATCTGCCAGCGCACCAAGAGGCCCTCGGATTTGCCGAGCCAGTTGCGCTGCATCAGACGGACTTTTTCGGGCCAGTCGGCAAGCGTGTCGATGGCGCTCAGGAGGTCATCGGCGAAATCGGTGATCTTGAAGAACCACTGGGTCAGCTCTTTCTGCTCGACCAGCGCGCCGGAGCGCCAGCCGCGGCCGTCGATCACCTGCTCGTTGGCGAGCACGGTCTGATCGACCGGGTCCCAGTTGACCCGCGACTTTTTGCGGGTGACCAGGCCCGCCGCCCAGAAATCGAGAAAGAGCTTTTGCTGCTGGTGGTAATATTCGACGTCGCAGGTGGCGAACTCGCGCGACCAGTCGATCGAGAGGCCCATCGCCTTAAGCTGGGTGCGCATGGCGGCAATATTGTCGTAGGTCCATTTCTTCGGATGGACCTTGTTCTGCATGGCGGCGTTCTCGGCGGGCATGCCGAAGGCGTCCCAACCCATCGGATGCAGGACGTTGTAACCCTTGGCGCGCATGAAACGCGCGACCACGTCGCCCATGGCGTAATTGCGAACGTGGCCCATATGGATGCGCCCGGAAGGGTAGGGGAACATTTCGAGTACGTAGTATTTTTCACGTGAATCGGTATCGGCGACGGTGAAAGAGCCGCGCTCCTCCCACAGCTTCTGCCAGTGCGGCTCCATGGCGCGCGGATCGTACCGTTCGGCGTCCTTCGGGCTCACGGGTCCTCGTTGTCGGCTTGCCTCAGCCGGGGTGCTGGAATAGCAAGACCTTCACCAGAAAAGCCAATTTCGGTCAACTCAATCCGCGCCGGCTCGGGCGCTTGCGGGGTAGGCAATGGACCAGGGGATCGCTGAGCGGCTGGGCGAGATTCGGGAACGGATTGCCGCGGCGGCGAGAAGATTCGACCCGCCGGGACGCAAAGTGACGCTCATCGCGGTCAGCAAGGGCTTTGGGGAGGACCACATCAGGGCGGCGCTCGACGCCGGGCAACGCGATTTCGGCGAAAACCGGGTGCAGGAAGCCGAGAAAAAATGGCCGGCGCTGAAGCGGGACAATCCGGGCGTCAAACTGCATCTCATCGGGCCGCTGCAGACCAACAAGGTGAAAGATTCCGTGGCGCTGTTCGACGTCATCCATACGGTTGATCGCGAGAAGATTGCCGCGGCGCTGGCGGCGGAGATGGTGCGCGCCGGCAAGCGCCTGCCGGTCTTCGTCGAAGTCAATATCGGGGCCGAAGCCCAGAAGGCCGGGATAGGGGTCAAGGAGGCCGTGGGCTTTGTCGAGCGGTGCCGAAAGGTCCATGGGCTTGAGGTTCTGGGGCTGATGTGCATTCCGCCGGCCGAGGAAGCCCCCGGTCCGTATTTCGCGCAACTGGCGTTGCTGGCGGCAGCGGCGAGGGTCGAGAGTCTCTCGATGGGGATGAGCGCGGATTTTGCGACCGCCATTGAAATGGGGGCGACCCATTTGCGGGTCGGCTCGGCGATATTCGGGGCGCGGGAGGTCTAAGCCGGCCATAACGGGCTTTTGATTGGCACCCCGCTTGCGCGGGCCTAGACTCCGGCCGATTGATTTGGCCGGTGCGGCCCGGAAGGGGACGAGAATGAACAAACGCCGCCTGATGATCGTCGATGACGATCAGGATTTGCGCAAGACGCTGATCGACCAGCTCTCCCATTACCGCGAATTCGATATTTCGCCGGGGGCGAACGCCGCCGATGCGATGCGGGCGGTGAAGGCCGCGCATCTCGATCTGCTGATCCTCGATGTCGGCCTGCCCGACATGGACGGGCGCGAGGCGGTCAGGATCATGCGCCAGGACGGGTTCAAATCGCCGATACTCCTGCTCACCGGCCACGATACCGATTCCGACGAAATTCTCGGGCTCGAGGCGGGCGCCAACGACTATGTGACGAAGCCCTTCCGGTTTTCGGTGCTGCTGGCGCGGATCAGAGCTCTGCTGAGACAGCACGACCAGAGCGAGGACGTGGTTTTCACCATCGGGCCCTATTCATTCCAGCCGGCGGCGAAGCTGCTCGAAAACGAGGAGGGCCAGAAGGTCCGGCTGACCGACAAGGAGACCTCGATCCTCAAGTATCTCTACCGGCAGGGGGCAAAGACCGTGTCGCGCGATATCCTTCTCCAAGAGGTCTGGGGCTACAACAACCGGGTGACGACCCATACGCTGGAGACCCACATCTACCGGCTGCGCCAGAAAATCGAACGCGACCCGTCGCACGCGCGCTTGCTGGTCACCGAAGAGGGGGGCTATCGTCTGGTGCCATAGGGAAATCGGCCTGGGCCGATTCGGGGGCGGATGGCGCTTGACGTAGCGATGGACGCGCTGGCGGGCGCCGGCGTCTTTGCCGGGCTCAGCGAAGAGCAATTGCGGCTGCTGGCTTTTTCCAGCGAAACCAGACGCCTGAAGGCCGGCGAGGTCCTCTATTACGCCGGGGCGATTTCCGACGGTGCGTTCGTCCTCATCAGCGGCACCATCGAAATCGATCAGGGCAACGGCCGCGCGATCACCGTCGACGAAGTTTATGCGACGATCGGGGAATTGGCACTGGTGGCGGCGCGGCCAAGGCCGGCGACGGTTGTGGCGCGCACCGAGGCCGAATTCATCTTTGTGCCGCGCGAAGGCTTCATGAAGCTGATCGAGGTCTATCCGGAGATCGCCGGGCGGATGGCGGCAAGGGTGCGCGAATCCTTGACCCGGTATCTCGGCTCACTCGATCCGCTACGAACCAAGATGAAGGACTAGCCCAGGCTCACAATTACCGGCACATGGTCGGAGGGCTTGCCGGTCCAGCCGCGGGCGGCGCGGACAATCTCGGCGGCGATCGAGCGGGGGGCGAGGTCGGGGGTCGCCCAGATATGGTCGAGGCGGCGGCCGCGGTCGGAGACGTCCCAGTCGCGGGCGCGATAGCTCCACCAGGAATAGATTTTCTCGGAAGTCGGCACATGCCGGCGCAACAGGTCGACCCAGCTGCGGCGCGACTGAATGGCGTTGAGCGCGCCGGTCTCGACGGGTGTGTGGGAGACGATTTTCAGGAGCTGCTTGTGGTTCCAAACGTCGTTCTCGTGCGGGGCGATATTGAAGTCCCCGACGATGACCTGGCCACGATCGAAGAGCGGCCCGTCGAACCATTCCTGAAGCTCGGCGAGGAAATCGAGCTTGTGGCGGAATTTCGGATTGATTTTTGGGTCGGGTTCGTCCCCGCCCGAGGGGATATAGAAGTTGTGGAGGCGAAACGGTCTGCCCGCCCCCTCGACCAGCGCCGAGACGTGGCGGGAATCGCCCTTGCCGCAAAAGCCGTGCAAATCGGGGTCGGAAAGCTTCAGCTTCGAGACGATGGCGACCCCGTGATAGCCCTTCTGGCCGTTGACGACTTGATGGCGATAGCCGGCGTCGGTGAGGGCCTCGGCAGGGAACTGGTCGTTCTGGCATTTGATTTCCTGCAGGCACAGAATGTCGGGCCGGTGAGTCTCGATAAACTGGAGAACGAGCGGCAGGCGCAGGCGGACCGAATTGATGTTCCAGGTGGCGAGGCGGACGGGCACTTCTGGCTCCCGGACGGCGGCAAGGCCAGCCATAGTGCTGAACGGCGCCGGAGTGGTAAAGGGAAATGCAGTACGAAGCGCTAGTTGTTGGGATTGGTGTCGATGAGGGTCGGGTCGATCGAGAAATAGCGGCCGGGAATGGCGATGCCGGTGATGGTCTCGTAGATCGAGAAGGTCAGCTGGCCGCCGTTCGGCTCGGTCAGCGACCATTGCCTGAGGTCGTTGGTGGCGATCTCGAAAATAAGCGTGACTTTCACTTGGCCGATCGGGGTGTCGTCGGCGAGCGACAGCGCGATCATTTCGTCGGTGCGCACGACATCGGTCAGGTTGGCCGATAGAAGATCGATATGGTCGGTGAGGAACTGCCGCAGCGGCACCTGGTCCTGCGGATAGACCGAGCGAGTGCGCGCCTTGCGGTCGACGACATAGAAGCCTCGGCCTGTCGAGATGATCTCGTCGAAGGAGGGCGGGGCATAGCGAAACCGCACCTTGTCGGGCCGGTCGAGATAGAAGACCCCTTCGAGCCTTCCGCCCTGCTCGTCGATCTGCGAGAACTTGCCGACCATGGTGTCGATCCCCGAATGATGGGCGCTGATCGCGTTGATGAGGCGGCGGTCGGCCTCGGAGAGGATGAGCTCGGGCGCGGCGGTCGCGCCAAATGTCAGGTAGAGCGGCCGGGCGGGCGGCAGCGGCGCCTCGGCGGAGAGGAACGGGTTGCCCGTCAGTGGAGGCGTCAGCGGCGCGGGCGGTTGCGCGGTCAGCGGAGGCTCCTGGCCTGCGGCGGGGGCGCTGAGGACGGCAAGGCCAACAAACAGGGCGGCGGCAAGGCGCGGCATAGCTCGATTCGTTTCCGGCGACGATGCGGGTGCTGTTAGACCAGAAATGCGGCGAGAGGTAGGAGCTTTGCGGCCGGGCGGGTCAGTAAGCGGCACCGTCGCCGACCAGAATCTCGCGCTTGCCGGCATGGTTGGGGGCGGAAATGACCCCTTCCTGCTCCATCTTCTCGATTAGCGTCGCAGCGCGGTTGTAGCCGATGGCGAGACGGCGCTGGATGTAGCTTGTCGAGGCCTTCTTGTCGGCCAAGACGATCGCGACCGCCTTGTCGTAAAGCTCGTCGCCGGTGCCGCCCATATCAAGGCCGAAGGGATCGTCGCCTTCGGCATCGTCGTCGGTCACTCCGTCGAGATATTCGGGCGAGCCCTGGGACTTGAGATGGGCGACGACATCCTCGACCTCGCGATCGGAGACGAAGGGGCCGTGCAGGCGTTTGATGCGCCCGCCGCCGACCATGTAGAGCATGTCGCCGTTGCCGAGCAGCTGCTCGGCGCCCTGTTCGCCGAGGATCGTCCGGCTGTCGATCTTGCTGGTCACCTGGAAGGAGACGCGGGTCGGGAAATTCGCCTTGATCGTGCCGGTGATGACGTCGACCGAAGGCCGCTGGGTTGCCATGATGAGGTGGATGCCGGCGGCGCGGGCCATCTGGGCGAGGCGCTGGATCGCCCCCTCGATGTCCTTGCCGGCGACCATCATCAGGTCGGCCATTTCGTCAACGATGACGACGATGAAGGGCAGCGGCGAGAGATCGAATTCCTCGCTCTCGAAGATCGCCTCGCCGGTCTCGCGAGAGAAGCCGGTCTGCACCGTGCGGGTGAGGGTCTTGCCTTTTTTCCTGGCCTCGGCAACGCGCAGGTTGAAGCCGTCGATATTGCGGACGCCGACCTTCGACATTTTCCGGTAGCGGTCCTCCATCTCGCGGACCGCCCATTTGAGCGCGGTGATCGCCTTGGCGGGCTCGGTGACGACGGGGGTCAGAAGGTGCGGGATGCCGTCGTAAGTCGATAGTTCGAGCATTTTCGGGTCGATCATGATGAGGCGGCACTCTTTCGGGGTCATCCGGTAGAGGAGCGACAGGATCATGGTGTTGATGGCGACCGATTTGCCGGAGCCGGTGGTGCCGGCGATCAGCAAGTGCGGCATCCGGGCAAGGTCGGCGATCACCGGCTCCCCGCCGATGGTCTTGCCGAGGCAGAGCGGCAGCTTGCCCTTGACCTTCTCGAAGTCGGCCGAGCCGAGAAGCTCGCGCAGGAACACGGTCTCGCGGGCCTGGTTCGGCAGTTCGATGCCGATGGCGTTGCGGCCGGGGACGACCGCGACGCGGGCGGAAATCGCGCTCATCGAACGGGCGATGTCGTCGGCGAGCGAGATGACGCGCGAGGATTTGATGCCGGGGGCGGGCTCGAGTTCGTAAAGGGTGACGACCGGGCCAGGGCGAACATTGACGATGTCTCCCTTCACCCCGAAATCCTCGAGCACGCTTTCGAGCCGGCGGGCATTTTGCTCAAGCGCCTCGGGGCGAAGGTCGGCGCCGGCGCGGCTGGCCGGCGGGTCGGTCAGCAGGCTCAGCGCCGGCAGCTCGAACACTTCCCCGTCGAGGAGCGAGGCCTGGGCCTCGCGGGCCTGGCGGCGGCCGGGGGAGAGGCGTGGCGCTTTGGCGCCGAGGCGGCGGGTTCTTGAGGCTCGGGGGGCGTCGTCGGCGAGGATCAGGTCGGCAATCTCGTCGGCGTCGGCATAGTCCTCGGCGATATCGGCGACGGAGGTGGCGTCGAAGGAGGGCTCGACCGAGCCGCGCCGGAAGGCCAGCGCAATCTGCTGTTGGCGCTCGGCGCGGCGCCGCCGCCACCAATTGCGCAGCAGCAATTTCAGGCGGAACGCCGTATGGGTCAGCGCCCCGAGCAGGATCGAGCCGACCCCAGCGAGCGCCCCGAGGAGGCCCGTGGGCTCGTCGCGCGGATCCGGCTCGGCCTGTTTGCGCTTGGCTTTGACCGGCTCAACCGCGCCGGGGCGGACGGCGTACCAAAGAGCGGCGAGCGCGAGAGGGGACAGAAGCGCCGCGAAAATCGTCGCCGCCCCTTGCGAGGGTGGCTCGCCGGCAACAAGGGTCGCCAGCGTCCTGAAGCCGAGCCCGACGAGCCCGCCGAGCCCGGTCGGCAGCGGCCAGGAGGCGGGGGCGGGGAGGCAGGCGAGGATCGCGGCGGCTAGGATCGCGGCCGAGAGCCAGCCGGCGAGCCGGATTCCGATCCGGTCGGGCAGGCGGCTCCTCATAATGCTCCAGCTCCAGAGCATCGGCGGCAGCAGCGCGATCAGCGCGGCAAGTCCGAGCGACTGGAACATCAGGTCAGCGGCGACGGCGCCCGGCGCTCCGAGCCAATTGCTCGGGTCGGCGTCCACCGCATTGGAAAGGCTCGGATCGGCGACCGACCAGCTCGCCAAGGCCGCGAGCAGCAGCGCCAGGCAAGCGAAGGCGGCGGCCCCGATAAGCCGCAATGGAATGCGAATCGAGACAGCGGACAGGCGGGCGGCCGACGAATCGAGAGCGGATGGGGGATGCATGCCGCGCGGGGCCCCTGACGCGATATTTTAAGGGTGCTCAACTATTGGGGCGAGACTAGCAAGGGGTGGTTAACCCGGCTTTAAGCACCGGCAGGGCTGAAAAGGCGAACGCCGGCGCGGGAAATGACCCGGCCGGCGGTCCTATCTGTCGCGCAAGGGATGCAGCCCATGCGGTTGCGAGGGGAAGGCCTCTCAATCAAGATCAAGAGGGCATGAGCTGCACCCCTTGCGCGACAGTGAGGGCCAGGGCGGCCCGGCGCGAGGCCGGACCGCCAAGCTCCGGGGGGAGCGCTAGTTGTAGGCGCGTTCGCCGTGGTAGGTGATGTCGAGCCCGTCAGTCTCCTCGGATTCCGAAACCCGGGCACCGGTCACCGCCTTGACGACCAGCATGGCGACGAAGGCGACGACGCCCGACCAGACGAATACCACCCCCACCGCCGTCAGCTGCGTCATGAAGTGCGAGGCAATCGAGTAGTTGCCTTCCGCGTCGGGGAAGCCGAAGCCGCCAAGCGCGGGTGCCGCGAGGATGCCGGTACCCAGGGCGCCGACGATGCCGCCGATGCCGTGGATGCCGAAAACATCGAGGCTGTCGTCATACTTCAGCACGGCCTTGAGCCAGACCACCGCCCAGAAGCAGACAACGCCAGCAACCGCACCAAGCGCGATTGCGCCCATTGTGCCGGCAAAGCCGGCCGCCGGGGTGATCGCGACGAGGCCGGCCACGGCGCCCGAAGCCGCGCCGAGCAGGCTCGCATGTCCACGCACGAATTTCTCGGCGAGGGTCCAGGCGAGCGCCGCCGCCGAGGTCGCGGTGATCGAGTTGAGCAGCGCCTGTGCGGCGAGCCCGTTGGCCTCGAGGTTGGAGCCGGCGTTGAAGCCGAACCAGCCGACCCAGAGCAGGCAAGCTCCGATCAGGGTGAAGCCGAGGTTGTGCGGGGGCATCGGTTCCTTGCCGAAACCGATACGCCGGCCGAGCATGATGCAGGCGACGAGGCCTGCGACACCGGCGTTGATGTGCACGACGGTGCCGCCGGCGAAGTCGTAAGCGCCAAGGTTGAACAGGAAGCCGCTCGCGGCGCCGGGGTTCGACGGACCGCCCCACCACCAGACCATGTGAGCGATCGGCAGGTAGGAGAAGGTGAACCAGATCGCCAGGAACAGCATCACCGCCCCGAACTTGATGCGTTCGGCGAAGGCGCCGATGATGAGCGCGGGGGTGATGGCTCCGAAGGTCAGCTGGAAGATCACGAAACTCAGTTCGGGGATATAGACGCCGGCGGTGAAGGTCTCGGCGAGCGCGCTCGGGGTCACCGGGCCGAGGAAGAGTTTCGAGAAATCGCCGATGAACGGGCTGAGCCAGGTCGCCTCCGCCGGGCCGGCAAAGGCCAGCGAGTAGCCGTAGATGACCCACAGGATGGCGATCATGCAGAAGCCCGCGAAGACCTGCATGAGCACCGAGAGCATGTTCTTGGCGCGCACCAGCCCGCCATAGAAGAGTGCCAGGCCCGGGATGGTCATCATCACGACGAGGACCGTCGAGATGAGCATCCAGGTGGTGTCGCCCTTGTCGATGGTCGGCGTGATCGCCTCGACCGCTTCGGTGGCGGTTTCCGTCACCGTGGCCGCCGCATCCTGTGCGAAGGCCGCCATCGAGACGAGAAGGGAGGCCAGCGCCGCCATCCCCGCCCCCGCCAGTTTCGAGATCTTGACCAAAGTCATCTTCCTATTCTCCTTCACTGAAGTGCTCATGGAGGTCACAGTGCGTCCGCGCCGGTCTCACCGGTGCGGATTCGCATCGCCTGTTCGAGGTCGAGCACGAAAATCTTGCCGTCGCCGATACGACCGGTCTTGGCGGATTCGGCGATCGAGGCGACAACCGCGTCGGCCTGGGCGGCGTCGACGCCGATTTCCACCTTGAGCTTGGGGAGGAAGTGAACGGCGTATTCGGTGCCGCGATAGATCTCGGAATGACCCTTCTGCCGCCCGTACCCCTTCACCTCGGTGACCGTCATGCCGTGGACGTCGAGCGAGTTAAGCGCCTGGCGAACTTCCTCGAGTCGGGACGGTTTGATGATTGCTACCACCAGTTTCATCGGTGCTCCTTTCGTGAGGCCATGATCGGCACCTGACGGACAAATGGACTCAAGCACTGTGCCAGTCCGCGGCAAGTGGGGCTAAGAATTTGATCCGACAAGTGAAATTGACGATTGGTTCACACTTGACGGAGGGGCGGCCAGTAATGTTTGCCTAAATAGTGTGCAAGATAGGTGGAGGTTTTGGTACTTGCACAACAAGACGCCATAATCGGCCGGCTTGCGGCTTAGGTTGATTGCGGGCAGGACTTCCCGGTCGGCGAAACAGGTGAATTGATGGAGGACGGACGGGTCGATGTGGTGGTGGCGGGGGGCGGGCCGGTCGGGATGACGCTCGCCCTGGCGCTGAAGCGGTTCGCTCCGGAGCTGAGCGTCACCCTCGTCGACGCGCGGGGGCTCGCGGCGCCGAGAGACGCGCGGGCAACCGCGATCTCGGCGGGGGTCTCCTCGGTGTTCACGGCGCTGGACGTGTGGGAGCGGATGGCAGCCGCCGCCTCCCCGGTCATGGCGATGAAGATCACCGACAGCGGCAAGGGCGATATTTTCCGGCCGGTGTTTTTGAATTTCGAGGGCGAGGTGGCGCCGGGCAAGCCGTTCGCCCACATGGTGCCAAACACGGTCATCGCCGAGGCGCTGATCGCGGCGATCAGGGCGGCGGGGGTCGAGGTCGTGGCGCCGGCGTCAGTGACCGGCTTTGTCGTCGAGCCAAATGGGGCGAGGGTGTCCCTCAAGGACCGAACCCAAATTCAGGCGACGCTGGTCGTGGCGGCAGACGGCGGAAAATCGGCGCTGCGGGCGATGGCGGGGATTTCGACTGTCGGGCATGACTACGGCCAGTCGGGGCTCGTTGCGACGATCACCCATGAATTGCCCCATGGGGGGGCGGCTTTCGAGCATTTCCTGCCGGCTGGACCCTTCGCCAGCCTGCCACTGCCGGGCAACCGCTCCTCGCTCGTCTGGACCGAAAGAAACGACGAGGCGATTCGGCTGACCGGCGAGGGTCCCGAGACGCTGGCGCGGGAGATCGAGAGCCGGATGGGGTCCGTGCTGGGCAAGGTGACGCTCGAGGGCGCGCTGCAGGCGTTCCCGCTTAGCCTTGTCATTGCCCGGCAGATGATCTCCGACCGTCTCGCACTCGTCGGGGACGCGGCGCATGTCATTCATCCGGTGGCGGGGCAGGGACTCAATCTCGGGATCAAGGATGTGGCCGGGCTCGCCGAAGTTCTCATCGGGGCGCTGCGGGTCGGGGAGGATTTCGGATCGCCTCTGGTGCTCGAGCGCTACCAGCGCTGGCGGCGCCTCGACGTGGCGCGGATGGCGGCGCTGACCGACGGGCTAAACCGGCTCTTCTCCAACGACAGCGCGCCGCTGCGGCTCTTGCGCGATACCGGGCTCGGCATCCTCGACCGGCTGCCGCCACTGAAGAAGGCAATGATCGCAGAGGCCGCAGGGCTCGTCCACGGCGAGGGGCCGCGGCTGTTGCGGGGACTTTCGATTTAGCGGTTGAGCCGGGCGAGTTCGTCCTCGGAGAGCCCCCTTGCTTCCTCGACCACCATCAGCGGAATGCCGTCGCGGATCGGGAAGGCGAGCCGGGCGGCGCTCGAGATAAGTTCGGTCCGATCGGGGCTGAGAACCAGCCTGGTCTTGGTCACGGGACAGACCAGCATTTCGAGTACCTTCGGATCGGTCGCCGGGGACGCGGTCATTGCAGCGTCGTGCCGGCGGCGGTGTGCGACATTTCGATCTCGGCGAGCGCGGTCAGCATGTCGGCGCGCTCGCGCAGCGTCGCGGTCTCGAGCAGCGCCTGACGCTCGCGCGGCCCGTAGGGGCTCGCCATGGTGCAGGAATTGACCAGATCCTCGAGCGGCATTTTCTCAACGTCGTCCCAGTCGAGATCGAAGCGGGCGAACTCGGCATAGTCGCGCAGCACCTTGAGGAAAGCCCGGCGGTCGACGTCCTTCTCGCCGCGGCCGGTCTCGAAATCGGCGGCGAAACCGGCGGCGTCGATCCTGACCTGCCGGAACGGGGTCATCGCGGCTATCTCCTCGAGGACGCGAAAACGAGTGAGCCCTTTGAGCGCGACGACGTACCGGCTATCGGGCCGTTCCTCGAAATGGGTCAATCGGCCGAGGGTGCCGATGGTGGCGAGCGGGAGGTCGCCGTCGGCCGCCGCCTTGCCGCCCCCTTCGAGAGCCGGCTGGATGATGCCGATCACCCGGCTCGTCGCCAGCGCATGGTCGATCATCGCCAGATAGCGCGGCTCGAAGACATTGAGCGGCAAGAGCGCCCGCGGCAGCAGGAGGGCGCCCTCGAGCGGGAAGACCGGCACGATCGCCGGCAGGTCGGCAGCCGAGCGAATGGACCTCGGCATGGGATCAGCGGAAGAGCAGGGCGGAGAGCTGGCGGCGTCCCGCAAGGGTCGCCGGGTCCTTGGCTCCCCAGGCCTCGAAGAGTTCGAGAAGCTTCTTGCGAGCGCCGTCCTCGTCCCAAGCGCGGTCGCGGCGGGCGATTTCGATGAGCTCGTCGGCGGCCTCCTCGCGGCGGCCTTCGCCGTTCAGCGCCAGGGCCAGATCGAAGCGGGCCCGGTGGTCGCCGGGGGAGGCTTCGACACGCTGGCGGAGCTTCTCAGCCTCCCCGAGACCGGCGGCCTCCTCGGCGAGCGCCAAAGCCTTGGCGAGGGGGCCATAGCCCGGGACCTTATCGCTGCCTTCGGGCAGCATGGCAAAGACCCGTCTGGCGCCGGCGGGGTCGCGCCGCTGCATGTGCAGACGCGCCATGCCGACGATGGCGCGGGCATTTTGCGGGTCGACCTCCAGCACCTGCGCGTATATTTCCCCCGCCGCGTCCAGCTCGCCGGCCGCCAGAGCCGCGTCGGCGGAATCGAGCCCCTCGGTCAGCGAAGGCGCGGCGCCCGGCTGAGCGGACGGCGCGGGCAGCCGGCCGATAAAGCGGCGGATTTCGGATTCGGGGATGGCGCCCATGAAGCCGTCGACGGGCTTGCCTCCCGAAAACGCGAAAACCGTCGGGATCGACTGGATGCCGAGCTGGCCGGCGAGCCCCTGATTGTCGTCGACATTGATCTTGACGAGCTTCACCTTGCCGCCGGCTTCGGTGACGATCTTTTCGAGTGCCGGGGTCAGCTGCCGGCAGGGGCCGCACCAGGGCGCCCAGAAATCGACGATGACCGGCACCTGGCGCGAGGCCTCGATCACATCGGCGCCGAAGGCCGCGGTCGAGGATATCTTGATCAAGTCGGCCGGGGCGGGGGCGGCGGCGCCGTTGGGGGTAAGATTGGAAAGGCTCATGGTTTTGTTCCGTGCCGGCCGGCCCGGCTCGCATTAAGCCTCAACCCAAGCGGGCCGACAATGCAGTTGCATTCGGTTTTTCGATTGGTCATATAGGCGCTCGGGCCGCGCCTGCCTAGGGCGCCCTCCCGATGGAACGCGGGTGTAGCTCAGGGGTAGAGCATAACCTTGCCAAGGTTAGGGTCGAGGGTTCGAATCCCTTCGCCCGCTCCAATTCAGGTGTCAGTGATCAGGTATCAGGTGTCGGCAAGTGGCGTTGCCGGTACCCGATTCCTTACCTTGGCACCGGGCGCCAGTGCGCCACCAATTGCTGCATGATGAGAGCAGGCGTCAAACCTGCTAGGATATGCGCCTTCGGGCGAATCGCGGAGCCACCTCATGAAACTCTTGTTGACCCTTCTTGCCGGCGCATCGCTCGCGGTCGTCCCGTCGACCGCGTCGGCGCTGACGCCGTTCGAATGCGAGCAACAGGCGCAGCAATACGCGGAATCGCAATATCCGGAAGGCGGCGGCGCGGCGCGGGGCGCAACCGGCGGCGCCATTTTCGGCGGCGTCTTCGCCGGGCTGTCGGGGGGAAGGCCGCTTCGCGGCGCGCTGCTCGGCGGCGCGGGCGGTCTTGTGGTCGGCAGCGCACTCTGGCAGCAGGCAAAGCAAGAGGCGCATGACGAATATCTCGTCGATTGCCTGCAGGCGGCTTCCGCCTCCCCGCCGGCGGTGCTGCCGCCGACGCCGTTCCCCTCGACCATCATGGCCAGCGCGCTGAATGTCCGCTCGGGTCCCGGCACCGGTTACGAGGTGTTGTGGCAGCTCTCGGCGGGCCAGGTCTTTCAAGTTCTGAGCTGCGAGCCCGAATGGTGCTGGATCGACCAGAACGGCGCCAATGGCTATGTCGCGGCGAGCTATCTCTATCCGCTTTACGGCGGCTGACGGGCCGGCGCCATCAATTCGGGGCAGGATGCGCCCGCAGCCCGGGAATGAAGTCGAGTCCGGCCGCGTCAACGAAAAGCCCCGCCGGAGCGGGGCCCTGTCGATGTTGGGCTTCAACCTGACTAGTTGATGGCCCAAACCAGTCCGGTGGCGGCCGAGAATGCCTGGATGAAACATCCCGTGCAGTCTTCTAATTGCTCGCTGCGCGAGTATTGCAGATGGGTGCGCCAGATCAGGTTTTCGTTGAGCATAACCTCGGCGCCCGCCGCAACGGCGGCGTAAAAGGCCGAGTTGTCCGGCGGCGACGGCACGCAACAATCCGCCCAGACGAACGCAATTCCCGCGCCGGCGGCCCCGTAGATCATCGCGTTGTCGGTGATCTCGAAACCGACGCGCGCCATCTTCTGCCACTGGATCTTTCGGGTGTTATAAATGTCGTCCGGCAAGAATGAGACGACGACCATTTCGTCGATGCCGAAAATCACGTCGCCATTGTCCCAATTGTAGCCAGCGACTTTGGCGATGCCCGGTAAAGTAATGTCGCATTCAGAACCGCACTCCGGGATGCTGACCATCGACACGCCGCCCAGAACGCCCAGATAAAAACCGCTCCAGTCGGCGGCTTGCGCGGTGGTCGATAAGCCAAGCGCGGCAACCGCCGCAAGTGCAAGTTTCTTCAACATGTGACGCACCCCCCAGAATCGAATTGCCTTTCGGCACCCTGTCACCGGGTGGCCGCCCCCGCAAACTTCCAGAGGCCGGAAGACACCGGCGGGGGTCCGGAACTGCCGGACGAATGGCTGATTCCCGGGCCACTGTGGCGCCCCTGCCACGGGTGCCCGGCGCGCAATCCAGTGTCTTTTTGCTGCGACGCTCCTCGGTTGCGGAATGGCATCGTCCCGGTCGGGTCGCCGCTCCAATTCTCGGAGGCGGCAAAGCCTTGACCGACAAGGGCTTTCGGGGCCTTCAGGATCGCCCCAAAGAAAGCCCCGCCGGGGCGGGGCTCAATTGGTTCGATCGGCGGAGCGATCTAGTTGAGGCTCCACACCAGTCCGGTGCCCCAGGTGAGGACACGAACGTAGCAGCCGGTGCAGTCGCTGAAGTTCTGGCTTCGCGAATATTGCAGATGCGTACGCCAGATCAGATCCTCGTTGAGCGCGACTTCCGCGCCCCCTGCGACCGCGCCATACCAGGCCGAAGCTGACCCTTCGTCATCCCAGATCACGCCATAACCGCCGCCAACCGCGCCGTAGAGCATGACGTTGTCGGTGATCTCAAAGCCGATCCGAGCCATTTTCTGCCACGAGACCTTGCGAACGGGATCGCTGGTAAACTCCTCGGGAACGAAGGTGACCACGACCATCTCGTCGATGCCGAAAATCACGTCGCCATTGTCCCAATTGTAGCCAACCACCTTGGCGATGCCGGGCCAGGCTTCGTTGCAACTCGGCCTGCAATCCGGGATGCCTCCGAATGAGACGCCTCCCAAAACCCCGAGATAGAAGCCAGTCCAGTCGGCGGCTTGCGCGGAGGTCGATAAGCCAAGCGCGGCAACCGCCGCGAGTGCAAGCTTCTTCAACATGTGACGCACCCCCCAGAATCGAATTGCCTTTCGGCACCCTGTCACCGGGTGGCCGCCCCCGCAAACTTCCAGAGGCCGGAAGACACCGGCGGGGGTCCGGAACTGCCGGACGAATGGCTGATTCCCGGGCCACTGTGGCGCCCCTGCCACGGGTGCCCGGCGCGCCCGCGGCTCCGGCCTTTGGATGACGCGGCGTGGCGGCGAGGCAGGTGTCAGGGCGAGCCTGCGGAGTACTCCCTCACCTGACGCCCATCCTCTTGCGTCACCAGCCGGCCGGCATCGTCGCGTTTGAGCAACTCCTCGCATTCCCGCATCAGTTCGGTCGCCGGCATCAGCTTTCCCTGGCCGGCGTCGGCGGCGGACAGCACCGAAGCCTTCAACAGGCGCGCGTAAGGATGTTTCGGGGCGTCAAGAATCACGCGCGCCGGTCCGATTTCGACGGCGCACCCCTGCTGCATGATCAGGATGCGGTCGGCAATGTAGTAGGCGGTCGCAAGATCATGGGTGATGTAGATGACCGAGACGCCGAGTTCGTCGCGTAGCGATTTGAGCAAGTTGACGATCGACATCCTGAGCGAGGCATCGACCATCGAGACCGGCTCATCGGTGATGAGCAGCGACGGTTTGCAGATCAGCGCCCGCGCGATTGCGGCCCGCTGCAGCTGGCCGCCCGACAACTCGTGCGGATAGCGACCGCGCACCTCGGCAAGGCTCAGACCCACTTTCTGCAGCGCCTCGTCCATCGCCTTGTCGGTCGCGGCGTCGTCAGCGGTGCCGAGGAACCGTCTCGCGGTCGAAGCGAGGTAGCGATCCACGCGCTTGAGCGGATTGAAGGCCTCAAACGGGTTTTGGAACACCGGCTGCACCGCGGCCATGAACTCGAGCCTCTCCGCCCGCGAGCCGGTGCCCGAGACGACCTTGCCGGCATAACGGATCTCGCCCGAGCTCGGCTTTTCGAGTCCCAGGATCATCCGCGCCAGCGTCGTCTTGCCCGAGCCCGACTCGCCGATGATGGTGAAGATGTCCGGGACTTCCGCTGTGATCGCAAAGCTAACGTCGCTGACCGCATCGACGCGCCGGCGCGATAGCAGCCCTCCCACGCCGAACTGCTTGCTGACGTGGTCGACTTCGAGCAGGGCCGTCATGCGACGGATTCCGCGACTCTGGCGACGGCGATCGACCCCGCAAGCGGCTCCACGTCGCGCCAGCGCCAGCAGGCCGAGCGATGTCCCGGCACCACCTCTTCGAGCGGCGGCACCTCCTTCTTGCAGATGTCGATGGCGAGCGGGCAGCGCGGATGGAAGCGGCAGCCGGGCGGGGGGGCGGCGAGGTTGGGCGGCCGGCCTTCGAGTGCCGGGCGCTGCGTCGTGTCCCCGATCCGGGGAAGGCTCGCCACGAGGTGCGCGGTATATGGGTGTTTTGGCGCGACAAAGAGCTGCCGCGTAGGCGCCTCCTCGATGAGCCGCCCGGCATAGATGATCCCCACGCGGTCTGCCATATTGGCATGGACGCTCATGTCATGGGTGACGAACACGACCGAGGAGCCCATTTCCTTCTGCAGGTCGCGGATCAGCGACAGCACATCCTTTTGCACCACGACGTCGAGCGCGGTGGTGGGTTCGTCGGCGATGATGAATTCTGGGTTGCAGATCGTCGCGAGCCCGATGGTGACGCGCTGGCGCATGCCGCCCGAGAGCTCGTGCGCGTAGGCGCGCAGCACTTCGGGTCCGAGCTTGAGTTTGGCGAGGTGCGTGATCACCCGGTCCTTGAAAGCGCGACCCGAGAGCCCCAGCGGCCTCGCCGCGAAATCCTCGAATATGTTCTCGATTCGGCGCACCGGGTTCAACACACTCATCGAGCCCTGCATGATGTAGCTCAGGTGCTTCCAGCGGATAGATTCGATCTCTTCAGGGCTGGCCGAGGTGACGTCCACATTCCTGTCGCCGAAATGGAAAATGACGCTGCCGGCCACGATCCGCATCGGCGGCCGGATGGCGGCCGCCAACACCTTGATGAACGAGGTTTTGCCGCTCGAGGATTCTCCGGCGATGCCGTAAACCTCGTTCTGCTTGACGGTCATGGTGATATCGTCGACCGCCCGCACCTCCCTGCGGATTCCGTAATAGTTCATGAGGTAGTAGGCCTTGAGTCGGTCTACGGTCAGAATATCGGCCATAAACGCTAAGCCCCCATCCGGCGCAGTCGGCTGCGCGGGTCGATATATTCGTTGAGCGAAACCGCCAGCAGGAACAGGCCGATGAACAGGATAATGACGATGATTACCGGGATCAGGATCCACCACCATACCCCCACAACCATGGCCGAATGGTTATTGGCCCAGTAGAGCGTCGTGCCGACGGTCGGGATGTTGATGTTGGTGAATCCGAGCACCGCCAGCGTGACTTCGAGCCCGATCGACCAGATCATGTTGGCGAGCGCGGTCGCAAAGATTATCGGCATCACATAGGGCAGGTGTTCCTCGAACATGATCTTCAGTGGCGACATGCCGGCGAACACCGCCTGCCGGGTGAATTCGCGATGGCGCAAACCCAGTGTCACTGCGCGGATCAGCCGGGCGTCAAACGGCCAGCCGAAGCACGCCATGATCAGCGCAAGGGTGAAGGAGTTGAGGTTACTCCGCATCACGAAATAGAAGAGGATCAGAATCGGAAAGATCGGGATAGCGACGAAAATGTCGTTGAAGAACATCAGCACCCGGTCGACCCAGCCACCGAGATACCCCGCCGCGAGTCCGACGACGATCGAAATGATGCGCGAAAGGATGGCGACGGTCAGCCCGAAGCCGAGGGTATTCCGGAAGGCGAAGGTCAGCTGCCAAAACATGTCTTGACCGCGCGAATTCGTGCCGAACCAGTGCTGGGAGTCAGGCGGCCGGTCAGGGATGACGGTGTAGACCTGCGTCGGATCGAACGGCGAAAAGAAGCTGAGGCCCGCGAAAATGACGATCACGCCGACGAAGACGCAGCCGATAGCGAATTCGATGTTGTAGCGGAGAAGGTCGCGGAAGACCGAGAACATCGGCTACTCCGCCTTGACGCGAGGATCGATCAGCGGGTGGGCGAGATCGATGATGAAGATGGCGCTCGCGACCGCGATCACCGAGATGCACGAGACCGCGAGCACCAAAGCCGAGTCGCCGCCGTTCACGGCGCGCACGAGGAGCGACCCGAGCCCTGGATACCCGAACACTTGCTCGGTGATGATCGTGCCCGAAAAGATGCCGCCCAGCGCCATTGCCAGCGCCGTCAGTTGCGGCACTACGGCGTTGCGGATCACGTAGGAGAAGACGACGCGGTCCTGCTTCACCCCCGCGAGTTCGGCGTAGGTCACGTAGTCCTCGGTCACGATATTTGAGACCAGTGCCCGCATGCCGAGAAACCACGTCCCGATTCCCACTATGGTCAGCGACGCCGCCGGCAGGATCGAGTGATGAAGGACCGAGGCGATGAACTCAAAAGTCCACCCCGGCCGGACGTTCATCGAAAATCCGTCGCTGATCGGCAGCACCGGCCAGAGGAAGCCGAAGATGATCACCATCAGGAAAGCGACGATGTAGTAGGGGATCGGCTGCGCGCCGATGGCGACGATGCCGAATGCCTTGAGGAACCGCGAATTCTGATAATAGCCGGCGAGCCCACCCACGATGTTGCCAAGCACCCAAGTGAAGATGACCGCGACGGACAGGAGTCCCAACGTCCACGGAAGGGCCAGCATCACCAACTGCATGGCGGGCCTCGGGAAGGCGATGAGAGCGGGGCCGAAGTCCACCACCACCAGACGCCGCAGGAAATTGAAATATTGCTCATGCAGCGGCACATTGAGGCCGAAGAGCTCGGTCAGCGTGGCGCGCAGAGATTCGATGGCTTCGGGGCTGTAGCTCGATTGGCCGCTGACGCGCCCGATGACCATTTCAACCGGGCTGATAGGCGAAAGGTGCGAGACCACGAACGCCACGGAACATCCGGCGAAAACAACGGCGACCAACTGGATGAACCGTTTGAGGGCAAAAAGCAGGTAAGTCTTCATCGATCCGCACCTCCCCATGCGGCCGCTGCTACAGCATGGATCGGAATGGAGTGCCCGGCAACTTGCCGGACACTCCGAGTCGTCAGGAGGTTAGTTAGCGACAGGCTCCAGCTGGGTCAGGATATACTTCGCGTTCGACCAGTTGTTGACGATGTTGGCATACGGATTGGCTTCCGCTGTCGGGAAGCCCGTCCAGTACCGGGTGTCGTAGGCGGAGAACACGTTGAACGACATGACCGGGATGATCGGCATCTCGTCGACCATGAGCTTCACGAACTCATTGCCCAAGGCGACGTTGGCGTCGTGATCGGTAAACGGCGTCTGGCGGACTTGCTCGATGATCGCGTCAAGCCGCGGATCGCTCCAGCGCTGCCAGTTGCGGGCGGTCTGCCGCTCGCCCGGAGCCGCGACATAGTCCGAGTGCCAGCTGTCGAGGAAGAAGCTGAGATCCGGATTGCCGCCCCAGGTTTCGATCGACCACGCGGTCGCGGCCTCATACTGGCCCATCGGCAGATCGTTCGCATAGATCACCGGGTCGGCTTCCGCCGTCACGGCGACTCCCGCCTGCGTCCACTGCTGGGCGATATCGGTGCCCAGACGGTTGATCACGCCTTCGACGAAGGTCTTCAGCGTGAAGGCGAACGGCGTGCCGTCCGGCTTCATCCACTGATCGCCCTGCTTGGTGAAGCCCGCGGCCATGAGCAGTTCGCCGGCAGCCACCAGGTCCTTCTTCCACCAGCCGTACCCGAAGGACTTGTTGATGGCTTCCGGGTCGGTGGGTACCGCGTCGCCGAACTGCGGCCGGACCGTGTCGGCGATCCTCTGGCCGACGGTCGGATCGTAGGGGTGGATCTTCGACATGCCGGTGTCGAGTTCGTAGTCGATCATCCACTGTTGTAGCGGCGCGTGATAGTCGTCGGTATGCGTGCCGGTCGGCGGCATCGCGATCGCCGAGAGCGTCGCAGCGCCGCGATAGGACGCCATCGACATCTCGACGGGGTCGAGCATCAGAGCCAGGGCCCAGCGAACGCGCTTGTCCTGGAACATCGGGTTCTGGGTATTGAAGATGACCATCGGCAGCGTCGGATCCGGATGGGCATAGGGGAAGCCCGGGAACCAGCCGCGTGCGGTCGGCGCCTGCTTGGCAAGATTGAACATGCCCTCCGGTGAAAGGTCGTGGATCATGTCGAGGTCGCCATTGACCATTTCGATCAGGCGCTTGTCGAGCGAGGGGATCGACCGGTAGATGACGTATTTGGGAGCAGGCATGCCCCATTCGGCCATCGCGGTCTTGTCCCAGTCCGCGCGCCTCTCCCAGATGTACCATGCGCCATTCGGGTCGAACGAGTTGAGGGTATAGGGGCCAAGGCCGACCGGCGGGTTGTTGTCGAAGGCCATCGGATCGGCCTGCGCTTCGAAGATGTGCTTAGGCATGATCCAGGCGGCGTTCCAGCGCACCGAGAAGAGGCTGTGAAAGCGTGCGTTTGGTTTCTTCAGCACGAAGTGGACAGTGTAGTCGTCCGGCGTGTCGACGCTCGCAACCGCATCGGCAAACGGAGCGCTCCATACATAGCCCGGCGTCGCCGCCTGGGTTTCGACGGTATATTTCACGTCGGCGGCGGTGAACTCGACGCCGTCGCTCCACAGGACACCCTGCCGCAGCTTGACAGTCATCTCGGTGAAGTCGGCGTTGTATTCAGCCGGGCCGGTCGCCAGCTCGTTGTAGACCGCGCCGTCGAGACCGGCATCGGGATCGATGAACCAGAGTGTGTCCAAGTTCAATTGGTGCAGGCCCCCGCTCCAGCTCCCGCCGGCACCCGCCACCCAGATGTTGAACCAACCGGGGTTGGCCGCAGGGCCTTCGGGATTATTGATGATAAGGGTTTCGTTGCGCGGAAAGTTTGTAATCGGCGGCGCGGCTGGCTCGTCCTGTGCGAGCCCGGCGCCGCCGAGCCCCATGGACGCAACCATGGCCGACGCCATGAGCGTACGAATTTTCAGCATGTTCTCCTCCCAGAGATGGAGCACCTTTCCAGCGCCCCGCAATGCTGATCGTAGCCGCGCACCGGTTGTTGTCAACACGGTATGCGATACATACCGGAAACAGCGGTATTTAAAAAAGTGGATAGCCTGCGGCACGCAATGCGGCGGTGTCAGGCGGCTCGCACCCGAACGACATGGTACGAAAAGGGCGGCAGTCGCAGATGCAATTTGCCGTCCTCCACCTTCGCGCCTTTGCCTTTTGCGGGGGCGACGTTGTCGGGCCTGGCCGCGGTATTGACGGCGCCGAGATCCTGATGCCGGATGGTCTGGTGTTCGGCGACGCTTAGGGTGCCGAACCCTTCGAGCGACACGGCGACCTCCAGATCCTCCTCCCCGTTGCGGTTGACGGCGAAGAAGCTAATCATCCCATCGCCATTGTCGACACCGGAAATGTCGAGATAGGGGATGTCGGAGCCAACCGCCGCATCGTAGCCCGGCGAGGCAGCCATCAGGTTGAGCGCCTTGCCGCGCCCGTAACGCGACGCGAACATCAACGGATAAAAGGTCGTTTGACGCCAGGCCGGCCCCCCCTTCTCGGTCATGATCGGGGCGATAACGTTAACCAGCTGCGCGATGCAGGCGATCTTGACGACATCGGCGCGCCGGATGAACGAGTTGAGGATGCAACCGACCTGCAACACGTCCTCGAAGGTGTAGATGTCCTCGAGCAGGCCCGGCGCGTGTGGCCAGCCATTGCCGCCGTCCAGAATGGCGCGGTCCTGCCGGTTGGAGTGGTACCAGACATTCCATTCGTCGAACGAAACATAGACGTCGCGCTTCGAGCGCTTCTTGGCCTTCACGTAGCGAATAACGCCCGCGACGGTGTCGATATACTCTTCCAGCCGCCGGTTGAGCGCGAGGAAATTGCCGGTGTGCGAGTCCCGGTTGGCGAAATACATGTGCAGCGACACATGATCGATCACGTCGTAAGTGTGATCGAGAACCGTGGCTTCCCAGTCCGGAAAGGTCGGCATGTAGGAATGCGAGGACCCGCACACCACCAGTTCGACCGACTTGTCGAAGGCGCGCATGGCCTTGGCGGTCTCGGCGGCCAGCTTGCCGTATTCGTCGGCGGACTTGTGGCCGACCTGCCAGGGTCCGTCCATCTCGTTGCCTAGGCACCAGAGCTTGACGTTCCACGGGTCGGCGCGGCCGTTCTTTCGCCTCAGATCGCTCCAGGCGCTGCCTCCCGGGTGGTTGCAATATTCAAGGAAATTTCGCGCCGCGTCGAGCCCCCGGGATCCGAGGTTCACGGCCAGCATCATCTCGGTGTTTGCCGCCGCGCACCAGTCCGCGAACTCGTGGATGCCGACCTCGTTGCTCTCGGAGGTATGCCAGGCGAGATCCAGCCGCGTCGGGCGCTGGTTTCTGGGGCCGATTCCGTCCTCCCAGTTGTAGGCGGAAACGAAGTTGCCCCCCGGATACCGGCAAACCGGCGTGTTGAGCTCGCGCACCAGTTCGATAACGTCGCCGCGCATACCGTTCTGGTGCGCCGTGGGGTGACCGGGCTCGTAGATGCCCGAGTAAACGGCGCGGCCCAAATGCTCCAGGAAAGAGCCGTAGAGCCGGTTGTCGATGGTGGCGACGTGAAAGTCCCGATGCGCCGTAACGGTCGCCTTCATAGGCCTCCCCTATTCCCCCGACTTTTGGATTTATACCGCAGGGCTGGATACATTGGAGCCGACTGACGCCGCCGCGTCAAGCAGCCAGGTGACCGCGTGCGAGGGCGGCCCTACTTCCGATTGTACAGACGCAGGATGATGTCTTGGTCGTAATTGCCAAAGCCCTTGCCGAAGATATTGATGCCGCCCGGATGCTTGGCATCCTCGCGAACCCCGATGCGCATGCGGATGGAATGGTGGTTGGAGATGCCGAGATCGGCCATCGTCACGTCCGAAATCCTCACCCCGTCGACGAAGGAACCGGTGTGGTTGACCCGCCAGCTCTTCAATTTGCCGTATTGCGAACCCTTCAGCTTCCACCAGTCGGGGGTATAAACGCCGCGCTTGTCGCCAAAATCGCCCGGCGACGTCCAGGTCCCCACCTCGGTTCCGTTGATGGCGAGGCTGATGTCGGAGGGCCAGTCGGCGCTGGTGCCGGGGACTTCCGAGCTCAGTTCCATAAGAAACTCAAGCGCGTCGATTTCGGTTTTCGACAGCCGCGCATTGTTAGGGAATTGGTACTCGACATAGCCGCGCGTGAACCAGATCAGCCCCGCCTTCATCCGGTCGGGGTCGAGAAAGGTGTCGGGCACGTCCAATAGCCCGATGATGCCGTCGGTCGAGCAGAGACCGCATGGCGAGGTCACCTCGCAGCTGGTATAGAGCCCCAGCGGCATGGAGACCTCGATGGCGTCCGGGCGCATCCGCTGAATGTCCTCCTTGAACATCACCAGAACCTCGTCGAAGGCGGAGTGGCAGACCTTCTGATTGCCCTTGCGCGCCTTGTGGATCTCGGTGCGGATCAAGCTGGCTTCCTCAAGGGTCTGGACGTTCGACGACACCGTCGACTGCGGCAGCGACAGATGCCCGGCGATCTCGTTGACGTTCAGCGCTCCGTGTGTGTGCAAAAGTTTGAGTATCTTGATGCGCACTGGCGAGGCCAACCCTCTGAGCACGGACTGTCCGTCCTCGGGGTCAACAACCAGAAAGTTCTTTGCCATTGATTTTCAGGCCTTTTGGGCGGGGGAGCCGGCACGGGTGGACGTAAGTATCAGAGTTTCTGGTGTAGTCAAATCCTATTGCCGTCGCGCGGGGACCGGCGACTTCAGACGATTGATACTCAAGGGGTCTAGCGGCCCTTTGCGGTTGGCGAGCGGCGCGGTAGTGTCTGCCAAAGGGAGCCTGAGAACGGCTCCCGGACAGGGAGAAAAGTCATGAAATCAACACTCAAAACCGGCGTCGCGGCCTTGGCGGCGGCGGGCCTATTGGGTCAGGCGAGCGCCGCCGAAATGCTGATGTCGCTCGGCGCCGGGGAGGGTCAGGTCAGTATCGTCGCCTGGGCCGGCTATATCGAGCGTGGGGAAACCGACCCCGCCTATGACTGGGTCACCGAATTCGAAGCGAAAACCGGTTGCGCGGTCAATGTGAAGACCGCCAACACCTCCGACGAGATGGTGGCGCTGATGAACGAGGGCGGGTTCGACCTCGTCACCGCCTCGGGCGACGCCTCGCTTCGCCTGATCGCCGGCAAGCGCGCGCAGCCGATCAACACCGCGCTGATTCCGAGCTGGTCGACCATCGACCCGCGTCTGCAGGACGCGGCCTGGCACACGGTCGACGGCGTGCACTACGGAACGCCCTATGTCTGGGGCGCCAATGTGCTCATGTACAACACCAAGGCCTTCCCGACCCCGCCGGACAGCTGGAGCGTCGTCTTCGAAGAGACAACCCTTCCCGACGGCCAGTCCAATTCCGGCCGCGTGCAGGCCTATGACGGCGCGATCTACATCGCCGATGCGGCACTCTATCTGATGACGCACCAGCCTGAGCTCGGCATCACCGACCCCTACGAGCTGAACGAAGAGCAATACAAGGCCGCGCTCGACCTCTTGCGCGTGCAGCGTACGCTCGTCGGCCGCTACTGGCACGACGCCTTTATCCAAATGGACGACTTCACCAATGAAGGCGTGGTCGCCTCAGGCTCCTGGCCGTTCATGGTCAACGTGCTGAAAGCGGGCGGCGCGCCGGTCGGCTCGGTGTTCCCCAAGGAAGGCATTACCGGCTGGGCCGACACCACCATGCTGCATGTCGACAGCCCGCATCCCAACTGCGGCTATATGTGGATGGAACACTCGCTCTCGGCAAAAGTGCAAGGCGATGTCTCGGCCTGGTTCGGCACGGTGCCGTCGGTGCCGGCGGCCTGCACCGGCAACGAACTGCTCGGCGACACCGGCTGCTCCGCCAATGGCTATGACAATTTCGACGCGATCCGCTTCTGGCGGACGCCGGTCACCCAGTGCGCGAGCCAGGGCGAATGCGTGCCCTATTATCGCTGGGTTTCCGACTATGTCGGGGTGATCGGCGGACGCTGATCCGCGCGATCTGAGCTTGCCGCCCGCCCCCGAAACGGGGCGGGCGGTTTCGGGATCAGGGGCAGATGAATCCAGCCGTCCGTTTCGCGGCCGTGTCGCGGCATTTCGGCGCCGTGCGCGCCCTTGACGACATCACCCTCGACATCGCCCCCGGCGAATTTTTCGCGCTGCTCGGACCTTCCGGCTCCGGCAAGACCACCTGCCTCAGGCTCGTCGCCGGCTTCGAACAGCCGACCTCCGGCGAGATCGCCATCTTCGGCGAACAGGTGGCGGGCGTGCCGCCCTACCGGCGCAGCGTCAACACCGTCTTCCAGGACTATGCGCTTTTCCCGCACATGAATGTCGCGCAGAACGTCGCCTTCCCGCTGCTCTTGAAAAAGCTTCCGCGCGCCGAACGCGACCGCCGCACCAAGGAGGCGCTGGCGCTGGTCAAACTCGCCGGCTATGGCGAGCGCCGGCCCGGCCAGCTGTCCGGCGGCCAGCGCCAGCGCGTGGCTTTGGCCCGCGCCACCATTTCGCGCCCGAAAGTGCTGCTGCTCGACGAGCCGCTCGGCGCGCTCGACCTCAAGCTGCGCGAGCAAATGCAAGAAGAATTGAAGGCCCTGCAAAAGGCGCTCGGCATCACTTTCGTGTTCGTGACCCACGATCAGGGCGAGGCGCTCTCCATGGCTGATCGGGTGGCGGTGTTCAACGAGGGCCGCATCATGCAGGTGGGCACGCCCGCAGAAATCTACACAAGGCCCGTCTCGCGGTTCGTCGCGGATTTCGTCGGCTCCTCCAACGTGCTCTCTCCCGAATTTGTCGGGGCGGTGACCGGAAGGCGGAACTGGGCGAGTCTGAGGCCGGAGGCGATCCGGCTCGTGCCCGCCGCCTCCGGCAAGGGAGTTGTATCGGGTGTCGTTGTCTCCCGCTCCTATCTCGGCGCGGCCACCCGCATCGCGGTCGATGTCAGGGGCACCCGCATCCATGCCGTGGTGCCCGCCTCGGAGACGGCGCCAGAGGAAGGCAGCCATGTCGGCCTCGCCTTTTCGACCGATGCCTTCCATTTCATGGAGGGGGAGGAGTGAGCACCGCCGCCGCCGTGGTCATGCCGCCCCGCGCTGGGCTCATTGGCACGATCAGCGACTATTTCTGGCGCCGGCCGGAGATTTTCGTGCTGCTGCTGCTCGCCCCGCCGCTCCTCTGGCTGGGCGTCATCTATGTCGGATCGCTGATCGCGCTGCTGGTGCAGAGCTTTTTCGCGATCGACGAATTTTCGGGGATGGTCGATCGCAGCCAGCTGACGCTGAAGACCTATGGCGAACTGCTGCGCCCGCAAAACCTCGATATCATTTTGCGAACGGTCGCCATGGCGGCGGCGGTGACGCTGGCGTCGGCGGTCATCGCTTTTCCCATCGCCTATGCGGCGGCGCGGTATCTGAAGGGCAAGTGGAAGGCGCTGTTCTATCTTGGCGTCATGCTGCCGCTCTGGGCGAGCTATCTCGTCAAAATCTACGCCTGGAAACTGATCCTTGCCCGCGAGGGAATCCTCAACTGGGTGTTCGAGAATCTGCGCCTCACCTGGCTGCTCGACGCCTGGCTGTCTCTGCCGGTGATCGGGGGAAATTCGCTGTCGATCTCGTATACGGGCACCTTCATCGTCTTCGTCTATGTGTGGATGCCCTACATGATCCTGCCGACCCAGGCGGCGCTCGAACGGGTGCCCACGACGCTGGTCGATGCGGCCTCCGATCTCGGGGCCTCCCCGTTGCAGACATTCTGGCGGGTGATTTTCCCGCTGGCTCTGCCGGGGATCATCGCCGGGTCGATCTTCACCTTTTCGCTGACGCTTGGCGATTACATCATCCCGCAGATCATCGGCACCTCGCATTTCTTCATCGGCCAGGCGGTCTATGCGCATCAGGGCACGGCCGGCAATATTCCACTGGCCGCGGCGTTCTCCATCGTCCCCATCGCCATCATGGGCGTCTATCTCTGGCTTGCCAAACGCGCGGGAGCGTTCGATGCGCTCTGACGGCACAGCCGCCATGCCGCTGGGGCTGAAAATTGCCGCCGGAGCGGGGCTCACCTTCATGCTGGCGCCGCTGGCGCTGATTTTTCTTTACGCGTTCTCGACCGAGGAGCGCACCTATCAATGGCCGCCGCCGGGTCTGACCCTCAAATGGTTCGGCGCGGCCTTCGAGCGCCCCGACGTCTGGCAGGCGCTGACGCTCAGCGTGCAGGTCGCCTCGATCTCGACGCTGATCGCGCTGGCACTTGGCACGCTTTGCGCGGCGGCGGTGTCGGGCAGCAAATTCTTCGGTCGCGAGGCGATTTCGCTCTTGGTGATCCTGCCGATCGCACTGCCAGGGATCATCACCGGCATCGCGTTGCGCTCCGCCTTCAATCTCGCCGACATTCCTTTTTCCTTCTGGACCATCGTGCTCGGGCACGCGACCTTTTGCGTAGTCGTCGTCTACAACAATGCAGTGGCGCGGTTTCGCCGCTTGCACGGCTCGCTGGTCGAGGCGGCGATGGATCTGGGCGCCGACGGCTTTCAGACTTTCCGGCACGTGATCCTGCCGAATATCGGCACGGCGCTGCTGGCGGGTGGCATGCTGGCCTTTGCGCTTTCCTTCGACGAAGTGATCGTGACGACCTTTACCGCCGGGCAGCAGCAGACGCTGCCGATCTGGATGCTCGAGGAGCTGGTCAGGCCGCGACAGCGCCCGGTGACCAATGTAGTGGCGATGGCGGTGGTGCTGGTGACGTTCATTCCGATTCTGGCGGCCTATTATTTCACCCGCGCCGGGGCCGAAATCGCCGGCACCGGCAAATGAGACGGAGGATTTTGCCATGCAAACAGAAATGCTGATCGGCGACCGGTTGGAAAAGGGCGGCGGGACGGCGGCCGAGACGATTGTCAATCCGAGGACCGGCGAGACGA
Organism: Cucumibacter sp.; assembly: GCA_040881985.1. Lineage (GTDB taxonomy): Bacteria > Pseudomonadota > Alphaproteobacteria > Rhizobiales > Devosiaceae > JBBECE01. The sequence goes on from JBBECE010000019.1 coordinate 111,548, forward strand.
TTCTGGAACTCAAGGAAGCCTCGCCCTCCCAGGTCGACGCGGCGGTTGCCGCCGCCAGCAAGGCGTTCGAAAGCTGGTCGCGCACCACGCCGGCGCAGCGGTCGGGGTATCTGCTCAAGATCGCCGACCGGATCGAGGCGGAGGCGGGAGATTTCGCGGCGGTCGAGGCTTTGAATTGCGGCAAGCCGATCGGGGCGGTGACCAATGACGAAATTCCGGCGATCCTCGATTGCTGGCGGTTCTTCGCGGGCGCGGCCAGGACGCTGCCGGCGATGGCGGGCGGGGAGTATCTGCCGGGCCTGACTTCGATGACCCGGCGCGACCCGGTCGGGGTCGTCGGCTCGATCGCGCCCTGGAACTATCCGCTGATGATGCTGGCCTGGAAGCTCGCCCCGGCGATCGCCGCCGGCAATACGGTCGTCTTCAAGCCGTCCGAGCAGACCCCGCTGACGGCGCTGAAGATGGCGAAACTGTTCGCCGAGATCCTGCCCGAGGGGGTGGCGAACGTGGTTTTGGGGCGCGGTGAAAGCGTCGGCAGCGCGCTCATCAATCACCGTTCGGTCAGGATGATTTCGCTGACCGGGGACATCGCAACCGGCAAGAAAGTGCTGGAGGCGGCGGCCAAATCGGTCAAGCGCACGCATCTTGAGTTGGGCGGCAAGGCGCCGGTCATCGTCTTTGACGACGCCGAAATCGGCGCCGTCGTCGAGGGGGTGAAGACTTTTGGCTATTACAATGCTGGGCAGGATTGCACCGCGGCCTGCCGCATCTATGCGGGGGCAAAAATCTACGAAAAGCTCGTCGCCGATCTCTCGGCCGCGGTCGCTAAAATCCGCTTCGGGGAAGCCGACGACACCGGGAACGAGATCGGGCCGCTGATCTCGAAGCGGCAGCGCGAGCGGGTGACGGGTTTCGTCGAGCGGGCGATGTCGCTGAAGCATGTCGAGGTGACAACCGGGGGCAAGCCGGCCGGCGACAAGGGCTTCTATTACAAGCCGACGGTGGTGGCGGGGGCCTTGCCGGGCGACGAGATCGTGCAAAAGGAAGTCTTCGGGCCGGTCGTTTCGGTGACGCGCTTTACCGATAAGGACGACCCCGTCTCCTGGGCCAACGATTCCGAGTATGGGCTCGCCTCTTCGGTCTGGACGCGGGGCGTCGGCCGGGCGATGCAGGCGGCGGCGCGGCTGCAATACGGTTGTACCTGGATCAACACGCATTTCATGCTGGCCAACGAAATGCCGCATGGCGG